>JAPHRE010000059.1 GCA_026195905.1 Pseudopelagicola sp. | reverse complement strand
TGTCGCGGGCGTGGTGTTGGCGGTGCTTTGGCCGGTGGTGGCAGAGAAATTCGCGGAAAAACACGGCGACATGCCGGGGCGCGGCGCGACGGTGATCGGTATGGGATCGCTTGGGGCGCGGCGGTTGAATGCGGTGTCGGATCTTGATTTGATCGTGATTTATGATGCGGACGGGGTTGAGGCCTCGGAGGGGCGGCGGCCTTTGGCGGCGCGGGTCTATTATGCCCGCCTGACACAGGCTATGGTCACGGCGCTTTCGGCTCCTATGGCGCAGGGGCGTCTTTATGAGGTCGATATGCGTCTGCGCCCATCGGGCACACAGGGGCCGGTGGCGACCTCGCTGGCGTCGTTCAAAAGCTATCAGGAAAACGAGGCCTGGACCTGGGAGCATCTTGCGCTGACGCGGGCGCGGCCAGTGGCGGGGACGGAGGGGCTGCAGGCGGAGGTCACGGCGTTTCGTGAGGCGCTATTGGCGCGGGTCCATGATGTGAAATCGGTGCGTAAAGACGTGCAGCAGATGCGCGAGAGGATTGCCGCCGCCAAAGCCCCGAGCGGGCCTTGGGATGCCAAGATCGGGCGCGGCAGGTTGCAGGAGATCGAACTTGTGTCGCAAACAGGCGCGCTTGTCGAAGGTTGTGCGGCACAGAGTGTTGTGGAAGGGATTCATGCGGCGGCGCGTGTGGGTTTGCTCAATGAGCAGGACGCGCAATGCCTTGTGAGCGCTTATGAGTTGTTTTGGAGGGTGCAGGTCGCGTCGAAGCTGTTGAGCGAAAAACCGATACGGCCTGAAGATATCGGACGGGGCGGGGCAGCGTTTTTGCTGCGTGAGACGGGGGCGGAGACGCTTGATGCGCTTGGGACGCAGATGGCCACGCAGGCCGCGCAGGCCGGGGCGATCATCGACAAAGCCCTTGGCGCAGGGGAGGCATAGAGCGCATGGAAAAAGCACAGGTTGATAAAAAAGGCTTGATCCGCGAGGCCTACCGGATCGAGGGGATATCGGCGGGCGAATGTCGCACCATCTTCCTTGACTGGGCCTTGGCGCTTGAGGACGCGGCCAATACGCGCCACGCTATTCAGGCGCTTTTGGATCACTACGGGGGCGAGAACGGCGGCGAGGCCGAGGATCATCCCATGACAGCGATCTTGCGCGAGGGTCTGATACGTTCGGAGACCCCAAAGCGGCGCGGCGGATGGCGTAGTCGCACACGGCATTGATCCGCGATCCCGGCCCGCGTAGGGGCATTTGCGCGCAATACCTTTTTAAGGCGCGCAATTTGTCTAAATCATGCCTCAATTCAGGAGCAGTTTCATCGGGAAAGCAATGAGGAGCGACGACTCTGCTCCGCAGATAACTCTCTCCAAGGAGACCCGTGATGAACAAGCCTCGTATGACCGCCCTGATGATGGCCCTTGGACTTGGACTTGGCCTTTCGGCCTGTGCCTCGGTTGATACTGCGACGCGGAACGCGCCGATGGATCACACGGCAACGGAAATGGCCGCGCCCGCCCCGTCCTTCAGCCTTGCAGGGTTTGATGTGAATGTGCCGCTGACGCTCAAAGTTTCGGAGGCCAACAGCTATTACCCTGGCGGCGATATCGTCTGGCGCGGGGATGTCTATGGCAACCGCTATGAGCAGGTTGGCGCGCTTTTTGAAGAGGCGATCAAACTTGGCGGTGCGCCGCTGGAAGGGGCGATGCCCGTCGTCGTAGAGATCGAGGTGCAACGCTTCCATGCGCTCACCGAGAAGACCCGCTATTCGGTTGGCGGCATCCATTCGATCGAGTTTACCATGACGATCCGCGATCCGCAGACCGGCGCGGTGATCCGTGGCCCACGTGAGATCAAGGCGGACCTTGTGGGCTATGGTGGCTCGAAGGCGCTTCAGGCAGAGGCGCGTGGTTTGACGCAGAAATACCGGATCACGCAGCACCTTGCAAAGGTTGTGCGCGACGAGATGAGCCTTGCGACAGGGTGGGTCGCGCCCGACAAAGGCGTAACGGCGCGGGTTGAGCCGCTGACCACGGTCAAACCGCTTTAAGGCAATCGGCGCTTTTCACACGCCCCGGAAAGGATTAGGAGGACGGCATGATGCCGTCCTCTTTTCCAATTGTCCGCCTAAAACCCAAAGCCAACGCCCGTGCCATCCGGCATGGGTTTCCTTGGGTGTATGATAATGAACTCGTGCTTGATCGGCGCGCCAAGAAAATCGCGCCGGGAAGTATTGCCTGTCTCGAAGACAATGAGCACAGGCCGCTTGGTCTAATCGCGTTTAATGCGGAGTCGCGGATTGCGGGGCGGATGCTTGAGCGCAATGTCGAGGCGGCGATTGACCGGGCATGGCTTGTGGCGAAAGTCGCCCGCGCGCTTGCGATGCGGGCGCGTCTTTACCCGACGCCTTACTACCGCCTGATCCATGCCGAGGCCGATGGGCTGCCCGGTGTGGTTGTGGATCGGTTCGGCGATGTGGCGGTCATTCAGCCCAACGCCGCGTGGTCGGAGGTCTTGCTTGATGAGATCGTTGCGGCACTGGTTGAGGTGACGGGCGTGACAACGGTGCTCAAGAACGGATCGGGGCGGGCGCGCAGCCTTGAGGGGCTGGACGAGGACAGCCGGGTAATGATCGGCAGCGCGCCGGATGCGCCGGTGCCTGTGAGGATGAATGGCGCGACCTATATGGCCGACCTGATGGGCGGTCAGAAGACCGGGCTGTTCTATGACCAGCGCCCCAATCACGGGTTTGCCGCCGGGCTTTGCGATGGCGCGCGGGTGCTTGATGTCTTTTCCCATGTGGGGGGCTTTGGGCTTGCGGCGTTGGCGGGCGGGGCGGCTTCGGCGCTTGCGGTGGATGGCTCGGCGTCGGCGCTGGAGTTGGCCGAGGCGGGCGCAGCGGCCTCTGGGTTTGGCGATCGGTTTTCGGCGCGCAAGGGCGATGCCTTTGACGTGCTGACCGCATTGGCCGAAGAGGGTGCAGAGTTTGACGTTGTGATTTGTGATCCGCCTGCTTTTGCGCCGTCGAAACCGGCGTTGGAAAAAGGCTTGCGGGCCTATGAGCGCGTGGCGCGGCTTGCGGCGCCTTTGGTGGCAGAGGGCGGCTATCTGGGGTTGTGCTCGTGCTCGCATGCGGCGGATATTGCCAAGTTTCGCGGGGCTTGCCTGCGCGGGATCGGGCGCGCGGGGCGGCAGGGACAGTTGATCCATACCGGGTTTGCCGGGCCGGATCATCCGCTCATGCCGCAGCTTGCGGAGAGCGGGTATCTCAAGTCGTTGTTTTTCCGGCTTTGAGGCGGCTTTTGCTGGATACTTGTGTGATCTACCCGACGGTGATGCGGGAGGTTCTGCTTGGGGTGGCGAAAACCGGCGCGTTTGAGCCGCTTTGGTCCGAGCGCATCCTTGAGGAATGGGCGCGGGCGGCGCGCAAGATTGGCCCGACAGGAGAGGCACAGGCGCGCGGCGAGATCGCGTTGGTGCGGGCGGCGTGGCCACGCGCCGAGGTTACATGGAAACCCTCGTTGGAGGCGCGGCTTTACCTGCCGGATGCGGCGGATATTCATGTTCTGGCAGCCGCGATTGCCGGATCGGCGGATGCGATTGTGACGTTGAACGCCAAGGATTTCCCACGCCATACCCTTGCCGAAGAAGGGCTTGAGCGGGTGGACCCGGATACGCTCTTGCGGGGCATTTGGGAGCGCTCACCGCAGGAGGTTGCCGCGGTCGCAGAGGCCGTGCGCCAAGAGGCCGAGCGGCTTTCGGGCGAGGCTTGGGAGATGCGGCGGTTGTTGAAGAAGGCGCGATTGCCGAGGTTGGCCAAGGCGTTGACGACCTAGGGCAAGGCGCTCAGGGGGCGAGACCCCATTTGGCTTCAAGGGCTTCGATGGCCTTGATGCGCTCTTCGGTTTTGGGGTGGCTCATGAGCCAGGCCGGGATGGCCCCGCCGCGCGCGGCGGTGAGGTCTTCGAGCTTGTGAAATAAGGATTTTTGCGCGGCTGTGCCGATGCCGGACTTGGCCAGAAGGGCGGCGGCATAGGCGTCGGCCTCGTATTCATCGGCGCGCGAGAGGCGGGCAGCGACGAGGGTCATGGCCATGTTGACGATCCATGGGCCGATGCCGGGCAGGAGGCGCCCGATGACCATGTTGAGCGCGGTGCGGATGGCGTTTTGGCCGGAAAAGTCGATCATGCGGCGGCGCGAATGGCCAAGCGCGACATGGCCAAGCTCATGCGCAATCACCGAGGCGATTTCGTCGGCGGAGACCTCGCCCGAACGGTATCGGTTATAAAAACCGCGGGTGAGAAAAATGCGCCCGTCCGGGGCGGCGAGGCCGTTCACGGGCTCGATTTCATAGATGTGGACGCGGATGCGGGGCAGGTCGAGCGCGTTGGCCATATCACGGATCAAGGGCACAAGGCTTGGGTCCGCGAGTTCGGTAGAGCGGGCGTCAAGCTCGCGTGAGGTGCGCCAGACCGAGAACCGGTAGAGCAGGATGCCATAGAGCAGCGCAAGGAGGATCGGGGTCAGGCGTAACATGCAAAAGATATGGCGCAGCGGGAGAGGCGCGACAAGGGCCGGGCGGTCCGAGAAGGGCAAAAATCCCACGTCGGTATCGCGTCGGTATTGCGTCTGTATCGCGGTGGTGCGGGATTTTGGGGCGCAACAGGTTAGCGCACGAGGTCTTTCATGCCCGCCTCAAGCCCTTTGAGGGTCATCGGCACCATGCGATCCGCAAAGATGTCGCGGATCATCGAAATGGATTGCGTATGGCCCCAATATTTCTCGGGGACCGGATTGATCCAGAGGTTCGAGGTCCATGTCTCGCGGGCGCGTTCGAGCCAGACCTGGCCAGCCTCGGCGTTCCAATGTTCGCTGGCGCCGCCCGGATAGGCGATTTCATAAGGTGACATCGAGGCATCCCCGACAAAGATACATTTGTAGTCGGCCCCGTAGGTGCGCATGACCTCATGCGTCGGGGTTTGTGCCTGCCAGCGGCGGCGATTGTCGCGCCACACACCTTCGTAAAGGCAATTGTGGAAGTAGAAATATTCAAGGTGTTTGAATTCGGCGCGAGCGGCGGAGAAGAGTTCTTCGACGACGCGAATATGCGGGTCCATAGAACCGCCGACATCAAGAAACAGGAGCACCTTTACCGCGTTGCGCCGTTCGGGACGGGTTTTGACGTCGAGGTAGCCATGTTCGGCCGTGGCGCGGATGGTGCCGTCGAGGTCCAGCTCTTCGTGGGCACCGTCGCGGGCCCAACGGCGCAGACGTTTCAGGGCGACCTTGATGTTGCGGGTGCCAAGCTCGACCGAGTCATCAAGGTTTTGGAACTCGCGCTTGTCCCAGACTTTGACCGCGCGCTTGTGGCGGCTTTCTTTCTGGCCGATGCGCACGCCTTCGGGATTGTAGCCATAGGCACCAAAGGGCGAGGTGCCGGCGGTGCCGATCCATTTGTTGCCGCCTTGGTGGCGGCCTTCCTGATCCTTGAGCCGCTCTTTTAGCGTCTCCATCAGCTTGTCAAAGCCGCCAAGCGCGTCGATTTCGGCCATTTCCTCGGGGCTGAGATGTTTCTCGGCCATTTTGCGCAGCCATTCTTCGGGAATGTCGACGGCGTTGACCATGTCTTGCGTCGAGATCGCTTCAAGCCCCGAGAAGGTCGCCGCGAAGGCGCGGTCAAATTTGTCGAGGTTGCGCTCATCCTTCACCATAGTGGCGCGGGCGAGGTAGTAGAAGGCGTCGATGTCGTAGGTCGTGAGGCCCGATTTGACCCCTTCAAGAAAGCTCAGATATTCCCGAAGGGAAACAGGTACGCCGCCAGAGCGGAGGTTTTCGAAAAAGGGAAGAAACATCGGTTCAGAGCGCCATCCTGTGCACGGCAATTGTTATGAAGAGGCCAACTATGGCAAAAATCATCGCATAAATCACGGCATATTGCAGCACGTCGAGGCGTTTTCCCTTGCGACGTTTGGCAATCGTGGCACCGATGATGGCACCAAGCAGTGCCCCAAGCAGAACGAACATATGGCTCAGTATCTCCCTTTCAGCGGGCTAAGAGCCGCGATTTCGCGCAGTTTGGCGCGCACGGCCCAGTCCGAACCAAATCCGTATCGCGCCCAACCCAGACTGTCCAGACGGACATTGGTTGCTTCGTCGCCCCGACCTTCCAATTCCAGGGCTTCGGCGCGCAGCAGCATCAGAGTCGACAGCAGGGTCGCGTTTTCAAGTTTGGCGGCCACCGGCAACAGCGGTGTCACGCGGGCCAGCGCCTCTTTGCCGCGCCCGGCCGAAAGCGCATGGGCGGCGAGTTGGGTCGCGACATAAAGCCGATGCGGAGAGTCGGGACCATCGGCAAGGCGCAAGGCGCGATCCGCGAGCAGGAAATGACTATGGGCCTTGTCGGCGTCATAAGACTGCATCAGGCGGCCATAGGCGTAGTGGCTAAAGCCGAGGCGGTGATCGCGCCAGCCTTCGCGCTGCGCAATGCGCAGGGCGGCGGCGGCGGCGCGGCGGCGTTCGGTCGGGCCAGCACCGGGGCCAAGCGCGGTCTGGATGGCGTCGATCCACGGGCGCGGCGTTGCGGGCAGGCTTTGGGGCGAGATGCGGTCGCCGCCGGGGTTGATGCGGGCAAAGACGGCGGGCAGGCGGCGGGCGACCTCGGCGCGGCTCATGCCATTGGTGAGCGCGGGATCGTAATAGGCGCGCAGGATCAGCATATCGAACCCGGTCAGCACGGCATGGGCATTGTCGTCGTTAAACACGCTATCGGAGAGGCGATAGAGGTCGTTGAGCGGCCCGAGCGCCTGGGCCAGTTCTTCGTGCAGGCAGTCGCGTAGGTCTTGCGGGCTGGAGTCGCTTGGCACGAATATGGCGAGCCGGTCGCGGCGTTTGAGTTGGCCCCAGTCGGTCGCGCTACCACGGCGGGCGCGGTGATATTCACTCAGGCTTGAGACGTTGGGGGCCACGAAACAGGCCGCTTGGGGCAGGCTTTTGCGGATGCGGTCGCGGGAGACGGCCTCGATGGTGATCGAGGCGCCGGGGTTTGTGGTCTGGCGAATGTCGATCCCGGCTTCGCGGCGCAGGCGCGACAGCAGGCGTTTGAGGTCGGGCGTAAGGCTTACCGGCGGCGTGCCGGTGACGCGCACCGTGATCGGTTCTTCAAAGCGGGTCATGGTGGACAGGGTGCGCCCGCTTTCCATAGTAAAGGCGAGATCGAGGAAATCCCGCGCCATATCGCGGTTGGCGCGCATGGGACGGTCGGGATGCGGCACGGCGAAAATCTTCATCGGCGGCAAGGTGCTTTCGGAGACGGCGGCGCGCGTCGGGGCGTCACTCTGTGTCGTGGGGACACAGGCTCCGAGGGCAAGGACGAACGGAAGAACGGCGCGCTTCATGGCGGTCAGGGTCGCTGATACTTGAGAAAGGGGGTGAGCACGCCGATGCGGTCATAGAGTTTGCGCGCAGTGGCGTTGAACTCTTGGGTCAGCCAGTAGACCGCGGGCGCGTCCGCGGCGTCTGCGGCGGCGTAGACAGCCTCGATCAGGGCGCGACCGATTCCGAGGCCACGGGCATCCGGGTCGGCGTAGAGGTCTTGAAGGTAGCAGACCTCCTCGATCTTCCAGGCGTGGCGATGAAACAGGTAGTGGGTCAGCCCGACGAGGCGGCCAGAGCGGTCTTCGGCGACAAGGCAGGAGAAGTCGCGCGGATCATCCCCGAGCAGGCGCGCGAAGGTGCTTTGGTAGACCTCTTCGGCAACGCTGGTTTCGTAATAGGCAAGATAGCCCGTCCACAGGCGGCGCCAGTCGGCCTCGTCCTCGGGGGACAGGGGGCGAATCGAAACCTGTAAATCCTGCGGCATGGACGGACTCCGTCATTAAATCACCGCGCCACACTAGGCGGGGTTCTGGGCAATAGTATGGCCGGAAACGCGCGAAGTTCCAGAGATTACCGCCGCGAGCGCGCCATGAAGGCGAGGCGCTCAAAGAGGTGCACGTCCTGTTCGTTCTTCAACAGCGCGCCGTGCAGTTTGGGCAGGGCGTCAACCCCGTCACGGCGGATGTCCTCGGCATCAAGGTCTTCAGCCAGCAGAAGTTTGAGCCAGTCGAGCACTTCGGAGGTCGAGGGTTTCTTTTTGAGGCCAGCGGTATCTCGGATCTCGTAGAATTGGGTCAGCGCGGTGGTCAGGAGCGCGGGCTTGATGCCGGGATGGTGCACTTCGACGATCTTTTTCATCGTGTCGTGATCGGGGAAGCGGATATAGTGAAAGAAACAGCGGCGCAGGAAGGCGTCGGGGAGTTCTTTTTCGTTGTTTGAGGTGATGATCATGATCGGGCGCTGTTTGGCCTTGATCGTCTCGCCGGTCTCGTAGACGTGAAATTCCATCTTGTCGAGTTCCTGCAAGAGGTCGTTTGGAAACTCGATGTCGGCCTTGTCGATCTCGTCGATCAGCAGAACGACTTTTTCATCGGTGTCGAAGGCCTCCCAGAGTTTGCCTTTTTTGATGTAGTTTTTGACGTCATGCACACGCTCGTCGCCAAGTTGGCTATCGCGCAGGCGCGAGACAGCGTCGTATTCGTAGAGACCCTGTTGCGCCTTGGTGGTGGATTTGATGTTCCATTCGATCATGCGCAGGCCGAGACCGTCGGCGATCTGTTTGGCCAGTTCGGTTTTGCCGGTGCCTGGCTCGCCCTTGACCAGAAGCGGGCGTTCCAGAGCCACAGCGGCATTGACTGCGATTGTAAGATCGTCGGTGGCCACATAGGTGCTTGTGCCTTCGAAGCGATGGGTCATGCGGTGTCCTTCCTGCCGGATCTACCCGGATCTGCGCGTCATGTATATGTCGGGCATTTGGGTAAAGCGACAATCCCATTTTGGCAAGCACCGCCGCGACGTCGAAGTGTCAGAAGGCCAGAGCATTGGCCGAACGGACGCTGTGCCCGGTCTTGCGTCGCCAAATGGCAGGCGAGAAGGCCGCGTGAGAGGATTTCAGTCATTGTTTCCAACTTGAAGACAGTGGCGCGTTCCTGGGGTTTGTGGTGATGATTGTGCAAAAATGTCTTCTATATGCATGTTTTTTCACGGATTTTTTAATCGCAGCCCCTGTTGGTGTTGTTGTTGTGAAAACCGCGCTTTGACTAGTGACATTCGGGCGGCTCTGAGCTATTGGCAGAGCCAGAGTGAAGGGGGTGCCTGATGTCTGAGGAAATTACTATGACGGACGTTAGCCACGACAAGGGAACAGATATGAAAGCAGAAACGTTCCTGCCAGACGATTACCGTCCGGCAGAAGACGAGCCGTTCATGAATGAGCGGCAAATCGAATATTTCCGCCGCAAGCTCATGAATTGGCGAGATGAGCTTTTAGAAGGTAGCCGTGATACGATTGAGGGAATGAAGGACAGCACGCGCAACATTCCCGATATTGCCGACCGCGCCAGCGAAGAAACCGACCGCGCGCTTGAGCTGCGCACACGTGATCGTCAGCGCAAGCTGGTTGCCAAGATCGATTCTGCCCTGCGCCGGATTGAAGAAGGCGAATACGGCTATTGCGAAGTCACTGGCGAGCCGATTTCGCTTAAGCGTCTGGATGCGCGGCCAATCGCGACCATGAGCCTTGAGGCGCAAGAGCGTCACGAGCGGCGCGAAAAAGTTCACCGCGACGACTGATCTGGTTTGAGCGGGGAGAGACGACAGAGGCGCCGGGAGTGAAAACCCGGCGCTTTTTCCATCCGGGGGACGGTGATGGGATTGCAGGGACAAAAAATTACGATCGTCGGGGCCGGTATTGGCGGGCTTACGGCGGCGATCGCGCTCAGCCAACGCGGTGCCAAGGTGACGGTTCTTGAACAGGCCGACGCCATCCGAGAGGTCGGCGCGGGCATTCAGGTCAGCCCCAATGGGTTTGCCGTGCTTCGGGCGTTGGGTCTTGGGGATGCGTTTCGCGCCATTGCGACGCGGGGCACGGCGGTTGAGTTGCGTGATTATCGCGCGGGCGCTCTTGTGGCGCGGCTTGATCTTGAGCTTTTGCCCGAGGATCAGCCTTATTTCTTTGTGCATCGCGCGGATTTTATTGCGCTTTTGGCGCAGGCCGCGCGCGAGGCGGGCATCCGGCTTCGGCTTTTGCAGAGGGTCGAGCGGGTGACGCTTGAGGATGGGCCTGCCTTGCATATGGTTAATGGCGATGTGGTCAACGCAAAGCTCTTGATCGGGGCAGAGGGGCTTCATTCAAAGCTACGCCAGACGTTGAACGGGGTTCAGGCGCCGTTCTTTACCCGTCAGACCGCGTGGCGCGCGACGATTCCGAATGTCATTGGGCATCCGAATGTATCGCGTGTGCATATGGGGCCGCGTCAGCATATGGTGAGTTATCCGCTCCGCGGCGGCGAGATCATCAATCTTGTCGCGGTGCAGGAGCGCACGGGCTGGGCCGAAGAGGGCTGGATGCACGAAGATGACCCCGCAAACCTTCGCAAAGCCTTTGCCGGGTATGGCGGTGAGGCGAAGGCGATGCTCGATGCGGTCGAGCGCGTGGGGTATTGGGGGTTGTTCCGCCATCCCGTGGCCCCGGTTTGGCAAAAAGGGTGCGCGGTGATCCTTGGCGATGCGGCGCATCCGACCTTGCCGTTCATGGCGCAGGGCGCGGTGATGGCGATGGAGGATGCGTGGGTTCTTGCGGATGCGCTTGCGCGGGCCGACACGGTGGAGAGCGGGCTTGCCGCCTATCAGGCGCGCCGCGAGGGACGGGTGCGCAAGGTGATTGCGGCGGCAAACGGCAACGCGTGGAAATACCACCTCGCCTTTGGGCCGCTACGGTTTGGTGCTCATCTGGGGCTTCGGGCGCTTTCGAATGTCGCGCCCAAACGCCTCATGCAGCAGTATGACTGGATCTACCGGCATGATGTGACCAAAGGCTAGGCAGTTTGCTTATGTGTGGGCGATCTGGAGCTGATTTGCGACAGATGAACCGGGCGACATGGTTCCATTTCCGGCGCCGATCCTGTATCCAGAACGAGCGAAACGCAGCCAGCATATAGGAGGCATGGCGGCCAGGATCAGGGATTAGAACACGATGGATTTCACCTCGATGGATTTCACTTCACTGACACGTGAGTTTGTTACTCTTCTTGTCGTGATTGATCCCATTGGCACCATCCCTGTTTACCTTTTTGCCGTGCGGGGGATTCCCAAGCACCTGCATCGTTCCTATGCCATGCGCGCCGTTCTTATTGCCAGCGTGGTCTTGTTTGCGTTCCTTGTCGGAGGGCAGGTTCTTCTTGAGACGCTCGGATTGCGGCTTGGATCGTTTCAGGTTGCGGGCGGGATCGTGCTTTTCATTTTCGCGATGATGATGGTGTTTGGCGAGTCCAAGCCCGAAAGGGAAATTGAACAGGCCGAGCGCGATCATCTTTCGGGGGCGGTCTTTCCGCTTGCGATGCCGTCGATTGCCTCGCCGGGGGCGATGTTGGCGCTTGTGGTGCTGACGGACAATCATACCGAACCGCTTGCCGATCAGGTGACGACAGCCGGGCTATTGGCTTTGGTGTTGCTGCTGACGCTTGTGGTTTTGCTTGTCGCGAGCGCCATTCACAAGGTCATCGGCAACACCGGCGCGAATGTGATCAGTCGCGTCATGGGAATCATTTTGGCGACCATCGCCGTGGATTCCATGCTTGGCGGTCTTGATGCCTTGGGCGTGTTGGAATTGGCCGTGCAGCCGCCCGAGGTGCTTGTCGAGTAAATTAGGCGTCGAGGTCGACCCAGATTGGCACGTGATCGGATGGTTTTTCACGGCCCCGGATTTCCTTGTCGATCTGACAGTCGCGCAGCAGGTCGGCGCAGGCGGGGCTGAGGAGGATATGGTCGATGCGGATGCCATCGTCGCGGTTCCAGGCTCCGGCCTGATAATCCCAGAAAGAATAATGCCCCGGACCAAGGGTGCGGGCGCGGAAAGCATCGGTAAATCCAAGGTTGAGGATTTCGCGATACGCGGCGCGGCTTTCGGGGCGGGCGAGGGCATCGTCCTGCCAGGCTTCGGGGCGCTTGGCGTCTTCGTCTTGGGGGATGATGTTATAATCGCCCGCCATGAGGAACGGTTCTTCGAGCGCGAGAAGCGCCTCGGCGCGGGCCTTCATGCGTTTCATCCATGACAGTTTATAGGCGTATTTGCCGCCCTCTTTGGGCGCGCCGTTCTCGATCTCGACCGGATTGCCATTGGGCAGGTAGAGGCCGCAAACGCGGATGGGAGTGTCGCCCATAACCGTGGCCTCAATCCAGCGGGCCTGTGCGTCGGGGGCGCCATCGGGCAGATCGCCGGGTAGGCCGCGGGTCACGTCCTCAAGCGGCAGCTTGGAGAGGATGGCCACACCGTTGAAGCTCTTTTGGCCGTGGGTTTCGACCGTGTAGCCGCGCTCTTCGAAAATCTCGCGGGGGAAGTTTTCGTCGATAGATTTGATCTCTTGCAGCACGACCACGTCCGGTTCGGCCTCGTCGAGCCACTGCGGTAGCGCCTGCGCGCGCGCCTTGATGCCGTTGATGTTGAAGCTCGCGATTTTCATGGTCGGTTTCCCCCCTGCGGATACCCGTGTCCTGTGGGTCCTGTATCCGCCATGCGCGGGCGGCATGCAAGCGGTGCGGCCGGCGTTGCGTGGCGGGGTGGTGATGGGGCGGTGATGGGCGTGGATCTCGGGGAACCGCGTTGCCCAAAGGGGCGACGATTCGGGCTGAGAGGGATGCAATTTTCGCACAGCCATAGGGGGAGATTGTCAGAATGTGGCGAGAAAGTGGCAAAGATGCGTCGAAAATTTGGCGCTAAATTTGGCGTTGTGGGTTCTCCTAAAAATCAAACAAAAACAGCAGCTTGACACACAGCCAGAGCGTGAGCGTTTTTGGAGAGAAACCGCATAGAGGGAAAATATGTTTGGAGAAACCCGTTTAACGTGCAAGCGTTGCCTTGCTCAAAACTTCAACTGGAGGGATCCAAAAAATGCTCGCTCAACAAACTGTCAAAATGGTTAACGAAACCTTTAACCAAGCCGCGCTCGTGGCCTGTGAGGAGAACATGCACGATGGCGGTGCAACAGAGATGTTCACCTCGGGCCTTGCGTCAGAGTTTGCGTCTGATGCTATGGCGGGGGACGGTGCCGCGATGTTCACCTCGGGCCTTGTGCAGATGTTCACGTCGGGTCTGTCGCCGCAGGCGGCGCATGATCGGATGGCGGGGGATGGGGCCGAGATGTTTACCTCGGGTCTGGTGCAGATGTTTACCTCGGGCCTTGCGCCACAGGGCGATGCACGTGCCGAAACTGGCGAAGGGGCGGAGCTCTTTACCTCGGGCCTCTGACGCAGGCTTTGACCGGGGCATGATCCATGTGCCCCGGTCGTTTTTTGCCCGGTGCACTCTATCCGACCCATTTCCAACCGAGAGATCGCCATGACCAATGTTCTAGCCTTTTCCCCCGCGGCACGGGTTCAGCCCGAGACACAGCGACACGCGGCCCTTATGCAGAGTTTCGCCAGCCATCGCCGGTTTGGCGATGATGTCTTTTGGCTCAAGGAGAATGCGGAGCTTCTTAACATTCTTGAATGCACGGGACGCGGGATTGCGGCGGATGATCTTGAGGCCTATCGCGGGTTTTACGCGGGCGTCGAAAGGCGGCTTCGGTTCTTTCCGCAATATTACCGCTTTCTTCTGTCGATCTGTCTTGATCTTGAGGATCTTGGCATGGAGGGCGGCAAGGGCGAGGGGCTTGTGGCGTGGGTCGCGCAGCAGGGGTTTGCGCGGGCCGAGCTATCGGATTTGCAACGATTGGAAGCGCGGCGCCTGATGATCCGGCGCGGGATTGATCCGCTGGCCGAGGATTGCGGCCTTGAGGATCGGGTGCGGGGATTTATGGCGCGCTCGGCGGGGTTTGCCATGCCGAACAAGAAAGCGGCGTATGAATTGACCCATGCCGTATTTTACCTTTCGGAATATGGGCGCATCGACCCGCAATTGGGGCAGGGCGCGCGGCTTTCTCTCGAATTTGCGGGGCTTTTGGCGTTTCTTGAACAGAATGCGGACCTGCTTGCGGAAATCTGTATCGCGCTTCGCTTTGCGGGGTTTGAGGCTCCCGAAGCGTGGGAAACATGGCTTGTGCGCCATACGCATCTTTTTGCCGTTCTAAGCCCGGAAGAGGCATCGGTGCAGGATGATTACCATGAATATCTGGTATGTAACTGGCTCATGCTCTGCACGGGAGAGCGGGGATTTTCCAAGGCGATGATGGGGGATGGTATGGTGTTTCAGCGCCCTTCGGGGATGTTGGGGCCGCTGCGGGAATTGTCGGAATGTATGTATCGCCTCGAAGATCGCAGCGGCGATTGGAGCGCAATGCGCCCGGTCGTACTCAATCATCTATCCGAGGATGCGCAGGCGGTTTTATCGCGGGCGGAACATTCCAGCGACAATTTCGATATGTTCTTTGAGGGGTTCGCGCGGGCAGGCGGGGCGCGGGTCGTCGGATGAGCGGGATCAACCGGACAGCCCTTGCCGGAACCGGGCTTGTTGTTCTTTATACGCTGCTGATTTCGTCGGCGGATGCGATCACGAAATTCATCGCCAAGGGCTATAGCGCGCCGCAGTTGTTTGCCTTTTCGGGGGCGGTTGTTGTCGCCCTGTCGTGGGGCGGGGCGCGGATCAAGCGGGGCGCGGGGCAATCCTTGGTCACATCCTGTCCGCGCGCTATGGCGGTGCGGGCGGCGCTAACGGTTGTGGGGTCAGTGGCGTTCTTTCAGGCGTTTCGGCTTTTGCCCTTTGCCGAGGTGTTTGTGTTCATTGGCTTGATGCCGGTGTTTTCCGGGATGCTCTCGGGGGCAATCCTTGGCGAACATGTGCGCCCGCTGGCGTGGGCGGCACTGGCGGCGGGGTTTGTGGGGGTGTTGTGCCTGTTTCCGGGTGGTTTGGCGGCGGTCACGGTTGGGCATCTCGTGGCGCTTGTGGCCTGTCTTTGTGGGGCGCTGTCGCTGGTGCTGGCGCGGTTTATCGGCCAGCATGAGAGCAATTCCCTCGCACAGGTGTTTTATCCCAACCTTGCCCTTTTCCTCACGATGGTGCTGGCGTTGCCGTTTGTGTATCGCCCCATGCCGGTTGGCGATCTTGTGTGGGTGGGGGCGTATGCGGCGGCCCTGTTTGCGGCGCGATGGGTCTCGGTCGTGGCGCTGCGGCTTTTGGCAGCCTATGCGGTCATGCCGTTGATGAACTTGCAGTTTGTCTGGATGGTGATCCTTGGGGCGGTGATTTTTGGCGAGGTGCCGGGCGGGCATATCTATCTTGGGGTGTCGATCGTGATCGCGTCGGGGGTGTTCCTTGTTTACGATCAGATGCAACCCGGCGGCGTGCCAATGCCGACCTGGCCGCGGCTCGTTGTGTTCATGCGGCGCATGAAGAGTGTGCGATAAGGTGTTGAGGAGTATACGAAAGGGCGACGATTGCGGCGCTCTTGATTACATCGAGAAGCTGGTGCCGCAGCCGCAGGAGCTTGTGGCGTTTGGGTTCTCGATGACGAAACGCGCCCCGATCAATTCCTCGGTAAAATCAATCACCGCATTGGACAGGAACGGCAGGGAGACGCTATCAACGAGCACTTGCTCACCCTGACCTTCAAGGATCATGTCATCCTCTGCCGGGGCGTCGAGCTTGATCTCATATTGGAACCCGGAACATCCCCCGCCCTCAACGGCGACGCGCAAAGCTTGTCCCTGCGCGGCGGCGCCGATTTCGGCGAGGCGGGCAAAGGCGCGGTCGGTGACTTTGGGCGGCAGGTTCATGGCAGGACTCCTGAGGCGGCGCGTGACAATTGACCGGTTTCAACCGGCGTTACGGTGCAATATAGAAATCCTTGAGACACGCGACAAGGACCGACAAAGGGGCCGAGACCATGCAAGCGAGGACACCAGCCGCCTATGCCTCCGATCCAGCGCGGTCGCGCGGGCGCAAGGTCAAGGAAGAAGAGAGCGCGTTTCGGTCTTGTTTTCAAAGGGATCGCGACCGGATCATCCATTCCAGCGCGTTTCGTCGCCTCAAGCATAAGACACAGGTTTTTGTCGAACATGAGGGCGATAGTTTTCGCACCCGGCTGACACATTCTATTGAGGTGGCGCAGGTGGCGCGCACGATTGCCGGGGCTTTGGGACTCAATCAGGAGCTTACAGAGGCGGTCGCGCTGGCGCATGATCTTGGGCATACGCCATTCGGGCATACGGGCGAGGATGCGCTGGATGCGTTGATGCAGCCCTATGGCGGGTTCGATCACAACGCCCAGGCGATCCGCATCGTGACCGCGCGCGAACGCCATTATGCCGCGTTTGACGGGTTGAACCTCACATGGGAGACGCTTGAGGCGATTGCCAAGCATAACGGGCCGGTATTGGGCGCATTGCCCTATGCGTTGGCCGATTACAACGCGGTGCATGATCTTGAGCTTGGGACATATGCCAGCGCCGAGGCGCAGGTGGCCGCGCTTTCGGATGATATTGCCTATAATAACCATGACCTTCTTGATGGGCTTCGGGCGGGGTTATTTACAGAAGCAGAGATCGCCGAATTGCCGATTGTGGGCGCGGCCTTTGCAGAGGTGGACCGGGCCTATCCGGGGCTTGAGGCGATCCGGCGGCGGCATGAGGCGCTGCGCCGGGTGTTCGGGGTTATGGTTGCGGATGTGATCGACACCTCGCGCGCTTTGTTGCAGGCCAGCGGGGCAAGTTCGGTGGAGGACATCCGCGCCCTTGGCGCGCCGGTGATCCAGTTTTCGCCGCAAGTTTTTGGGGATCTCAAGGTGATCCGGGCCTTTCTTTTCACGCGCATGTATCGCGCGCCGTCCGTTGTTGTCATGCGCAAAGAGGTGACGCAGGTCGTTGAGGATCTCTTTCCGCTTTACCTTGGCGACCCGTCGCGCCTACCGGAGCGGTGGCAGGACGAGATCGCACAGGCCAAGGGCAAGACGGGGCTTGCGCGGATCGTATCGGATTACCTTTCGGGCATGACGGATCGCTTTGCGCTTCAGGAGCATGAACGGCTTGTTGGCAAGGGGTGATCGGTTGACCTGACCGCCGGGAATGATAAACCCGCGACAAATCACGAGGATCGCTCCGATGAACCTATTTACCGAAATGCGCGTGCTTGTCATCGCATCGCTTGAACATATGCAGGCCGAGGGCGTGCTGCCTGAGGGGCTTGATTTCGCCAATGTGGCGGTCGAGCCGCCGCGCGATGCAGCGCATGGGGATATGGCGACCAATGCGGCAATGGTTCTGGCCAAGCCCGCGAAGATGAAGCCGCGCGATATTGCCCAGACTCTGGCAGAAAAGCTAGCGACCGATGCGCGGATTGCCAGCGCCGAGGTGGCGGGGCCGGGGTTCCTTAACCTGCGGCTTGCGCCGGCGCTCTGGCAGGGGGTGGTGGCATCGGTCCTTGAGACCGGCGCAGAGTTCGGTCGCTCGACGATGGGGCAGGGCAAAAAGGTCAATGTCGAATATGTATCGGCCAATCCGACCGGGGCGCTTCATGTGGGCCATACGCGGGGCGCGGTCTTTGGCGATGCGCTGGCGAGCTTGCTGGATTTTGTCGGCTATGATGTGACGCGCGAATATTACATCAACGACGGCGGCGCGCAGGTCGATGTTTTGGCGCGCTCGGTTTACCTGCGCTATCTTGAGGCGCATGGTCAGGAGGTTGCGTTCGAGGATGGCACCTATCCGGGCGATTACCTGATCCCGGTGGGCGCAGCACTCAAAGACAAGGTTGGCGATGCCTATGTGGGCCAAGACGAAGATGTCTGGCTTGTGGAAGTGCGCGAATTTGCGACCGAAGCGATGATGGATTTGATCCGCGACGACCTTCGGGCGCTTGGCGTTGAGATGGATGTATTCTTCTCGGAAAAGGCGCTTTATGGCACGGGCCGGATCGAGGCGGCGCTTGCGGCGCTGGAGAGTAAGGGGCTGATCTATGAGGGCGTGCTTGAGCCGCCCAAGGGCAAGACGCCCGAAGATTGGGAACCGCGCGAACAGACGCTTTTCCGATCGACCGATCATGGCGATGATGTGGATCGCCCGGTCAAGAAGTCCGATGGAAGCTGGACCTATTTCGCCCCCGATATCGCCTATCATTTTGATAAGATTTCCAGAGGGTTCGACGCGCTAATTGATGTATTTGGCGCGGATCATGGCGGCTATGTCAAACGCATGAAGGCGGCCGTGTCGGCGCTTTCGGATGGGCAGGTGCCGCTTGATATCAAGCTGACGCAACTTGTGAAACTTTGGAAGAATGGCCAGCCGTTCAAGATGTCGAAACGGGCGGGCACTTTCGTGACCCTGCGCGATGTTGTGGAGCAGGTGGGGCCAGATGTGACCCGCTTTGTGATGCTCACGCGCAAGAACGATGCGCCGCTGGATTTCGATTTTGACAAGGTGCTTGAGCAGTCCAAGGACAACCCGGTCTTTTACGTGCAATACGCCCATGCACGGGTGTGTTCGGTGCTGCGCAAGGCGGCCGAGGCCGGGATTGCGGTTGATGATGAAACGCTGATCGCGGCAGACCTTGGCAAGCTCAGCCATGAGGCCGAGATCGCGGTGGCCAAGAAGGTTGCGGAATGGCCGCGCCTTGTTGAGATCGCGGGGCGCACCAACGAGCCGCATCGCGTCGCCTTTTACCTCTATGAATTGGCCAGTGAGCTGCATGCGTTCTGGAATAAGGGCAATGATGATGCGTCATTGCGCTTTATTCAGGAGGGCGATGCGGCCACATCGCAAGCCAAAATTGCCCTTGCCCGGTCCGTTGCCATTGTTATTTCCGCCGGTCTTGGTATTCTTGGCGTAACTCCTGCGCAAGAGATGCGGTAACAAAGCCACACGTCGCGCGGGGTTGAGGCAAATGGCAAGACGACCCCGGCGACATTGTATCGTCGAGGCAGTGAGGCGATACAATGGCAGAGATTCCGATGTCCGGGCAGCATATGTCCGCGCATGAACCCCGATCCTTGACACCTCTTTTGAACTGGGCAGGTGCGGCGTTGTCGCTTGGTCTTGTGATTGGGGCCGGTGTTTGGGGCTACAAACTTCTTGTGCGGGATGTGACCGGGGTTCCGGTTGTGCGCGCGGTCGAGGGGCCGATGCGCATTCAACCCGATGATCCTGGCGGGCGACAAGCGGCCCACCAAGGGCTTGCGGTCAATGAGGTTGCGGCAGAAGGGACGGCGAGCAAGCCTGCGGATCGGTTTGTTCTTGCCCCGCCGCCGATTGATCTTGGCGCGGAAGAGGCCGTGCCCGTGGCCAGGGAGCGGCAACCCGAAATTGTCGCCCCGGCACCGCTTGGACCGCAAGAGATTGGCGATATCGAAGAGTTCGCGGCCAAACTTGCGGGGGATTCCAAGCCGCTTGAGGAGCCTGCGCCGGTTGTGGTTTCAGCCGCTGCGCCGCAGCCTGAGGCGACGGTTGAGGGCGGTCTGGGCCGGTCTTTGCGCCCCAAGCTACGCCCCGCATCGCTTTCGACTGTGTCCGCGCCCGCGACCGATACGGTCGCGCGGGCCGATACCTCTGCGGTAGATGAGGTCAGCGAGGTGCCTAGCGGCACGCGGATGGTGCAGCTTGGCGCCTACGGTAGCGCCGATATTGCGCGCGGCGAGTGGGATAAGCTCCACAAGCGGTTTGGCGAGTATCTTGGCGACAAGACGCGCGTGATCCAAAAAGCCCAGAGCGGCGGGCGGACCTTTTATCGGCTGCGCGTTATGGGGTTTGCCGATCTGAGCGATGCACGGCGGCTGTGCTCGGCGCTCAAGGCGCAAAACGCGGATTGTATCCCGGTAACGGCGCGGTGAGTGCGCTTGGCGCGGTGATCTTTGGCTGTGAAGGGCCACGTCTTTCACCGCGTGAACGGGATTTCTTTCGCGACCAGCGCCCCTTTGGGTTTATCCTTTTTGCCCGCAATATCGAGGATTGCGCACAGGTGCGTGCGCTTTGCGCCGAGTTGCGGGCCTGTGTCGATCACGATGCACCGATCCTGATTGATCAGGAAGGTGGGCGCGTGCAGCGATTTCGCCCGCCTTTGGGGCGCGAATGGCCCGCGCCGCTGGCGTTTGTGACACAGGCGGGCGCGGCGGCGGAGCGGGCGATGTATCTGCGCTATCGCATTATTGCCGACGAACTTCGGGCCTGTGGCGTGGATGCCAATTGCGCGCCTTTGGTGGATGTCGCGGAAACCGGGACGCACCCGTTTCTCAAGGATCGCTGTTACGGGTTTGAGGCCGATACCGTGGCGCGGCTTGGGCGGGCCGTGGCGCAGGGGCTTATGGAGGGCGGGGTTTATCCGGTTCTCAAACATATTCCCGGTCATGGACGGGCGCGGGCCGATAGCCATCTTGATCTACCGCGCGTGACGGCCGGGCGTGCGGCCTTGGCGCGCGATTTTGCGCCCTTCAAGGCGCTTAACGATCTTGCGATGGGGATGACGGCGCATCTTGTCTATGAGGCGCTTGACGATCAACCTGCCACGGTCTCGCCTATGATGATGCGGCTTATTCGCGAGGAGATCGGGTTTGATGGCCTGATCATGACCGATGATATTTCGATGCAGGCGCTTTCGGGGACGTTGGCAGAGCGGTCACGCGCATCCATTGCGGCGGGCTGTGATGTGATCCTGCATTGCAACGGCGATTTCGACGAGATGACCGAGGTTGCCAGCGCAACAGGACAGTTGAGCGGTGCCGCAGAGCGGCGCGCCGAAGCGGTTCTTGCGGCGCGGCCGACGCCCACACCTGTTGACATTTCGGCGCTCTGTGCCGAACTTGAAGCCCTTCTTTCAGGGCAAGGGTATGTCTGAGGACGACACGGAGTCATTTCACGAAGACAAGGTTGCCGCGCGGCTTGCTGCGGAGGCGCTTATTGTCGATGTGGACGGGTTCGAAGGCCCGCTTGACCTTTTGTTGACCTTGTCACGGACGCAGAAGGTTGATCTTCGCAAAATCTCGATCCTGCATCTGGCGCAGCAATATCTTGCCTTTGTGGAGAAGGCCAAACAGCTTCGGATCGAATTGGCGGCGGATTACCTTGTGATGGCGGCGTGGCTGGCGTTCCTGAAATCGCGGCTTTTGTTGCCCCCGGACCCAAGCGAAGAGGGGCCGTCGGGCGAGGAGCTTGCGGCGCATTTGGCGTTTCAGCTTGAGCGGCTTCAGGCGATGCGTGATGCGGCGGCGCGGCTCATGGCGCGCGACAGGTTGGGGCGGGATTTCTTTGCGCGCGGTGTGCCGGAAGATGTCATGCGGGTGCGCAAGATCACCTATACGGCGACGCTTTTGGATCTGATGCAGGGCTATGCGCGGCTCAGGACGCGGGATGAGTTTCGCCCCTTTGTTATGGACCGGGAGTCGGTTTTTACAATGGAAGAAGCCTTGGAGCGGATGCGCGGATTGATCGGCTATGCCGGGGATTGGACCGATATCCTGAGCTATCTGCCGACCGGGTGGGAGAGCGACCCCAAGAAGCGGCGCTCGGCCACGGCCTCGACGTTTGCGGCCTCTCTTGAGCTTGCAAAAGAGGGCAAGGTCGAAATCCGCCAAAGCGAGAGTTTCGCGCCGATTGAGCTGCGCAAGAAAGATCAAGATCATGTCTGAAGATATTGAAAAGAAAGAAGGCTTTGGCGCAGAGGCAGGCGACGCAGCGGATAGCGGCGCGGAGGAAAGCCTATTTGAAGCCCCGCCGATGGCCGAGCAAGAGCGGATGTGCGAGGCGATCCTGTTTGCCAGCGCCGAGCCAGTGACGGTCAAGGAGCTGAATAGTCGGATGCCACATGGCTGTGATGCGGCGGAGGCATTGGTACATCTGCGCAAGCGGTATGAGGGGCGCGGCGTACGGGTGGTCAAGGTTGGCGATGCCTGGGCGATGCGCACGGCGCCGGACCTTGGGTTCTTGATGCAAAAGGAAATGATAGAGACCCGCAAACTTAGCCGGGCCGCGATCGAGACCTTGGCGATCATCGCCTATCACCAGCCGATCACGCGGGCCGAAATTGAAGAAATCCGGGGCGTGAGCGTTTCGCGCGGCACGGTGGATCAGCTTCTTGAGATGGAGTGGATTCGGTTTGGGCGGCGCAAGATGACGCCGGGGCGGCCTGTGACCTTTGTTGTGACGCAGGTCTTTCTCGATCAGTTCGGGCTTGAGAATACGCGCGATCTGCCGGGGTTGAAAGAGCTTCGGGCGGCGGGTCTTCTTGAGAGCAGGCCACCGCCGGGCACCATGCCGACGCTTGGCGATGGCGATGAGGGCGAAGAAGAAAGCAGCGAAGGGCAATCAGAGCTTTTCGAGGATTGATGAGGCGTGGCGCAGGCAAATTTGTAATTGCCACAGTTTTTCCTAAATTAGAGGGTAGCATGCCCAAGACAATTTCGAACAGAGGGAACCCGATGTCATGAATGCCAATAGCATCATCAACATGGTGTTGCGCATGTTCGTGCGCAAAGCGATCAATAGCGGCGTCAATGCCGGGGTAAATGCCCTTGGCAAGAAAGACAGCGCCGGTCGTGCCACACCCCAAGAACACCGCGGCACTCCGCCGGGGCAAAACCAATCCGCGCAACAGGGCGTCAAACAGGCCCGCCGGGCCGCGCGTATGGCGCGCCGTATGAACAAGTTCTAAGGCAGGTTACCCCGAGAGAGGCCCGGTCAGGGCGTCTTGAAATGCTTTGAGAGCTTGAGGCCTTGCCCCTGATAGTTTGAGGCGATCCCGGAGCCATAGAGTTGCTCGGGGACGTCTGCCATGCGTTCATAGACAAGGCGACCGACCACCTGACCGTGTTCGAGGACAAAGGGCGCTTCGTGACAGCGCACCTCAAGCACGCCACGCGAGCCGGTGCCGCCTGCGGCGTCATGACCGAAACCGGGGTCGAAAAATCCGGCATAATGCACCCGAAATTCCCCCACCATAGCAAGGTAGGGCGCCATTTCAGCGGCGTAGGCGGGCGGGATGTGTACCGCTTCGCGGCTTACGAGGATATAAAACGCGCCGGGGTCGAGGATGATCTGGCCATCGTGGCTGCGGACCTCTTCCCAGTATTCGGCGGGGTCGTAATGGCCGATATTGTCGAGGTCGATCACCCCGGTATGGGGTTTGGCGCGGTAGCCGACCAACGTGCCGGAGGCGGGTTTGAGGTCAACGGAAAACCCTAGCCCATCGTCGATCACCGCCTCGCCATCCACAAGCGGGCTTCGGTCGTGCAAGACGGAGAGGTCGGCGTCGCTCAGGATGCTTTGGCCGTTGCGAAAGCGAATCTGGTTGAGGCGCATACCGGGGCGCACGAGGACCGAGAACGAGCGCGGGCAAATCTCGGCATAAAGCGGGCCAGTATAGCCGGTCGGGATGCGGTCAAACTCGGCGCCGCCATCCGTAATGGTGCGGGTCAGTAGGTCCAGACGGCCGGTCGAGCTTTTGGCGTTGGCGACGGCGTTGACCTCGGGCGGCAGCGCGAGGCTCTCCATCAGCGGCACGACATAGACACAGCCCTTTTCGAGCACCGCGCCTTCGGTAAGATCAATGCGGTGCATTTCGAACTCATCAAGCCGGTCCGCGACGGTCCGATCCGCCCCGGCAAGGAACGAGGCGCGCACGCGATAGGCGACGGTGCCAAGGCGCAAATCAAGGCTTGCGGGTTGCACCTGACCTTCGACGGGGGCGGGATTGGCGATGATCTCACCGCTCTCAAGCATGGTGGCGATGGTCTGGCTGGGCAATACGCCTGTCATGGTGTCCTCCCGCGATATGGATACAAAAAACGCCCGGACCCAGAGGGCCACGGGCGGTTTTTAATGGTCGGGCTAGCAGGACTCGAACCTGCGACCTTCCGTCCCCCAGACGGACGCGCTACCAGGCTGCGCCATAGCCCGACGATGGGGTGTTCATAGCGAATTTGAGGGCAGGGGCAAGTCAAAAAACGAAAACAGGCTTTAGGCATTTTCCGCCGCTTCGATGCGATCACAAAGCGCGGTGATCCGATCCAAAAGCGCCGCCACATCGCCCCGATTTTGCGGCGCAACAGCAGTCATTGAGGCAATCTCGCTCAGGAGAGTCAGCTCTGGGTCTGGGTCCGCGTTCGGGTCTGCGGTCGGTTCCGTGGCGGTGACGTCTTCGGCGGGCGGGGGAGTTTCATCCGGCTCCGGCGCGGTGATGTCCTCTTCGGTGGCACCGGTCGCGTCAGACGTATCGACGGCGGACGTCACAGAGGCGGGCACTTCGTCCTGTGCGCGAGGCTTTGGGACCACGCGCTGCACGAAGGATGGGATGCTGTCCGGCGCTTCGGGCGACTCGTCCTCCGGGGCAGAGGGGGGCGGGCGGAACGAGAAGGTATCGCCCTCGGCGTCTTGGAGAAATTTGGAATCGGCATGTGTTTTGGCGGCGATTTCGGCGTCGTCGTCCACTTTGGTCTCTTCGGGCGCGGGTTCTTCTGGCGCGGTCTGTGCGGGGGCATCTGCGTCGGGGGGCAGTGCCTCAGCCTCGTTGCGTCGCTCAAAACTCAGGACCGTGCCGCGCTCTTCCTCGACGGGGGCGGACACGACGGCAAGGTCGATCTCATCCTCGGGGGCGAGAGTGTCGTCATCCACGAGCGGCGGTGACAAGGTCGCGACATATTTGATGCCTTTTTCGCGCAGGAGTTTTTGCGCCCCTTTGATGGTCATGCCATCGTCATGCAGCAGTTTCTTGATCCCGCCAAGCAACAGCATATCGGCAGGGCGGTAATAGCGCCGCCCGCCCGCGCGTTTGACGGGTTTTACTTGGGTAAATTTGCTTTCCCAAAAGCGTAGCACATGCGCCTGGGTATCAAGCCAGTCGGCAACTTCGCTTATGGTGCGAAAGGCGTCGGGAGATTTCCCCATGAGTGCCGCCTTTGTTTAACTCTTGTTACCCGCCGCGACGCGGTCTTTCATCAGGTGCGATGGGCGGAACGTCAAAACACGGCGCGGTTCAATGGGAACTTCCTCGCCGGTCTTGGGGTTGCGGCCCACGCGCGCGGCCTTGTCACGGATGCTGAACGTGCCGAACGAGGAGATCTTGACCTGTTCGCCTTGCACCAGTGCATCGGACATATGATTGAGAACGCTTTCGACCAAATCGGCAGAATCGTTTCGCGATAGACCAACTTCGCGAAACACGGCTTCGCTTAGGTCCATTCGTGTCAAAGTTTTTTCGCTCATTGGTCCCCCTGGGATTTTATTGAGGACAAGCTTAAGGCGAATGGAATTTCCGAGTCAATATCAATGACTTGTCAGCGGGCCTTCAGACGGTGCGAAAGCGCAAGCGATTACCAGCGCAGCACGACCGCGCCCCAAGCCAGACCACCGCCGATGGCTTCTGTGACGATCAGGTCGCCTTGTTTGATCTGGCCGCGCTCAACACCGACCGAAAGCGCAAGCGGAATCGAGGCCGCAGAGGTGTTGCCGTGGTCCTGCACGGTGAGGATCACGCGCTCCATCGGGATGCCCATTTTCTTGGCTGTGCCCTGGATGATGCGGATATTGGCCTGATGCGGCACGATCCAATCCACGGCATTGTCGTCAAGACCGATCTTGGTCAGCGCGGTGTGGGCGGTTGAGGTCAGTTTTTCAACCGCCTGACGGAACAGGGCATTGCCCTGCATCCGCAGTTTGCCCGATTGCCCCGTGGTCGACACACCACCATCGACAAAGAGCATGTCCTTGTAACGGCCATCGGAATTGAGGTCGGCGGACAAGATGCCGCGATCCGTTGTCTCGCCTGCGCCGTCTTCGGCCTTGAGGATCAACGCGCCAGCCCCGTCGCCAAAAAGCACACAGGTGGCGCGGTCTTCCCAGTCCATGATCCGGCTAAAGGTTTCGGCGCCGACCACGAGCACGGTGTCGCATTGGCCCGACAGGATCAGCGCGTTGGCATTGGTCAAGGCATAGACAAACCCGGCGCAGACGGCCTGCACATCAAAGGCAAAGCCGCGCGTCATACCGATCTTTTTTTGCAGCATGGTGGCGACGGAAGGGAAGGTCAGGTCCGGTGTCGAGGTGGCCACAACGATGGCGTCGATCTCATCCACGGACATGCCCGCGCTTTCGAGCGCCTTTTGCGTGGCCTCGAAGGCGAGGTCTGAGGTTGTCTGCCCCTCGGCGGCAAAATGGCGGCGTTCAATACCCGACCGGGTTCGAATCCACTCATCGGTTGTATCGAGGGTCTTTTCAAATTCCGAATTCGGAACAATGCGTTCTGGCAGGTAGTGCCCAACGCCTTTGACGACGGCGCGTCTTGTCATGATTATGTTCCGTTTCCTTCGCCTGACGCTGCGGCATCTTGGTCCAGCCGCACGGCGGATGCAACCCGTGCAGCAAGTTTTTCCGAAAAGCCGGACTGCGACAGTTTGAAGGCGAGTTTGACGGCGGCAGAGATGCCGGTTGCGTCGGAACTGCCATGCGATTTGACCACGGTGCCGTTGAGGCCAAGGAACACGCCGCCGTTGACGCGACGCGGATCAATCCGCTTGTTGAGACGTTGCAGCGAGGTATAGGCAAGCAGGGCGGCAAGCCGCGACAGGGGCGAGAATTTGAACGCTTCCTTGAGCAGGGAGCCAATCAGGCTTGCGGTGCCTTCGCCGGTCTTGAGCGCGATATTACCGGTAAACCCGTCGGTGACGATCACATCGGCCACATCGCCGGGAATGTCGCCGCCTTCAACGAATCCCGCAAATTCGTAATTTGCGGCGTCGGCGTTTTGGGCGATCAGATCATGGGCGAGTTTGAGCTCGGAGCGGCCCTTGTGTTCTTCGGTGCCGACATTGAGCAGGCCAATACGCGGGTGTTCGAGCTCCATGCCGTTGCGGGCATAGGACGCCCCCATCAGCGCATATTGCAGCAGGTCATGTTCGTCGGCGCGAATATCAGCCCCGACATCCAGCATGATGTTGAACCCGGAGGCCGACCGCGACGGCCAGAGAACGGCGATGGCCGGGCGGTTTACACCGGGCAATTTGCGCAGGCGCACCACCGAAAGCATCATCAACGCGCCGGTATTGCCGCAGGAGACGACCACGTCCGCCTCGCCGTTGCGCACGGATTCGATCGCCGACCACATCGAAGTCGACTTGCCGGTGCGCATGACATGGCTTGGTTTGTCATCCATCGAGACGACACCATCGCAATCGCGAATCTCGACGCGACCGGCCAAGGCCTTTTTGCGCCGGACAAGCCGGGTCAGATCGCTTTCTGGACCATGCAGAATAAAGGCAATGTCGGGATTCTTTTTGGCAGAACGCGCAATGCCGGCAACAACTGCTGCCGGCCCGCGATCACCGCCCATCGCATCAACTGAGATGACGGTGCGCCCGGCTGCCGCTTTCGCGTTTTCGCTCAATGCCGTCATGCGGGCGCAATCCCGATTGATTGTTTATGCCGCGTCTTCGTCTAGGTCGATATCATCGACCATCGAGACGATTTCACGGTCATCATAGTGGCCGCAGGACGCGCATACGTGATGCGGGCGCTTCAGCTCGCCACAGTTGGAGCATTCATTGGGGTTTGCTGCAACAAGTGCGTCATGGGCACGGCGGTTGTTGCGGCGCGATTTCGATACTTTGTTCTGCTGGACAGCCATGTCGCAACCTTTGATTAACTGGGGCCCGATGAAGTCTATCGCGGCCGATTTCCTGAGTGTCCCGAGCCATTACGCGCAAAGCGCACCCGAGTCCAACCCTAAATTCCGAATGAGCGCGCGAAAATACTTTGAATTCGCAGATGCGCAAGAGTTATTTTTCGCCATCCCCACCAAGCTTGTCGCGCAATGCGGCCAGCCCGGCAAAGGGACGTGCGTCTTCGTCCCGCATAGCGGCTTTTCCGGGTTGGGTAAACACCGCTTCGCCAAGTTCTGCATCCTCTTTGCGCGGGTAAAGCGGCAGGTTAAGCGCCAGCGACTCGCGCATGATGTGTTCGACGTCGATTTCGGCCTTGAGGTCTTCGGTGGTGTCATCCTCGGGCATTTCAACCTCGCCGTCGATTTCCTCTGGCAGGTCGTGCGATTTGAGGAAAAGCCGTGTGATATCAACCTCAATCCGGGTGCGCACCGGATCAAGCGTCACCACGCAAGCCTGTTCCACGGTGGCCCCGAGATGGGCCTCTAGCCGCCAGTCGGTGCGACCGGAGGCGCGCAATAGCCCCTGAAAGCGCAGTTTTTGCAGGCCAAGCAGGCCAAGATCGGCGGCTATCTCGGCCAAACGTCGTTGATCGGGCACGAGATCGAACCGCGTCACACGGTTTTGCGGCAGATCGTCGACCCGAAAAGGGGGGAGGGTAGCGGTTTGTGTCGTCATTGGGCCTGCTTATACATTCTTGAACCAGAGGCATTCCTTCTGTAAGCGGGATAGAAGGCAGTAGCAGCCAAAGCAAGAGGGCAGTCATGATCGCACCGGGCAAGGGTTTCAAATCGGCGGTTGTCGGAATCGGCTTTTTGGTCATTCTGGGCGCCTGCACCTCGCAGTATCGCAACCACGGATATGTCCCAACGCCCGAGGATCTCGCAGAGGTCACGGTTGGGGTTGATACGCGTGACAGCGTGCTTGAAACCGTTGGGGCACCGTCGGCGGCCGGTGTGCTGAACGACAGCGGCTATTACTATGTGCGCACGCAGGTGCGCCATTTCGGTGCCCGCAAGCCGGAAGTGGTTGAGCGCCGCATCGTCGCCATCACCTTTGATAAACGGGGCGTTGTGCGCAATATTACGGAATACGGGCTTGAGGATGGTCAAGCCGTTGCTCTGACGCGGCGCGTGACGGACAATGGCATCGACGACATCAATATCATTGCGCAACTGGTCAAGAACATCGGCAATTTCGGGCCATCGCTCTAGGCGCGGCCCGGATGTTTCATCGGGAAATGTCATAGGCGCGTGGCGTGGTCGTCATTTGGCTGTTACGGTTTAATCCCTATGTAGGGGCGACTGAACGAATGGCGGGACGGCTCATGGTGGCGTTGTCGAAAGGGCGTTACACGGTGCGTGTGGCGACGACGAGTGATGATCTGCGCGCGGCGCAGGCGCTTCGGCAAATGGCGTTTCATGGCGTCGAGGCCCAAGGGGGCGACGCGGATCGCTTTGATCCGATCTGTATCCATATGCTTGTCGAAGAGCGCGAGAGCGGGCGGCTTGTCTGTTGCTTTCGGTTTCTACCGCTTGCGGGCGGGGGCGAAATTGACCGTTCGTATTCGGCACAGTTTTACGAGCTGAGCGCGCTGCGGGCGTTTGATGGGCCGATGGTCGAGATGGGCCGTTTCTGTATCCATCCAGAGGTCACGGACCCAGATATCCTGCGCGTAGCGTGGGGGGCGATGACCGCGTATGTCGATGAAAACAATGTGGAAATGTTGTTTGGCTGTTCCTCTTTTTCGGGCACGGATGCCAAAGAGTATTTCGATGCCTTTGCCATGCTGCGCGACCGTCACTTAGCGCCGAAACGCTGGTTGCCCAAGGTCAAGGCGCCAAAGGTGTTTCGCTATGCAGCGCGGCTGCGGCGCAAACCGAACCTGAAACTTGCCCAGATGCGGATGCCGCCGCTTTTGCGGACCTATCTTATGATGGGCGGTTGGGTCAGCGATCATGCGGTGATTGATACCCATATGAACACGCTGCATGTCTTTACCGGGCTGGAGATTCGCGCCATTCCGCCGGGGCGCAAAAAACTTCTGCGCGCGATTGGCGGATGAGGCCGGTTGACGGGATGATGCGGGCGGTTTAGCCCCCTCTCATGGCACGTATACCCTTGTTACAGATGAACGGCATTTCCCTCACTTTTGGGGGCGATCCGATATTTGATGGGCTGGACCTTGTGGTTCAACCCGGCGACCGTGTGGCGCTTGTCGGGCGCAATGGGTCGGGGAAATCCACCTTGATGAAGGTCATGGCGGGGCTTGTGGAACCGGATCGGGGCGACATTGTCGTGCCGCCGGGAGTCAGTGTTGGCTACATGGAGCAAGACCCTGATATGAAAGGGTTTTCGACGCTTGGCGAGTTTGCGACATCGGGGCTTGAACCGGGGGAAGCCTATAAGGTTGAGCGCGCTGGCGAGGGGTTGAAGTTTGACCCCAACCGCCCCGTGGAGACCGCATCGGGCGGTGAGCGGCGGCGTGCGGCATTGGCCAAGCTGATGGCGGAAGCGCCGGAATTGATGCTTTTGGACGAGCCGACCAACCATCTTGATATCGAGGCGATCGGCTGGCTTGAGGCCGAGCTATCAGCGACGCGGGCGGCCTTTGTTTTGATCTCGCATGACCGCGCCTTTTTACGTGCACTGACGCGTGCAACCCTTTGGATTGACAGGGGAATGGTGCGTCGGCAGGAAAAGGGGTTTGAGGGGTTTGAAGCCTGGCGCGATAAGATTTGGGAGGAGGAAGACCTCCAGCGTCACAAGATGGATCGCAAGATCAAAGCCGAGGCGCGTTGGGCCGTCGAAGGGATCAGCGCCCGGCGCAAGCGCAACCAAGGGCGGGTGCGGGCCTTGCAAGACCTGCGCCAAGAACGCGCTGGGATGATCGCACGTCAGGGCACGGCGGCGATGGATTTTTCTTCCGCTCCAAAGTCGGGTCGAAAAGTCATTGATGCCAAGGGGTTGAGCAAAGGGTTTGATGGAAAACCCATTGTCACCGACTTCTCGTTGACCGTGCAGCGCGGCGACCGGGTGGCGTTTGTCGGGCCGAATGGCGTTGGCAAGACGACCTTGATCAAGATGCTCATGGGCGAGGTCGCGCCGGATGCGGGGACGGTGACGTTGGGGACCAATTTGCTTCCGGCAGTGTTCGATCAGAGCCGCGCGCAGCTTGACCCGGAGATGAGCCTTTGGGATAGTCTTACGGGCGATCCAGAGATGCGGGTTTCGGGCAAATCCGATCAGGTTATGGTGCGCGGTAATCCCAAGCATGTCGTTGGATACCTTAAAGAATTTCTGTTTGATGACCAACAGGCAAGAGCCCCTGTCAGGAGCCTTTCGGGGGGCGAGAAGGCGCGGTTGTTGTTGGCGAAATTGATGGCGCGGGAGAGCAATATTCTGGTGCTTGACGAGCCAACCAACGATCTTGACGTCGAAACGCTCGACCTGTTGCAGGAGCTCCTGGACGATTATGAGGGCACGGTGCTTCTTGTGAGCCACGACCGGGATTTTCTTGATCGGGTGGCGACCACCACGGTGGCGATGGAGGGCAATGGCCAGGCCGTGGTCTATGCCGGGGGTTGGAGCGATTACCAAGCCCAGCGTGGCGCAGAGGTTATGCCAGAAAAGAAAGAAAAATCAAAGGCTAAGGCCGAGAAGGTAAAGCAGGAGAAGGCCCAGAAAGAGGGTTTGAGCTTTACCGAGAAACACCGCCTTGAGGCGCTTCCGGGGATCATCGAGCGGCTTGGGGCGGAGATTGCCAAGCTGGAAGAGTTTCTCATGGATCCCGAGCTTTTTACCAAGGAGCCGGTGAAGTTTCAGAAAGCCACAGATGCGCTTGTTGAGCGGCATACGGCGCTGTCGGATGCCGAAGAGGAATGGCTGATTCTTGAAGAGAAATCCGAGGCGGGTTAACGGCGAAAACGTGGGTCTGTATCGCGTCGGTATAACGTCGGTATTGCGTCGGTGCGGCCTGCGCAAAACCACGATATGAACAAAGCGCGCGACGGTTAACGCTGCGCGCGATGGTTCACGCAGGGGGCGTTGCCTCGCTGGGCCGCGCGCGGTTCATTCCCGGTTAGATATTTCAGGCAAGAGGTCGCGACAGGGCGACCTGTGGCTTGTAGCCCGCGCGCAAGGCGTTGAGGGTCGGGGTAGGGGTCAACACGGTCACGTTCCCTGAAGGGCGGTTTTGGGCCGGGCCGTAGCCATGCGGCGAAAACGGGTAGAGCGCGTCGTGCCACAGGAGGGCGGGGCCGGTGTCCAACAGGAGGAAACCGCCATCGGGGAGCGATGCGGCCTCGGCGGTCTCGCGGCGTTGGACAAAGCGGCGGGGGACGGCGCGGGCCGCGTGCAGGCGGGCATCGAAATGCGCCACCGGGCCGGAATGATCGGCGGCGGCGAGGAAGGCGGTAAAATCGCTGCGGCGGCATTCTGCGCAGGGACGGTGCCCGGCGGCGAGGGCCACGGCTTCGTCATGAAAGAAAAGTTCGGTATAAGCGCCGGGGGCCATCAGGGGGCGGCGGCGGGATTTGAAGGCGAGGCGACAGCAGACCCAAGCCTTATGCCGCCAGCGGCGATGGGTCAGCCGCTGGTCGGGGTCGTGCAGGATGCCGCGATTGCCCATGATGCACCCCCGCGCGGGATGCGCGAGGATGTCGCCGGTGGGCTGAACGCGGTTTTGCAGGGGCATGTGGCAGGTTATTGCATCCGCAATGCGCCGTCGATGCGGATCACCTCGCCGTTGAGATAGCCGTTCTCGACGATGAACCCGGCGAGGCGGGCATACTCGGACGGATCGCCAAGGCGTTTGGGGCAGGTCACGTCCTCGGCCAGTTGATCCTGCACCTCTTGCGGCAGGCCTTGCAGCATCGGGGTCAGGAAGATGCCCGGCGCGATGGCCATGACGCGGATTCCCGAGCGGGCCAGATCGCGCGCCATAGGCAGCGACAGGCCGACAATCCCGCCCTTGGAGGCGGCATAGGCGGCTTGGCCGCGCTGGCCGTCCATAGCGGCGATGGAGGCGGTGTTGATGATCACGCCGCGCGCACCGTCGCTTGCGGAGGTGTTTTCGGCCATCACCTCGGCGGCGAGGCGGGCGACGTTGAACGAGCCGACAAGGTTGATGTCGATGGTTTGTTGGAAGGTGTGCAGCGGGTGCGGGCCTTTCTTGGACAGCGTTGTCGCGGCAGGGGCGATCCCGGCGCAGTTCACGCAGGCGTTGATTGTGCCCATTGCGTCTTTGGCGGCCTTGATGCCCGCAGCGACCGAGTCCTCGTCGGTGACGTTGACTTTGTGGAAGGTGCCGCCGAGTTCCTTGGCCAGCGCCTCGCCCGCCTCCTCGTTGAGGTCGAACAGGGCGACCTTGGCACCGTTTTCAGCAAAGTGACGGGCGGTGGCGGCACCGAGGCCGGAGGCTCCGCCGGTAATCACGGCGCAGGTTTGGTCGAGTTTCATAGGTATCCTCCCTGTATGACATGCGTGTCATGAAATGAACATATGTTCAGATAAACGCCGGCGGGGCCGGGTCCCCCCGCGCCGGACCCTGCGGGAGGAGGGGCGTTGCCCCTCTTGAGCCTACGGCTCAATTCACCCCGAGTATTTTTGCCAAGATGAAGAAAGGGGGCCGTGGTGGCCCCCTTGGTGATTTTGGGGTGCGTCGGGTCTCAGCCGAGTTGCACAAGCGCGTGGCGTTTCTTGCCCGCGCTGAGTTTGATCGGGGCGGCGAGCGCGGCGGCGTCGATCATCAGCCCGGCATCGGTCAGTGGGGCGTCGTCAAGGCGCGCGCCATTCTCGGAGATCAGGCGTTTGGCCTCTTTGCCGGATTTGGCAAGCCCGGATTTGACGATCAATTGCACGATGGAGGCGGGCAGGTCGTCGGCAGAGAGCGTCAGGGTCGGAAGGTCATCGCCCACACCGCCTTTTTCGAACACTTCGCGCGCGGTCGCCTCGGCGGCGGCGGCGGCCTCGGCCCCGTGGCACAGGGTTGTGACCTCGTTGGCGAGGATGATCTTGGCGGCGTTGATTTCCGAGCCTTCGAGCGCCCCGAGGCGGTTGCATTCTTCAAGCGGCAGTTCGGTATAGAGCTTGAGGAAGCGGCCCACGTCGGCGTCGGTCGTGTTGCGCCAGAATTGCCAGAACTCATAGGGCGAGAGCATATCGGCGTTGAGCCACATGGCGCCGCCCTGGGATTTGCCCATTTTGCGCCCATCCGAGGTTGTCAGGAGGGGCGAGGTCAGGCCGTAGATTTCCTGATCCAGAACGCGGCGCGTGAGGTCGATGCCGTTGACGATATTGCCCCATTGATCCGAGCCACCCATTTGCAGGACGCAGCCATAGCGGCGGTTCAGTTCGAGAAAGTCATAGGCCTGAAGGATCATGTAGTTGAATTCGAGGAAGGACAGCGATTGTTCGCGGTCGAGACGGGATTTGACCGACTCGAAAGAGAGCATGCGGTTGACCGAGAAATGCCGCCCGATGTCGCGCAGGAAGTCGAGGTAGTTGAGCCCATCGAGCCATTCGGCGTTGTTGAGCATCATGGCCTTGTTGCCGGCGTCGCCATAGTCGAGGTATTTGGCAAAGACCTGCTGCATGCCAGAGATATTCTGGTCGATCTGGTCGGGCGTCAGGAGGGGGCGTTCATCGGCGCGGAAGGAGGGGTCGCCGACCTTCGTCGTGCCGCCCCCCATCAGAGTAATCGGTTTGTGGCCGGTCTTTTGCAACCAGCGCAGCATCATGATGTTCAGCAGATGCCCCACATGCAGCGACTGGGCCGTTGCATCATAACCGATATAGGCAGTGACCATCCCCTTTGTCAGCGCCTCGTCGAGACCCTGATAATCGGTGCAGTCGGCGAGGAAGCCGCGTTCGATCATGATGGTCATGAAGTCCGATTTGGGGTGGTAGGTCATGGCATTGGTCCCGTATGTTTTCCGGGGCCGTGTATAGGCGGCGTGGCGACAAAGGGAAAGGCCATGATGAAGGCCAAATTGGGCAAGGAACGGGTGCGGGCGCTCGGGGCGATGTCGGGCACGTCGCTTGACGGGGTGGATGCGGCGATCATCGAGACGGACGGCATCGAGATATTTGGCTTTGGCGAAACGGACTATCGGGCCTATGGACGCGATGAGCGCAAGGCGCTTGCCGCCGCGCTTGGCAAATGGGTCGGGCCGGAGGTTGAGACCGCGACAGAGATTGTCGAGCGCGCCCATGCGGCGGTTCTTGGCCGGTTTGAGGATGTCGAGATCGTCGGGTTTCACGGCCAGACCCTTGCGCATGAGCCGCGCGGGCGCGGCACGTTGCAGGTTGGCGACGGGCAGGGCTTGGCCGAGGCGCTTGGGGTGCCGGTGGTCTGGGACTTTCGGAGTGCGGATGTGCAGATGGGCGGCGAGGGCGCGCCGTTGGCGCCGTTTTTCCATTTCGCCTGTGCGCGGTGGATCGGGGCCGAGGCGCCTTTGTGTTTTCTTAACCTTGGCGGGGTGGCGAATATCACCTGGGTTGACCCCACCAAAAGCCAAGCCGAGGACGAGGGCGCGTTGCTTGCCTTTGATACCGGGCCAGCCAATGCGCCGCTCAATGATCTATTGCGCGCACGGCGGGGATTGGATTTCGATGAAGATGGCCGGATCGCGCGCCAAGGCGAGGTTGAGACAGGCGCGTTGGAGTTGTTCCTTGCCGAGCCGTATTTTGCAAGAATGCCGCCCAAGTCTCTGGATCGGAACGATTTTTCTGAAATGGTTGGGCTTGTTGGGGAATTGTCGGATGCGGATGCCGCAGCGACCTTGACAGCGATGTGTGCCGCTGGTGTTGCGGCGGGGATGGCGCATTGTCCTGTGCCGCCAGAGCGCGTTCTTGTTACCGGCGGCGGGCGGCATAATCCGGTATTGATGGAGATGCTGGGGGTCTCGCTTGATTGTCCGGTGCTTGCGGTCGAGGAGGTCGGGCTTGATGGCGATATGCTTGAGGCACAGGCCTTTGCCTATCTCGCGGTGCGTGTGGCACGGGGCATGGCGACCTCTTGTCCGGGCACGACAGGCGTCAGGGCGCGGGTTGGCGGCGGCACGCTCAGCCAGCCGGGCGATGAGGCCAGACGGTAAGGGGCGCAGACCGGGAAAAGGCGGGGCACATGCAGGGCGGGGGCGCATAAATATTGACGGGGATACGTTTCTAGGTTTTCAAAAAACAAGTATGAGTTGTATGGTTTCAGAATGACCTGTTTTCAAAATCTTGATGTCACCTTTGCCGCAGGGGCCGCAGCGGTCTTGTGGCTGATTTGTTTCGGCATCGTCTTTTGGGTTGGGCAGAGAAAGTGGTTTGCAGGGAAAACCGCTTTTGTCCTGACATTCGTGGCGATGCTGTGGTGGCTCTTTACGGTTGCCTTGGATTTGGCGTCGCCGGGGGAAAGCTGTAAGCTGTTCTGGTCTATCGCGGCCTGGCCGGGGATCACGTTGCTTCCCATCGCATGGTCGTTTTTCATCTACGATTATACGATGAGCACCTATCAGGGAAACCGTCCTTGGCGGCTTTGGTTCTATGTCGCGGTGCCGTGTGTGGTGGCGCTTATCGCGCTTACGAATAATCAGACCCATCTGCTTTATGGCACCGAGACCCGGTTTGTGGTTGAGGAGGGGTATACATACGTCTTTTTTGCCCACGGGCCGCTTTTTTACGCGGTGGCCTCGATCTTGTATGTCTTTGTGCTCGGGGCTTTGGGGGTGCTTATTTATGCCTATTACAAAGCCAAAAAGGTGATCCGGCCTTTCCTCAGGGTCTTGTTCCTTATCACGATTGCGCCGCTGGCGGCCAATATGTCCTATGTGCTTGGGGAAGTGACTTTTTATGGCTTTGACCCAACGCCGTTCATGTTCGCGGTCTCGCTCATTGCGTTGAGTTGGGTGCTGTTGAACAATACGATGATGGACACCGCCGCGCAGGGACGGAACCTTTTCTACTATTCCACCCAAGACCCGGTGATTATTCTTGACGCGGAGGGGCGGATTGCCCACGCAAACCCCGCCGCCAAAGCCTTGTTTCGGTCGAAAATGCCGCGCTATGGGCAGCTTGTGGATGGGCTGGAGATCATTGGCGCGAGATTGCGCGCCTTCATGACAACAGGGTATTTCGACAGTTCAGAGGCGGTCAGGCTTGGCGGGCAGGCCTTTGAGGCGCGCGTGCTTCCGATCGAAAGCCCGATCCAGAGCAAGAGGCCGATTCTTGGGTGGTCGGTTTCGTTTGTTGATATTACGGAACGCGAGCTTTCGGCGGAGGCATTGCGCGAAGCGTTGGGGCGGGCGGAGGCGGCCAATCACGCAAAATCCCAGTTCCTTGCCATGATCAGCCATGAATTGCGCACACCGATGACCTCTGTGAAGGGGGGGCTTGATCTGGCGCTTCATGGGGCGGTTGGCGACATCAGCGATCCGCTTCGAAACCTGTTGACCATTGCGCAGCGTAACAGCCTACGGTTGTTGAAGTTGGTGGAGGATGTTCTCGATCTGCAAAAGCTCGATTTGGGGACCATGAAACTTGACCTTCAAGAGCTGAATGCGGGGGAGTTCCTGCGAGATGTGATCGAGGAATATGAGGCCTTTGCAGCAGAGGCCGATGTGCGGCTTGTGAATGATGCGCACGACGCGGAGACGCAGCTTTATGTGGATCCGCACCGATTGAAGCAGGTGGTTGGGAACGTGATCTCGAACGCCGTAAAATTCTCTCCGGCGGGCGGGGAGGTCATATGTTCTATGCGTCTTATGGGGGATCGGCTTCGTGTCTCGGTCAAGGATAGCGGAATTGGCATTCCCGAGGGCATGGAAGACGATGTGTTTGGGCGCTTCATTCAGGTGGATGGCGCGTCGATGAAAGTTCCTGGCGGGTCGGGCCTTGGGATGCACATCGCCAAGATCCTTGTAGAGCGCATGGGCGGGGGGATTTCTTATGAGAGCCGCCCGGATATGGGGGCGACCTTCCATATCGACGTGCCGGTTTCGGCGGGCGGGGAATAAGCGCGGCAAGGCGTGTGCGCGTGTTTGGATGCATCCCGGTTTGACACGAAAAAGCCCCGCCGGAGCGGGGCTTTTTGTGTGGGTTGGACACCTGCCCTATAGGGGCTTACTTGAGGATCGAGCGGCCTGCGTATTCGGCGGTTTCGCCCAGGGCTTCCTCGATGCGGATCAGTTGGTTGTATTTGGCGAGCCGGTCGGAGCGCGCCAGTGAGCCGGTCTTGATCTGGCCGCAGTTGGTTGCGACGGCGAGGTCGGCGATGGTGGCGTCTTCGGTTTCGCCCGAGCGGTGCGACATGACGTTGGTATAGCGGGCGCGGTGGGCCATATCGACGGCCTTGAGGGTCTCGGTCAGCGAGCCGATCTGGTTCACCTTGACCAGCATCGAGTTGGCGACGCCCTTGGCGATGCCGTCGGCGAGGCGGGTGGGGTTGGTGACAAAGAGATCGTCGCCCACAAGCTGCACCTTGTCGCCGATCATGTCGGTCAGAAGTTTCCAGCCGTCCCAATCGTCTTCGTCCATGCCGTCCTCGATCGAGATGATCGGGTAGTCGGCGCACAGGTCCGCGAGGTATTGGGCGTTTTCCTCGGAGGTGAGGGATTTGCCTTCGCCTTTGAGTTCGTATTTGCCGTCCTTGTAATATTCCGAGGAGGCGCAATCGAGGGCGAGGTAGATGTCTTCGCCCAGTTTGTAGCCGGCTTTTTCCACCGAGGCCTTGATGAAGTCGAGCGCGGCGCGGGTTGAGCCGATATTGGGGGCGAAACCGCCTTCGTCGCCGATGCCGGTATTGAGGCCAGCGGCGGTCAGCTCTTTTTTCAGGGTGTGGAACACTTCGGCGCCCATGCGCACGGCGTCGCGGATATTCGCGGCCGAGACCGGCATGATCATGAATTCCTGAATGTCGATCGGGTTGTCGGCATGTTCGCCGCCATTGATGATATTCATCATCGGCACCGGCAGGACGCGGGCCGAGGTGCCGCCGACATAGCGGAAGAGCGGCTGGGCGGTGAAATCGGCAGCGGCCTTGGCGGCGGCCAGCGAGACGCCGAGGATGGCGTTGGCCCCGAGGCGGGATTTGTTGGGGGTGCCGTCGAGTTCGATCATGGCGGCGTCGATGGCGACCTGTTCGGTGACGTCCATGCCGACCAGGGATTCGGCGATCTCGCCGTTGACGGCGGCGCAGGCTTCCAGCACGCCTTTGCCCATGTAGCGGGATGTGTCGCCATCGCGTTTTTCGACCGCTTCATGGGCGCCGGTGGACGCGCCCGAGGGCACGGCGGCGCGGCCCATTGTGCCGTCTTCGAGGATCACGTCGACTTCGACGGTGGGGTTGCCACGGGAGTCGAGGATTTCACGGGCGAGGATGTCGATGATGGTGCTCATGGATGTCTTTCCTTGGGAAAACTGCATGCGTTGCGCGCCTTTTGGCAGGGGGCGGGGCGTTTGTAAACGGGGGCACAGGGGATGAGGGGCGGCGTTAGGGCTAACGCCGCCATGTTTGCGCCAACGGGGGCGGAGCGGCGCTTAGTCTTGCGGAAAGTCGGGCGAGAGCGGGGCGACAGGGCGCGCGAGGGCGCGTTCGCGCAGGAAGGTATAAAGCCCGGTGCCGATGATCAGCGAGGCGCCAATGAGCGTTAGAAGATCGGGGCGTTCGCCAAAGACCAGCACACCGGTGATGATCGAGAACAAAAGCCGGGTGTAGCGGTAGGGGGCAACAACCGAGGCTTCGCCGACGCGCATCGCGGTCACGATGCCCCAGTAGCCGATCACGCCAAACAGGATTGCGCCGGAGATTTGCAAGACGTGAGAGGGCGACAGCGCCGCCGCGCCGCCCGGCGTCAGGGCAAGCATCACAGGGGCGACGACGATCAGCGACGCAAAGCCCTGAAACGACACCACGAAGGAAGATACGGCGACGTCGATGCGCCGGGTAATCAGGTCGCGCAGGGCCACGGCGGCCACGGAGATCAGCACCAGAAGGGTATTGGGATCAAACCCGTCGAGACCGGGGCGAATGATGAGCAAGACACCGCAAAAGCCCAAGGCGATGGCGCTCCAGCGTCGCCAGCCGACCTGTTCGCCAAGAAACAGCGCCGCGCCCATAGTGATGGCCAGCGGCATGGCCTGAAACACGGCGGCGACTGTTGAAATCTCAACCAGCGCAAGGGCCGAGGCAAAGGCCATAGCCGCCACGGCCTCGCAGGCGGCGCGCAGCACCGGCAGCGGACGCCATGCGGCACGGGCAAAGATATTCTGGCCGCGCGCGGTCGCCAGCAGGGCAAAGACCGAGGCCGATCCAATGCCGAGGATCAAGAGAATCTGCCCGGTGGGCAGGTCGCTCGACAGGGTTTTGATGAACATGTCCTCCATTGTGAAACTCGCCATAGAGAAGATCACAAGGAGAATGCCGGTCACGTTGTTCATAGAGGACATGCGCACGCCCTATTCGTTGAGTTATACAACCTTCCTCTTGACGCCAAGCGGCGCGGCTTGGCAAGCCTGTTTCGCGGCGCGGCGATGGCTTTTCGTGAGGTCAGGTATCAGGCCCGGTGATGGGCCCGGTGATGGTCACGCGATCAGAGCGGGCGGATCTTGAGCTGGGTGATGCGGTTGGCTTCGCGCGAGACGACCTCGAAGCGGAAGCCGTGAAATGAGAAGACCTGTCCGGGGGTGGGGATCATCTGGGCTTCGTGGATCACCAGCCCGGCAACGGTATTGGCCTCTTCATCGGGCAGGGACCAGTCGGTCGCGCGGTTGAGGTCGCGGATCGTCATGGACCCGTCAATGAGGTAGGTGCCGTCCTCGGCGGTCGCGATTTCGGGTTCGTCATCGGTATCAAACTCATCGGTGATTTCGCCCACGATCTCTTCGAGGATGTCTTCGAGGGTAATCAAGCCCTGAAGCGAGCCGTATTCATCGACGACAAGGGCAAAATGCGAGTGGCGGCGCAGAAATTCGCGCATCTGGTCATCAAGCGATGTCGTCTCGGGGACGAAATACGGCTCTTTGGCGACTTCGACGATGTTAAATTCGGTCAGGTCGGAAAAGCTTCCATGCGGGTCTGCGACCTGTTTGTGCATGGCGCGCAGCAAGTCTTTGGCATGGATTACGCCAATGATGTTTTCCGGCTCGTCCTTGAAGACCGGCAGACGGGTATGCGGGCTTTCGAGACATTGCGAGAGGATCTCGGCGGGCGGTGCGTTGGCGTCGATCATCTGGATGCCGGAGCGGTGCAGCATGATTTCCTCGATGGCACGTTCGGACAGATCGAGCGCGCCGAGGATGCGGTCGCGGTCTTCCTTTTCGACGATGCCTTCGGAATGGCCAAGCTGGATCGCGCCGGCGATTTCTTCGCGCACGGCGAGGATGTGGCTATCGGGGTCGGTCTGCACGCCAAAGAGGCGCAGCACACCGCGCACGAACCAGCGCACGGCCGTGACCACGGGGGCAAACACCGTCACCACGATGCCAATCGGGCGGGCGGCGGCGGCGGCGGCGCCTTCGGGGCGGGTAATGGCGTAGGTTTTGGGCAGGACTTCGGCAAAGACCAGCACAAGCAGCGTCATCACCAGCGTCGCCAGTGCCACGCCGGATTCGCCAAAGGCACGGGTAAACAGCGCGGTCGCCAGCGAGGCGGCGAGGATGTTCACGAGGTTGTTGCCAAGCAAGACCGAGCCGATCAGGCGTTCGTTGTCTTCGGTGATGTCGAGGGCGCGGGCGGCGCCGCGATTGCCCTTGTCGGCCTGCATGCGCAATTTGCCGCGAGACGCCGCGGTCAGGGCCGTTTCAGACCCGGAAAAGAAGCCCGACAACACGAGCAGGCCGAGAATGGCCCCGGCTGTGATCCAGAAACTTGAGTCGAGGGTGGCTGTCGCTACGTCCATAATCCTGTCCTTTGTCGTCAGGATGGTTATGGGGGTCCGTTGCCGCGCAATCAAGGGAGGGCGCGACGATAAGTCGGTCAGGATTTGGTCTTGGAGGGGTTTCGTCGCTCAGAGAGCGGATGATGGTCCAGAACCAGGTCGCGCAGGCGGTCTTCGAGGACATGGGTGTAAATCTCGGTAGTGGCGATGTCGGCGTGGCCCAAAAGCGTCTGGATGGCGCGCAGGTCGGCCCCGTTGGCGAGCAGATGCGTTGCAAAGGCATGGCGCAGGGTATGGGGCGTCACCTTGGCCGGAGAGACGCCGCCCGCGACGGCGAGTTCCTTGATCAGCGCATAAAAACGATGCCGGGTCAGGTGGCCGGATTTGCCGCGTGAGGGAAAGAGGAACCGTGAGGCGGGCAGGCCTTTTTCGCGCGCGGCGTCTTCGGCCTTGTCGCGGGCCTTGAGCCATGCGGCCAGCGCGGTGCGGGCGGGAGGCGAGAGCGGGACCATGCGTTCCTTGCCGCCCTTGCCCATCACCAACAGCATCCGCGGATCGCCGCGCGCGGCGGAGACCGGCAGCGAGACCAGTTCGGAGACGCGCATTCCTGTCGCGTAGAGAAGCTCCATCAGGCAGGTGTTGCGCAAATGGTCGGAGGGGCTTCGGCCGGTATGGCGGGCGGCGTCAAGCAGGCGGTCGACGTCTTCAATGTCGAGGGTCTTGGGCAGGCGTTTGTCGCGCCCCGGCCCCTTGATGAGCAGCGCGGGGTTATCGGCGCGCCAGCCTTCGTCAAAGGCAAAGCGGTAGAATTGCTTGAGCGCCGAGAGACGCCGCGCGCGGGTTGATTTGGCAAGCCCCTGTGCGGCGCAATGAATCAGGTAGGATTCAATATCGCCGCGCGCGAGGTCGAGAAGGGCGCGGCCTTGGGTTTCGGCCCAGTCCACGGCATCCACGAGGTCGCGGCCATAGGCGGCGAGGGTGTTTTCGGAGGCGCCAAGTTCGGCGGCCTGGGCATCGAGGAAGGTTGCGATCTGGCGGCGGTCGGAGAGGGCGGGCATGGGTTTAGCCCCTGAGATCGAGCAAAAGCGTCTGAAGTGCGGCGCGGCGGGCCGTGTCCTCAAGGCCGACAGCACGGAAGATCGCCAGCGCCTCGGTCAGCGCGGCGGGATTGCCAAGCGCGCCATCTTCCATGAGTTTCATCGCGACGAGAATGACTTCGCCAAGTTGGCCACGCGCGAGCATGGTCGAGATATCCTGTGGCACGCCCGCGCCGTGGAACGCGTCGGCAATGGCGCGTTGCAGCGGATCGGGGGGCAAGCGGGGCGGCATGCCACGGGCCACACCGGCGAGGAAATCCTGCGGCCCTAAGGATGCGGCGCGTTCGTAGCTTGGCGATAAAAGCGCGATGTTGCGGGCCAGGCGCGCGGTTGTCCCCGAAAGCGATAACGTCGTCAGGCGGGGGGCATAGAGGCGGGCGAAGGGCACTTCGAGATGCACAGAGCGCATGGCCGCCCACGCGGCGGGGAGCGTATAGGACAGCGCCGCCATATCGCCGTTTTGCAAGGCGGCGTCGAAGGATTGCAGCGCCGAAACCCGGTCCCAGATCATGCCGGAGGCGGCGGGTTTGCCCTCGGAGTAAATCCCGAGCAAGCGGTTTTCCGAGAGCGCGGCGGTGCGCGCGAGGCGTTCGGCGGCTTCGAGGCGTGCTTTCCAGCCAGCGCGTTCGCGCAGATCGGCCTGAGCAAAGGCCAGCGGCAGGCCGGTCGTTGGACGCGATTCGCCAATCGCTTCGTAGAGGCGGAAGGTCAGGGGGGTGAGGGCACGCGGGATGGTCAGGATCGGTTCGCCCTCAAAGAGGTCGGGGTCGAGGAATCGCAACAACAGCGCGTCTTCTTCGTGGGTCAGAAGGCCGAGGGCATTGGCGGTTCCCAGCGTCAGGCTTGCGGCTTGCCAGTCGCCCGAGCGGGCAAGGCAAAACACCCGTGCGGCATAGGACGGCGACAGGTGCGGCGCGTTGATGAGCGCGGTGCAGGGGGTCTCTTCCTGTCCAAGGAGTAGGCTGATATCGAACCAGCGGCTAAACAGATTGGGGGTTTCAGGGCCAGCCGCCTCGACGAGGGCTTGGGCCTGATCGAGCGCGCCCATCTCTATGAGCTTGTCGATTCGCGCCAGAAGCAGGGTTTCGGGCGCAGCCTCCGAGAGCCCCGGCGGGTTGGTCTCGGCCAGCAGCAACGTATAGAGCAACGCCTGCATGGCGGGCAGGCGATCCGGGTTCAGCGCCGCGATGCGGTTGGCGAGCACATCGGCGCGGCTATTTTGCCAGAGCGTAGCAGGCAGGCCGGTGACGTGGCTTGGCAGCAGGCCCACGCCTTCGCGCCCCGGCGCGGTCAGGGTATCGACGGCAATATCGGGCGTCTCAACGCCTTGGGCCACGGGCGGTTCGCTGAGTTGCAGCGTGATGGTCGGCGTCTGAGCAAGCCAGTCAATCGCCGAGAGCGGCGCGGTGTCGCCCTCTTGGGCCAAGGCCGGAAGGGCGAGACACACACAGGCGAGGGAGGCGAGCCGCATTTGCATCAGTGTCAGCCGCCCGTCGGGCTTAGCGTCAGCGGTTGGCGTATTTCCGATGGCGCGGGTGCAAATTCCACGCCAAGCAACGGCCCAAGGTAGGCATAGCCCACCAGTGCAATGGCGCCGACGCATAGTAGCGCAACGAGAAAGAGGATCAGTTTGCCCATGACGTCTCCAGTAAGAGCCTGCTCTATTTTGCCCAAGTTATAACTGGCATTTTGCACAAGATCACGTCATTCAGGGGCGAAAGTTTGAATTTGCGCAAGGCTTGGCCGATGATGGGTCATTCACCGGGGACGACATGACGCTGAAATTGAAAAAGACGGTTGTGCTCGTGGGGATGATGGGAGCCGGAAAGACCGCTGTGGGGCGGGCGCTTGCGGCACGGCTTGGGGTTGCGTTTCTCGATTCCGATGCGGAAATTGAAAAAGCCGCCAACATGACCATTGCCGAGATTTTCGCCCGCGATGGCGAAGCGTTTTTCCGCGATAAGGAAGCGCAGGTTATTGCGCGGCTTCTTGAGGAGGAGCGCGGTATTTTGTCGACTGGCGGCGGGGCATATCTTGCGCCGGACAACCGCAGGGTCATTTCTCAAAAAGGCGTCGCGGTTTGGCTTGATGCCGATCTTGATATTCTTTGGAATCGGGTTCGCCACAAGGACACGCGGCCATTGTTGCGCACCCCCGACCCCAAGGCGACATTGACCGGAATATATGAGGCGCGGGTGCCGATTTATCGACAGGCCGACCTTACGGTCAAGGCTGATGCTCGGTTCACGATCGAAGAGATGGCGGAACGCGTGGTCGAGGCGCTTTTGAGCCGCCCGGACGTGTTGGAGGATGTATAAGATGATGGAAACGGTGCATGTGGGGCTTGGCGCGCGGGCCTATGATATCCAGATCGGCCCCGGCCTTCTGGCCCGTTCCGGGGCGTTGATTGCGCCGCTTCTCAAGCGTCCGACGGTGCGTGTTGTGACGGATGAGAATGTTGCGGCGCTCCATCTTGAAGCGTTGCGCGCGGGGCTTGCGGCACAAGGCGTTGAGATGGAGACGCTTGTCCTGCCAGCGGGCGAAGGCACCAAGAGCTGGCCGCATTTTGAACGCACGGTGGAGTGGCTCTTGGCCGAAAAGGTCGAGCGGCGCGATATCGTGGTGGCCTTTGGCGGCGGCGTGATTGGCGATCTGACGGGGTTTGCGGCGGCGGTCTTGCGTCGCGGGGTGCGGTTCGTGCAGGTCCCGACCTCGCTTTTGGCACAGGTGGATAGTTCGGTGGGCGGCAAGACCGGGATCAACGCGCCGCAGGGCAAGAACCTTATCGGGGCGTTTCACCAACCGTCGTTGGTCTTGGCCGATACAGAGGTGCTCGGCACGCTGCGCCCGCGCGATTTCCTGGCCGGGTATGGCGAGGTGGTCAAATACGGGCTTTTGGGCGATGCGACATTCTTTGATTGGCTTGAAGGGCAGGGACCGGCGCTGGCGTCGGGGGATATGGCGGCGCGCATTCAGGCGGTGAAGCGGTCCTGCGAGATGAAGGCCGAGATCGTGGCGCGCGATGAGACCGAACAGGGGGATCGGGCGCTTTTGAACCTTGGCCATACGTTCTGTCACGCGCTGGAGGCGGCGACGGGCTATGGGGACCGGCTCTTGCATGGCGAGGGCGTGGCGATCGGCTGTGCCCTGGCGTTTGAGTTGAGTGCGCGGTTGGGGCTGTGTGCGCAGGAAGAGCCGAGCCGGGTTCGGGCGCATCTGGCGCAGATGGGAATGAAGGTTGACCTTCGCGATATCGAGGGCGACTTGCCGGATGCCGAGGGGCTTCTTGATCTCATGGCGCAGGACAAGAAGGTTGTCGACGGGCAATTGCGGTTCATCCTTGCGCGCGGCATCGGGCAGGCTTTTGTCACCGCAGATGTGCCACGCGAGGCGGTCAAGACCCTTCTTGAAGAGGCGCTTGCCGCACGTTAGGTCGGGCAGTTTTCTATCTGATATAAAAAGAAAAAACGCCGATGGAAGAAAGTCCATCGGCGTTTTCCTTTAATGAGGTATCCGGCGTTTAGCCGTCGACGCTAAAGCCGTAGGTCTCGGTGACGTAGTCGATATCCTTGTCACCGCGTCCCGAGAGGTTGATCAGGATGGATTTGCCGGGATGATCGGCGGCTTCGCGCATGGCAAAGGCAACGGCGTGCGCGCTTTCGAGGGCGGGGATAATGCCCTCGTGGCGCGACAGTTTGTAGAAGGCATCAAGGGCTTCCTTGTCGTTGGCCGAGGTGTAATTGGCCCGGCCTGAGCGGTGCAGGTGGGCGTGTTCCGGGCCGACGCCGGGGTAATCCAGCCCCGAGGCGACGGTGTGCACAGGCGCAGGTTCCCCGGCCTCATCCTTGAGGACCAAGGTGCGGAACCCGTGGATGTCACCATCTTCGCCATAGGTGATCGTGGCGGCGTGATCGCCGAGCTTGGAGGAGGTGCCCATCGGTTCGACCCCATAGAGCGCGACGTCCTCGTCGTCGATAAAGCCCGCGAAAAGCCCCATCGCATTAGAGCCGCCCCCGACGCAGGCGGCGACGATGTCGGGCAGGCCGCCGGTCATCTCGAGGAACTGTTCGCGGGATTCTATGCCGACGATATGTTGGAAATCCCGCACCATTCTTGGGAAGGGGTGCGGCCCCACGACAGAGCCGATGGCAAATAGCGCCGTGTCGGCCTGTGGCACATAAGAGTCAAAGGCGGAATCAACCGCTTCCTTGAGCGAGCGCCCCCCGAAACCCACCGGCACGACCTCGGCGCCGAGGAGTTTCATGCGCGTGACATTGGGGGCTTCTTTGGCGATGTCGATTTCGCCCATGTGGATTTCACAGTCCATGCCGAAATAGGCCGCCGCCGTCGCCAGCGCCACGCCGTGTTGACCCGCGCCGGTTTCGGCCATCAGCTTGGTTTTGCCCATATGTTTGGCCAAGAGCGCCTCGGCCATGCAGTGATTGAGTTTATGCGCGCCGGTATGGTTCAGGTCTTCGCGCTTGGCGTAAATCTGCGCGCCGCCACACATATCCGAGAGGTTCTTGAGGTGGGAGACCGGGGTGGGGCGGCCTTGGAAATGTTTGCGCACATAGCGCAGATCGCGAATGAATTCGGCGGATTTTGAAATCTTCTGATAGGCCTCGTCGATGGCCTTGAAATGCGGCTCGAGCACTGGTGGAAGCTGTGCCCCTCCGTAGTCTCCAAAGAAACCATCGCGGGTCGGGTGGGACTTCAGATAAGATGTCATTCGCATTATCCTTCTTGAAAATCGTGTTTGCCAGAGTTCCTCAAAAGTCGGGCGTGCATCATGGGACGCAGTGTCGCGGTAGCATGATGCATAAAATGCGCGCAATTGGTTTTGGTCACATCAGGCGCTTTGGCGGGTTTGTAGCACCATCAATTCACCAAGGTTTTCGCGGGTGATATAGCCCAACATCTTGTCCTCGGGCGAACAGACAACCACGGCGGGCGCGCCTTTGTAGAGGGCGTCGGTGACGTCTTCGAGGCTGGTCTCAAGGCGCACGCGCGGTATGTCGCGCTCCATAAGGGTATCGACATGGCGCATGGCTCCGGCGTCCTCGGCCATCGCGGCAAAGAGCGCGCTACGGGTCAGGAAGCCGAGCAGCGTCCCGTCGGGAGCCAGCACGGGGAACTCATGCTGGGTTGTGCGGATGAGGGTTGTGGCGGCGGTTTGCAACGGGTCGGTGGGCGCGAGGCTTTCATAGGCGGTAATCATCGCGTCGCGCGCTTGCATGCGGCGGGTCAGAGCGCGCATGGAGACGTCTTTGCTCTCGGCGTTGCCCGCGACAAAGACGAAAAACGCCACGAGCAGCAGGATCATGTTGCCGGTGGCGAGCGCGGCGAAGGCCATCAGGAAGGCGACGATCTGTCCGGCATGGGCGGCGGTTTCGGTGGCGCGCGGGCGCGACATCCGGGTTTGCAACAGTGCGCGCAGCACCCGGCCACCGTCCATTGGAAAGGCGGGCAGGAGGTTGAACACTGCCAGAAAGAGGTTCACTGCCGCAAGCTGGGCCAGGAAAGTGGTCGGGGTCAAATCGGTCAGGTTGACCAAGGCACCGCCGGTTTGAGCGCCAAGCAGAAGCGTCAGCACGGCCCAGATCACGACATTGACCGCCGGACCAGCGAGAGCGACGAGGATTTCCTGTGCCGGTTGGTCCGGCATCTTTTCAAGCCGGGCCATGCCGCCGATGGGCAAGAGGGTAATGTCAGGGGTGCGGATGCCGTAGCGCCGCGCGGTCAGGGCATGGCCGAACTCATGCGCCACAACGCAGGCAAAGAGCGCCACGACAAAAAGCACGCTGGCGAGGGCGGCAGACGTGCCGCCCTCGGCGTAGGCCATCAGCCCGATCCACAGCAGCAACAGGAAAAAGGTTGCATGCACGCGGATGTCAGAGCCGAACAGACGGCCTATAGAGAAGGACCAAGCCATGAGTAAACCTTTCGCTGCCAACGTCTTTGGTGTGACGGTATCGCGGCCAGAGCGGGTTTACCAGTGAGGCGAGATCAGAATGGGATTTCGTCGTCGAGATCGCGCGAGGACGACCCGCCGCCGCCCTGATTTGCGCCGCCGCCGGGGCCGCTATCATAGCCGCCGCCGTAGCCGCCCTGATCGCCGCCGCCGTAACCGCCGCCTTGACCCCCGCCGTAGTCGCCGCCACCGCCGCCGCCGCCGCTGCGACCGTCGAGCATAATCAACGTGCCGTCAAAGCCTTGCAGGACGACTTCGGTTGAATAGCGGTCGTTGCCGGATTGGTCCTGCCATTTGCGGGTTTGCAATTTGCCCTCAAGATAGACCTTGGAGCCTTTGCGCAGGTATTGTTCGCAGACCCGGACCAGACCCTCGGAGAAGATCGCGACGGTGTGCCATTCGGTCCGTTCGCGGCGTTCGCCGGTGTTTTTGTCTTTCCACGTTTCAGAGGTCGCAATGCGCAGGTTGCACACTTTGCCGCCGTTCTGAAAGGTGCGGACCTCCGGGTCGCGGCCAAGATTGCCGACGAGGATAACTTTGTTGACGGAACCGGCCATGTGGCACCCCCCATTTTAAGAATCTGTAATCTGGTTTCGTGCCAGCATAGACCATCCCATCCCGGTTAAGGAAAGCCTAAAGCCGACAAAAAGTCGAGGCGCGGGCGGCGCAAAGCTGCCAATTGTGCGCTGATCGAGGGCTGATAGGGGCAGGAGTGGGCAGGAGGCTCTGGAAATTTCGTCTGTTTTTCGCTAAGAGGGCTTCATGTAGGGGCATCTGGAGCGAGTTTGCCATGATACGTGCGGGGGTTTCCGGGCTGATTGTTGCGATGTTGGTGGCTTTGCCGGTCAAGGCCGATTTCCTGACGTCGAAATCCAAGGCGGGCGTGTTTCGGTCTCAGACATCTGTGATCGACAAGCGCAAACGGGCGGAAACCAAGAGTGCGGTGCGTATCGAGCCGCGCCCCGTTTATACCCCGTCAAAATGGGGCGATGGCAGCTATCAGGGCAAGTATAACGGGCCGTATCTCGCGTTGGCGCAGGATGCGGCGACGCGTCATGGGGTGCCGGTTGATCTCTTTCTCAAACTGGTGCAGCAGGAATCGGGCTGGAATGCCACGGCGCAGTCGCACAAGGGCGCGCTTGGGCTTGCACAGTTGATGCCGGGCACGGCGCGCCGTCTTGGGGTTGATCCGCTTGACCCGGCGCAGAACCTTGATGGCGGGGCGCGCTACCTTGCACAGCAATATCGCAGTTTCGGCTCATGGCGTCTTGCGCTGGCGGCGTATAATGCCGGTCCCGAAGCCGTGCGTCGTCATGGCGGGGTGCCGCCTTACCAAGAAACCCGCAATTATGTGCGGGTGATCTGGGGTAGCTGACAAAAATACTCGGGATTGACATCGGTCAAAGTCTGCGGCAAGGCAGGGCGCTAGCAATGGCGCATGACGTCTTGATCGTGTGAAGGGGCCGCAGATGAGGAAAATCGGGATTACACGGGGGGCTGTGCTTGGTGTGATACTGGGTATAAGCAGCGCGCAGGCGCAACCCTATGAGAGCCTTGAAGCCCTTGGCGAGGTGCTTTTCTTTGATACGGACCTTTCGGCCAATCGCACCCAATCCTGCGCGACCTGTCATGATCCGGACTATGGGTTTGTGGACTCGCGCCCGACCGAAGTCGGCAAAGCGGTCTCTTTGGGCGACGATGGCAAGTCGCTTGGGGATCGCAGCGCCCCCACAGCAAGCTATGCCGCCTTTGTGCCGCCGTTCCATCAGCAGGCCGACGGCACCTATGTCGGCGGTATGTTCTGGGACGGGCGGGCCGCGACGCTGGAGGATCAGGCGGGGGGGCCGCCGCTCAACCCGATTGAGATGGGGATGCCGGACAAGGCGAGCGTCGTGGCGCGGCTTGAGGAAAAACCGGCCTATGTCGAGAGTTTCCAGAGCCTGTTTGGCGCAGAGGTCATGGCGGATGTGGACGCGGCCTATCGCGGTATGACACAGGCGATTGCCGCCTTTGAGCGCACGGATCTATTCGCGCCCTTTGATTCCAAATATGACCGGTATCTGCGCGGCGAGGTCGCGTTTACGCATGAAGAAGAGCTTGGGAAATTGTTGTTCTTTTCGCAGCAGTTCACCAATTGCAATATGTGCCACCAACTGCGCCAGAGCGCGATTGATCCGCGCGAGACCTTTACCAATAATGAATATCACAACATTGGCACGCCCATGAATACGGCGGTGCGCGCGGTCAATGGCGTTGCGGCGGATTTCAGAGATGAGGGGCTATTGGCGCATCCGGGCATTGATGATCCGGCCCAGCGCGGCAAGATCAAGGTGCCGACCCTGCGCAATATCGCGGTGACGGGGCCGTATATGCACAATGGTGTATTCGAAGACCTGCGCACGGTGATCCTGTTTTACAACAAATACAATTCAAAGGCCGAAGCGCGTCAGGTCAACCCCGAGACCGGCCAGCCGTGGCGCGCGCCCGAGGTCGAGGGCACGCTTTCGATGGAAGAGTTGGAGACCGGGCCGGCGCTTGATGACAACCGGGTGGATGCGCTGGTGGCGTTTTTGAAGACGCTGACCGATGCGCGCTATGAGGCGCTGCTTGAAGAGGACTAGGCCTCGCGCCCTTCAGGGCCGTCATAGGCGCGTTCAACCTTGGCGACGCGCAGGGAATAGTGCGCATACCAACGGGTCTTGCCCAAGGTCTGCGCCGCGAGATGTTCGGCCTCGGCCTTCCATGCCAGAAGGCTTGCTTCGTCCTTCCAATAGCTGACGGTGATGCCAAACCCGTCTGTGTCGCGTGTGCTCTCGACGCCGATATAGCCCGGTTGGGTTTCGGCCAAGGCCATCATCCGGTCGGCCATCATACCATAACCAAGGTCGCCTTCCCTGCGTTGCGCGGTAAAGATCACGGCGTAATAGGGCGGGTCGGGAAGCGGGGCAAAGCGAGACATGGCACAGAGTCTAGTGCGGGAGGGCGCAGGAAAAAAGGGGGGCGGTTTGCGCCGCCCCCGGTTTGGGTCTTATTCTGCGGTCTTATTCTGCGGTCTTATTCTGCGGCGATCTTGATGACCGGCTCCATGCGGGCGAGGATATCCTCGGCAAGGTGGCATTTGAGCTGATGGCCATCGCCAATATCGCGCACCGGCGGCACCTCTTTGTCGCATAGACCATCGGGCACTTGGTCCTTCCAGCGGCATCGCGTCTGAAACGGACAGCCGGGCGGCGGCGACATGGCCGACGGGATATCGCCATCCAGCACGATATGGGTTTTCTCGACAGAGGTATCGGCGATGGGCACCGCCGACAAAAGCGCCTCGGTGTAGGGGTGATAGGGGGGCGAGAAGACCTGATCTGTGGTGCCGAGTTCGACCACGTGACCAAGATACATGACCATGACGCGATCCGAGAGGTAACGCACGATCGAGAGGTCATGAGAGATAAAGAGGAGGGTGGTTTTTTCCTCGCGCTGAATCTCCATCAAGAGGTCGGTCACGGCGGCCTGCACCGACACGTCAAGCGCCGAAACGGGTTCGTCCGCGACCACGATGCGCGCCCCGCCGGCAAAGGCGCGGGCGATGCCGACGCGCTGTTTCTGACCGCCCGAAAGCTGACGTGGCATACGGTCGGCAAAGGCGCGCGGCAGTTTCACAAGATCCAGCAACTCAAGCATACGCGCGCGGCGGTCTGCTTCGCTCTCGCCGATGCCGAAGATTTCGAGGGCGCGGATGATCTGGCGGCCAACGGTCATCGAGGGGTTGAGCGTATCAAACGGGTTTTGGAACACCATTTGCACATCGGCCACGGTTTTGGTGTCGCGCTTTTGGATCGGGGTCTGTTCGATGTTGTTGCCATCAAGCAGGATTTCCCCATCGGTCGCTGTTTCAAGCCCCATCAGAACCTTGGCAAAGGTGGATTTACCACAGCCGGATTCGCCCACGATGGCGAGGGTTTCGGATTCATGGGCCTCAAAGGAGAGGGTTTCGTTGGCCTTGACGACCCGCTTTTCGCCGCCACCGAACAGGGCGTTGGCCGACACCTCGTAGTATTTCTTCAGGTTGTCCATCTTGAGGACGACCTTGCCGATCTCGGGTTTTTCCTTTTCTTCGGCCAGCGACAGGGGCGCGTCCCAGTCGATGTCCTTGAATTTGATGCAGCGGGTGGCGTGGCGCTCAAAGCCCGGCACGTCTTGCATCGAGATGGCCCCTGCATCGCAGCGCCCGGCCTCGAAATAGTCACAGCGTGGGCCAAAATTACATCCCGGCGGGCGTTCATGCGGCAGCGGGAAGTTGCCCGGAATCGCGATCAGGGGATGGGCGTTCTTGTCCGCCCCCGGCAGCGGGATTGAGCGGAACAGCGCCTGTGTATAGGGGTGTTGCATGTTGTCGAACACGTCCTCGATCGAGCCGCGTTCCACCGCCTCGCCGGAATACATCACGCACAGGCGATCACAGGTCTCGAGCACGAGGCCAAGATTGTGCGAGATAAACAGCATCGAGGTGCCGTATTTCTTGCCCAGATCCTTGACCAGCTCGACCACAGCGGCCTCGACGGTCACATCAAGCGCGGTGGTGGGCTCATCGAGGATCAATAGCGAGGGTTTCGACATCAGCGCCATAGCGATGACGATGCGCTGTTGCTGGCCGCCCGAAAGCTGATGCGGGTAGGCGTTCAGCATGCGTTCGGGATCGGGCAGGCGCACGTCGGTGACGACTTCCAGGGCGCGTTGATAGGCTTCTTTTTCGCCCACGCCTTCATGGATCATCGGTACTTCCATAAGCTGTTTGCCGATTTTCATCGCCGGGTTCAGAGAGGCCATTGGTTCTTGGTAGATCATGGCGATCTCGTTGCCGCGAATATTGCGCAGCTCTTCGGGGCTCATTTCAGAAAGGTCGCGGCCCTTGAATTTGATCGTGCCGCCGACGATGCGACCGTTCTTGCCGAGATCCTGCATCACGCCGAGCGCCACGGTGGATTTGCCACAGCCGGATTCCCCGACAAGGCCAACGGCTTCGCCGGGCATCACGTTGACGGAGAAATCCATCACCGCCGGGATTTCGCGCAGGCGGGTGAAGAAAGAGATGGACAGCTTGTCGATCTCAAGGATCGGGCCATCATAGTCTTCCATTTTACTCATGTTCCGGTCTCCCTGTTGGGGCGGCGGGGCGTTTGGCCCCTATTCTTCATCTTGGTTAAAATACTCCGGGGGGTGCGGGGGGCTGGCCCCCCGC
>JAPHRE010000008.1 GCA_026195905.1 Pseudopelagicola sp. | reverse complement strand
TTGTCATAGCCGGTAAAGGCGATGAGGCCCGCCATCGAGATGAACGACGCGGCCGACATCCAGTCAGCGGCGGTTGCCATACCGTTGGTGACCGGGTGAATGCCGCGACCCGCAGCGTAAAATTCCGATGTGGAGCCCGCACGGGCCCAGATCGCGATGCCGATGTAGAGCGCAAAGGACGCGCCAACAAACAGCAGGTTGATAGTAAACTGATCCATCTGTGTTTGTCCTTTTTACTCTTCGCCAACGCCGTGTTCGGCGTCGAGCTTGTTCATCCGCCAAGCGTAGTAGAAAATCAGCGCCAGGAAGACGATGATCGACCCCTGCTGAGCAAACCAGAAGCCCAGATCGGATCCGCCGACGGCGATGCCGCTCAGCATCGGGCGCAGCAGAATGCCGAACCCGAAGGAGACCAGCGCCCAAATCACGAGGCTGATCAGAATGATCCGCACGTTTGCGGACCAGTATGCGTTATTGTTGGATGGGTTGTCGGCCATGTTTGGCTCCTCCCTCTATATCCGTTTCCTCCGCAAGTTGCCTGTCCGCCGAAACGGGCAGGCTCCTTACATTTCCCCTTTACGCGGTTGCCTTATCGACAATCGCGTTCAGATTTGCCGCGATAGCATCAATGTCGCCCATAGCGTCGATGCATTCGAGGCGGCCCTTGCCCTTGTAATAGGCAATGAGCGGTGCCGTTTGTGCGTGGTAAGCCTCAAGGCGGCTTGCCACGGTTTCGGCGTTATCGTCGGCGCGGCGTTTGAACTCCGTGCCTCCGCATTTGTCGCAGACGCCATCTTTGGCGGGCTGCTTGAACGTATCGTGATAGCCTTCGCCGCATGTGCCGCAGGTGTAGCGGCCTGAAATCCGCGTCACCATTGCGGCGTCTTCGACTTCGAGGCTTACGGCGGCGTTGATCTTCTGGCCGCTCTCAGCGAGCAGCGTATCGAGGGCTTCGGCCTGCACCGTGGTGCGGGGGAAGCCATCGAGGATGACGCCCTTGCGGCAATCGTCTTGTGTCAGGCGGTCACGCAGGATGTTGATGACGATCTCGTCGCTAACGAGATTTCCGGCTTCCATGACCGCCTTGGCGGCCTTGCCGGCATCCGTGCCAGCGGCGACGGCGGCGCGCAGCATGTCACCGGTCGAGAGTTGAACAAGGCCGTATTTCTCTTCGAGCATACGGGCCTGTGTTCCCTTCCCGGCACCCGGAGGGCCGAGAAGGATCAGAACGGCAGGGGTCTTCGCAGTCATATGCCGATTACCCCTTGTTCATGCGGTTTTCGATGAGGTTGTCGACGACCGAAGGATCGGCCAGCGTCGAGGTGTCACCAAGGGCGCCGTAATCGTTCTCGGCGATCTTGCGCAGGATGCGGCGCATGATTTTGCCAGACCGGGTTTTCGGCAGGCCGGGGGCCCACTGGATAAGGTCGGGCGAGGCAATCGGACCGATCTCGGTGCGCACCCAAGTGCGCAGCTCTTTGTAAAGCTCGTCCGAAGGCTCGACGCCGTTCATCAGGGTGACGTAGCAGTAGATGCCTTGCCCCTTGATGTCATGCGGGTAGCCGACAACAGCGGCTTCGGCGACCTTGGCGTGGGCGACGAGGGCGCTTTCGACCTCGGCGGTGCCCATGCGGTGCCCGGAGACGTTGATGACATCATCGACGCGGCCGGTGATCCAGTAGTCGCCATCTTCGTCACGGCGACAGCCGTCGCCAGCGAAGTAATAGCCTTTGTAATCCGAGAAATAGGTTTTCTCGAACCGCTCATGGTCGCCCCAGACGGTGCGCATCTGCGCGGGCCAGCTATCTGCGATGCAGAGCACGCCTTCGGCCGGGTAGCTTGTGATCTCTTCGCCCGAGTGCGGGTCGAGGACGACAGGCTTGACGCCGAAGAAGGGTTTCATCGCCGAGCCGGGCTTGGTCGCATGGGCGCCGGGCAGGGGGGTCATCATGTGACCGCCGGTTTCGGTCTGCCACCATGTATCCACGATCGGGCAGCGACCGCCGCCAACCACGTCGTTATACCAGTTCCACGCTTCGGGGTTGATCGGTTCGCCCACGGTGCCGAGGATGCGCAGGTCCGAGAGGTCGCATTTCTCGACAAACTCGTTGCCTTGACCCATCAGCGCGCGGATTGCGGTAGGGGCGGTGTAGAATTGGTTGACCTTGTGCTTTTCGCACACCTGCCAGAAGCGCGAGGCGTCCGGGTAGGTCGGCACGCCTTCAAACATCAGCGTGGTCGCGCCGTTGGCGAGGGGACCGTAGACGATATAGCTATGACCCGTGACCCAGCCCACATCGGCGGTGCACCAGAAGATATCGCCTTCTTTGTAGTCGAAGGTATATTCATGGGTCATCGAGGCGTAGACAAGATACCCGCCCGAGCTATGCACTACGCCTTTGGGTTGGCCGGTGGAGCCGGAGGTGTAGAGGACGAAGAGCGGGTCTTCGGCGTTCATCTCGGCGGGTTTGGAATATTCGTCCGCTTCGAGCGCCATTTCGTTATAGTCAAAGTCGCGCCCGTCAACCCAAGTGGTCTGACCGCCGGTGCGCTTGACCACAAGGCATTTTACCGTGTCTTTACAGTGCAGAAGAGCCGCGTCCGCGTTGGATTTGAGCGGCGTTTGGCGGCCGCCACGCGGGGCGTAGTCGGCGGTAATCACGACCTTGGCGTCCGAGCCGTTGATCCGGGCCGAGAGAGCGTCGGGGCTAAAGCCGGCGAAAACGATGGAGTGGATGGCACCGATGCGCGCACAGGCCAGCATCGCATAGGCCGCTTCCGGGATCATCGGCAGGTAGATCACGACGCGGTCGCCCTTGCGCACGCCGAGGTCTTCGAGAATGTTGGCCATCTTGCAGACCGACACGTGCAGCTGCTTGTAGGTGATGTGCTGGGCCGCTTCGTTGGGATCATCGGGTTCAAAGATGATCGCGGTCTGGTCGCCACGGGTCTTGAGGTGACGGTCGACGCAGTTCGCGGCGACGTTCAATGTCCCGTCTTCGAACCATTTGATATCGACCTGACCGGGCGCAAAAGAGGTGTTCTTCACCTTGGTGAACGGCTTGATCCAATCGACCCGCTTGCCGTGTTCGGCCCAGAACGCCTCTGGATCATTGATCGAGGCCGCATACATCTCCTCGTATGTGGCGGCATCAATATGCGCAGATGCGGCGAGCTCTTTCGACGGCGGATAGGTTGGGTTGGCGGTTGCGTCAGACGACATCGAGGTTCCTCCCTCATTTCCAAAGAATGCTGTGGTAAACAGCCGGACTGCCGGAAAAAAACGGTTATCCGGAGTTGCCCAGATCATACTCAAGACTGAAAATTTTGAAATAAGTGCCGAAAAGGAAAGGAAGTTTTTGTAAAAACATTTCCATCTGTAAAGGGTGGTATGTAAATAGTTGCAAAAAGAGCCGGAAAGTTTTCTAAAAACAGGGACTTGTTAGTAAATCCTCTTGCCGTTGCGTCGGCCTTCCTCACTTTCCCGTGAGTTGTTTTCGCGCCCTACCCAGAAATAGGTATGAATTCCTGATCTTTTGGTCAAACGACGCGGCGTCACTTTGCGGGAATCGCGGCTGCCGCGATTTTGGTTTCACCACGGCCCAAATCGTGGCAAATGAGAGCTTTCGCGCCCAACGGGGACGCAGGACGATATGCAACGGTTCGAGGAGCCGAAGGGCAGATGACGGGAACGGCAAATCTTGGCAAGGCCGCGCGCCTTTCAGTGGCTCCGATGATGGATTGGACGGATCGGCATTGTCGATACTTCCATCGCCTGATGTCCCGCGAGACGCTTCTTTATACAGAGATGGTCACGTCGCCCGCGCTTGTGCGGGGCGGGGCGGTGCATCTGTTGGACTACAGCCCCGAGGAGCATCCCGTCGCGCTTCAGCTTGGGGGGGCAGACCCAAAGGAATTGGCGCAGGCGGCAAAGATCGGGGCCGATGCGGGCTATGATGAGATCAATCTCAACGTCGGGTGTCCGTCAGACCGGGTCCAATCGGGGACGTTTGGCGCGATTTTGATGCGTCAGCCCGAGCTTGTTGCCGAGTGCGTCGCTGCGATGATCGCAGCGCAGCCACGCGAAGTCACGATCAAGTGCCGGATCGGGGTTGACGACCAAGAGCCACGCGAGATTCTGCCGCGGTTCCTAGAGGTGACTACGGCAGCCGGGGTGCGCCGTTTTACGATCCACGCGCGCAAGGCGTGGCTTCAGGGGCTTTCGCCCAAGGAAAACCGCGATATTCCGCCGCTTGATTATGATCTTGTGCGCGAGATGAAGACGGCGTTTGGCGACCTGCATATTTCGGTCAATGGCGGTATTGCGACGCTTGCGGCGGCTGAGGCGTTCCTGGAAGACGGGTTGGACGGGGTGATGATCGGGCGCGCCGCGTATCATACGCCAGCAGATATTCTTCTTGGGGCGGATGCCCGTATCTATGGCGCGGGGAACGCGACGACGGCCCGGCAGGCGGTGCTTGATATGCTGCCCTATATCGAGCGGCATCTCTTGCAGGGCGGAAAGTTAAATCAGGTCACGCGGCATATGTTGGGCGCGTTTGCGGGACAGCCCGGCGCACGGGCGTGGCGGCGGCATTTGTCGGAGACGGCGAGCAAGCCGGGGGCGGGACCAGAGGCCGTTCTGGAGGCCTTGGCGCATGTGGATCGTGCAGTGGATTATAGCAAAGAAACGGGGATGGCGTGATGCCTTCAATTGCAGATATTTGGCCGCTGGTGGCGATGCTCGTGGTGATCGGCGGGGTCGCTGGCGTGCTTGCCGGGCTGTTGGGGGTCGGTGGCGGGATCATTCTTGTTCCGGCGTTCTTTTATGCGTTTCAAGGGCTTGGCTATGATGGGCCACAGCTTATGCAGGTGTGTCTTGCCACCTCTCTGGCAACGATCATCGTCACCTCTGTGCGCTCGGTTCTAAGCCACAACAAAAAGGGCGCGGTTGACTGGGGCATTCTCAAGACCTGGGCGCCGGGGATTGCCTTTGGTGCGATCCTTGGTGTGCTTGTGGCGTCGTCTTTGCGGTCGGTGACGCTTCAGATGATCTTTGGCTGTCTAGGGGTTGTGATCGGTCTTTATATGGGGTTCGGGCGCTCGGAGTGGCGGCTTGGGCAGGCGATGCCGGGCGGGATCAAGCGGGCCGTCCTGAGCCCGATGGTGGGGTTCCTGTCGGTGCTGATGGGGATTGGCGGGGGCAGTTTTGGAGTGCCATTGATGAGCCTGCATAATACGCCGATCCATCGCGCCGTTGCGACGGCGGCGGGCTTTGGGGTTTTGATTGCGGTGCCATCGGTGGCGGGATTTCTGCTTGTGGATATAGACCCGGCCTCGCGGCCCCCTTTTACGGTGGGGGCGGTCAATGGTCCGGCTTTCCTGCTCATTATCGCGATGACATTGATCACGGCGCCGATTGGCGTTCGGCTGGCACATGCGCTTGATCCCAAGCCGCTCAAGCGAGTGTTTGCGGTGTTTCTAACGCTGGTGGCGCTGAATATGCTGCGCAAGGCGTTTGGGTGGTAGGCTCGAAAGAGGCGCGGCCTAACGCTCCAGCCGGGCGGCGCGGCCGCCACGGCGTTTCTTGAGGCGTGGCGCGCGCGACGGGAGGTCTTGCATGATGGCGCGGCGTTCGTCCGGCGTTTTGCGCGCCCAGCCGGTGATTTCCTCAATCGAGCGGAAACAGCCGGTGCAGATGCGTTCCTCTGGGTGAATCACGCAGAGCTTGACGCAGGGGCTTTCGATCTCGTCGCGTTTCCAGATTTTATCGGTCTCGGGGGTGGTGGTCATGGCGCGCTCCTCAGATGGCGCAGGCGATCCAGCGCACCTTGCAGGATATATGAGGCGGCGACGTGGTCGATCACCTCGGCGCGACGTTTTCGAGACGTATCCGCCTCAAGCAGAGCGCGTTCTGCAGCCACGGTCGAGAGGCGTTCATCCCAATAACAGATCGGAACAGCGGTCAGTTTGGTTAGATTGCGGGCAAAGGCGCGGGTCGATTGGGCGCGCGGGCCTTCGCTGCCGTCCATGTTGCGCGGCAGGCCAAGGATGATGCCGCCCACGCTCCGGGCGTCGATAATTTCGAGCAGGCGGGCGGCGTCGATGCCGAATTTTTTGCGCTTGATGGTCTCGATCGGTGTGGCGACGGTCTGAAAGCTATCAGACAGCGCCACACCAATGGTCTTGGTGCCAAGATCCAGCCCCATGAGCGTCTGGGTGCGGGAGATGGCCATCCCGAAGTCCTCGACGCTTTCATGGAGAGGGATCATTCGGCCACCCCGGCGCGGGCAGCACCATTGAGGAGGATCGCCAGAGCGGCCTTGTCCTCGGCAAAGATTTCCTGCGCTTGGGCATAGGCCGACGCGGCGCGCGCTTTGTCTCCAAGCACGCCATAGGCGCTTATGAGTTGCGACCATTCCATCGCCGAGCCGCCTTCTTCGTCAAGACGTTCGGAGAGCTGGGTGACCATGTTTTCGATCATGGCTTGCTGATCCTCGGGGGACATCTCTGCGGCGTTGTCCATGTCTTCCTGACTCGGGCCGCGCGTCATAGGGGGCGCGGCGGGCGGTGCAACGGCATCTTCAGGGGGAAGGGTGAATTTCTCGCCCGCGCGCCATGCGAGTTCCTCGATACGGCTTCGGATGGCGGGAATCCAAGGCGCGTCGGCAGGGCCTTCACGCATGAGGCGTTCCCACATGCGGAAGGCCAGATCGGGGCGGTCGCTCTGCACCAGCATCAAGCCCCAGTAATAGCGCACAACGGGGTGACGCGGGGTTTTCTCCATCGCGGCACGCAGCGCGGCTTCGGCTTCGGGCGAGACATAGCCTTGGGCCGAATTGATCAGGAGTTCGGCGTAAAACAGGTGATCCTGCGCGGTGGCCTCGTCGCCTTTGAGGCGCAGCACTGCGGCTTGGGCCTTATAGGCGGCACGCACATTGCCAAGATTGGCCTCATTGCGGGCGAGCAGCATTTGGCCTTCGAGATCGTCGGGGCGTTGGGCGACGGTTTCGCGTAGTTTGGTAATCAACTCCTTGAAGTCACCACGGGGTTCATTGACGGGCATGGGCGGCAGATCGGCTTCATACTCGGCCTGGCTTGGGCGGGTGTCGTGGCGTTCCTCGGCGTCGGCGATGCGGGTCGCCAGAGGCAAATCCCCGTAGCCCGGCGCACCAACCTGGAAGTAGAGTCCGACGCCCCCGCCCAAGATCACCAGCGCAACGATGACGGCAAGCGGCTTGGCGGCGCGCGTGTCGGAGGCACCGCCGTCGCTGACATTGCGCAGCTGCGCGTCCGCCGACAGAATCCGGCGAGAGACTTCGGCGCGCAGGCGATCCCCGTCTTCCGCCCCGGTCACGCCGCGCGCGACATCCTTGTCGATTTCCTTGAGCTGATCGCGGTAGACACGCAGGTCATAGGCGGCGGGGTGTTCCTGTCCTTCCTGGCTACGCGTCAGAGCCCGCGCAAGAAGGCCCGCGACAATCAACGCGAGAATGAGAGCGATAATCCAGAATGCCATTGTGCCTCCTCAGGTGCCATCAAAGGTATTTCGTCCCTTCATCTATAGTTTCGCGGCGATAGGAAAAAGGGCAAATGGACGCGGAAGCACCAGATGTCGCAACCGTGATGAAAACGGACGGTTTACGGTCGTGGTCGCGAGGCGCAAAAGTCCATTACACTCAAAGACCCGTTTCAGATGGAATCAACTGCACATGAGACGCTATTCAGCCTTTGCCATCGCCCGTGAAGCCGCCCGGTATCATACCGGATGGGAGCGCGCGTGGCGTTCGCCCGAACCGAAGAAGAAATATGACGTGATTATCGTCGGCGCCGGGGGGCATGGCCTTGCCACGGCCTATTACCTTGGCAAGAACCACGGCATCACCAATGTAGCGATTATCGAAAAAGGATGGCTCGGCGGCGGCAACACGGGTCGCAACACGACGATCATCCGGTCGAACTATCTTCAGGATTCGTCTGCGGCGCTTTATGAGAAGGCGCGCTCGCTCTATGAGACGATGTCGCAGGATCTGAACTATAACGTGATGTTCAGTCCGCGTGGTGTCATCATGTTGGCCCAGACCCAACACGAGGTGCGCGGCTATCAGCGCACCGCCCATGCCAATGCGTTGCAGGGCGTGCAGACCGAATTCATCGGCCCGGAGCGGGTCAAGGAATTGGTGCCGATTATCAATATTGACGGGCCGCGCTATCCGGTGCTTGGCGGTCTGTGGCAGGCGCGCGGCGGCACGGGGCGGCATGATGCCGTGGCCTGGGGCTATGCGCGGGCGTGCTCGGATATGGGCATGGATATCATCCAGAAATGCGAAGTCACCGGGGTGCGCCAAGAGGGTGGCAAGGTGACGGGCGTCGAGACCACCAAAGGCCCGATTGATTGCGACAAGCTTGGCCTCGTGGTGGCGGGCAACTCGGGCGATCTGGCCAATATGGCCGGGTTCCGGTTGCCGATGGAATCTGTGGCGCTTCAGGCGTTGGTGTCTGAGCCGATCAAGCCTTGTATGGATGTGGTGGTGATGGCCAACACGGTGCATGGCTATATGAGCCAGTCCGACAAGGGCGAAATGGTCATTGGCGGCGGCACCGACGGGTTTAACAATTATACCCAGCGCGGGTCGTTCCATCATGTCGAGGAAACGGTGCGCGCGCTTTGCGAGACCTTCCCGATTGTCAGCCGCCTCAAGATGCTGCGCCAATGGGGCGGGATCGTGGATGTGACCGGGGATCGCTCGCCTGTGATCGGCAAGACGCCTTTGGGCAATTGTTTCATCAACGCGGGCTGGGGCACCGGCGGGTTCAAAGCGATTCCGGGCGGTGGCTGGGCCACGGCGGAGTTGATCGCCAAAGGCGAGCCGGGCCCGCTCTGTGCGGAATTTGGCATGGACCGGTTTATCGAAGGCCGGTTTATTGATGAGAGCGTGGCTGCGGGGGTGGCGCATTGATGGCTCTTGATTTCATGGTTCCCCATTCGCGAGCTTTAGTGCGTTCATCGCATCTACCTGCTTCTTTGGTTCTAAAGGGTTCTCGGCGAGCGCCTGTAGTTCAAGCTGAAGTTCTTTATCACTCAGGCAACGGACGATGGGCTGTTTCTTCGTCATTGAGTAGCCTCTCCTCGAAGGTTCGTTGGTGTCGGGAAAGGCAGCCTAGGAAACGAGCCAATCTGCTCAAATGCACGAAGAATGAAACGCATCTATACGCGGCGCGTGACTCCGAAAAAATGGAGCAAAAACAATGCTAACACTTCAATGCCCCTATTGCGGCGTTTGGGCCGAGGAGACGGAGCTTCATGCCGAGGGCGAGGCGCATCTGAAACGCTTTGGGCCGGGGTCGGATGACGAGGCTTTCGAGGCCTATCTCTTTATGCGCGAAAACCCCAAGGGGGTGCATTTTGAGCGTTGGCGTCATTCCAACGGCTGCGGCAAGTTTTTCCATGCCGCGCGCTCCACGACGACGCTTGAGGTCTTTGGCACTTATCCGGCGCAGACGCTGGAGCCGCCGCAGGAGATCAAGGATAAGATTTCGGCCAAATATCCCGGCTGGAGCTGGAGGGAATTCGCATGAGCACGCGTCTCGCAACGGGCGGCCGTCTACTGAATAAGGGCAAACAGCTCCGGTTCAGCTTTAACGGCAAGCAATTCACCGGCTTTGAGGGCGACACGCTCGCCTCGGCGCTTTTGGCCAATGACCAGCTCATGATGGGGCGGTCGTTCAAATATCACCGCCCGCGCGGGCCGGTGGCAAGCGGGGCGGAAGAGCCGAACGCGCTTGTGAACCTCGGCAAGGGCGGCCAATTCGAGCCGAACCAGCGCGCGACGACGACCGAGTTGTTCAACGGTCTGACCTGCGAAAGCCAGAACCATTGGCCGAGCCTTGAGTTCGATGTGGGCGCGGTCAACAATTACATGACCCGGTTCTTCCCGGCGGGGTTCTATTACAAGACGTTTATGTTCCCGCGCGCGGCGTGGAAGCATGTCTTTGAACCTATCGTGCGCCAGTCGGCGGGCCTCGGCAAAGTGCCGAAAGATCGCGACGCGGACAGCTATGAACATTTCTATGCCTTTGTCGATGTGGTGATCGTTGGCGGCGGTGTGGCCGGGCTTCAGGCGGCCAAGGCGGCGGGGCTTTCGGGCGCCAAGGTTTTGCTCATGGAGCAAACGGCGCATTGGGGCGGTCGGTCGATGGTCGATGGCGGCGAGGTCGATGGCCAGCCGGTTTCCGACTATGTCGATGCCCTTGTGGCCGAGTTGGAGGCGATGGAAAACGTCACCCTACGCAACCGTATGATGGGCGCGGGGGTCTATGACCACGGCTATGTCTTGGGCTATGAGCGGACGCGCGACCATACGCCGAATGCCAAGGGTCCGCGCCATCGTCTTTGGCGTATTCGCGCCAAGCAGATCGTGACCGCGACCGGGGCGATTGAACGGCCTTTGTCTTTTGCGGGCAATGATATTCCGGGCGTGATGCTGGCCTCGGCCATTCGCGATTACGTGGTGGATTATGGCGTGTCGATTGGCGATCGCACCGTGGTTGTGACCAACAATGACGATGCCTATCGCACCGCGATTGCCATCAAACAGGCGGGGCTTGAGGTTCCGGTGATCCTTGATGCGCGCGCCGGTGGCGGCGGGGCGCTGGCCGATGCGGCACGGGCGCTTGGTATCCGGGTTGAGAATGGCAAGGGCATTGCCAAGGTCAAGGGCGGCAAACGCGTGACCTCCGTGGCGATCTGTGCGCAGGCGGGCGAAGGCGCGGTTCTCGAAGAGATTAAATGCGACGCGGTGGCGATGTCGGGCGGCTGGTCGCCGGTGGTGCATCTGTGGTCCCATTGCGGCGGCAAGCTCACATGGGACGACGCGCAGGCGCATTTCCGTCCCGATCCGTCGCGCCCCCCGACGAGCCATGATGGCGAAGCCTTCGTTTTGGTGGCGGGGTCGGCCAATGGCTATCTCGATCTTGCCCAAGGGGTCAAAGATGCCCATGAGGCGGGCAAGGCAGCCGCCAAGGCCGCCGGGTTTACCGCAACACGCAAAGCTGCGCCAAAAGCGGCGGAATCCCCTGAGGCGGCGATGGAGCCGGTCTGGCTCATGCCGCAGGGCGCGGGGCCGGAGTTGCGCATCAAGACGTGGCTTGATTATCAGAATGACGTGAAGGTCTCGGACGTGCGGCTTGCCGCGCAGGAGGGCTATGAGAGTGTTGAGCACACCAAACGCTACACCACGCTCGGCATGGCCTCGGATCAGGGGAAGTTGAGCAATATCAATGGACTGGCGACATTAGCCGGGCAGTTGAATGCGCCGATCCCAGCGGTGGGCACGACGACGTTCCGCCCGCCTTATACGCCGATCTCGATGGGGTCGATCGCAGGCGAGGCGCGGGGCGAGGTCTTTCAACCGCTGCGCCGCACACCGATCCATGAGTGGCACGAAGAGCAGAAAGCGTTCTTTGAGCCGGTGGGGCATTGGCGACGTCCATACTGCTATCCGCGCAAAGGCGAGAGCCATGCGGAGGCGGTTAAACGCGAAATCCTGCAAACCCGGAACAGTGTCGGGATGCTTGATGCCTCGACCCTTGGCAAGATCATCGTCAAAGGGCCGGATGCGGGCAAGTTCCTCGATATGCTCTACACCAACATGATGAGCAATTTGAAACCGGGGCGCTGTCGCTATGGGCTTATGTGTAACGAGAACGGGTTCCTGATGGACGATGGCGTTGTGGCGCGCATCGACGAGAACACGTTCCTGTGCCACACCACGACCGGCGGCGCAGAGCATATTCACGGCTGGATGGAAGACTGGCTTCAGTGCGAATGGTGGGATTGGCAGGTGTTTACCGCCAATGTGACCGAGCAATATGCCCAGATCGCCATCGTTGGCCCGAACGCGCGCAAGGTTCTTGAGAAGCTGGGCGGCGATATGGATATTTCCAAGGAGGGGCTGACCTTCATGGGGTGGAAAGACGGTAAGATCGGCGATTTCGATGCGCGGGCCTATCGGATTTCCTTCTCGGGGGAGCTTTCGTATGAGATCGCCGTGCCTGCGAGCCAAGGCCGCGCCTTCTGGGATGCCATTCTGGAGGCGGGCGAAGAGTTCGGGATTATGCCTTATGGCACCGAGGCGCTGCATGTGATGCGGGCCGAGAAGGGCTTTATCATGATCGGCGACGAGACCGACGGGACGGTCATTCCGCAGGATCTCAACATGCAGTGGGCGATTTCCAAGAAGAAGGAAGACTTCCTTGGCAAGCGGGCGCAGACCCGACCGCATATGGCCAGCCCGGAGCGGTGGAAACTCGTCGGTCTTGAGACGGTGGATGGATCGGTCATTCCCGACGGGGCCTATGCGATTGCGTCGGGCGAAAACGCCAATGGCCAGCGCAACACCCAAGGGCGTGTGACCTCGACCTATTATTCGCCGACACTGGATCGCGGCATTGCTATGGGGCTTGTCTATCATGGGCCGGATCGCATGGGCGAGGTGATCGAATTCAACAAGGTTGATGGCGGCACGGTTGAGGCCAAGATCGTCGATCCTGTGTTCTATGATAAGGATGGGGAGAAGCAGAATGTCTAATGTCGTCAGTGCATTGAATGGCGTTTCCCGTTCCGGGATCGCAGTCGTCGAGGAAACCGGCCTGCGCGGCATGGTGACGGTGCGCGGTGATCTCGCGTCGAAGGCTATGGGTAAGGCGCTCAAGGATGTGATTGGCGCCGGTGTGCCCGAGGTTCGCCAGATTTCGAGCGGTGACAAGGGCGCGGTTGCGTGGATGTCGCCGGATGAACTGCTCGTGATCTGCGATCATGGGGCGGCAGACGAAGTTGTTGCGGCGCTCAATGCTGCGCTTGCGGGCGCGCATGTGCTTGTCGTGAATGTCTCGGATGCGCGGGCCGTGTTCAAGGTTTCGGGCCAAAGCGCCCGGGACGTGATTGCCAAGGTGGCCCCAGTGGACCTTGCGCCAGAGGCGTTTGAGGTGGGCATGATGCGGCGCACGCGCTTTGCGCAGGTTCCGGCAGCGTTCTGGATGAACGCGAATGAAAGTTTCGAAGTCATCTGCTTTCGGTCCGTGGCGCAATATGTGTTTGACCTTCTCGCCGTGGCGAGCGCCGAGGGCAGCGAGGTCGGCTTTTTCAACTAGGGCCAGATTTTGTTTGGGTTGAACCGCCGCTCCGGGGTCGGGGCGGCGGTTTTCTTTTGTCGGGCTGGTCACAAATTCGCCAGCCAGGCCGCGTTGTGGCGCGATGTGGTTGAGAAATAGGGCCGGGACGGGTAGGTCTTGGACAAAGACCGTTCAACGCTTTGGTTTCAGGAAGGATCGCTTTGCCCGTGTTCAAATTTGTTCATCAGACTTGTCTGTCTGCCGGTCTGTTTGCCGGGTGCCTGACGGTGCTGTTGGCTGCGCCTGCGCTGGCGCAGACCTATGATTGCAATATCCGGCAGCGCAGCTGGGCAGGGTTGATTTCCGAGAGTTATCGGTTTGATGTCGATGCCGAGCGCGACCGGGTTGAGGTTCTTGATCCGATCATCCGCTTTGCCCGGACCAAGCCGGTCAAAGGCGCATTGGAGGCGGTATCGCCGACCGAGTTCCGTGTCACTTGGGGCGTTGAGGATGTGCCGATTGCTGCGGAGGGTGGCCCGACCGACGCAACCTTTGAAGCGGTGCTTATGGAGGGCGAAACGCTGGAGGTACAGGTGCGTGCGACTTGGAGCGACCAAAGCGATGCCGGTTCCGGCAAGGGCCGTTGCGTGCGCGCAGAGTGATGCGGGCGTAGAAATTTTCAAACGATTGCGGGGCTTTCCGGTGCTTTGGGGTTGACCTTCCGGGTCTGACACTCACATCTGTAACGCAGGATAACCGCTCGAACAAAAAGGAACATCTAATGGCTTTTGAACTTCCCGATCTTCCCTATGCCCATGACGCGCTGGCCGAGTTCGGCATGTCGGCAGAGACCCTCGAATATCACCACGATTTGCACCACAAGGCCTATGTCGACAACGGCAACAAGCTCGTCGCCGGGACCGAATGGGAAGGCAAGTCGCTTGAGGATATCATCAAGGGCACCTATGCGGCCGGTTCGGTTGCGCAGAATGGTATCTTCAACAATGCCTCGCAGCACTGGAATCACATGCAGTTCTGGGAAATGATGGGGCCGGGCAAGACCGCGATGCCGGGCGAGCTTGAAAAAGCGATCACCGAGAGCTTTGGCTCGGTTGACGAGTTCAAATCGCAGTTTTCCGCCGCAGGTGCGGGGCAGTTTGGCTCTGGCTGGTGCTGGCTTGTGAAGAATGCGGATGGCTCGCTTGCCGTGACCAAGACTGAGAACGGTGTGAACCCGCTTTGCTTTGACCAGACCGCGCTTCTGGGCTGCGATGTGTGGGAGCACAGCTACTATATCGACTTCCGCAACAAGCGTCCGGCTTACCTCACGAATTTCCTCGACAATCTCGTGAACTGGGAAAACGTGGCATCGCGCCTCTAACCTCTGGGATTGCTGTTTTTTTGGACCCCTGCGGCCTTGGGTCGTGGGGGTTTCTTTTTGTCTCTTGCCAATCCTGACTGGCCTCGTCACCAATTGATCCGCGAGATCAGGGGAGAGATACGATGACTGAGACGCGGGCCGGTGTGCTGGCAATGGTGGCGGCCTGTGTGGTTTGGGGGTTGTCGCCTCTCTACTACAAACTTCTTGCGCATATTCCGCCTATTGAGGTTCTGGCGCATCGCACGTTTTGGTCGGCGGTGATTTTTTCCGGCGTGCTTTTGGCGCAGGGGCGGTTTGGGCAATTGCGCACGGCCTTGGGGTCGGGGCGTTCGATTGCCACTGTGGCGTTTGCGGCCCTCGCCATCTCTACCAACTGGTTCTTTTTCATCTGGTCGATTGGCGCAGGTCATGCGACCGAAGCATCGCTTGGGTATTTCCTTTTCCCGCTGGTTGCGGTGCTGATCGGGCGGTTGGCGTTTGGCGAAAGCATGGTCGGCCTACAGGGCGCCGCGATTTTGATCGCCGGCGCGGCGGTCGCGCTATTGACGATTGGGTTAGGCGTGGCGCCGTGGATCGCCCTGATCCTTGCGGGGAGCTTTGGGATTTACGGGCTGGTCAAGAAACGGCTTGATGTCGGGCCGGTGGTGTCCGTCACGGGTGAGGTCGTGATCCTTGCGCCGATTGCGCTTGTGGTGTTCTGGCTTCGCTACAAGGCCGGAGAAGCCGCTTTTGGTGCCAATATGGGCGATACTGCGTTGTTGATATTCTCGGGCGCGTTAACGGCGACGCCCCTGATCCTGTTCAGCTTTGCCGCCAAGCGGGTGGCGATGGCGACGGTAGGGTTGATTCAGTATCTCAACCCCACTTTGCAGTTTTTCTGTGCAGTGATCATCTTTGGGGAGCCGTTTGGGCTTTGGCATGCGATTGCCTTTCCGATGATCTGGATCGCATTGGCGCTTTATTCTCTGGCCTCTTGGCGTCAGGAAAAAGCGCGCACAAGGCCGTCTTCGAGCGTTGTCAGATCATCGACAACCTGAATGAAGTCGCGCAGCGAAGCGTCGGCAAAGCCTTCTGAAATGACATGATCGACAAGGCCCACAAGCGGATCCCAGTAACCGTTGATATTGGCTAGAAAGATCGGTTTTTCGTGTAGGCCGAGCTGTCGCCAAGTGAGGACTTCGAAGAATTCATCAAGCGATCCTGCGCCGCCGGGAAGCACGATGATGGCGTCGCAGTTCATGAACATGACCTTCTTGCGTTCGTGCATGTTCTCGGTGACGATAAAGCGCGAGAGGTCGATCTTGCCAACTTCCCGGCGCATGAGATGCGCCGGGATAACCCCGAAGGTTTCGCCGCCCGCCGTCTGTGTCGCGTTGGCGACCGCGCCCATCAGGCCAATGTCTCCAGCCCCATAGACCAGACGCCAGTTCCGTGCCGCCATGAGCGCACCAAGCTCCGTAGCGAAGCGATGAAATGCCGGGTCCTTTCCCGAACGTGAGCCGCAAAAGACACAGATCGACGGGTTGGACATTGTGGTCTCCATTATTTTCATTGCTGTTTTGACCAGTGTTAACCGGGTTGATATGGTCGCTCAACCGCAATGGCGGGCTGAACTTGGGGAAAGGCTGGCATGAGCAAAATTGCATCGTTCCTAAGCGGAAATATCGGTGTCGTGGGTGGCGCAGCGGCGGTCGTCGTTGCCGGGGTTGCCGCAGCGATCATTGGGGGCGTCTTTGATCGGGAGCCTCCTGCACCGGAGGCGACCACACTTGCGGCCCCAAAGACCGAAACCCCGGCCGTGGGGGCCGAGCCTGAGGCCGCCGTGTCGGCTGCGCCCGTCGCCGCCGTTGCAGAGCCAATACGCCCTGCGTTTGACGTTGTGCGCTCTGAGGTGGATGGCACAACCTTGATCGCGGGTCAGGGCGCCGCCAAGGCCGAGATTACGGTTCTCCTGGATGAGGCTGATCTTGTGGCCGCCAAGACGGATTCGACCGGAAAATTTGCGGTTTTCGCGATGATTGCCCCAAGCACATCGCCACGTATATTGCAGCTCGTGCATCGGCGCGACGGCGGTGATGTGTTCTCTGAGGCGACGGTGATCCTTGCGCCGACGCCCGAGACCGAGACACTTGCCGAAACCGGCGCGACATCGCAAGAGGCCGTAGAAGCCAGTGCCGAACCAGTGGCGCCGACGGTGCTGTTGCAGACCCGAGATGGGGTCAGCGTCCTGCAATCGGCGGCGACACTCGCCAAAGCGCCCGAGATCATGGCCAATGTGGCGCTTGATGCGATTAGTTATTCGGACGCGGGAGAGGTTGAGCTATCGGGGCGCGGCGGCGAAGATCGTTTCGTGCGCGCCTATCTCGACAATAGCCCGATCACCACGTCGCGGATCGAAGAGGGCGGCAATTGGCGGATGCAACTGCCTTCGGTGGATACCGGGGTCTATACGCTGCGGGTTGATGAGGTCGATGAGGATGGCACGGTCGTCTCACGCGTTGAGACGCCGTTCAAGCGCGAAGATCAGGCTGTTCTGGCTGCTGCCCCGGCTCTGGATGCGCCGGCCAAGGTTGTCACGGTGCAACCGGGATCAACGCTTTGGGCGATTGCTGCCGAACGCTATGGCAGTGGCACAATGTATATTCGGGTGTTTGAGGCCAACAAGGATCGGATCAAGAATCCGGATCTGATTTTTCCGGGGCAGGTGTTCGACATCCCTCGCTGACACAGCACACAAAGCGGAAAATATTGCCCTGTCTCTGGTCTTTCGCCAGAGGCAGCGTTACCTGATGCGCAACGCAATCCGAAAGGCATTCAATGGGTAAATGGCATACGGCATCCGCAGAGGAGCTGGCGCGGCAAGAACAGAGATCGGCGGTGCGCACGATCCGCAGGGTGCTGCCGTATCTTTGGAATGATGAAGAGCCTTGGATCAAGCGTCGCGTGGTTCTCGCGCTATTGGCGTTGCTGTTGTCCAAGTTGATCGCGGTATGTGTGCCGATGATCTACAAGGCGGCGGTGGATTCCCTTGCGGGCGAAGGCGTGTCGCCGATGCTTCTTGGCGCGGTCGGCCTAACGGTTGCCTATGGTATGGGGCGGTTGATGACCGTCGGGTTTCAGCAGTTGCGCGACGCCATTTTCGCCCGTGTGGGCCAGCGCGCCCTGCGGTCGCTTGCGCTAGAGACGTTCGAGCATATCCATCGTCTTTCCATGCGCTATCACATCACGCGCAAGACCGGCGGACTTAGCCGGATCATCGAGCGCGGGGTCAAGGGCGTTGATTTCCTGTTGCGCTTCATGCTGTTTTCGGTTGGTCCGCTTGTGCTTGAGCTGAGCCTTGTGGCGCTCATCCTATTCTGGCTTTTTGACGCATGGTATTTGGCGGCGGTGGTGTTCACGATCGCGCTTTATATCTGGTTTACGTTCAAGGTTACGGAATGGCGGGTGCGCCTGCGCCGAGAGATGAACGATCAGGACACGGATGCAAACCAAAAGGCAATCGACAGCCTTCTGAACTTTGAGACAGTCAAGTATTTCGGCGCGGAGGCGCGTGAGGCAAAACGCTATGATGCCTCGATGGAAGGGTATGAGAGTGCGGCGCTTAAGACGTCCTATTCATTGGCATTCCTCAATTTTGGTCAGTCTTTCCTGATCACCGGCGGGCTTGTGGCGGTCATGGTGATGGCCGCGCTTGGGGTTCAGAGGGGGGATCTGACGGTCGGTGATTTCGTCATGGTCAACGCCTATATGGTGCAGATCACCATTCCGCTGAACTTCCTGGGCACCGTCTATCGCGAGATACGCCAGAGCCTTGTGGATATGGGCGAGATGTTTGACCTGCTGGAACAACCCGCTGAGGTTCAGGACAAGCCTGGGGCGGTCGACCTTAAGGTTTCGGGCGGGGCGATCCGGTTTGACAATGTGGCCTTTGGCTATGATGCGACACGTCCGATCCTGCATGGGATCAGCCTTGATGTACCTGCGGGCCACAACGTGGCCATTGTGGGCGCGTCGGGGTCGGGCAAGTCGACCATCGCAAGGCTGTTGTTCCGGTTTTATGATGTCAGTGCGGGTAAAATCGAAATAGACGGCCAAGATTTGCGCGAGGTCACACAGGTCAGCCTGCATGATGCGATTGGCGTGGTGCCGCAGGACACGGTCCTGTTCAATGATACGATCCGCTACAATATCGCCTATGGCCGCGGCGACGCCTCTGAGACGGACGTGATCGCAGCGGCCAAGGCGGCGCGTATCCACGACTTTATCATGAGCCTGCCTGACGGCTATGATACGACTGTGGGGGAGCGGGGGCTGAAACTTTCGGGGGGCGAAAAACAACGGGTTGGGATCGCGCGCACGCTTCTCAAAGACCCGCCGATCCTGCTTTTGGATGAGGCGACCTCGGCGCTTGATACGCAGACCGAAAGCGAGATCAAGGAGGCTTTGGCGCGGGCCGGGCAGGGGCGCACCGTCATCACCATTGCGCACCGTCTTTCGACGATTGCCGAAGCCGACCGGATCATCGTGCTCGACAAGGGCGAGATCATCGAGGATGGCACGCATGATGCGCTGTTGGCGCAGAAAGGCCGCTATGCGGCGATGTGGGCGCGTCAGGCGGCCGCTGAGGAGGATGCGGCCTAAACTGAACATACCGCCGCCACTGATGGGCGACGTTCAAGTAACAGGCGACCCCGGCAAAGGGCCGCCTGATTTGATTTTGGGCCTATTCAGCGGCGCGTAGATCCTTTGGGGGAATGGTGCCCTCTTCAAAGACGCGCGGCGTTGGTCCGTGGGTCTCTGGGTCTTCCCAGAGGAGCAGGGGCGCTTTGACCTTCTTGGCCTCACGGCGTAGTGCCCAGTCGCGCGCGGCTTTGCTTCCGCGTCCCATTGACAAGCGCGCCAACATGGAGGCCGCCCAGTGCGCATAGGTGCCAAGCCAGACCCGCAGGGCCAACATCGAGGGCGTGAAAACGAGGGTCAGCACGGTCGCGATGCCAAGGCCGAACACCACTGCCGTCGCGAGCTGTTTCCACCAGAGCGATGTCGGGCTGTTGAGGGCATAGCCGCCGTTGATAAAGTCGAGCGAGAGACCAAACATCATCGGCGCAAGCCCGGCCATAGTCGTGATTGTGGTCAAGAGCACGGGACGGATGCGCGACTGTGCGGTGCGCGTGATGGCCTCGATCCGGGGCATGTATTGTGAATATTCCTGATAGGTGTCGATCAGGACAATGTTGTTGTTCACCACGATCCCGGCCAAGGCCACGATCCCGGTGCCTGTCATGATGATGGAAAAGGCCTGATCCATCACGATCATGCCAATAAGCACACCCGTTGTCGACAATACCACCGCGAGCAGGACCAGCACCGAGTTATAGAAACTGTTGAACTGCGCCAGAAGGATGATGAACATCAACCCAAGCGCCCCGGCAAAGGCACTGCTGAGGAAGGCTTGGCTTTCGGCCTGATCTTCCTGGTCGCCGGTCCATTCCCAGTCGATCCCGCCCGGAAATGGCGATGTCTCAAGCCATTGCGTCAAAAGGGCGATACGTTCGTTGGCATTGAACGGCTTTGCGGTGAAGCCTTGCGCGGTCATATCGCTCTTCAGCGCGGCGTCCTGTGACCAGGTGTCACTTGCGATGAGGCGGGTTTCGCCTGTTTCGTCGTTGGTCAGCAAAACCTGATCGCTCAGGACGTCTGCCTTGACGTCGAAATACCGCTTTTGGTTGGTGCGGTTGATCTCGGCGAGTTTGGCTACGGGGGTGCGGGTGATGAAATTCGACAACGGCACGAGCCCGTCTTGCGTTCGGACTTTCAGCGTGTCGAGGGTCGATAGAACGCGGTCGCTCTCGGGGAGGCGCACGCGAATTTCAATTTCCTCATCAGAGCTATCAACGCGCATTGTATCGAGCAGGATACCGCGCGTCACAAGCTGCACCATAGCGCCGACCGTGGCGACGTTGGCGCCGTAACGACCGGCTTTTTCGACATCGACATTGATCTGCCAGTCAATGCCCGGCAGCGGGCGGGTATCTTCGATCAGCGTCAGGCCCAGTGTGGTGTCGAACTTTTCGCGCGCTATGCGGGTCGCCTCGATGAGTGTCTCCCAATCATCGCCCAAGAGGCGCAGGTGCACAGGTTTGGCCGATGCCGGGCCAAGATTGGCCTCAAAAACCTCGATTTTGGCACCTGGGATGTGCGACAGCGCGGTCTCAAGGTCGCTGATCACCGTGTTGCCGTCGAATGCCGGGTCATTGACCTCGCGGTAGACCTGATGGTTGAACAGGGGAATGGTGAACCACGGCTCACGGGTGCTGGGGCGATCTTCCCAAGGGATGGTTTCAAAGTTGATCTGGCCAACGGCATCTTTCGGGGCTTGAGAGCCGCCGGTGTTTTGGTTCAGGCCACCTTCGCCAGCAAATGCAAAGGCGGTATCGACGCCGGGATGGGCAAGAACGATGTCTTCGGCCTGTTGCATGAGGTGATCTTTTTGCTCAAGCGACAGGTTGCCGCGTGCGAGAACGTAGGCGATGGCTTGTTCCGGTTCGGATTCGACGAAGAATTCGGTGCCTTTGTTGTTTTGTGCGTAATAGCCGAAGACCGAAACCACGAGGAAGATCACGGCACCGATGGTCACGACCGGCATGATTGGGTTTCCGGCGATGAAATGAATGAACCGTCCAAAAGGGGTATAGCCGGTTTCGGTTTCGATCTTTGTTTTACGGCGCTCGATACGGGCCGCGTCCAAGGTTACGGAGGCGGCGAATGCGCCAGTGATGAAAACGACAAACCCCGGCAGGAAGCCCATGACACCGCCCGCAGGGGCGGCGGCACCAAGAAGAAGCGCGGGGTTGAGCACGGACATGATGCCAAAGAACAGCAGGGCCAGAGAGGGCACTACGAGGGCGGCGCGGAGCCACCAAGGGCTACGCGCCCGGAGCCACTCTGATGCGACGTGGAACCTGCGGCTCAAGCGGCCCGAGACACCGCCCATGACCGGCAGGTAGATCAGCGCCACAACAAGCGATGCCGCCAGCACGAAGATCAATGTCACAGGCAGCATACCCATGAACTCACCCGGAACACCGGGCCAGAAAAGCATCGGCAAGAACGCACAGAGCGTCGTCGCCGTGGACGATACAATGGGCCAGAACATGCGATGTGCGGCCTCGACATAGGCGTGCATAGGGCCAGTTCCTTCCGAGATGCGTTTGTCGGCGTATTCGACAACGACAATGGCCCCATCGACCAACATCCCCACGGCAAGGATCAGACCGAACATGACGATGTTGGAAATGGTGATCCCCATCACTGCGAACAGGGCAAAGCACAACAGGAACGATGTCGGAATGGCAAACCCGACAAGAAGCGCCGCGCGCGAACCAAGTGCGGCAAGCACGACGATCATCACAAGCGCGATGGCGGTCATAACGGAGCCTTCAAGCTGGCTGACCATCGACTTCACAACGCGCGATTGATCGTTGGAGGTTCCGACCTCAATAGCGGCCTGAAGCCCTTCTGGCCATTCGGCGGCTTCTTTGGCGACTTGTTCGTGGATCAACTCGGCGGTTTTGATCAGGTTAAACCCTTTGCGCTTGACCACCTGTAGCGCGACGGTTGTCTCGCCGTTGAACCGGGCCGTGCCCTCGCGGTCTTCAAACGTCAGTTTGATCTCCGCCAGATCGCCAAGGGTCACAATGCGATCGCCGTTGGTTTTGACCGGCAGGTTGTAGACATCCTGCGGTTCATCAAAGGAAGAGGGGATTTTGACCGAGAATTTACCTTGTGCGGTTTCAATCTCGCCAGCGGCGATGAGTTGGTTGTTGTTGACCACCACATTGATCAACTCGGTGGGCGTTACGTTATAGGATTCAAGGCGCAGCGGGTCGATCGTCACCTCGAGCATCTCGTCGCGCCCGCCCGCGATACCGGCCTCCAACACAGGTTCCATTGCCTCAAGCCGATCTTGTAGATCATTGGCGATCTTGGTCATGGTGCGTTCGGGAATATCGCCGCTCAGATTGACGATGATGATCGGAAATTCGGAAAAGTTGATTTCGTTGATCGAATATTTCTCAAACCCGTCGGGAAACTTGGATTCGGCGGTGTTCATCGCATCGCGCACATCGGCGATTGTCTTGGATTTATCCCAGCCGAAATCAAACTCAAGAAAGACACCCGCGTAGTTTTCCTGTGCGAGTGCGTTTATCGTGTCGAGCCCGTCGAGATCGGCAAGCTCGGTTTCCATCGGTTTGATAATCAGGGTTTCGGCATCAGAGGCGGAAATCCCCGGAAACGGAACAGAAACGAAAAGTCCCGGTATCTGAATATCGGGTTCGCCCTCTTTGGGGAGGGTCATGTAAGAGTAGCCGCCGACAAGGATCGACAGGGCAATGAAAGCAAGAACCATGCGGGCGCGATTGGCGGCCCAATCGACGACGCCGATCATTGCGCAGGCTCCTCTTGGTCAAACACCGGCTCAACCTTGACGCCGCGCACGACGAATTCCTGGCCGATGGTGATGACGTTGACCGTTTCGGGAAGCCCTGCGAGCCACACCCCCTCCTTTGTGTCACGCACAAGCTCGACGGCGAAAAAGTCGACGATCCCGTTTTCGTCGACGGTTCGAACTCCGAGCCTGCCGTCATCATTCAGGGTTAGCGCCGATTGCGGCACCAAATGCGCCTTGGTGCCTGCGGCCCCGATCACGATTTCAGCCGTTTGCCCGTCGCGGATTGTAAGATCCGGGTTGGGAACGTGGATTTCGACGCGGAAGGTTCTTGTTTCCGGGTCTGCCGAGCGAGACAGAAAGCTCACGGTGCCGGAGACTTCCTGACCCGTTGTCAGGCGCGCGCCGCCGGGGGCACCCAGCTCAATGCGTCCGACCTCGGTTTCCGGGACAAAGCCGACAACGCGGATCGGGTCGAGACGGATAACCGTTGCGCAGAGTGATCCGGGTTGCAAAAGGCTACCAAGTTCGGCGGTGTCGGATTCAAGAAGACCGCCAAAGGGGGCGGTGATGGTCAGGTTTTCAATTTCGCGGGATGCGGCGGCGACGCTCGCTTCGGCGGATTCAATTCCGGCTTGGGTCGATTGCAGACCCGATTGCGCGGCGGCCACGCCCGCTTGCGCCGAGCGCACGGCCGCTTGCGCCGAGGCAACGCGGGTTTCCGAGGCAAAGCCGCCCTCGGCAAGTTTCGTCGCGGCGTTGAAATTGATCATCGCCTCGTCAAGACGGGCCAGCGCTTCTTCAAGGCGTGCTTCGGTTTCAGGTTTTTTGGCGCGCGCTTCAAGCAGGCGGGCCTTTGCTTCGGCGAGAACTGCTTCGCGTGTGCCGGGGTCAAGGCGGCACAGAACGTCGCCCGCGTCGACCACGCTGCCGCGGCTTAGCGGGTCTGAGATAACCTGCGCCGAGGTTTGGGCGCGTACATCGACTTGGCGGTCCGCTTCGGTTTGGCCGCGCAGGACGACGGCGCTGGCAATGCTTGTGGCTTCGGACTTGAGAGCGACGACGCGCAATAACGACGCGGCGGTCTCTTGGTCTATGTCAGGTGTTGCGCTCTGCTCATCCGGGGTTGCAGCCGCAAAAGCCAGGAGCGTTTCGCGTTCGACAACAACATAATAAAGAAAGAGCGTGACAAGAATGGCCGTTAGAATGGGAATGGGGCGCATGTCGCCACACCTCGCTTTTGGTTATTGCGTCGCGGATCGAACCTGGTCGTTAGGTTGGGAAATAGACGCCTCACCAGTTATTGCAAGCGTTCTAACCAAGTCCCTTAAATGCATCGGTGCAGATTATCCAAAGCCCTTCATCCGGCACGTTCTCTGACAAGGTGTTTGGCAATCTTCTTTCTCAACCGTAGGAAGGGAGTCTTGGCACTTGTCCGGCTTCGGGTTAAGAGGGAGCAAATCAAGGGAGACCCGGCGTGAGCGAGACCGACAGTTTCATCGAAGAAGTCACCGAAGAGGTGCGCCGTGACAGGCTTTTTGCGGTTCTGCGTAAATACGGCTGGATTGGTGTTCTTGCCGTCTTGCTTATTGTCGGCGGTGCAGGGTTCAAGGAATGGCAAAAGGCGCAGGCCAGGGCCAAGGCCGAGGCCACTGGCGATATGCTTTTCGCGGCGGTGGAAAAGAATGATGACGCTGCGCGCGTTGCGGCATTGAGTGCGCTTGAACCCGCGTCGCCACAGGCACAGGTCGTTGTGGATTTTCTGACTGCGGCGCATCAGCTTGCCGATGGTCAGGATGCCGAGGCCGCCGCGACGCTTGAAGGGATTGCGACGCGCGAGGCGGAAACGCTTGAGATTTACCGCCAGATCGCGCTTTTCAAATCGGTGGCCCTTCAGGGCGCGCAAATGCCGGCTCAAGACCGGCGCATGCGCCTCGAGTCGCTTGCAACTCCCGGTGCACCGCTTGCGCTTTTGGCGCAGGAACAGCTTGCTCTTTTGGATATCGAAGACGGCAATACGCAAGGCGCTCTTGAGCGTCTTCAGGGCGTGGTTGCCGATGCAGGTGTCACGCCGGGCTTGCGTCGGCGCGCATCTCAGTTGATTGTAGCCTTGGGCGGCACGCCAGAGGCGGCAGACCAATATTAGTTTAACGCGGGAGCCCGGCAGTGAAACGACAGAATTGGATCTTGGCACTGATCGGTGTAGCGGTGCTTGCAAGCTGTAGCGATCGCGAAACCATCCTTCCCGGCAAACGGGAAAGTTTGCGCGGCGAAGACGTCAAAGCCGAAGAGATCGTCAACGAAGTGCGCGCGATCCGCTTGCCGGCTCAGACCCGCAATGCGGCTTGGACACATCGTATCGGGTCGCCTTCGACCCGCGTCGCACATGCGGCGTTTGGATCAACGCCCGCTCTGGCGTGGACGGCAAACATCGGTGCAGGGAACGCCAAGCGCAACCGCATTACGGCCGATCCGGTCGTCGCCGAAGGCCGCGTCTTTACAATGGATTCCGAGGGCCAGCTTGCCGCCGTGTCGACAAGCGGCGAAATCCTTTGGACGCGCGATCTTACCCCGCCAAGCGACAAAGCCAAGGATGCCTCTGGGGGCGGTCTTGCCTACGGGGCGGGCACGCTATTTGTCACCACCGGGTTCGGGCGTCTTGAAGCCATCAATCCCAAGGACGGCACCGTGCAATGGGAGCAGCGCCTCGGTGCGATTGGCAATGGGTCGCCCACGGTCTATGGCAATCTCGTCTATGTCGTCTCCGGCGATGACAAGGGCTGGGCGCTTGACGTCAAGACCGGCAAGGTCGCATGGCAGATCAATTCAATTCCCGACGTCGCAAACGTCCAAAGCCCCGCAGCACCGGCGGTCAATGAGCGTATCGCGGTCTTCCCCTTCGGGTCAGGCGAGGTTCAAGCCGCTTTCCGCCGCGGCGGATTGCGTCTTTGGGATGCGGGTATTGCCGGTGAACGGCTTGGCCGTGCCGCCAATAAGATAGGCGATATTTCCGGCGATCCCGTGATCGAAGGCAATGTTGTCTATGTTGCAAACCATTCCGGGCGCCTTGTGGCGATGGATGCCGAAACCGGTGCGCGCAACTGGACTGCGGAACAGGGCGCGCTTGGGCCGGTTTGGCCGGTGGGCGGGTCTGTTTTCCTTGTCAACGACAAGAATCAGTTGATCCGCGTTGATGCCCGCAATGGTAACCCGATCTGGGCCGTGGACCTGCCGCTTTTCGTTAAGAACCGTCCGCGCCGACAGGCTGCGATCTTCGCGCATTACGGGCCGATCCTTGCGGGGGGGCGTCTTATTGTGGCGTCTTCCGATGGTCTCTTGCGGAGCTTCGATCCGACATCGGGTAAATTGATCCACAGCGTCGAAATCCCCGGCGGAGCAAGCTCCAACCCGGTCGTCGCCGGTGGGGTTCTCTATGTGGTCGGCGGCAAAGGGCAATTGCACGCTTTCCGTTGATCCGGAAATAGTATATCGGGGCGTCTTCTGACGTGTCGGAGGCACAAGATGAGTTTCACTCTCGCCATCGTGGGACGGCCCAATGTGGGCAAGTCCACCCTTTTTAATCGCCTTGTCGGCAAGAAACTCGCGCTGGTGGATGACCAGCCGGGCGTGACGCGCGATTTGCGTGAAGGCGAGGCGCGGCTGGGCGATTTGCGCTTTACCGTGATCGACACGGCGGGGCTTGAAGAGGCCACCGATGATAGCCTGCAAGGGCGGATGCGGCGGTTGACCGAACGTGCGGTTGAAATGGCCGATATCTGTCTGTTCATGATAGATGCACGGACAGGGGTGACGCCGACCGATATGGTTTTCGCAGAAATCCTGCGCAAAAAGTCGGCGCATGTGATCCTTGCGGCGAACAAGGGCGAGGGATCGGCCGCGGATGCCGGTGTCATCGAGGCCTATTCGCTTGGTCTTGGAGAGCCTATTCGCCTTTCGGCGGAACATGGTGAGGGGCTAAATGACCTTTACTCACAGCTTATGCCGCTTGCCGATCAATACGCAGAAGCCGCTCAATCCGACGCCCCGGAAGTCGATATTTCGCTCGAAGAAGATAGCGAGCATGAAGATGATGTGGCCCCCATTCCAACCGCCGCCAAGCCGCTACAGATCGCGGTTGTCGGTCGTCCAAATGCCGGAAAATCCACGCTTATCAATAAGATAATCGGGGAGGACCGGCTTTTGACTGGTCCCGAGGCCGGGATTACCCGAGATGCGATTTCGCTGCGCACGGAGTGGAGCGGGACGCCAGTGCGGATTTTCGATACCGCCGGGATGCGCAAGAAGGCGAAGGTCCAGGATAAGGTCGAGAAGCTCTCGGTGTCTGACGGGTTGCGGGCGGTGAAATTCGCCGAGGTCGTGGTGGTTCTTCTGGACGCGGCGATCCCGTTTGAACAGCAGGATTTGCGCATTGCCGACCTTGCCGAACGCGAGGGGCGCGCCGTGGTTGTGGCGGTCAATAAATGGGATGTGGAAGACGAAAAACAGCAGAAATTGCGGGACCTCAAAGAGGCGTTTACCCGCCTTCTACCGCAGCTTCGCGGCGCGCCTCTGATCACCGTTTCAGCCAAGACAGGAAGGGGTTTGGAACGGTTGCATGAGGCGATCATGCGGGCTTATGATGTTTGGAATAGACGGGTGCCGACGTCGCAGTTGAACCGTTGGTTGGTCGGCATGCTTGAGCAGCATCCGCCGCCCGCGCCGCAGGGCAAGCGGATCAAGCTGCGCTACATGACCCAAGCCAAGACGCGCCCGCCGGGGTTTGTCGTCATGTGTTCGCATCCCGACAAAATCCCCGAGAGCTATTCTCGCTATCTTGTCAATGGGTTACGAGAAGACTTTGACATGCCGGGCACGCCGATCCGTCTCTTTATGCGCGGGCAGGGCGACAAAAACCCCTATAAGGGCAAGAAGAAATCAACCCCGTCTCGGCTGCGCAAACACCTTAAAGGACGCAACGCGGATTTCTGATCCGTGGGTAAAGGTTAACGGCAAAACCCACGTCGGTATTACGTCGGTATCGCGTCTGTATTGCATCGGTGCGGGGCGTTGGGCCCGCGCCGATGTTAACCTATGTCAGGGTTCTCTAAAGTTCGCGCGCTTAGCTGCGCAGCACCGCTATGGCGTGCCAAACCGGGCGCGCCAGAAGCACGATCCCAACGGCGCAAAGCGCAATCACCAGCCAGTTTCCGGTTGCCAGATTGGCGATGATGATGCCGACCACGGCCCAGATCACGGCGATGCCATATTCGGGCGTATCCTTCTGGAGGGTTTGGACGACCAGCGCAATCACCAGGCTGAGCGAGATCATCGCGACGGCGGCGAGCTGTTCGGACACCACGCCATACCCCGCCAGCAACAGGCCAAGCGCGACACCTGACGCAGCGGTCAGCCAGCCAGTATAAAGCCCGATGGGCGCGCGCAGCCAGCCATGATCCTCGGTTCCGGCGCGAAACAGGGCGACGAGACCGGCGGCAAGCATGATCCAGATCATCACCGTGGCCGAGACCGGATCCATATTGGCGACGGGAATCCACGCCGCACCGACAACCAGCGACAGGATCAGCGGCCAGCGCATCGCGCTCCAGCCGGGCGCGCGGTCACGTTTCAGCAGGCCGAACAGAGCGCCGACCATAAGCCAGATATAGATCACCCCCCAGATCGAAAACGCATAGCCTTCGGGCTGAACCGGGGGGTCCATTTGGGGAATGGGGAACTGATTGGCGGTAAAGCCGTTGAACCCGGCGGTGGACAACGGCGACAGCACGAATGCCAGCGTCGCTGTCACCACAAATATTGCCTTCATACGTTCCATGATCTCGCCCTCTCGATCGTGTGTTTACAGAGACCAAGATAGCACGGGAAAACGCAGTTAAAAGGCGATCAGGCCAGCAGACCTTCGGCGGTCAGCAGGGTCTTGCCACCAAGATAGGGGTGCAGCACCTCGGGGAGGGCGACCGAGCCGTCTTCGCGCTGGCCGTTTTCCAGAACCGCGATGAGACAGCGGCCCACGGCGAGGCCGGAGCCGTTCAGCGTATGGACAAATTCCGGCTTGCCGCCGCCTGCCGGTTTGAAGCGGGCATTCATGCGCCGGGCCTGGAAGTCGCCACAGACGGACACGGAGGAAATCTCGCGGTAGGTATCCTGACCGGGGAGCCAGACTTCGATGTCATGGGTGCGCTGTGCGCCAAAGCCCATATCGCCGGTGCAGAGCACCACGGTGCGATAAGGCAGGCCGAGGCGTTCGAGGATGCCTTCGGCACAAGCGGTCATGCGGTCAAGCTCGGCGCGGCTTGCGTCGGGGTGCGTGACCGAGACCATTTCGACCTTTTCGAACTGATGCTGGCGCAACATGCCGGAAGTATCACGGCCCGCGCTGCCGGCCTCGGAGCGGAAACACTGGGTATGGGCGACATAGCGGTGCGGCAGGGTCGATTCCTCGACGGTTTCGCCGTTGATGATATTGGTCAGGGTCACCTCGGCGGTCGGCACAAGCCACCAGCCATCGGTTGTCTTGTAGGAATCCTCGCCAAATTTCGGCAATTGGCCGGTGCCATACATCATCTCGGGTTTGACGAGGACCGGGGTCCAGGTTTCCTGAAGCCCGTTTTCGTCGATATGGGTATTGAGCATGAACTGCGCCAAGGCGCGATGAATGCGGGCGACAGCGCCTTTGAGCACGACAAAGCGCGAGCCGGAGAGTTTGGCGGCGGTCTCAAAGTCCATGCCCGGTTTGACCCCGGCGAGGTCAAAATGTTCCTTGGGGGCGAAGGGGAAGACGGCGGGCGTGCCCCAGCGTTTGACCTCGACATTATCGGCCTCATCCGCGCCCTCGGGGGTATCGGCAAAGGGCAGGTTGGGGATGCCCATGAGCATGTCGGTCAGTTTCTGGTCAAGCTCTTTGGCCTCGGTCTGCATCGTGGCGACCTCGGCCTTTTTCTCGCCCACAAGGGCGCGCAGGCGTTCAAATTCGGCCTCGTCGCCGCTGGCCTTGGCGGCACCGACGTCCTTGGCGGCCTTTTTCTGCTCGGCCTGTGCGGCTTCGGCGGCCTGGATTTTGGCGCGGCGCTCGGCGTCGAGGGCAAGGATCTCTGACGACAAGGGCGCGGCCCCGCGGCGGGCGAGGGCGGCGTCAAAATCGGCCGGGTTTTCGCGGATCGCTCGGATGTCGTGCATGGTCTTTTATCCTGTCGATGGTGAATCACTTGTTCGGGGCTGCTTATGGCGTATTTTTGGCCGGGGAGTAAGCATGTCTGGGGGGCTTGAGGCAAATCTCTGGGGATTGAGGCATTTTCCGACCCCTTCGCGCCTTGCAAGTGCGCCCAATGCCTCATAGGTTCCCTGCGACTTGGCGGGGGGTGGCCCCGCGCGAAAATTGAGGAACAATCGCATGGACCAAATTGGCCAGTTTCTACCGCTTATCCTGATCTTCGGGATCATGTATTTCCTGCTTATCCGTCCGCAGCAGAAGAAGATGAAAGATCATCAGAAGATGGTTGAGGCGCTGCGCCGCGGCGATCAGGTCGTCACGCAAGGCGGGCTTATTGGCAAGGTGGCCAAGGTCAAGGACGACAACGAGATCGAAGTCGAGCTTGCCGAGGGCGTCAAGGTGCGTGTGGTCAAATCGACGATTGCCCAAGTCCTGAGCAAGACCGAACCGGCGAGCGCCGAATAATTTCCTGCTGACAGGGTTCTAACGATGCTGCAAATCGACCTTTGGAAACGGGTCCTGATCTGGGCCACATGTGCGATCGGCTTGCTTTTGGCGATGCCGAACGTGTTTTACGAAAGGGTCGAGGCGCATAATGACGCCGTGGCCGCGCTTGAGCTTGGCTATAGCGGAAACGGGCTTGAGGAGCAGGCGGGGCTTTGGCCGTCTGTTTTGCCGTCGTCGCTTGTCAATCTCGGGCTGGACCTGCGCGGGGGGGCGCATCTGCTTGCCGAGGTGCAGGTTGCGGATGTGTATGACACCCGCATCAAGGCGATGTGGCCCGAGGTGCGCGACCTGCTGCGCGAAGAGCGCGCCACGATTGGCACGATCCGCTTGCAGGAGTCTGAGCCGGGTGTGATGCGGGTGCGGATTTCCCAGCCCGATCAGATCCAGCGCGCGGCGTCTTTGGTGCGCGGATTGGCGCGGCCTGTGGCGTCGGTGGCGGCGGCCGGGCAGTCGGATATTGCGGTCAGTGTCGAGGGCGCGGATATCATTGTGCAGCTTTCGGATGCCGAAAAACTTGCGACCGATGACCAGACTGTGCGGCAGGCGCTTGAGATCATTCGCCGCCGGATTGATGAGGTTGGCACGCGTGAGCCGACGATTCAGCGGCAAGGGTCGGATCGTATCTTGATCCAGGTGCCGGGGATCGGGTCTGCGGCGGAGTTGAAGGAAATCATCGGCACCACGGCGCAGTTGACCTTTCATCCGGTGATCGGGCGTGGTTCGGATGCAGAGGCCAATGCCGGCCCGGGCAACGAGATTGTTCCGGCGATGGATGAGGACGGAGTGTATTACACGGTCGAAAGCGCGGCGGTTGTGACCGGCGATGAGCTTGTCGATGCGCAGCCTTCGTTCGATCAAAACGGCCAACCGGCGGTGTCGTTCCGGTTCAACGTCGGCGGGGCGCGCAAGTTTGGCAATTACACGGCGGAGAATATCGGATCGCCCTTTGCCATCGTGCTTGATGGCGAGGTCGTTTCGGCGCCGGTCATCCAGTCTCATATTCCGGGCGGGTCGGGGATCATCACCGGGAATTTCACGGTCGAGGAATCCACCAACCTCGCGGTGCTGTTGCGGGCTGGTGCGCTTCCGGCGGGGCTTGAGTTCCTTGAGGAACGCACCATTGGCCCCGAGCTTGGGCAGGACAGTATCGAAGCGGGCAAAATCGCCTGTATCGTGGCCTTTGCGGCGGTGCTTGTGTTTATGGTCCTCAGCTATGGCAGGTTTGGGGTTTTCGCCAATATCGCGCTGATCCTCAACGTGGGTCTTATCTTTGGCCTGCTGAGCCTTGTCGGGGCGACGCTGACCTTGCCGGGGATCGCGGGGATCGTTTTGACCATTGGTATGGCGGTGGATGCCAACGTGCTTGTGTTTGAACGCATCCGCGAAGAAACCAAGGCGGGACGCGGTCCGGCACGGGCCATTGACCTTGGCTATGAAAAGGCGCTGTCGGCCATTGTCGACGCCAATCTCACCACTTTCATCACTGCGGCAATCCTATTCGCCGTGGGGTCCGGCCCAGTGCGCGGCTTTGCCATCACCCTCGGCCTCGGCATTGTGACCTCGGTTTTCACGGCGATCTTTGTGACGCGCCTGATGATCGTGATCTGGCACGAGCGCCGTCGCCCCAAGACAATCGAGGTATAAGCCATGCGTCTGAGACTTGTTCCGCAAGACACCAAATGGGATTTCTTTAGCCGCCCGGCACTCTGGCTTGGCATTTCGGGCTTTATGATGGTCCTCGCGCTTGTCAGTTTCTTTCTGCAAGGATTGAATTTCGGCATTGATTTTCGCGGCGGCACGACGATCCGCACCGAAAGCGCGCAGATGGTGGATGTGGGGGTTTACCGCGACGCCCTTGCGCCGCTTGAGTTGGGGGATGTGACGATCACCGAAGTGTTTGATCCCAATTTCGACGAGGATCAAAACGTCACCATGATCCGCATTCAGGCCCAAGATGGTCAGGAAGCGGTCACGGCAGAGATCATCGAAACCATTGAAGTCGCGCTTCAGGGCGTGGTGCCGGATATTACCTTTGTGTCGGTTGAATCGGTCGGGCCAAAAGTCTCGGGCGAATTGATCCAGACCGCCGTTCTCGCGGTGCTTTTGGCGATTGGGGCGGTGTTGGTTTACATCTGGCTGCGCTTTGAATGGCAATTCGCACTTGGGGCGGTGGCTGCGCTGGTGCATGACGTGGTGTTGACGATCGGCGTTTTCTCGGAGCTTCAAATCCGTTTTGACCTTGCGATTATCGCCGCGCTTTTGACCATCGTAGGCTATTCGCTCAACGATACGGTCGTTGTCTTTGACCGGGTGCGCGAGAACCTTCGCAAGTATAAGAAGATGGAGCTTAAAGAGGTTCTGAACCTGTCGATCAACGAGACCCTGAGCCGGACGGTGATGACCTCGGTGACGACGCTTTTGGCGCTGATTTCGCTTTTCGTGCTTGGCGGGGATGTCATTCGCGGCTTTGTCTTCGCGATGATCTGGGGCGTGATTGTTGGCACCTATTCGTCGGTTTTCGTCGCTTCGGCGGTGCTATTGAAGCTTGGCGTCAAACGCGATTGGTCCAAACCGTCCAATACATCCGGCAACCAGTTTGCCAATATCGACGCCTAAACAAACCCGGTGCGCAAGCGGTCTGAGGCGGGCGCTTGCGGATCACGCCACAATGCGATGAGGCGTTTGCCGTCAGGAGGACAGAGCGTATGAAAATGACCGAAGTCCACTATGCCGAAGCCAAGCCAATCGAGGGCTATGGGCCGGGATTTTTCCGCATTGGCGGAGAGATCATCGAGGGCGGCGCGATTATGCATGCGACCGGGGCGCGGAGCTGGGCCGGGTATGACGATCTGGCGGCGGTTCTTGCGCTTGGCGGGCAGGTTGATTTTATCCTTTTGGGGACGGGCGAGAGCATGGCCCCGGTGCCGTCCGCGTTTCGCGATGCATTGGAAGAGGCCGGGATTGGCGTTGAGCCGATGGCTTCGGCCTCGGCCTGTCGGACATATAATGTCTTGGTCGCGGAAGGGCGGCGCGTTGCGGCGGTTGTCTTGCCTGTGGCGGCGTTCGACTAGGGCGCGTTGCGGCGTGTTGCGTGCATTTTCCTTTTGCCGCGCGCCGCTTTGGGGTAATCGACTTTCATGACTTTGACGGTGACAGACCTGACCATTTCCCGCGGCGGTATCCCGGTGCTGGAAGGGCTTCATTTTACGCTTGAGGCGGGGCGTGCGCTTGTGTTGCGCGGACCCAATGGCGTTGGCAAGACAACCCTTTTGCGGACCATAGCGGGATTGCAGCCGCCGGTGAGCGGCGATGTCGATGCGCCGCCCGAAAGCATGGCCTATGCGGCGCATAGCGATGGCCTCAAGGCGACGCTGAGTGTTGCGGAGAACCTTGCGTTCTGGGCCGATGTGTTTGGCACCAAGAGCATTGAGGCGGCACTTGACGGGTTTAAGCTGCGTGAGTTGATGGACCGGCCAGCGGGCGGGCTTTCGGCAGGACAAAAGCGGCGGCTGGGGCTTGCGCGGTTGCTTGTCACCGGGCGGCCCATCTGGATTCTCGATGAGCCGACGGTGTCGCTTGATGTTGAGTCGGTCGCGCTTTTTGCCAATGCGGTGCGTGCCCATCTGGCGGGCGGCGGCAGCGCGCTTATTGCGACGCATATCGACCTTGGGCTTGAGGCGGATGTGTTTGACGTTGGGCCATATCGGGCCAAGGCAACGTCGAACCATGATTCCTTTTCGGGCGATTTCGACGAGGGATTCCTATGATTGCGCTTGTGGTGCGGGATTTGCGGTTGGCGATGCGGGCCGGGGGCGGGTTTGGCCTTGGGTTGGCGTTTTTCCTCATTGTGACGGTGCTTGTGCCGTTTGGCGTTGGGCCGGAGAGTACGCTTTTGTCCAAGATTGCGCCGGGTATCCTTTGGATCGGGGCGCTTTTGGCGTGCCTGTTGTCGCTGGACCGGATTTTCGCCCTTGATTGGGAGGATGGCTCGCTCGACCTTTTGGCGACGTCGCCTTTGCCGATGGAGGGCGTGGTGTCGATCAAGGCGCTGGCGCATTGGGTGACGACGGGGTTGCCGCTGTGCCTTTCGGCGCCTTTGTTCGGGGTGCTTTTGCACCTGCCGGATCAGGGCCATAAGTGGGTTGTGCTTTCGCTCTTGATTGGCACGCCGGCGCTTTCGGTGATTGGCACGTTTGGATCGGCGTTGACGGTGGGGCTCAAGCGCGGCGGTTTGTTGTTGTCGCTTTTGGTGCTGCCGCTTTATGTGCCGACGCTGATTTTTGGCGCGGAAGTGGCGCGGCGGGGCATTGAGGGGCTGAGCACTGCGACGCCGCTTTTGATGCTCGGCGGCATTACCTTTGGCACCATTGCCTTGCTGCCCTTTGCAAGTGCCTTGGTGCTTCGGGTCAATCTTCGGTAGGAAATAGGTAAATTTGATCCGTATGATTTGATCCGGATCAGGGACGGCGGTGCGGCTCACTGTCATGTGAGATGCAACAGCCGCACAGGAGCGTTAGGAGACGGTATGGGATCATTCTGGGAATATGCGAATCCGGTCAAGTTCACCCGCATGGCGGAAACCGTTCTGCCGTGGGTGTCGATCCTGGCCACGGTAACGCTTGTGGTGGGGCTGGTGTGGGGGTTCTTCTTTACGCCGGATGATTACCGTCAGGGATCAACCGTCAAGATCATCTATATCCATGTGCCTGCGGCGCTTATGGCGATCAACGTGTGGTTCATGATGCTGGTCACCTCGCTGGTCTGGTTGATCCGGCGGCACCATGTGTCGGCGCTGGCGGCCAAGGCGGCGGCTCCGGTTGGGGCGATCATGACCGTGATCGCGCTGGCGACGGGGGCGATCTGGGGGCAGCCGATGTGGGGGACATGGTGGGAATGGGATCCGCGCCTGACCTCGTTCCTGATCCTGTTCCTGTTCTACCTCGGCTATATGGCGCTTTGGGAAGCGATTGATAACCCGGACACGGCGGCGGACCTCACGGCGGTTCTGTGTATTGTGGGGTCGGTGTTTGCGGTGCTTAGCCGCTATGCGGTCAATTTCTGGAACCAAGGCCTGCATCAGGGCGCATCGCTGTCGCTTGATAAGGAAGAGAACGTGGCGGACGTGTTCTCGACCCCGCTCTATATCGCTATGGCGGGGTTTGTGTTGTTGTTTATCGCGTTGGTTTTCCTGCGCACCCGCACGGAAATCTACAAGCGCCGCGCCTCGGCGCTGTTGGCTCGGGAGAGACTGGGATGATGCCAGATCTTGGGAAATATGCAGACGCGGTCTTGTCGTCTTACGTGGTGTCGATTGCCCTATTGGTAATCCTTGTCGGCATGAGCCTGCGCGCGTCACGCAAGGCGCGGGCGGAGTTACAAAAACTGGAGGACCGCCGTCGTGGCTAAGATTTCGCCCCTGATGATTGCCCCGCCCGCGATTTTTGCCGGGCTTGCGGCGTTGTTTTTCATCGGCATGAACCGGGAGAACCCCGATGAGTTGCCGTCGATGCTCATTGGCAAGCCAGCGCCCACGGTCGAGGGGCTTCAGCCGCTTTCAGGCACGCCGTTGCTTACGGATGAGGTTTTGCAGGGGCCGGGGATCAAGCTGGTCAATTTCTGGGGAACGTGGTGTGTGGCCTGTCGCGCGGAACATCCGACGTTGCTTGTTATTGAAGATATTCTGCCGGTGACGCTTCATGGGGTGAATTTCGACGACACCAAGGCCAAGGCCGAGAAATACCTTGCCGAAGACGGCAACCCGTTTACCACGCTCGGCGAGGCGACGACGACGCGCACCAAGATTGACTGGGGCGTTTACGGCGCGCCGGAAACCTTTATCGTCGATGAGGATGGCACGGTACTCTATCGGTTTGCCGGGCCGATCACCAGCCGCGTGATCGAGACCACCATCGGGCCAATCGTCGCCAAGGCGTTGGCGGACTAAGGCATTTCAACGAGGCTTTCAACGAGGCGTTGTGACATGTTGTGACATGGAGTGGCCCCTTGCGGGGCCACGCTTTTTTGAGCCTGTGCCTTTCCTTTGGAAAGACTCAGGCGGAGGGGCGGCTCGGTGTCACCAAAGCAGCAGTTTGGGCGGTGTTACGACTTGGCGAGGTTGCGCAGCACGTAATGCAGCACACCGCCGTTCTCGACATATTCCTTTTCAGGGGCCGTATCTATGCGGCACTGAAGGGTGATTGTCTTGGTCGTGCCGTCAGCGAAAACGATCTCGCAGGGCACTTTATCCTGCGGCTTGACCGTGTCGAGGCCGTGGATGGAGACGGTCTCATCGCCGGTCAGGCCAAGGGATTTGCGCGTATCGCCGCCGGTAAATTCGAACGGGATCACCCCCATGCCGACAAGGTTGGAGCGGTGGATGCGCTCAAAGCTCTCTGCGATGACGGCCTTGACGCCCAGAAGCGCGGTGCCTTTGGCGGCCCAGTCGCGTGACGAGCCTGCGCCGTATTGTTCGCCACCAAAGACGACAAGCGGCGTGCCTTGGGCCTGATAGGCCATCGAGGCGTCATAGACCGAGGTCTGAGCGCCGTCGGGGCCTTTGGTATAGCCGCCTTCGACCCCATCAAGCATCTCGTTCTTGATGCGGATATTGGCGAAGGTGCCGCGCATCATGATCTCGTGGTTGCCGCGGCGCGAGCCGTAGGAGTTAAACTCGCGCGGGGCGACGTTTCGGTCGATAAGGTATTGGCCCGCCGGGGAGGATTGGGCGAACGAACCTGCGGGCGAGATGTGGTCGGTGGTAACCATATCACCGAGGATCAGCAGCACCTTGGCCCCGTCGATATTGCTGATCGTGCCTTTCTCCGCGCCCATGCCCTGAAAATAGGGCGGGTTTTGGATATAGGTCGAGGCGGGGGGCCAGTCATAGGTTTCATCGCCTGTCGTCTCGACGCTTTGCCATTTCTCATCGCCCTTGAAAACGTCGGCATATTTGGATTGGAAGGCCTCGCGGGTCACGGTTTTCTCGACCAGTTCGGCGATTTCGGCCTGGGTTGGCCAGATGTCCTTGAGCATGACATCGTTGCCGTTTTTGTCCTGACCGATGACGCCATTTGCGAGGTCGATGTCCATTGTGCCAGCGATGGCATAGGCGACGACGAGGGGCGGCGAAGCGAGGTAGTTGGCGCGCACGTCCGGGCTAATGCGGCCCTCGAAGTTGCGGTTGCCCGAGAGCACCGAGGTGGCCACAAGGTCGCCTTCGGCGATGGCGTCGGAGATTTCCTTTTGCAGCGGGCCGGAGTTGCCGATGCAGGTTGTGCAGCCATAGCCGACGAGGTTGAAACCGAGGGCGTCGAGATGCTCCTGAAGGCCGGCGGCCTTGAGATATTCGGTCACCACCTGCGAGCCGGGCGCGAGGGAGGTTTTGACCCAAGGTTTGCGGGTCAGGCCCAGTTCATGCGCTTTTTTGGCGACAAGGCCCGCGCCGATCATCACGTAAGGGTTCGAGGTATTGGTGCAGGAGGTGATCGAGGCGATCACGACCTTGCCCGATTCCATTGTATAGTCCTCGCCCTTGACGGGGATTTCGGTATTCATCGGGCGCTTGAAGGTTTCCGCCATTTCGGTGAGGAAGGCTTCCTGGGCATTGGTGAGCGGGACGTAATCCTGCGGCCGTTTCGGGCCGGAGATGGCCGGAACGATGCTGCCCATGTCGAGGTGCAGCGTGTCGGTATAGATCGGGTCATACTCTGCGTCGCGCCAGAAGCCGTTTTCTTTGGCGTAGGCTTCGACCAAGGCGATGCGATCTTCGTCGCGCCCGGTATTGCGCAGGTAGCGCAGGGTCTCGTTGTCGACGGGGAAGAAGCCACAGGTGGCGCCGTATTCGGGGGCCATGTTGGCGATGGTGGCGCGGTCCGCGAGCGGCAGGCGGTCCAGCCCTTCGCCGTAAAATTCGACAAATTTGCCGACGACGCCTTTTTGGCGCAGCATTTCCACGACTTTGAGGACGAGGTCGGTGCCGGTTGTGCCTTCGACCATCTGGCCGGTGAGTTCAAAGCCGACCACTTCGGGGATCAGCATCGAGATCGGCTGGCCGAGCATGGCGGCCTCGGCTTCGATCCCGCCAACGCCCCAGCCAAGCACGGCGACGCCGTTGACCATAGTGGTGTGGCTATCGGTGCCGACGAGCGTATCGGGGTAGGCGACCTCTTGGCCGGTCTGGTCGGTGTCGCTCCAGACGGTCTGGGCGAGGTATTCGAGGTTCACCTGATGGCAGATACCGGTGCCGGGGGGCACGACGCGGAAGTTGTTGAAGGCCGATTGGCCCCATTTGAGGAACTGGTAGCGTTCCATGTTGCGTTCGTATTCGCGGTCCACGTTCATCTGAAAGGCGCGGGGGTTGCCGAACTCGTCAATCATCACCGAGTGGTCAATCACAAGGTCGACCGGGTTCAGCGGGTTGATCTTTTGTGCATCGCCGCCAAGCGCCTTGATCCCGTCGCGCATCGCGGCCAGATCGACGACCGCCGGAACGCCGGTAAAGTCCTGCATCAGCACACGGGCCGGGCGATAGGCGATCTCGCGCGGGTTTTGACCGCCCTGTGCGGCCCAGTCGCCGAAGGCTTTGATGTCATCGACGGAGACGGAAAACCCGCCATCCTCAAAGCGCAGCATGTTTTCTAGCACCACCTTCAGGGCGGCGGGAAGTCTTGTAAAATCCCCCAAGCCAGCCTCTTGGGCGGCGGGGATTGAGTAATAAGCGATGGACCGGCCATTGACGCTCAGGGTCTTGCGCGTCTGGGCGGTGTCTTTGCCTACCTGGATTGTCATGGATAAACCCTCCGAATCATAGTGGAGTCACGTGGCGACAGTTTTGACGCCTTAAAAGATAGATATACGCTTTTGTTCTCATATTAAAAGGCAATCGCCATTGCGCCCTTGCCCCCGGCGAGGGTAGGCAGACCCCAAAGACGCCTGATTGTGCTCTGTTATGGGGCCTGTCTCCGGTGCGCCAAAAATGCCTTGTTTTGTCATAAAAGGCACGATGGTGAGGGTTGGGTGGCTTGCAACGAAAACAGACTTGGTATACTTCGGCATACAATTAGATGGGGAGGCGGTCTGCGCGGTCAGGGCAAGTCGTCTTTCACGCTTTTCCAAATACGAACACTAGGGACCGTCATGAGCTTGTACACAGACTACCTAACCGAGATCGACGCGCGCAAAGAGCAGGATCTTCACCCCAAGCCGATTGATGACGGCGCTCTTGTGGAGGAGTTGATCGAACAGATCAAGGACAGCGGCAACGCCCATCGCGAGGCATCCCTGAATTTCCTCATCTACAATACCTTGCCCGGCACCACGAGCGCCGCGGTCGTGAAGGCGGCGTTCCTCAAGGAGATCGTCCTTGGCGAAACCGAAGTCGCCGAGATCACACCGGATTTTGCGTTTGAATTGCTGTCGCATATGAAAGGCGGCCCGTCGATTGCCGTGCTGCTTGATGTGGCGCTTGGCGATGATGCGGCGCTTGCCAAACAGGCGGCCGATGTTCTTAAGACGCAGGTCTTCCTCTATGAGGCGGATATGGAGCGTCTGGCCAAGGCGTATGCGGCGGGCAATGCCGTGGCGCGCGATATCCTTGAAAGCTATGCCAAGGCCGAGTTCTTTACCAAACTTCCCGAGATCGAAGACGAGATCAAAGTCGTCACCTATATCGCCGCCGAAGGCGATATTTCGACCGACCTTTTGTCGCCGGGCAATCAGGCGCATTCGCGCTCGGACCGCGAATTGCACGGCAAATGCATGATTACCCCCGAAGCGCAGGCCGAAATTCAGGCGCTTCAGAAAGCCAACCCCGATGCGCGCGTCATGCTCATTGCCGAGAAGGGCACAATGGGCGTCGGATCGTCGCGCATGTCGGGCGTCAACAACGTGGCGCTTTGGACGGGCAAGCAGGCGTCGCCTTATGTGCCGTTCGTCAATATTGCGCCGGTTGTGGCGGGGACCAACGGCATTTCGCCGATCTTCCTGACGACCGTGGGCGTCACCGGCGGGATTGGTATTGACCTCAAAAACTGGGTCAAGAAGGTCGATGCGGACGGCAACACCGTTGTTGACGAAAACGGCGACCCGGTTCTTGAGCGCACCTATTCGGTTGAGACCGGCAAGGTGCTTACCATCAACACCAAGACCAAGAAACTCTATGATGCGGACGGCACCGAGCTTGTCGACGTGTCCTCGGCGTTCACGCCGCAAAAGGTTGAGTTCATGAAGGCGGGCGGGTCGTATGCCGTTGTCTTTGGCAAGAAACTTCAGACCTTTGCCGCCGAAACGCTTGGTCAGGAATTGCAATCGGTCTTTGCGCCGTCGAAAGAGATCAGCCACGAGGGGCAGGGTCTTACGGCGGTTGAAAAGATTTTCAACAAGAACGCGCGCGGCACAACACCGGGCAAGACCTTGCATGCGGGGTCGGATGTGCGGGTTCAGGTCAATATCGTCGGCTCGCAGGATACCACGGGCCTTATGACGGCGCAGGAGCTTGAGGCGATGGCGGCGACGGTGATTTCGCCGACGGTTGATGGCGCGTATCAATCCGGCTGTCACACGGCGTCGGTTTGGGACAAGAAGGCGCAGGCCAATATCCCCAAGCTCATGTCCTTTATGAATAAATTCGGCCTCATCACCGCGCGTGATCCGAAGGGCGAATACCACGCGATGACCGACGTGATCCACAAGGTTCTAAACGACCTGACCGTGGATGATTGGGACATCACGATTGGCGGCGATAGCCATACGCGGATGTCCAAGGGGGTGGCCTTTGGCGCGGACTCGGGCACGGTGGCGCTTGCGCTGGCGACCGGCGAAGCGACGATGCCGATCCCGGACTCGGTTAAGGTCACGTTCAAGGGCCGCATGGCCGATCACCTCGATTTCCGCGACGTGGTGCATGCCACACAGGCGCAGATGCTCAAGCAGCATGGCGACAACGTGTTCCAGGGCCGGGTGATCGAGGTTCATATCGGCACGCTTTTGGCCGATCAGGCGTTTACCTTCACCGACTGGACCGCAGAGATGAAGGCCAAGGCGTCGATCTGTATCTCGAATGACGAGACGTTGATCGGATCGCTTGAGCTTGCCAAGAGCCGTATCCAGATCATGATCGACAAGGGCATGGACAATGAGGCGCGCACGCTTCAGGGGCTTATCGAAAAGGCCGACAAGCGCATTGCTGAGATCAAGTCGGGCAAAAACCCGGCCCTGACCCCGGATGACAACGCCAAGTATTTTGCCGAAGTGGTCGTTGACCTTGATCAGATCGACGAGCCGATGATCGCGGACCCGGACGTCAACAACGCGGATGTGTCGCGACGCTATACCCATGATACAATCCGTCCGGTGTCGTATTATGGCGCCGACAAGGCCGTTGATCTTGGGTTTGTTGGCTCCTGCATGGTGCACAAGGGGGATATGAAAATCGTCGCCCAGATGCTCAAGAACCTTGAAAAAGCCACCGGCAAGGTCGAGTTCAAGGCGCCGCTTGTTGTTGCGGCCCCGACCTACAACATCATCGACGAGTTGAAGGAAGAGGGCGATTGGGAAATCCTTGAGCGTTATTCCGGTTTCGAGTTCGACGATCTTTTCCCGAAGGCCCAAGCGCGCACCGAGTATGAGAACATCCTCTATCTTGAGCGTCCGGGGTGTAACCTTTGCATGGGCAACCAGGAGAAGGCCGAGAAGGGCGATACGGTTCTGGCCACGTCGACGCGTCTTTTCCAAGGCCGTGTTGTCGAGGATTCCAGCGAAAAGAAAGGTGAATCCCTTTTGGCCTCGACGCCGGTTGTCGTGCTTTCGGCCATCCTTGGCCGCGTCCCGACCCTTGAGGAATACAAAACCGCAGTGGAGGGGATTGACCTGACCAAATTCGCCCCGCCGCTTGCCGTTCCGGCGACCACGCAGTCGGCGCATTTCTAAAGCTGCGCGACATTTGGCAAAAAGCAGGGCATCACAAAAGACTGTGGTGCCCTTTTTTGCGCGTAGCCTAGGGCGAGAGGGGTTTGTAACAGGTCGCTCTCGAAACATTTATTGGCCATTTTCGAGGCGCAGGCATAAGTTCCAACAGGTCAGGCAAAGGAATGCGACACAGATGAAGCTATTGGCCACATCTCTTCTCTTGGGTTGGATCGCGGCGGCGGGTGCGGCGGTCTGCGAACCGCGCCCGGTTGTTGTCGAGTTGTTCACCTCGCAGGGGTGTTCGTCTTGTCCGGCGGCGGATGAGTATTTCAAGGCCGAGCTTGCCGGGCGCGACGATGTCATCGCCTTGGCGCTGCATGTGGATTACTGGGACTATCTTGGCTGGAAGGATAACTTTGCCAACCCGGCCTTTACCAAGCGGCAAAAGAATTATGCGCGCGCGTCGGGGCATCGGATGATCTATACGCCGCAAATTATCATTGGCGGGCGCGATCATGTGGTGGGCAATCATCCGCTTGAGGTTGAGTCGCTGCTCAAGGCGCATCTTGCGGCGGACTCGCCGGTTGTTGTCTCGATAGAGCGCCTCGGTGAGCGGGTCCGGATTGAGGCCAGGATTGCGACGGCGGGTATAGAGGCACCGGGGCCGATGGTTGTCCATCTGGTGCGGTATGAGCCGGAAGACGAGGTTGTCATCAAACGTGGCGAAAATGCCGGGCGCAAGCTCAGCTATGCCAATATCGTCACGGATTGGCATGTGCTTGCGGAATGGGACGGGCAGGCACCGTTGGAAATTGACGCACCAGCGGTGGGCGATGCGCCGGTTGTGACGCTTGTTCAGGGCAAGGGCAACGGGCCGATCTGGGCCGCGGATCGCGTGCGTTAAGACGTGCTGTCGCGCTCTGGTGCCGGGGCGCGGGCATCTACCTCGGCCAGTTTCCAGCGCCGATGCACCCAAAACCATTGATCCATATTCTCCCGCACAAGGGCTTCGAGGCCGTCATTGACGGCCTGTGTCATGGTGAGGGGATCGGAATGGGGGATTTCATCAAGCGCAATAATGCGAAAGCCAATCCCGTCCGGGTCGCGCAGACCGTAGACCGGGATCAGGGCGGCGTTGAATTTGAGCGCCAGTTCGGCGGTGACAAGCGATGTGCGTGCCTTCTTGCCGAAAAAGTCGAGCGGTTTGCCTTGTTTGGCGTAAAGATCGGTCAGAATGCCGAGAATGCCGCCAGAGCGGATATGGCGGACCATCTCGATCATGCCCTTGCGGCCCTGTTCAAAAAGCGGCGTGCCGATGCGCGAGATGGAGCGCACATAATGTTCGTTGAAATAGGGGTTCGACATGCGCCGATAGAGCGCGCCCATGTTATAGCCGCGATGGATCAGGTTGGCGCGCACGGCGTCGTAATTGCCCATATGGCCGGTCACGAGGATCACCGGACGGCCCTCTGCGCGGGCGGCCTCTAGCCGGGCAAGCCCCGGTCCTTCGATCGGGGCCTGGATGGCGCGGGCGACAAATTCGGGGCCGGAATAAATCTCGATCAGGGTTCGCCCCACATTGCGCGGCACGGCGCGACACAGGCGATCCACCTCGGATTTGGGCAGGTCGGGGCAGACATAGGCGAGATTGTCGCGCACCCGGCGGCGATAGCCTGCGAGGGGAGCAATCACCCGCGACACTAGTTCCCCCATGAAGCGCACCCGCGTCTCATATGGCAGGGCAAGCGCAAGCCGGATGGCCCCGCGCAGCACGAGGTTGGTCACGTAGTTGCCAAGGCTGTGCTTGGTCGGGGGTTTGGTCTTGCTCATGGTGCTGCGTCTAGCGGAAGGTTTCGCGGTGCCAGACATATGTGCCCGCGCCCGCAATCACAAGCGCGCCGACAATGGTCCAGAGGTCGGGCATTTCGCCATAAAAGATCAGCCCCCAGAGCGTCGCAAAGATCAGCCCGGTATAGGCGAAGGGGGCAAGCAGGCTGGCTTCGCCTTCAGAGAGGGCGCGGATCAGGAGCAATTGCGACACCGTGCCAAAGACCACAAGCAGCCCCATCAGGCCAAGCGAGGCAAGGTCGGGCGCACGCCAGTCCGGCAAGACGATGACAGAGAGCACGATGGCCCCGAACAGGGCGGTATAGAGCATCGAGGTCCAGACGTTTTCGTCCTTGCCGACAAAGCGCGTCGCCAGCGCGTAGCCCGAATAAAACAGCGCCGCGCCAAGCGGGTAGATGGCATAGGGCGAAAACACATCCGACCCCGGACGGATCACGATCAGCGCGCCCACAAGGGATACGGCAATCCCCGCAATGCGGCGTGGGCCAAGGCGTTCGTGCAGGAAGAGCGCGGCGCCAAGTGTGATCAGGACCGGGTTCACATCCATGATCGCGGTGGCCTCGGCCAGACCGATATGGGTAATGCCGGTAAAAAAGCAGAAAGTCGCGCACATCAGGAACACCGAGCGCATCAGTTGCAGCTTGGGGTAGCGGGTCTTGAGGACGCCGGGAAACCGTCGCGCGACAAGGATCAGGACGATGAATGTCTGGCCCGCATAGCGCGTCCAGAGCGCCTGCATCACGCCGATGCGTGGCGAGAGCGCCTTGGCGGTGGCGTCCATCAACGAAAAGAACAGGATCGCGACGATCATGAGCAGAATGGCGCGGGCGTTGGGCGAGAGGCTTTTCATCCCCAAGTCCTATGCCGGAGGTCGGGACGTGTAAACTCTCAAGCGCCGCTGGCGTCCTCCTCTTCATCGGGGGAGAGAAGTGTGATGTCCCCGGTGTCGGCAAGGCGGCGGATCGCGCCGACCACTTCGGCCATGGCGCTTTCGCCATCTTTCGGGGTTGGTTGGCCGCGTTCCTGGATTTCGTCGCGCAATTGGTCGGCCATGCGGGCCGAGATGTTGTCGAGCAGAAACGCGGCGACGGGGGCGGTTTCGGGCGCGGTCGCTGCGCCAAGCGCGGCGATCAGGCGCTCTTGATCGACATCGCGGATCACGCGCGGCACATCGCGCGGGTTGAGGCGGGTTGGAATGTCGGGGAAGGTAAAAATCGCTTTGCGCACCGCCTCGGCAAAGGCGGAATCCGCCTCGTCCAGCCCATTGAGCACATCGTCGCGGGTTGTCGAGCGGGAATAGTTGAGGATAGCCCCAACCCGCGACGAGGGATCGTCGGCAAAGGCGCGCGGCGGCGTGTCATCAAGCTGTGCCACGAGGGAGAGACCGATGCGATCCACGGCATCGGGGGTCACGGCCCCGGTCAGGGACATGGCATAGGTGATGCGGCGCGCCTTTTCTCCGGGCAGGACGCCCAGAAGCTCTGCCGCGCGGGTCACGTCGAGCTTGGCCAGCATGACGGCGGCGACCTCGGTGCTTTCGCGTTCGCAGATGTCGACCAGTTGCTCGGTCGAGAGAGTCCGCAGACGTTGCCACGGGTCGCCTGCCTGTCGCACCCCGGCCTCTTTGCGCAGGCGTTGCGCGGTCAGCGGAGAGATGCGCCCCTCAAGCGCCGACAACGCGCCGCCGATCCCGGCCGGGAAGGTCAGGCCAACCGCTTCAAGCTCGGCCGCGAATTCCATCACCACGTCGGCCAGCGTGGCGCGGTCGACATAGCGCATGTCGCCCATAAGTTTGGTCAGGTCGGCCTGCATATCGTCGGGGAGGTCGGCCAGCGAGACATTGGCACCTTCATTGAGCAGAAAACGCACGATGATGGCCGCCTTTTGACGACGCGACAGGCGCGGCGCGGGCGGCGGGCGCGGGGCGGCCAGGGGTATCGGTGCGGTCTCGCGCGTCATCGCGTGCCTCCTTTCCAGTTGGAGGCAGTTAAGCCGCGAAGAATGAAGAAATGCTTAGTGCGTGACCGGTCAACACGGACGTAAAAAGAAAAAGACCGGATGCAAAAAGGCCGGGCGCGCAGAAAGCGGCCCGGCCCTTGGCGATCGGGTGAAGGCGTTGCTTACTCTCCGAAGACCCGCTTGAAGATCGTGTCGACATGTTTGGTATGATAGCCCATGTCGAATTTCTCGTTGATGCCATCAACACCAAGGGCTGCGACAACCTCCTCATCGGCGAGCAGAAGCTCGCGGAAATCAAGCCGCTCTTCCCAGACCTTGAGGGCGTTGCGCTGCACCATAGAATAGGCGTCTTCGCGGCTCACGCCCGCTTGGGTCAGGGCCAAAAGGACGCGTTGCGACATGACGAGGCCGGGGAATTTGTTCATGTTGTCGAGCATGTTGTCGGGGAAGATCAGCATCTTTTCGATCACACCCGCCAGCCGGTTCAGGGCAAAGTCGAGGGTCACGGTTGCATCCGGGCCGATGCCGCGCTCGACCGAGGAGTGCGAGATGTCGCGCTCGTGCCAAAGGGCGACGTTCTCCATCGCGGGCACAACGGTCATCCGCACGAGGCGCGCAAGGCCGGTCAGGTTCTCGGTCAGGACTGGGTTCTTCTTGTGCGGCATGGCCGAGGAGCCTTTTTGGCCCATCGAGAAAAACTCTGCGCCTTCAAGGACTTCGGTGCGCTGCATGTGGCGGATTTCGACGGCGATATTCTCAATCGACGAGGCAATGACACCGAGCGTGGCAAAGAACATGGCGTGACGGTCGCGCGGGATCACCTGGGTCGAGATCGGCTCGGGGCGCAGGCCCAGTTGTTCGCACACATGCTCTTCGACGGCGGGGTCGATATTGGCAAAAGTGCCGACCGCGCCGGAGATAGCGCCGGTGGCGATTTCCCAGCGGGCCTTTTCCAGACGGTTCTTGTTGCGGTCCATCTCGGCGTAGAAACGCGCGAAGGTCAGGCCCATAGTGGTCGGCTCGGCGTGGATACCGTGGCTGCGGCCAACACGCACCGTCATCTTATGTTCCATAGCGCGGGTTTTGAGCGCGGCGAGCACCTTGTCCATACCGGCCAAAAGGATATCGGCGGCGCGCACCAGTTGCACGTTGAGGCAGGTGTCGAGCACGTCCGACGAGGTCATGCCCTGATGCACAAAGCGGGCCTCTTCCGCGCCGACATGTTCGGCCAGATGGGTGAGGAAGGCGATCACGTCATGCTTGGTCACGGCTTCGATTTCGTCGATGCGGGCCACGTCAAATTCAACGTCTTTGGCCTTCCAGACAGCTTGGGCGTTTTCTTTGGGAATGACGCCAAGATCGGCCATTGCGTCGCAGGCGTGGGCCTCGATTTCATACCAGATTTTGAACTTGGTTTCCGGCGACCAGATGGCGACCATTTCAGGGCGGGCATAGCGAGGGATCATGTCTGGGGCTTTCCGTATCGTTGCGTATGGGTTGCGAGGGCGTGTTGCGCGCGGTTTAGACCGAAGGGGGCGCTTGGGCAAGGTGTCGGGGGGGCGTGCGATGGGCAAAGACCTATAAAAAGAGGTTTTTTGCGGGTCTGTATCGCGTCGGTATCACGTCGGTATTGCGTCGGTGTCGATTTCGCCCCGACCGGGGTCAGCTCTTTTAAGCCGTGATGAACGGCGGCGGCCAGGTGGAAAAGGTCAGGTGGAAAAGGTCAGCACCGCGAGACACAGGGCCGCGAGGGCAAAGGTGGCTCCGGCCTTGGAGAGGCGCATCATAGTGGCGGGGGTCGGGGCCGGGCCACCACGGGCGGCGCGCAAAAGCATGACCTGCGCCGTGCCGGAGGCAAGCGTGAGCAGGATCACCGCGCCGATCTTGACCCAGAACAGGGCCGGAACCTCGGCCCCGAGATAGCGCCCGCCATAGAGCCAGAGACCGGAGAGCCAGAGCAGCAGAAGCGAGGCAAAGGAGATGCGCGCAAAGCGAATGCGCAGCGGGCCGAGCAGGAGGTTTTGCGCAGGCGGCGTGCCAGCGGCGGCCATCCCCGTGAGCAGGGCGGCGAGGCCAAAGCCGACGCCGGTCACGGCCATGAGGATATGGAGAAGTTTGGCGATCAGCATGGGACACATCCTATAGGCCGCAAGGTGGGGCGGGGGAAGGGGTTAGAACATCCCCATTTCCAGCCCCGCGCCGAGGGCTTGGCCAAGGTCGCGGCATTGGGCAAGATCGGCCTCGGGGATGGTTTTTTGGGCAAGGATTGCCTCTTGGGTCTGGGCGTGGGTGCAGATGATCACCGCAGGCTGCGCCTCTTTGAGACGCCAGCCGGTGGCGATGCGGGCGAGTTGTTTTGCGGCATTCGTGCCATCGGACCCGGCGCAGATCATCTGGGCGTAAGCGCGGCCTTCGATACGGCCAAGGAGGGGGTAATAGCAGCGGTCGAACATCTCTTTCATCGCGCCGGAGAGCGCGGCGAGGTTCTCGGGGGCGCAGAAGATATATCCATCGGCGGCGAGGAGGTCGTCGGGTGTGGCGTCCTCGGCCTTGAGGAGGGTGGTGTCGATCTCGTC
>JAPHRE010000015.1 GCA_026195905.1 Pseudopelagicola sp. | reverse complement strand
GTCAGCAACGCCAACGCCCATGAGTTGATCCACAAACAGGCCCGCCTGCCGCGCTGGCTTGGCATCGCGGTCTATATCTCGCTGCTCTTTGGTCATCACGCCTCGGCGCACCCCCGCGTGCATCATGTCTGGGTCGCAAGCCCAATGGACCCCAATAGCCCCGCACCGGGCCAGAGTTTCTATCGCTTCTGGCCGCGCGCTTGGGGCGGCTCCTTCCTCAAGGGGCTGCGGGCTGAAAACGCCCTGCGCGCCCGTGCCCGCACGCCAAAACCCTTCTGGACCCATCCCTATCTCGCCTATGTGGGGGGGGGCCTGTTGATGGTCCTGCTCTCCGGCGCGGCATTCGGTCCCCAAGGCATCGTCGCGCTCTTGCTGCTGACCGGCTACGCCCAGATGCAACTCCTCGTGTCGGATTACGTCCAACATTACGGCCTCTCCCGCAAGCGCGGTGCCGATGGTCGCCTCGAACCGGTCGGCCCCGGCCATAGCTGGAATGCGCCGCAATTCTATTCCTCGGCCCTGATGCTCAACGCGCCACGCCACTCTGATCATCACATGCACCCCTTGCGCACCTACCCCTCGCTTGAACTCAACCGTGAGACCATGCCGACCCTGCCACGCTCGCTGCCGATCATGGGCGCGCTGGCGCTCTGGCCGCGCATGTGGCGGCGCGTGATGGATCCAAAAGTCGCCAAACTCAATCAATCGCGGCATTGAGACTAGATCGAAGCCCAAGCCTCTGGCACTCTTGTGCCATGTTCCGTTTGGTCCTTGCCCTTCTGATCGTCGCCCTGCCCGCCTTTGCCGACACCCCGATGTCGGCCAAAGCGTTTGAGGCGCACACCACTGGCAAGACGCTTTATTACGGCGTCGGCGGGCAACGCTATGGGGTCGAACAATACCTGCCCAATCGACGTGTGCGCTGGTCATTCCTCGACGGCGACTGCAAAGAGGGACGCTGGTATCCAAGCGGCGAGCAGATTTGCTTTGTCTATGACGACAATCCAGTGCCGCAATGCTGGCTTTTCTATCAAGACGGCGACCGTCTCGCCGCCCGCTTTGCCACCGGCGATATGCCGACCGTGCTTTATGAGGTCGAAGGCAATGGTGAAATGATCTGCCTTGGCCCCAAGGTTGGCGTCTGAGCAAAGGTTAAGACCCGCGCAGCCCTGAAATCCCCCACCGACGCGATACAGACGCAATACCGACGCGATACCGACGTGCGTTTTGCCGTTAACCTTCCTAGAAAAGGCTGCCCTGATCGGACGGTTTCACGGGCTTTTTCGGGGTGGATTTTGTCCCCAAAGTCACCTTGCCATCGGCAAATTCGATCTCGATCTCACGGGCTTTGCGGGCCGATTTCACGTCTGTCACAAGCGTCCCATCACCGCGCACAACCGCATATCCACGCTCCAAAGTGGCGTGATATCCAAGCGTTTCGCGCATCCGTTCCAACCCGTTCAGGCGGTCCCCCAGCGCCGCAATTCGCCGCATCTGCGCCTCACCCATGCGCCGGTCAAGTTCTTGAATTTTCTCTCTTTTCCGCACAACCTCACGCGATATGGCCTGCGGCGAAAGGCGGTCCGTGCGCCGTCCCAAGGCCTGCCGCTTGCCCTCGATCATGCCGCGCAACGTGCTGGCCCGCAGGCTACCCGCCTGTTCCGTCAGGATCACCCGCCGCCGCTGCACCCCGTCGCGCAACGCACGCGGCAGGTTCTCTGCCGACCGGTCCAGGCGCTGACGCGGCGTCTGCAAAAGCGAGTCCGCACTCGGCAAAGCCCGCGCCATATCTCTAAGCCTTTGAGAGCGCGTCGAAATTCCATCCGACAAGGCTCTCTTGAGCCGCCCCCCCTGCTCCTCGGTCCAGCCCAACAAATCAAGCCGCACCGGCACCGCCATCTCCGCCGCAGCGGTCGGGGTCGGGGCGCGGCGATCCGAGACGAAATCAATCAACGTCGTATCGGTTTCATGCCCCACCGCCGAGATCAGCGGGATCTCCGAAGCCGCCGCCGCGCGCGCCACGATTTCCTCGTTAAACCCCCATAAATCCTCAATACTTCCACCGCCCCGCGCCACAATCAAAAGGTCCGGGCGCGGCAACGCGCCGCCCGGCGAAAGCCTGTTGAACCCCTCAATCGCCGCCGCAACCTGAGGCGCACATTGCTCGCCCTGAACCGCCACCGGCCAGATCAAGACCTTGCGCGGGAACCGGTCCCTCAGGCGGTGTAGAATATCGCGAATAACCGCCCCTGAGGGCGAGGTCACAACCCCAATGATTTCAGGCAGATAAGGCAACGGTCGTTTGCGCTCCGGCGCAAACAGCCCCTCCGCCGCAAGCTGTTTCTTGCGCTTTTCCAGCATCGCCATAAGCGCGCCCTCGCCCGCCACGGCAACATCATCGACATTGATTTGATATTTTGACTGTGATCCAAAGGTCGTCAACTTGCCGGTGACGATGACCTCCATGCCCTCTTCAGGCTTGATCGACAGGCGCGACACCTGCCCTTTCCAGCTCACCGCCGCCAGAACCGACCGGTCATCCTTCACATCAAAATAAAGATGCCCGGACCGCGCCAGCATCACGCGCCCGACCTCACCACGCACCCGCACACGCCCAAACGCCCCTTCAATGGTGCGTTTAAGCGCCCCTGAAATCTCAGAAACACTAAATTCCGGGGCATTTTCGCCCTCTGTGGGGGAATCGATAAGATCGGACATCTGGCCTCGCTTGTGGAACGCTCCGACACAGCTTAGAACGCCTGCAAAGCAAGGCCAAGCGGAAGGATTCCCCCATGAACATTCTCATTCTCGGCAGCGGCGGTCGCGAGCATGCGCTGGCATGGGCGGTGATGCAGAACCCGAAATGCGACAAACTCATTGTCGCACCCGGCAATGGCGGGATCGCACAGATCGCAGATTGCGCCAATATCGACATCGACGATGGCGCGACGGTCGTGACCTTTGTCGTGGAGAATTCAATCGACTTTGTCATCATCGGCCCCGAAGCACCGCTGGCCAATGGTGTGGCCGACCGCTTGCGCGACGCTGGTATCCTCGTTTTCGGCCCCTCCAAGGCCGCCGCAAAACTCGAAGCCTCCAAGAGCTTCACCAAAGAAATCTGCGACGCCGCCCACGCCCCGACCGCAGCGTACGGTCACTTTAACGATCCTGAAGCCGCCAAGGCATATATTCGTCAGCAAGGCGCTCCAATCGTGGTCAAGGCGGATGGTCTCGCCGCAGGCAAAGGCGTCATCGTCGCGATGGACGAAAAAACCGCGCTCGACGCCATCGACGATATGTTTGGCGGGGCATTTGGCCGCGCGGGCGCAGAGGTTGTCATTGAGGAATTCATGGAGGGCGAAGAGGCGTCCTTCTTTATCCTTTGTGATGGCAAGTCGGCTTTGCCCATTGGCACCGCACAAGACCACAAGCGGGTTGGCGAAGGCGATACCGGCCTCAACACTGGCGGAATGGGTGCCTATTCGCCCGCGCCCGTGCTTTCCGATGAGGTCGCACAAAAGGCGATGGACGAGATCATCCAACCAACAATCGACGAAATGGCCCGTCGCGGCACGCCCTATCAGGGCGTTCTCTATGCTGGTCTCATGATCAAAGACGGCCAGCCCCGCCTTGTCGAATACAACGTCCGCTTTGGTGATCCTGAATGTCAGGTTCTTATGATGCGCCTTGGGGCGCAGGTCTTTGACCTCCTGCAAGCCGCCGCCGAAGAACGGCTCTCCGAGGCCCGTGTTAATTGGGCCGACGATCATGCGATCACCGTGGTCATGGCCGCCAACGGGTATCCCGGCGCCTATAAGAAAGGCAGTGAAATCAAGGGCCTAAAATCCCTCCCCGAGGATAGCATGAACATGGTGTTCCATGCTGGCACGGCCCAAAAGAACGGCACCATGACCGCCACAGGAGGCCGCGTTCTCAACGTGACCGCCCGAGGAGACACGCTCAAGGACGCCCGCGACCGCGCCTATGCAATGGTGGATGCCATTGATTGGCCCGAGGGCTTCTACCGTCGCGACATCGGCTGGCGCGCGCTCTAGGCCGCTGTTCTCCGACCCGGCTCAAGATCACGCGGACCAAGCAAAGCATTTGCCTGTTTGGTCCGCGCGGTCTACCGTCAGGCCATTCGCTAAATTGAGGTCCAGAGCCATCCCTAACACGCTATCCATCGACGATGCCTACCATAGCCGGGACTTTACGGAACTCGCGTTCCATTTTGTGCCGGTCGGGATCGTTGTGACGGAAAACCGCGTAATCCGCGATTGCAACCGCACCTTCGCAGAGATGTTTGGCTATCCCCGCGAGGACCTGCGGGACCAAACATTCGCGATCCTATATCCCTCACTTGATGAATTCGCCACGATCCGCAACCGAGGCGTTCAATCGCTGCGCGAGGGCAATAGCTATTGGGATGAACGGGTCATGATGCGCAGCGGCGGCGAGATGTTCTGGTGCCGGGTCAGAGGGCATTCATTCACGCCTGAAAATCCACTCATGCGCGCAGTCTGGAGCTTTGCCGACCTCTCTGACACCCGCCCCTACCATCACCTGACACGCCGCGAACGCGAAGTGCTTTCCCTGATGAGCGAAGGCATGACGAGCAAGGAAATCGCACGCACGCTAGAAATGTCGAACCGGACTGTCGAAGTGCATCGCGCCAAACTTCTCAAGAAATTCGGGGCCAGCAATACCGCCGCCCTCCTGCAATCCCTTGGCGCCATCGGGGGCGATCACGTCATCAATTCGGCCGCGCGTTAATCGTCACAGAGCAAGGCAGCTTCCAAGCTCTTGCGCCCGAAAAACGGGCCTATATCGCGCGATATAAGGCGCGCGCCGGCAAGCCTTGTCGCCATGATCCGGCTCCAATCGCCATTGGCAGTGATGATCTCCGACACACCCGTGCAGCTTCGTATCCCACCAGAAATATAGTCTTGTCCGATCTGATGGTTGGTCAGGCCCTGGAGGTCCGCGACATGCGTCAATTGCCCATCTTCGAAGCGCCACACTCGAAGCACACGGGCAAGATGCGGTCGATCAATATAGGCCAACTCCATAGCCCCATCCCCATCAATATCCGCCGCGCCAAGAGGCGCGAGCCACCGATGAGTGCGCCCAATGAAGGGCGTTGCCGCAATCAGCCCTTTTTCGCCATAAATGGCAAGACGCGCACCTTTTTCGATGCTTGTTTCGATGACGGTGACTTCTGGCAGGCCATCAAAATCAACGTCGACAAGGCGCGGTGCGATATCTTCGAAAACCCGACTCTCCGGCAAGGTCAGCCGTAGCTTTTGCCCATTGCGAAGCCGCATTTCAAGCGCACCGTATTCAATGGCATCGCCGAGGATACCATGATCATAGCGCGTCGTCGGCTCAGTGTATCGCGCCGAAACGATTTCCGCCGAGACTGTGGTGCCGAACAGCACACAGCACAGACATACACCAAGCTGCGCGCACCGGGCCGGAGAGAACCAAGCACCGACGATAAAGCGTCGCGCCTTGCCAAACATCAAATCTGGCGTTCAGGCATATGCACAACAAGCCCATCGAGGGCATCTGTGACCTTGATCTGACATGTGAGGCGGGATCGGACCGGATCGGGCTCATAGGCAAAATCGAGCATATCTTCTTCCATGTCGTCCTTACCTGGGATTTTTTCGACCCAAGCGGCATCCACATAGACATGACAGGTCGAGCAGGCACAAGCGCCGCCGCAATCCGCCTCAATGCCGGGAACATTATTGTCGCGCGCGCCTTCCATCACAGTCAGCCCCGTGGCGACATCCACGACGTGCTCGGTACCGTTGTGTTCGACATATGTGATCTTAGCCATCTGAACCTTCCTTGCATGCATTTCGTTCTAGGTAGTGCGCCCTCCGCTATCGTGCCAGTCCCTTTTGCGTCATCATGCCTGTTTCCTTGCGACCGACCGCCATTGTTCTGCATCCGTTCCATGCTCTCCTCATTGCACACTATTTTCCGGGCGGTCTCCGCAGATTCCACAACCTCCATGCCGCATCGCATCACCCGTCGAATATCTTTTACCAATCGCGACTGGCCACCCCCTCCTACGGCGGGTGCAGGGGACTTTTGCAAACGGGTAAAAGCGGGTAAAGTCCTCGCAATACCCGGAGACCAAACTCCCGAGGCCCGAGCATGACACCGCGCTCTTTTCTTTTTGCCGCCCTGACCGGGGCGGTTTTGACTGCCTGTGATAATAGCATGGCATTTACACCAGACATTGCCGCTCTGAGAGAGCCTGACATCATTCAGGCCGAAAGCACCCTTGCGCCGCCGGGAGCCGCGCCGGGGACCTGCTGGGGGCGCGCGGTTAGCCCTGCTGTGATTGAAACGGTCACGGAACAGATCATGGTCCAGCCGCCGGAAATTCTGGCGGATGGGACCGTGCTCAGCCCCGCCATCTACCGAAGTGAGACCCAACAACGTATTGTGCGCGAACGCCGTGAGACATGGTTCGAAACCCCATGCGAAGATGTTTGGACCGAAGAGTTCACAACCTCTGTGCAGCGCGCGCTCAAGGTGCGAGGGCATTATTACGGCCCTATTTCAGGACGGCGGGACAAACGCACCCGCGCGGCCATCCGTCGCTATCAGAAACTGCAAGATCTCGATAGTGCGATCCTATCCGTCGAAGCCGCGCGGCAACTTGGGCTTATCGCGGTTCGGCGGCAGGACAACTAGAAAGGGCGCCCGAAGGCGCCCTTTGATGTCATCTTGGCGTTCTAGGAGCCAATCATTCCTCAATACTGAGGGCCACAAAACGCGGCTCTCCACCTCGGCGCACCAGTAGCAGGAGAGATTTGCGCCCAGCCTCACGCGCCTCCTCAATCCGGTCTTCGAGGTCGGATACAGACGTCAGTTTTTGCTGGCTCGCTTCGGTTAGGATGTCCCCCGCACGAAGCCCTTTGTCGTAGGCTGTCGAAGGCTCATTTACCCCCATGACGACGAGGCCCGTCATGCCCTCTGCCACGCCCAGTTCAGAGCGCATCGCATCCGTCAGCGGCGTCACAGTCAGCCCAAGGATTTCTTTCTGAACTGGATCAGGAACCGGACCAGTCGGCGCAACATCGCCTGTGTTTTCTGCTGTCTCCCTACGACCCAAGGTAACTTTGAGCGTCTTCTGGGCACCATCACGTAGGACGATCACACGCACGGCCTTGCCGACACTCGTATTGCCAACCTGGCGCACAAGACCACGCACATCCTCCACTTTCTTGCCATCAAAGGACAGGATCACATCCCCGGCCAGGATACCGCCTTCCATAGCCGGGCCTTCCGGGACGTCCGTCACCATCGCACCGGCAGCCGTTTCGAGGCCATCTATGGCTTCGACCATGTCCTCGCTCACGTTCTGAATGCGCACACCAAGCCAGCCCCGGCGCGTTTCACCAAACTCCTTGAGTTGATCGACAACACGCGTCACCACATTTGACGCCATAGAAAAGCCGATACCGATTGACCCGCCATTGGGCGACAGGATCGCAGTATTCACGCCGACAACATCGCCCTCCATGTTAAAGAGCGGACCGCCCGAATTGCCCCGGTTAATCGCGGCATCGGTCTGAATATAGTCATCATAGCTTCCCGAAAGGGCGCGGTTGCGGGCCGATACAATACCGGCGGACATCGAAAAACCTTGACCAAGTGGGTTGCCCATCGCCAAAACCCAGTCCCCCACTCGCGCGGTATCGCTATCGCCAAAACTCACGAAAGGGAGGGGATCATCGCTCTCGACTTTGAGAAGCGCGATATCGGTCTTGGGATCAGTGCCAATCACGGTCGCGGGAAGCTCCTCTCCCGAGAAAAACTCGATCAAGATTTCATCCGCCTTGTCGATCACGTGGTTGTTGGTCACAACATAACCATCCTCGGAAATCACGAAACCCGACCCAAGCGCAGAGGTGCGGCGCGGTTTGTCGCCATCGCCATTGCGATCCTGAAATTCTCGAAAGAAGTCCTCAAAGGGTGAGCCCTTTGGAACGATTCCCTGCGGACCTGTCCGACCAGCCACCACCGTGGAGGTCGTGATATTGACGACCGCCGGACTGACTTTCTCGGCAAGATCGGCAAAGCTATCCGGTCGCGCAGCTGCTGCGATGGATTGAGCCACGAGCAAAAGCACCGCAAGTCCCGTTACCCACATGACTCGTATTTGTGCGCCCCTTGAAGGCGCGATTGCGACGGCCTGACTATTCACTCCAAAATCTCCTGTGTTGTGCCCCGCCCAACAGACAGCGGCCCTTGGCGATACTCTCTACCTAGGCACCATCATTTGCAACTCAACGCACATCGCAAGTACGCAATTGCTTGTGAGCAGATTGTGAAAATTGTTACGCACCGAGCGTCTTGGCCAGCCAGACCAGAATGACTCCGATAGCAATAGCTGCCAAGCCAAGGGTTCTGCGCTGCCCTTCTGGCAGGGCGCGCAGCGCCTCAAGCATTTGCTCAACAAGCGAAGGGGCCAGTGCATAGACCAGCCCCTCGATTATCAGCACAAGGCCAATCGCTAATAATGCAACCCCGATCATTCAGGCGCTTTATCTGACTTCAGATAGTTGAAGAAATCACTATCGGGCGACATGACCATCGTCGAGTTTTCGCCGAGAAGTGCGCCACGATAGGCTTTGAGAGACCGATAGAATTCAAAGAATTCCGGGTCTGCGCCAAAGGCTTCCGCAAAGATACCGTTCCGTTTGGCATCGGCCTCACCTCGGATAATTTCCGATTGGCGTTGCGCATCCGATACGAGCTCGACCACGGTTCGATCTGATTGCGCGCGAACACGTTGCGCAGCTTCTTCACCGCGCGCGCGCTCGTCCGTTGCTTCCCGTTCACGTTCCGCACGCATCCGGGCAAAGGTTGCATCCAGGTTTTCCCGCGGCAGGTCGGTCCGCTTGAGGCGCACATCAATGATCTCGACGCCCAGCGCCAAAGCCGAGTCATACGCACCATTGCGAATACGAAGCATAAGCGCGGCACGGTCAGAACTCAGGATATCATTCGACGATACCTGGCCAAGCACTTCGCGCAGCGAGTCGCGCAGAATGCCATCGACCTTGGCATCGGCGGCAGGAATACCACCGGGGCCAACCGCCTGACGGAACTGCCGAACATCGACAATACGGTAACGCGAAAAGGCATCGACCACGAGACGTCGATCATCCGAGGGCGTAACCTCGATCGGGTCCACATCGCGGCTCAGGATACGGTCATCATAGCGCACGACCTCCTGAATGAGGGGGATTTTGAACGAAAGCCCGGGCTCTTCCTTGATATCGACCACGCGGCCGAATTGCAGAACAAGGGCTTTTTCACGTTCATCCACAATGAACACGGAGGACAAGACCGCCACAACCGCGATTACAAGAACGGGGAGAAGATAAGTCGTTTTCCGCATCACTTGTTCCCCTTCCTGAGTTCGTTGAGCGGCAGGTATGGCACGACGCCTTGACCGCTTTGCTGTTCGTCGATGATGATCTTGTCAACACGACCCAGCACTTCTTCCATTGTTTCGAGATAGAGGCGTTTACGTGTCACTTCAGGCGCCTTGCGATATTCTCCGAGAACCGCAAGGAAGCGGCTTGCTTCACCCTCAGCCTCGTTCACGACTTGAGCGCGATAGCCTTCTGCTTCTTCAAGCACCTGTGCCGCTTCACCACGTGCACCGGCAAGAACACGGTTGGCATAGGCGTCGGCTTCTTTTTCGATCCGGTCACGCTGTTGCTCGGCCGCTTGCACGTCGCGGAACGCATCAATCACCGTTTCTGGCGGATCGGCCTTGTCAAAGTTCACACGCACGATGTTGACACCAGAGTCATAGCTATCAAGCGTAAGTTGGATAAGATCCTGAAGACGTCCAGCGATCACACCGCGATCTCGGTTGAGGATCGGTGCGAGATCGGATTGCGCGATGATCTCGCGCATCGCCGATTCCGACACGGCACGGATCGTGGTGCGCGGATCGCGAAGGTTGAAGAGATACTCGGCCGGGTCATTGATGTTCCAGACCACCTGAAAATCAATATCAACGATGTTCTCGTCGCCCGTCAACATCAAGCCAGCATCAGAACCACGCGCCCCAACGCCGATGTCTTCGTTCTGTTCGCGCGTTACCGGAACGACTTCTTTCGTCACAACCGGCCAAGGGGCGAAATTAAGGCCCGGTTGCCCGGTGCTTGAGTATTTGCCGAGGAACAGCTCAACTGAGAGTTCTTCCGGCTTTACCGTGTAAAAACTCTGCGAAGCCCAGAGCGCCACAACGGCAACGAGGCCAATAAGCACTCCACCGCGACCGATGCCACCGCCTGAGGGGCGGCGCCCGCCGCCCTGACCATTGCCCGAGTCACCACGACCGCCCATCAAGACGCGCAGTTGATCCTGACCTTTTTTCATCAGCTCGTCGATATCGGGAATTTGCGGTCCCTCATCGCCTGGGCCACGACCGCCGCCACCATTATTGCCGCGATTGCCGCCGCCTCCCTGATGTCCGCCGCCGCCCCAGGGGCCGCCATTATTGCCTGCCATTAAGGTTCATCCCTTTCTTTCTCAAATCCTAGGCACATGCACATAACCTGTGCTGCGCCTGGAAAAAATCAACCCGTTCGCACCGGAGTCTTCATCGTGACGAGTTCTTCCGACATCGTCGGATGAACCGCTACGGTGCGATCGAAATCCTCTTTTGTTGCACCCATCTTGACCGCAATACCAGCAAGCTGGATCATCTCACCCGCGCCTGGCGCGACAATATGACAGCCAAGAACTTTGCGGTTTTTCTGACTGACCACAAGTTTCATAAGCACCCGTTCGCTACGCCCGGCAAAGCTCTGCTGCATGGGCTTAAAGCTGGTCGCGTAGACCTCAATGGGTTCTTGTTCGCGCGCGTCCTCTTCGGAAAGCCCCACCGTCCCCATCTCTGGTTGGGTAAAGATCGCCGTCGGGATCAACGCGTGATCCGGTTTTGTCGGGTTGCCCTTGAACACGGTTTCCACAAAAGCCATGCCTTCGCGGATTGCCACCGGCGTGAGGTTTACACGATCCGTCACATCCCCCACGGCATATACAGACGGCACCGTGGTTTGACCGTAGTCATCGACAAGCACTTCGCCTTTCCTGCCAAGGGTCACGCCGATCTCTTCAAGGTCCATATCGTCGGAATTCGGAGCGCGCCCGGTTGCAAACAAGACTTGATCGAACAGGGATTCTTCGCCGTTCGTTGCAAGAACGCGAATTTTGTCGCCCTCTTTTTTCATTTCAACGATATTCGTGCCGAGATGGAGCTTGACCCCACGCTGACACATCTCATCGCTCACAAGGCCGCGGGCCTCATCATCAAAGCCGCGTAGAATTTGCGCGCCGCGATAATACTGCGTCACGTCAACGCCCATGCCATTTAGGATTCCGGCAAATTCGCAGGCGATATAGCCACCGCCCACGATTAGGATTGATCCCGGAAGTTCGTCCAAATGGAAAATGTCATTCGATGTAATACCGAACTCCTCGCCAGGCATGCCGGGCTTGACCGGTCGCCCGCCAGTCGCAAGAAGAATATGCTTGGCCTTCTTTTTTGTGCCGTCCTCAAGAACAACCGTATGTGCATCGGACAAGCGTGCGCGCTGATCGTAGGACTGCACACCACTGTTCTTTAGGAGGCCGCGATACACATTCTCAAGGCGGTCCAACTCGGCATAGAGTTTCGTGCGGAAATCCTGCCAGTGAAAACGCCCCGGCTGGATATCCCAGCCATAGGCCTTTGCATCCTCAACCATCCCCGCATATTCGCTGGCGAACACCATGAGCTTTTTGGGGACACACCCCCGGATAACACAGGTTCCGCCATAGCGATCTTCTTCCGCAAGGGCTACGCGCGCGCCCTCTTGCGCCGCGACGCGCGCGGCCCGGACGCCACCGGAACCTCCACCGATGACAAATAAATCAAAATCGAACGTCATGTTTCGCCCTTAATCCAACAGATCCGTGAAGAGGTTATCGCTTTCGGTAAAATCAAGCATACTCTCTTCAATCGTGCCGGCGTTGATATCACGCACCTCTGCGCGACCATCGCCATACCCGACAATCACCGCATCACAGATATCAATGAAAAGACCGTTTTCAACCACGCCCGGCATTTGATTAAGCACCAACGCCAACTGGCGCGCATCGCCAATCCGCTTGAGGTGCAAATCCAAGATGTGATTGCCCTCGTCCGTCATAAACGGACTGTCACCATTCATTCTCAGGGTTGAATTGCGACCCAGCACATCCATCCCCACAAGCGTCTCTTCGATCAGCGCCTGTGTGGTCTGCCAGCCAAAGGGAATAACCTCGACAGGGAGCGGGAACGCCCCAAGCGTCTCGACCTCTTTGCCGACATCCGCGATCACGACCATTTGGTCAGATGCCGTTGCAACGATCTTTTCCTGCAGCAATGCTCCGCCGCCGCCCTTGATCAGGTTGAGATCCCCGTCGAACTCATCAGCGCCATCAATCGTCACATCGAGCCACTTGGCTTCGTCAAGGCTCACAATTTCGATCCCGACTTCCCGCGCAAGCTCGGCCGTGCGCGTCGATGTTGGCACCCCTTTGATGCGCAATCCGTCTTCACGCACCATTTCTCCGAGACAGCGCACAAGCCATGCCGCGGTCGAACCGGTGCCAAGACCAACCCGCATTCCGTCTTCGACGAAATCAGTTGCTTTCTTGGCGGCGACGAATTTTGCCTTGTCGATAGGCGACAATTCTCCGGACATGCGGCGACTCCCTGCTTTTGCTCTTGTCAGTTTATAGGAAAGAAGCACGCATAGGGCCACGGTGAAATGGCCTTTGGGGGATTGAGGCAGCCCTATTCGGATCAGAAGACGCCAAAAATCGGATCTCGCTGCCGAGCAGGTGCAAAACAAATGCACTTGGCCGGGATTTTGAATAGAAATGTCGCTTTGTGACCGAGCCGATCATGCCGCACTGCCTATCGTGATCTTCATGGAAACCTTACGCCTTCACTACGCTCCAGATAATGCGTCTCTTGTCGTGCGCCTTGCGCTTGAAGAGCTTCAGTTCCGCTACGAGACGATTCTTGTCGATCGCTCGCGAAACGCTCAGAAGAGTGCCGCCTATCGGAGCATAAATCCTGCTGGGAAAATCCCAGTGCTTGAGACGTCTACTGGCCCGATTTTTGAAACAGCCGCAATTCTCCTTTATCTTGCGGATCAATCCAGCCGCCTCGCGCCCCAAGCCGATAGTCACGACAGGGGCGCTTTTCTCAGTTGGTTGTTCTACCTCTCAAACACCCTGCACACTAATCTCCGATTGACCTTTCACCCACAAAGCTATGTCGGCAGCGACAAAACGCTTGTCGAGCCCCTGCGAGATGGCGCAAGGCGCGCGCTCATTGAGTCACTGCACCTATTGGACGACTTGGCAGGCGCGTCATATCCTTGGCTAAATGAACCTCAGCCGAGCGTGCTTGATTTTTACCTCGCCGCGATGCTGCGCTGGATGGCGCTCTACCCAGTGGACGATACCGATTGGTTTTCGCTCTCCGACTGGTCCAACCTCGACGAGATGGCTGGCAGGTTGGAAGACCGCAACAGCGTGGCCGCCCTGATCAAAGCGGAAGGGATGGACCCACACCCCTTTACGCGCCCCACCTTTCCAAACCCGACCGAAGGAGTAGCACTTTAGATGTTTCTCTCAGTTTTCGACATGTTCAAAATTGGCGTCGGCCCATCTTCTTCGCATACAATGGGTCCAATGGTCGCCGCCGCGCGTTTTCTCGACAAGATGCGGGCCGCACCGTTCGAATGCCACGGCCTACGTGCATCGCTGCATGGTTCTCTTGCTTTTACAGGGGTGGGTCATGCGACGGACCGGGCGACCATCCTGGGATTGGCTGGGTTCGAACCGGATACATATGACGCCGAGAAGGCCGAAGAGACCCTTGCGCGCATTCAAGTCAGCGGCAAAGTCCACCCAGCAAACCTGCCAGCGTTGTGTTTCAACCCAAAGGACGACCTGCGCTTTGATTTTGGCCCATCGTTACCTGGCCATGCCAACGGCATGATCCTCATGGCAACGGATGCACAAGGGGACGTCATCTTGCAGGAAACGTACTATTCCATTGGCGGTGGCTTTGTCATGACCGAGGCGGAACTCGCCGCGGGCAAGGATAAGGATGAAGGCGCGCCCGTTCCGTATCCTTTCAAATCCGCCGCAGAGATGCTCGACATGGCGCAGACTTCGGGGAAAACCATCGCCGAAATGAAAAAGGCGAATGAAATCGCGCGCGGATGCCTCATGAGCTTTACCAAGGGCGCGGCTCGTATCTGGGACGTGATGAACGCATGTATAGAGCGCGGCCTGACGACCGAAGGAACCTTGCCCGGAGGACTTGGGGTCAAGCGGCGCGCAAAAGCGATATACGACGCGCTCATGGCCGAACGCGGCATGAACCTCTCCGCGCCGCACACGATCAACGACTGGATGAGCGCCTACGCAATGGCCGTAAACGAAGAGAATGCCGCTGGCGGACAGGTCGTAACCGCGCCCACCAATGGCGCCGCCGGTGTCTTGCCCGCAGTCATCCGCTACTGGCTTGATCACGTACCGGGCGCGACACCCTCGCGGATAGATGACTTCCTTTTGACTGCCGCCGCAATAGGCGGGCTTGTGAAATACAATGCCTCAATCTCAGGGGCCGAAGCAGGTTGTCAGGCCGAAGTCGGGTCCGCCGCCGCTATGGCCGCTGCCGGTCTATGCGCAGTTATGGGCGGCAAGCCCGAGCAAATCGAAAATGCCGCCGAGATCGCGCTTGAGCATCACCTCGGCATGACCTGTGATCCGGTCAGAGGCCTTGTTCAGGTGCCTTGCATTGAGCGCAACGGCCTTGGAGCGATCAAGGCTGTTTCGGCCGCATCCCTCGCTCTGCGCGGAGATGGCACTCACTTCGTCCCGCTCGACGCCGTTATCGAGACCATGAGGCAAACAGGGCAAGACATGCACGAAAAGTATAAAGAAACATCCCTTGGGGGCTTGGCGGTAAATGTCCCAAACTGCTAATCCGAGCCGCAAACCAGATCACCGCGTCACAAAAACACAGCCGTCCGAGATCAACTCCGGCGGCGTTCGGCACAAGCCGCGCGCGACAGCGTATGTCGCAAGCACCTTCGGAACATAGTCCCGCGTTTCCGGATAATTTGGAACGCCATCGGCATTGCGAACAGCAGTCTCCCCTGCATTGTATCCCGCCAATACCAAAACAGGATCGCTGTCAAAGCTCTCCATGAGAAAATCAAGGAAAGCGACGCCGCCGCGAATATTGTCGGCGGCCTCAAATGGGTCGACAACACCAAACCGCGTCACAGTATCAGGCATAAGCTGCATTAGACCCTGCGCGCCAACCGCACTCAGCGCATCCCTCTCTCCCGAGGATTCTACGGCAATCACCGCCAGCACAAGCGCCGGAGAGACCTTGGTGCCGATAGTCGCCAAGAGAATGTCTACCTGATAACTTGTGGCAATATCCTGTAGGTCTTGCAGGCGCATCACATCGACGCCCTTGCCAACCGGCGGTTGCGAGAGAAAATCCAAAGTTTGGCCAAGTCGCCCCGGTTCCTTATCCGACAGTAACGGCGATACCTGGTCCCAAAACCACGCATATCGCGCGATCCCCGGATTCTTAGGAGCACTCACAGGTGCAACCTTTGGTGGGTCATCGACCGTTTGACCAATTTGCACATCTATCTTGGGCTTGGCGCCTCTTTGCGGTGCCTTCACACGCTTTGCATCAAAATCCTTAAAGGGCGGCGGGGATTGGGCGATGCCCGGTTTGGGCGCGCCCCAAAATACAAAGACCGCCAATAGCAAGGCGCAGACGAACATATACCGAGGTTTCATTATGCAGTTACCCTCCGGTATCCAGCGAAAAACCCGGCTTGACCCCCGGCAATCATGACGAAACCGCCTCATTTCGACACTCACCCATAGATTGACGACCTTCCACCTACCCTAACCTTCAAATTTTTTCAATTATATTCAAATACCTAGCAGAATTACACGCAAAATTTTACTTTGCTTTGAAATCCCCCCAAACGCGCCCAAATCATGCCCCATTCAAGCGGGATATTACTGTCATACCAAGTCGGACACGGGGCATGAGAGAGACGCCCAACATGG
>JAPHRE010000027.1 GCA_026195905.1 Pseudopelagicola sp. | reverse complement strand
TGGCGGAGAGACAGGGATTCGAACCCTGGGTCCCCGTGAAGGGACAACGGTTTTCGAGACCGCCCCGTTCGACCACTCCGGCACCTCTCCGCGGGGGTCTGTGGAGGCGTCGTTTAATGGTCTTTGACGGGGGGTGCAAGGGGGGTTTTTGACATTGTTTGTTAATTCCTGTGCGATAGTTTGGACAACAGAGCGATATGCGAAAGGAGGCACCGTGCGGACAGTGCGTAAAAACCTGACGGGGATCTGGGCCGGGGCCGGTTTGGCGATAAGTTTGGCCCTTGGGTTGGTGCTCTTGTCGGCGGCACCGGGGCGGGCGGCGGATCGCGCCAATATTGAAGCGTTCCTTGCGACAACGGGATTTGATGTCGCCATCGATTCAATCGCGCTCTCGGCGGAAAATGCGCCTGTGATGCTTGGCCTTGATGCAAGTGATTTTGGCCATGAATGGAAACGGGTCTCGGAGGATGTTTTTGATCCTGCGCTCATGCGGGGGCGGGCGATGGATATTCTTGAAGAGACGCTGGAGGAAGACCTACTTGCCCATGCGGCGGGGTTTTATGCGAGCGACCTTGGCCAGGCGCTCGTCCTTGCAGAGAATAACGCCCACATGGAAGAGGACGCGCATAAACGCGCCGCCGGAGAGGCGCTTGTGAGCGAAATGGTGGCGGAAGGGGGGACGCGGCTCAACCTGCTCAAACGGATGAACCATGCGATTGACCCCAATGATGTCGGACCACGCGCGGCGCAGGAAATTCAGATTCGGTTTTTGCTCGCGGCCTCTTATGCCGGGGTGATTGCGCTTCGCGTCGACGAGCAGGGCTTGCGCGCGGCGATGAAAGAGGGCGAGGCGGCCTTGCGCCGCGATATGGCGGCCTCGGCGCTTGTCAGTGCGGCCTATACATACCGCGATTTTTCCGACCAGGAGATAGAGACATATGCCGAGGCGCTCGAAGATCCGCAGATGCAAACGGTGTATGAGCTTATGAACGCAGTGCATTATGAGATCATGATGAACCGCTTTGAGGCGCTGGCCCAGCGTATGGGCGCCCTCAGCCCCGGACAAGAGCTTTAGCGGGCCGGTTTAACGAGAGCCAGCGAGGGATTGCGCGCATCGTCAGGGTGGCATAGAGGGCGTAGCGGCCCATGAACAACGGGCCTTTGGCCCCGCGCCGGATTGATCCTTGTTTTGAGACTGGGCGTGGTCAACTTATCCCTTGACAGGCAGGCTTTGACGCAGGATAAGCGCGCAATCCGGCGTAAGGCGATCCTTGCGCCGTGTTTTGTTGAAATATCGTCCGAAACAGGACGCGCAGTTCGAGGCGGCATAAGCCACAAATACCCGAAAGGGGGCCATAGAACGCGGCAAACGCAAAGGAATAGGGCATTGTTCGCAGTCCTCAAAACCGGCGGTAAGCAGTATAAAGTTCAGGCAGGTGATATCCTGCGTGTTGAAAAACTGGCTGCTGATGCTGGCGAAACAATTCAATTCAACGACATCCTGATGCTCGGCGGTGACAAAACCGTTGTGGGCGCGCCGCTTGTTGATGGCGCCGCTGTTCAGGCTGACGTGATCGACCAGATCAAAGGCGAGAAGGTCATCAACTTCGTGAAGCGTCGTCGTAAGCATTCGTCGAAACGCACCGTGGGCCACCGTCAAAAACTGACCCTCGTGAAGATCACCGAGATTCTCGCATCGGGCGCGGACAAATCCGGCGTCAAAGCAGCTGTTGGCGCAGGCTCTGTGGCTGGCGTTGCGGTTGCGGCGGCACCGAAGAAAGCGGCCAAGACGCCGGCGGCGAAAGCCGCTGCTCCGGCAGGCGCGGACGATCTCAAGAAGCTCTCTGGTGTTGGCCCGGCGCTTGAAAAGAAACTGCTTGAAGCGGGTGTCACCTCGTTCGCGCAGATCGCCGCCTGGACCGACGCAGATGTCACCGAGTTCGACGAGAAACTGTCGTTCAAAGGTCGCATCGAGCGCGAAGGCTGGATTCAACAAGCCAAAGATTTGGCCAAATAAGCCGTAGAAACAGGAGACAAGCGATATGGCACATAAAAAAGCTGGCGGTAGCTCCCGTAACGGCCGCGACTCAGCGGGTCGTCGCCTCGGCGTCAAAAAATACGGTGGTGAGATCGTCATCCCCGGCAACATCATCATGCGTCAGCGCGGCACCAAGTGCTGGCCGGGCGAAGGTGTTGGCATGGGCAAAGATCACACCATCTTTGCGACCGTCGAAGGCAACGTGAAGTTCCACAAAGGCCTCAAGGGCCGCACCTTTATTTCGGTTCTCCCGGCGGCGGAGGCCGCTGAGTAAGCCGACCTTAAAGGCCATAAGACATTTAAGGGATCGGTCTCAAAGCCGGTCCCTTTTTCTTTTCGAGCAGGAGCCATTCGCCATGACGGTGGCCGTCGTGACATTAAGCGCATTTGCCGCAAGCCAGATCGCAACGCCGGGGCCAGCCAACATGGCCCTGATGGCGACCGGCGCGCGCTATGGCTTTGGCGCGGCGTTGCCTTTTGTGGCCGGGGTTGCGCTTGGCAAACAGCTCATCATCTGGCCGATTGGGTTCGGGTTGATGTCACTGGCAGAGGCGGTTCCGGCACTGTTTGTGGCGTTGAAATGGATTTCGGCGGCCTATATTTGCTGGCTGGCGTGGCGCGTGGCGCATTTGCGCCTGTCGCCGGATGGGGCGCAGATTGGCGACGTGCCGGGATTTCACGCCGGGCTGATTGTGCATCCGCTTAACCCCAAGGCGTGGGCGATGATCGTCACGAGCTTTGCCAATTTCGTGACACCGGACACGCCCATCTTGCAGGCGACGGCCACGGTCGCCATCTGTCTTTTGGCCTGTCAGGCGGTGTTTCATCCGATCTGGACCTTTGCCGGGGACCGTATTGCGCGCCTCGTCGCAGGGCGCGCTGCGGAAAAATACCTTATGAGAACACTGGCCACGCTGACCGTGGCTTCGGTTCTTTATGTGTTGTTTTGAGGAGGGCACACATATGAAACACGATACAATCGTGACCCAACCCGTGATCGAAACCGATCGTTTTGCCCTGCGTCCCGCGCGGCGCTCGGACGAGGGGTTGATTGCGCTCTATGCTGGCGACGAGGAGGTCGCCCGCAATACCGCATCTATTCCGCATCCGCTTCCGCCGGGGAGCATCGAGGCGTTCATTCAGCGCGCGCTCGCCGTTGACCGTATGGAAGATGTCTGGGTCATGGATGGCGGCAACGCGATGGGCGCAGAGGTTATGGGGGTCATCTCTCTCAAGCGCGTCGATACCGGCAAGGCCGAAATCTCTTTCTGGGTCGCACCGGCGTTTTGGAATACCGGCTTGGCCTCGGAGGCGGTGGCGGCGTTGCTCGCGGAAAATCCGCTGCACCTCGACACGGTCTATGCCACGGTGTTTCAGGACAATCCGGCCTCGGCGCGGGTTTTGACGCATAATGGGTTTCAGTATCTTGGCGATGCCGAGACGTTCTCTGTTGCGCGCAACGCCACCGTGCCAACATGGACCTATAGTCTGAAACTTGATTGAGGCATGTCCCGCTTGGCGTTATCAGGCGGGGCAAACCCATTTACACATAGCGGCCCGATCCGGGCCAAAGGACCAATACGATGAAATTTCTCGACCTTGCCAAGGTATACATCCGCTCCGGTAGCGGCGGGTCGGGATGTATCTCGTTCCGGCGCGAGAAATATATCGAATACGGCGGTCCCGATGGCGGCGATGGCGGCAATGGCGGCAATGTCTGGGCCGAAGCGGTCGACGGGCTGAATACGCTGATTGATTTCCGCTATCAGCAGCATTTCTTTGCCGACAATGGCCGTCCCGGCATGGGGGCGCAGCGCACCGGCAAGACCGGCGAAGATATCGTGCTGCGCGTGCCGGTCGGCACAGAAATCCTCGATGAAGATCAGGAAACGGTTCTTGCGGACCTGACCGAGGTCGGCCAGCGGGTCTTGCTTGCCAAGGGCGGCAATGGCGGGTTTGGCAACCTGCATTTCAAATCCTCGACCAACCAAGCGCCGCGCCGCGCCAATCCGGGGCTTGCGGGGGTCGAGCGGACGATCTGGCTGCGGCTCAAGCTGATTGCGGATGTGGGGCTTTTGGGCCTGCCCAATGCGGGCAAATCGACCTTCCTTGCCGCGACATCGAACGCCCGGCCCAAGATTGCCGACTATCCTTTTACGACGCTGCATCCCAACCTTGGGGTTGTGGGGGTCGATAATGTGGAATTCGTGGTCGCGGATATTCCCGGCCTGATCGAAGGCGCAAGCGAGGGCAGGGGGCTTGGCGATTTGTTTCTTGGCCATGTCGAACGCTGTGCGGTGCTTTTGCATCTTGTCGATGGCACGAGCGGCACGCCGATTGAAGATTATCAGACGATCATTCACGAAATCGAAGCCTATGGCGGTTTCCTCGCCGAAAAGCCGCGGGTGACGGTTCTCAACAAGATCGACACGCTCGACGCCGAAGAGCGGGAGTTCATCAAGGAAGAGCTTGAAGCGGTGACGGATGGGCCGGTGATGCTCATGTCGGGGGTAAGCCGCGAAGGCACGACCGATGTGCTGCGCGCACTTCGGGCGCAGATTGATGCCGACCGGCTGCGCCAGAAAAAGGCCGAAAGCGGCGAGGAGGAGGACGCGTCTTGGCAACCCTAAGCGGTGCGAAACGCGTTGTCATCAAGATCGGCTCGGCGCTTCTTGTCGATGCCATAAGTGGCGATTTGCGCCGGGATTGGCTTTTGGGGCTGGCCGAGGATGTGGCGTGGCTCAAGGCGCGGGGCACGGATGTTGTTCTTGTCTCCTCCGGGTCTATCGCGCTTGGGCGTGGGGCGCTTGGCCTGCCGCGCACGGACCTGTCGCTTGAGCAATCGCAGGCGGCGGCGGCAGTCGGGCAAATTCGTCTGGCGCGGGCCTATGAAGAGGCGCTTGCACCGCATGGAATCACCACCGGGCAGGTTCTTGTCACCTTGGAAGACAGCGCCAATCGGCGGCGCTATCTCAACTCGCGCGCCACGTTGGCACAGCTTTTGAGCCTTGGCGTGGTGCCGATCGTCAACGAGAATGACACGGTGGCAACGGACGAGATCCGCTATGGTGACAATGACCGGCTTGCGGCGCAGGTGGCGTTGACGACGGGGGCGGATGCCTTGGTTTTATTGTCGGATGTGGACGGGTTTTATTCCGACAACCCGATGGTAAACCCCGCCGCACGCCGCTTTGATCGTGTCGACGACATCACGCCAGAGATCGAGGCGATGGCGGGCGAGGGGACATCGGGCCTATCCAAAGGCGGTATGATCACCAAACTTTGGGCGGCGAAAACCGCGACGGCGGGCGGCTGTGCGATGGCGATCACGCTTGGCAGCGTGATGCGCCCGATCAAGGCGCTTGAAGAGGGCGCTGCCGCGACTTGGTTTATGGCCCAGGGCACGCCACAACTGGCGCGCAAACGCTGGATTTCGTCGATGAAACCGCAAGGCAAGATCACGGTAGACGCCGGAGCGATTGCGGCCTTGAAACAGGGCAATAGCCTTTTGGCCGCCGGGGTGCGCGCGGTTGAGGGAGATTTTGGCCGGGGCGATCCGGTCGCGATCCTTGGGCCGGAAGGGCATAAGATTGGGCAGGGGCTTGTGGCCTATGCCAATGCAGAAGCGGAAGCGATTTTGGGGTGCCATTCCTCGCAGATTGAGGCCATTCTCGGCTATCCGGGGCGCACGGCGCTTATTCACCGGGACGATATGGCGCTCTGACGTTGATTGGGTTTTTTGCCGGACCCCCGGCATAGGATAGAGAGCAAAGGACAAGACGATGACGGACATCGCAGATATTCCCGCCCTGATGGCTGAGATTGGGGCGCGCGCCAAAACCGCGAGCGCAGAGCTGGCCTTTGCCCCGGCCGAGGCCAAGACTCAGGCGCTTGAGGCGGCGGCGGACGCCGTTTGGGCGCGCCGGGCCGAGATCATTGCGGCGAATGAAAAAGACATGGCGTATGGCCGCGAAAAAGGGCTTTCGGCGGCGATGATGGACCGTCTTATGCTTGATGAGGCGCGTATTCAGGGCATTGTCGACGGTCTGCGCGCGGTTGCGGCGCAGGATGATCCGGTGGGCGAAGTTCTTGTCGAATGGGACCGTCCGTCGGGGTTGCATATCAAACGCGTGCGCACGCCGCTTGGCGTTATTGGCGTCATCTATGAGAGCCGCCCGAATGTGACGGCGGATGCGGGCGCGCTCTGCCTCAAATCAGGCAATGCGGTGATCCTTCGGGGCGGCTCGGAGAGTTTTCATTCCTCGAGCGCGATCCATGCCTGCCTTGTTGAGGGGCTTGTGGCGGCGGGCCTCCCGCAAGACGCGATCCAGCTTGTTCCGACACGGGACCGGGCGGCGGTTCAGGCCTTGTTGACGATGGTGGATACGGTGGATGTCATCGTGCCGCGCGGCGGAAAGGGGCTTGTCGGTCTTGTGCAGCGCGAGGCGCGGGTACCGGTTTTTGCCCACCTCGAAGGGATCGTGCATATCTATCTTGATGCGGCGGCGGACCCGGTCAAGGCGCTTGATGTGGTGATCAACGCCAAGACCCGACGCACGGGAATTTGCGGCGCGGCGGAATGCCTGCTCATCCATGAAAGCATTGTCGATACCATCGGGCAGGGCGTCTTGCGGGCGTTGATGGACAAGGGCGTGCGCGTGCATGGTGATGCGACGCTTCAGAAAATCGACGGGGTATTGCCCGCGACCGATGACGATTGGGGCAAGGAATATCTTGATATGGATATTGCGGCCAAGGTTGTGGCCGATGTCGATGAGGCCATTGCCCATATTCGCAGCTATGGATCAAACCACACCGATTGTATCCTGACCGAGGATGATGCGACCGCCGCGCGGTTTTTCGAGAGACTTGATAGCGCGATCCTGATGCGCAACGCCTCGACGCAGTTTGCGGATGGGGGCGAGTTTGGCATGGGCGCGGAGATCGGGATCGCGACCGGCAAAATGCATGCGCGCGGCCCGGTGGGCGCGGCGCAACTGACGAGCTTTAAATACCTTGTCGAAGGCGATGGCACGGTGCGCGCTTAAAAGTCAAAACGTGAGGGTGATTTTGTCGTCCTCACGTTTGACCGCAAGGCTGCGCCCCTGCATCTCAAGGATATTGGGCAGAAGGCCAAACTCGACCTGGTTCGGGGTCAGCCCCTCGGGCGGCATGCCTTGGTCAAGCGATTGCCAACTGCTTTCGGAAATGGTCAGCCGGTCAGACAAGGCGACAACCTCCCACACGCCCGACGCGTGGCGCGTGATGCTGAGAAGTCCGCCACGGCCAAGGGCGGTTTCAGCGCAGAGAATGGCGAGAAAAACCGCCCGCAGATCGCCACGGTCCACCCCGCCTTCAACAAGCCAGTCGAAGTCGATCCGGCTTTCTTGATAGGTGTCCGCGAGAATGGTGCGGATTTCAAGTTCCGGCACGATCTGATTGCCATTGGCGAGGCCGAAGGCGATGCGGAAAAACTGGATACGCGCGGTGGCGTTGATCACACTTCCAGAAATCAGGCCAAATTCCGGGCCGGAGGGATCGCCGGACATGGATATCAATTCCAGACCATTGCCAATCGCGCCAACGGGGCTGATGAGGTCATGACAGATACGTGACCCTACCAGCGCAGCCAAATCTATATTAACATTGGGCATGGCGCGGGCCTTCGGGACAAGGAACAAATTTGATGGACGATCTCAATGCATTTCTTGAACCCGGTATGCTTGTGCAAAACCCCGAGCGCCCCGATTGGGGCATTGGGCAGGTCCAGTCCAATATCGGCGGCAAAATCACGGTTAATTTCCGCGAAGAAGGCAAAGTCGTCATTAACGGCTCCAGAGTGATGCTCTTACCTGTGATTGAAGATGATAATAGTTGACGCAAAGTTAACACAACCTAAAGTTGCTGATATTGTGCCGAATGGTCGCATGTCTTGCCAATTGTGCCACCACCGCCTACAACGCGGAAATTCCCCCTGAATGTCCGAGACAATGGCCAGCCAAGACCCTGATTTCACGATAAAACTTGTTGAGACGCCGGAAGAGCTCATGGCGGCGCAGAGGCTACGATATCGGGTCTTTATCGAAGAGCTAGGTGGGGCGGGCGAGATGGTCGATCACGCGGCGCGCCTGGAGAAGGATCGCTTTGATCCCTATTTTGATCATCTGATCTTGATCGACAACGCGTTGGACGCGCCGCCAATTGACAAGGTGGTTGGCGTCTACCGCCTTTTGCGCGCAGAGCAGGCGGCGCAGATCGGTCAGTTTTATAGCGAAGATGAATATGACCTGCGCGTTCTCAAGCAAAGCGGGCGGCGTCTATTGGAGTTGGGGCGCAGTTGTCTTTTGCCGCACTATCGCGGCGGCGCGGCGATGTTTCATCTTTGGAGCGGCTTGGCCGCCTATGTGTTTGAGCATGAGATCGAGGTTCTTTTTGGCGTCGCGAGCTTTCATGGCACGGATGTCGACGCGCTGGCCGCGCCATTGTCGCTTTTGCATCACCGCCATCTTGCGCCGCAAGACCTGCGGGTGCGCGCACAGGCGCCGCATTTTCAGCCGATGGACCTTATCCCCGAGGATCAAATCGACCGGCGCAAAGCGATGCTTGAGGTGCCCGCGCTTATCAAGGCCTATCTCCGGCTTGGCGGTTTTGTGGGCGAGGGGGCGTATGTCGATCATGCCTTCAACACGGTGGATGTCTGTCTTGTGATGGATACAAAACGCATGAACGCCAAACAAAAGGCGATCTATACCAAAGGGTTACAGGCGTGAGCGCGGCTTGGGATGATCCGGCCGCCTATCCGCCGCCGCAGTCTTTTGGTATCGCGGGGTGGTGTCGTATCGTGCTGCGCGGCGGGTGCCTCGCGGTTTTGGTTTTTGGGTGTCTGGCGATCCTGTTGTTGGTGCGGCTTGTGGAAAAGCCAGTGCACGGGCTACACCGCCCTTGGACGCCTTATATTACGCAGTTTGTCTGTCGCAACGCGCTGCGTCTTCTTGGGATCGGATTTCAGACCGAAGGCGTATTGATGCAAGAGCGCGGCGCGATTGTGGCCAACCATAGCTCGTGGCTTGATATTTTTGTGCTCAATGCGCGCAAGCGGATTTATTTCGTCTCCAAAGCCGAGGTGGCGGGATGGCCGGGGATTGGTTGGCTCGCCAAGGCGACGGGCACGGTTTTTATCAACCGCACCCCCAAGGAAGCCCACGCGCAAAAGGCGCTTTTTGAAGAGCGGCTATTGGCCGGGCACAAGTTGTTGTTCTTTCCCGAGGGCACGAGCACGGATGCCATCCGCGTGTTGCCGTTCAAACCAACGCTTTTTGCGGCGTTTTTTGCCGAAGACCTGCGCGATGTACTGCATGTGCAACCCGTGACGGTTCTATACCACGCGCCCAAGGGCGAAGATGCGCGGTTTTATGGCTGGTGGGGAGATATGGACTTTGGTCCGCATTTGCTTGGGGTTTTGGCGCAAAAGCCGCAGGGGCGGGTCGAGGTGATTTATCACCCACCCTTGAAAGTCGCGGATTTTGCCAATCGCAAACTGCTTGCCAAAGCCTGCGAAGAGGTGGTGCGCGGGGCGCATCGCCTGCAACGGGGATAAAACCCAAGGATTTTCGACCAAACCCCTTGTTATGCGGCGTATAAGGGCTTGCAACCCTGTCAATGCTTGCGTATACGCGCGCTACTTCAAACCCGCAGGCGAGGTTTGGGTTGTTGCGGGGAGACATCCCGCACAGTCCGCCGGTTGGAGCTTCCGCTCTCAATTGACCCCGCCAAGGCGTAAACCGGAAAAAGGAAATATAGCATGGCTCTTCCCGAGTTCACCATGCGCCAGTTGCTCGAAGCAGGCGTTCACTTTGGTCACCAGACACAGCGTTGGAACCCCCGTATGGGCGAGTTCATCTATGGCGCGCGCAACGGCATCCACATCATGGACCTTACCCAAACGGTTCCGATGCTCGACGCAGCGCTTAACGTGATCCGCGACACCGTTGCCAAAAACGGCCGTGTTCTTTTCGTCGGCACCAAGCGTCAGGCCGCCGCGCCGATCGCCGATGCCGCAGAGAAATGCGCCCAGTATTACATGAACCACCGCTGGCTCGGTGGCACGCTGACCAACTGGAAAACCGTTTCGCAGTCGATCAACCGCCTTAAGGAAATCGACGAGAAAATGACCACTGGCGCGGATGGCCTGACCAAGAAAGAGCGTCTTGGCATGGAACGGGATCAGGCGAAGCTTCAGGCATCGCTTGGTGGGATTCGTGAGATGGGCGGTGTGCCGGATCTTCTTTTCGTCATCGACGTCAAGAAAGAAGCGCTTGCCATCGCAGAAGCCAACAAGCTCGGCATTCCGGTTGTGGCGGTCGTCGACACCAACTGTTCGCCCGATGGGATCGACTACATCATCCCCGGCAACGACGATGCGGCGCGTGCCATTGCGCTTTATTGTGACCTCGCATCGCGCGCGGCCCTCGACGGCATGACCGCCCAGATGGGCGCAGCCGGTATCGACGTTGGTGCCTTCGAAGAGGCTCCTGTCGAAGACGCCGTGGCCGAAGACGCCGCCGCTGACGCGTAAGCGTTACAGATCTGACACGGGGGCAGGGTATACCCGCCCCCGATCCATTCTTTAGACATCGAGGAGAGCCAAGATGGCGATCACAGCAGCAATGGTAAAAGAACTGCGCGAAATGACCGGCGCAGGCATGATGGATGCAAAAAAAGCCCTGACCGAAACCGACGGTGACCAGGAAGCGGCCATCGACTGGCTGCGCACCAAGGGTCTTGCGAAAGCCGCCAAGAAATCCGGCCGCACCGCAGCCGAGGGTCTCGTTGCCGTTAAGGTTGAAGGCGGCAAGGGCGTGGCTGTTGAAGTCAACTCGGAAACCGACTTTGTTGGCAAGAACGCGGACTTCCAGAAGATGGTTGCAGGCATTGCGGATGCGGCAATCAACGTCTCGGACGTGGACGCGCTGAAAGCGGCGGACATGAACGGCAAGACCGTCGCCGAAGTCGTAACCGACGCGGTTGCCACCATTGGCGAGAACATGTCGGTGCGCCGTATGGCGACCGTCGAAGGCGATATTGTCACGTCTTATATCCACAACCCGGCCGCCACTGGCATGGGCAAGATCGGCGTTCTCGTCGCTCTCAAAGGTGGGGATGAAGGCTTTGGCAAGCAGGTCGCAATGCATATTGCAGCGGCCAATCCGCAGTCGCTTTCGGAAGCGGATCTTGATCCGGCGGTTGTCGAGCACGAGCGTAAGGTTCAGATCGACATCGCGCGTGAATCCGGCAAGCCTGAGCAGGTGATCGAAAAGATGATCGTCGGCCGCATGAAGAAATTCATGAGCGAAGTGACCCTTCTTGGTCAGAATTTCGTCATCAATCCCGATCTGACCGTCGAAGCCGCCGCTAAGGAAGCGGGTGCAGAGATCGTTGGCTATGTCCGTATGGAAGTCGGCGAAGGTATTGAGAAGAAAGAAGAAGATTTCGCAGCGGAAGTGGCCAAGGCCGCCAAAGGCTAAACCCAACACCGTTTGAGATCAGAGATGCCGCGCATGGGGATACCCGTGGGCGGCATTTTCATTGGCGGCATAGGTTTTGCGGGATCTCAGACGAAAAAGGCGACGTCGTCGGGAAAGACAACGCCGCCAAATTTCGAGACCCCCGGGTGCATGGGGATGGGGGATCGTCCTCGAAGCGCCGACCCGGAAGCGAAAATACACCCCAAGGCCGGCATCCGGACTGAAACCGGCGAACCAAGAGCGCCCCGCAAATAGCGAAGATCTCGATCCGAATGTCCCAGAGGCAATAAAGCCACCACTCACGGAACAAGGATAGAGTGCACCATTGACGCAAGGGCAGACAAGTAGGGGAAACCTTACTTTTGACGCTTTTTTGCGTCAGATTCAGGTTTCTGGTTTGTAAATCTGCTTGAGGAAGGACGCTTTGAGCAACGCCTGCGCCGTTGTTTCAACACCCAGAGATTCGCGCGCAAGGCGCAGGTGTTTTTCGATGGTCGCCGGTTTGCGGTCCATCAAGGTTGCGATGTCTTGAATCGTCTTGCCATCGCCAATCCATTCAAGCACCTCGCGTTGACGATATGTCAGCGCGCGCTTTGGATGTTCGTAGGGCAGGGAGACGATTTTGAGATGTGCAATCTGGCTCGAGAGTTCGATGAAACGCCCATGCTCTTGCCAAATTTCATCGACATCATCTTGGCTTAGACCCACGCGCGCGGCCATAGCTAACGCCCCCTTGGCGCGCGATGACACAGTTGGAAAGCTAATCGAATAACCCGCCGTGACCCCCATACGCTGATTGAACTCCAACACCGCCAATTCCGCCTCGGAGAGAGCCTGGGCGCCGCGCTGTTCAGAAATCCAACGCCAGCTACAAGCCCCGATATTGGTCAGGCACCAGCGCAGCATCGGTCCGTTGAAATACAGACCGTCGCCAAAAAACGCATCAAGATAGGCCTTGTCGTGGTTGGACAGGATGGTGAAATCATCCACGTCACCAAGCGACGCATCGGTCAAAAAAACCGTATAGCCATAGATCAGACGGTCAAAGCCAAACTCGGCCATCTTGGCGGAATGCATAGACCAGAGCGTTTCTTGCGACGGCGCAACAATCAGGGCTTCGATATAGTCGAGAGCTTCTTGCGGGGTCATGCGGTTGATCGGTCAAGATGTGCCTTCAGCGCGTCAAGGGCCAGGAGATAACCATCTGCGCCAAAGCCGCAAATCTGTCCGATCGCCACTGGCGCGATGTAGGACTTATGACGGAAGGATTCACGCGCGTGAATGTTGGAGAGATGCAGTTCGACAACTGGCAGTTCAACCGAGGCAATCGCGTCCATGAGCGCGATGGAGCTATGGGTATAGGCACCGGCGTTAAGGATAATCCCGTCATGCACACCTTTGGCCGCATGGATCGCGTCGATGAGTGCACCTTCGTGATTGCTCTGGGCGCAGGTGACGGAGAGGCCGGATGCCTTGGCATACGTCGCACAGGCCGCTTCAATGTCGGCGAGTGTCGTCGTGCCATAGACCTCAGGCTGACGCTGACCAAGGAGATTAAGATTGGGGCCGTTCAGGACGAGAATAGATGTCATGGTGTCCTCATTCACTCACACTGACCCCAAGCATACAGTTTGATTTCTTGTCCTGTCCACAGGCAGTTTCGAGCAAGTTCCTAGAATATAATGCCAATTCGGATTTCGGCGGGTGGGTTTGTATGCGTCAATATTAACATAATACTGATTATAGGATTATCTGATGAGCCGATCCACCATATGGATCGTGCGCGCCCCGGCCTCGTAATACGCGGATCGCAGCCCACAAAACCGTTCGCGATACCGCTCGAGCACTGGCAGCGGCAATGTTTGCTCTCGGCCCGATAAAAGCACCTCGGCGGCCAAGCGGCCCAACCGTGTGCCCGGCGCGATGCCCCGACCGGAAAACCCCATCAGGCAGAGCGCGTTCGGGCCAAAACGAATTGCCTTGGGCACGTGATCGCCGGTCATCGCGATATTGCCCGCCCAGAAATGCGAGAACGCCTGCCCTTTCAAGGCAGGGTAAAGACGGGCCAGCGCCTTTTGCGCCCAGGATTTATGCAGCGCATGCCCAAGCCCTTCGGGCTGTCCCATAGCGCCAAAGATCAACCGCCCGGCGGCATCGCGCCGCAAGGCCGACATGATCAGCGCGGTATCCCAACAGCCTTCTCCGCCCGGAAGGATGTCATCCCCAAGCCCATCGGCCAGCGGTTCGGTTGCCAGTTGAAAGAACGACACCTGTGCGCTGCGGACCTCTTCGAATCCGTCAATGCCAAGGTGGTAAGCGTTTGTTGCAACAAGACATTTTTGCGCCCGCACCATTCCCGCGCTGGTGGTTGCCTGCCATTTGTCCCCATCATGCGTCAGGGCATTGACCGGGCTTCGGGCATATATATCGGCACCGCAGTCTTGCGCCGCCCGCGCCAACCCTTGCACATAGGCCAAGGGTTGCACGGTCCCTGCCCTGCGATCATGCAATGCACCGCAATATGCATCTGTGCCGGTGCGTCGCGCGGTCTCGGGCGCGTCGAGCAATGCCACGGGCGCCTGACGCGCGCATTGTTGTGCATGGCGCGCCTCAAGGTCTTTCAATCCGCGCGGCGCATGCGCCAAATGCAAGGTGCCATTGCGTGTCGCTTCGCATTGGATGGCATGGGTCTCTATCAGATCGAACACCTCATCCGGTGCCCCCGCCAGCGCATGATTCAATGCTTGGCCGGTTGCTTGGCCCATTGTGGCTTCGACCGAGTCCGGCGGCAACCAAAGCCCGGCATTCACGAGGCCCACATTGCGCCCCGAGCCGCCATGACCGATTTCATGCGCTTCAAGAAGGGCGACGCGCGCGCCCTTTTGTGCAGCACTTAGGGCCGCAGAACACCCGGTAAAGCCACCGCCAACAATCAGAAGATCGACATCAATATCGCCACTTAAAGCATTGTATTTACGAAATTCATTGCTGCTATAGCCCCAGAGTGACGCGCTCATGGGTAGCGCTCTGTATGGGTGTGTTTTTGATCCGGCACGATGAGGTCAGGCATGGTATGTCTCCCGGCGTTGTTGCCGGAAGTTAGCCATTGAGTCCAAGCAGATGCAAGCCTTAGCCGAGCGCATATCCCGCGCCGCGCACGGTGCGCAGCGGATCATCCCCGCCATGAGCGCAAAGCGCCTTGCGCAAGCGTCCGATATGCACATCGACGGTGCGGCTATCGACATAGATATCGCGGCCCCAGACACGGTCCAAAAGCTGTTCCCGGCTCCAGACACGGCCCGGCTTTTCCATGAAGGTCGACAGGAGGCGAAATTCCGTCGGGCCAAGTTTGAGTGGTTTCTCATCACGTGTTACGCGGTGGGTTTCGGCGTCAAGAATGATGCCCTCATACTCAAGCCGCTGGCCGGTGGCTGCCGGGCGCACACGGCGCAATTGATTGCGCACCCGCGCCATAAGTTCCATGACCGAATAGGGTTTGACCACATAGTCATCCGCACCGGTTTCAAGCCCCCTCACCCGGTCAACCTCTTCCGAGCGCGCCGAGAGCATGAGAACCGGAATCCCGGCGGTTTCCGTGCGCGTCTTGAGGCGGCGGCAAATTTCGATGCCAGAGATACCGGGCAGCATCCAATCCAGAACGATGATATCCGGCACGATCTCGGCGACGAGAAGAAGGGCTTCTTCGCCATCATCCGTGCTCACGACCTCGAACCCTTCGGCTTCAAGGTTATAGGAAAGAACATCGCGCTGTGCCGGTTCATCTTCGACAACGAGAACGGTGGGGTGATCCTTGGCCATCTTAGGTCATCATCCCTTGTTGTTTGGGTCTATCGCATGCAGGGCCGGATCGTAATGGTCCTCACGCGGGCGGTTGTCTACGGGCATCTCGCCTGTGACGAGGTAGATCACCTGTTCGGCGATCGAGGTCACATGGTCACCCATCCGTTCGGTATTTTTGGCAATAAAGTGCAGATGCATACAGGGCGTGATGTAGCGCGGGTCTTCCATCATGAAGGTGAGGAATTCGCGAAACAGCGCGTTATACATCTGGTCGATGTCGCGGTCGCGTTCGAGGATGTCACGCGCAAGTTCGACATCGCGTTGGATATAGGCGTCGAGTGCGTCCTTGAGCATCAACTGCACTTCGCGCGCCATGCGGCGCAGCGCCCCGCGCGCGCCCTCTACCGGGGCCATATGCACGAGGATCGAGGTCCGCTTGGCCATGTTTTTAGCATAGTCGCCGATCCGTTCGAGATTGCCCGCGATCTTGAGCACAGAAAGCGCCACGCGCAGGTCAATGGCGGTGGGAGACCGCAGGGCGATGAACTTGATACACTCATCGTTGATAAGCTCTTCGAGAGCATCAATGGCCTTGTCGCTATTGCGCACCTGTTCGGCCAATTCCTCGTCCCGGTTCTTGAGCGATTTGGACGCGTCGAGAATTGCCTCTTCGACAAGGCCGCCCATCTTCATGATATGGGCCTGAACCTTTTCGAGGTCAGCGTCGAAGGCAGATACGATATGTTTATCGTTCATCGGTCATGGCTCCCTTAACCGATCCGGCCAGTGATGTAGCTTTCGGTGCGCTCATCACGGGGGTTGGTAAAAATCGTCTCGGTGTCATCGTATTCGACGAGATGTCCAAGATGAAAGAAGGCGGTTTTCTGGCTCACGCGGGCGGCTTGTTGCATCGAATGGGTCACGATCACAACGGAATATTGCGCGCGCAGCTCATCAATGAGTTCCTCAACCTGTGCCGTAGCGATCGGATCAAGGGCTGAACATGGCTCATCCATCAGCAGGACTTCGGGTTCGGTCGCGATCGCGCGGGCGATACAGAGGCGTTGTTGCTGTCCCCCGGAGAGGCCGGTGCCCGGCTCTTGCAGGCGGTCCTTGACCTCGTTCCAGATCGCACCGCGACGCAAGGATTTCTCGACGATCTCGTCAAGGTCGGCCTTGTTCTTGGCAAGGCCGTGAATGCGCGGCCCATAGGCGATATTGTCGTAGATCGACTTGGGGAACGGGTTTGGTTTCTGAAATACCATGCCGACCTTGGCGCGTAGCTGCACCGGATCGACTTTTTTGTCGTAGATGTCCTCGCCATCGAGGAGAATATCGCCCGTCACGCGGCAAATGTCGATTGTGTCATTCATCCGGTTGAGACAGCGCAGAAACGTCGACTTGCCACAGCCCGAAGGACCGATAAAGGCGGTGACGGTATTTTCTGCGATCTCGATATTCACATCCTTGATGGCATGGATATCACCGTAATGGACCTGAACCTTCTTGGCAGAGATCTTGATATTGTTCTGGTCCACGCTGGTCCCCTGTTCGGTGCGTCATACATCGGTGTGCTACGGGTTGGGAGCAACCCTTTTGCGACAGTTTCGTAACGCTTTTATGACACCCGCAGCGGCCGGCCGGTTTTCTTACCTCAGCGGCAAGATCACGGTAAAGACAGACCCTACGCCAACGGTGCTTTCAACGGCAAGGCGGCCGCGGTGGCGGTTGAGGATATGTTTCACAATCGCCAAGCCAAGCCCCGTACCCCCCATTTCGCGAGAGCGGTGTGACTCAATTCGGTAGAATCGCTCGGTCAGGCGCGGGATATGCGTCGGTGCAATGCCCGGCCCGGTGTCGGCAACGCTGATCCGCAGCACCGGCACCCGGAGCACATGATCACGCGGGGATTTGGCGATCCGAATGGTCACGTCGGTCCCCTCCCCGCCGTATTTTAGGGCATTTTCCATCAGGTTGGTAAAAACCTGAAAGAGCTGATCGGAATCGGCGATAAGTTGAGGCGGATCGTCCGGCGCGTCATAGATCAAAGTCCCGCCGACCTCTTCGGCCACCGGCGCAAGGTTACGCAGGGTCGAGCGAATAACTTGATCGAGGTCGACAAGCCTGGTTGGGCGCACGCGGGCCTCTTCCTCGACGCGACTGAGCGATAAAAGATCGCCCACGAGGCGGTTCATCCGTCCGGCCTCGGCGGCCATAGTGGTCAGGAACCGATCCTGTGCCTTCTGGTCGCCGCGCGCCGGACCTTGCAAGGTTTCGATAAAGCCAAGGATCGCCGTCAGCGGCGTGCGCAATTCATGACTGACATTGGCGACAAAATCGCGACGCATCTGGTCGGCCTGCTTGAGATGTGTGGTGTCGTTGAAACAGAGCAGAGACCCGTTGATTTCGCCACCCTGCACGCGGCTCACCGTGACCTCATACCATATTTCATGCGGCCCATCGGTATGATGAAAAACCGCCCTTTGGGCCGTGCCAGAGGCGAAACAGGTCTCAAGCGCGGCCCCTAAAGAGGGTTGGCGAAACACTAACACGAATGGGCGTGGATCACCGGCATGAGGATTGAGCGTCCACGCCCCTGCATTGGCCCCAACAATCCGCATTTGGGTATCAACGAAAACCGCCGGCATGGGGATGGCGTCGAGAAAAGATTGAACAGATTTCATGAATGTCTCACACGCAATATCTCGTTGCGCGCAAGAGTTTCCCAGCGGGTGGGTTTTGTAAACGGCTTATTGGCGCCCCAACGAATTAGGTTATTATTATATCAATACCAATTTGTTACAGCCATTACCTCATGTGAAATAGTGATGACATTTCTAGACGACAGACAGCCCCGCGCGGAAACGGCGCATATTTTCCTGGTAGTGGAGTGCGCTGGCGCGCAAGCCTTGGATCGCCGCGTCATCAAGCGTGCGCACAACTTTACCCGGCGCGCCCATCACCAGAGAGCCATCGGGAATTTCCTTGCCTTCGGTGACAAGCGCCCCTGCCCCGATAAGACAGTTTTTCCCAATCTTGGCACCGTTCAACACAGTTGCGCCCATGCCGATCAGGCTATTGTCGCCAATGGTGCAGCCATGCAGCATCGCCTTGTGGCCAATGGTGCAGCCCGCGCCGATTGTGAGCGGGAACCCTGCGTCGGTGTGCATAACCGTGTTTTCCTGCACGTTGGACCCCGCGCCGATGCGGATTTCCTCGTTGTCGCCGCGCAATGTCACACCGAACCAGACCGACGCCGCCTCTTCCAGAACAATCCGCCCAATCAGGTTGGCATCGGGCGCGACCCATGTATCCTCGGCAATCTCGGGGCGCACCCCATTCAGGTCATATAGCGGCATCAGGACATCTCCTCGAATTCTGTTTGAAGTGTGCGCACATGCTCTTGCAACGTCGGCTGCTGTTCGCGGCGCATCCGCTCGGCGGTTATGATGGTCTTAAGCTGTTGTTCGGTGGCATCGAGATCATCGTTGATCAGCACGTAATCATATGCCCCCCAATGGCTAATCTCATCCCAGCTTTTGTTCATGCGACGGGCGATGACCTCTTCGCTATCTTGTGCGCGGCTCACGAGACGGCGATGCAATTCCTTGATCGACGGCGGCAGGATAAAGATCGACAGCGCGTGTTTACCAAGGTCGGAATTGCGAATTTGCTGCTCGCCCTGCCAGTCCACGTCAAACAGCACATCATTGCCCGCGTCGATCGTCTCTTTGACCGGGCCGGCGGGGGAGCCGTAGAAATGACCGAAAACATGCGCATGTTCGAGCATACCCCCGGTTGCGACTTCACGCTTGAACGCCTCATCCGAAAGAAAGAAATATTCCCGCCCGTGTTCCTCGCCGGGGCGGGGGGGGCGAGTCGTGGCAGAGACGGAGAATTGCAACCCGTCGTCCCATTGCATGAGGCGCCGCGCCAATGTGGATTTGCCCGCCCCCGAGGGCGACGACAAGATGATAAGAAGGCCGCGTCGGTTGGTCATGTCTGTTCCCTATTCCACGTTCTGAACCTGTTCGCGCATTTGGTCGATCACCGTCTTGAGGTCCAGCCCGATCCGCGTCAGCGCCACAGATTGCGACTTGGAGCAGAGCGTGTTGGCCTCGCGGTTGAATTCCTGCATGAGAAAATCGAGTTTGCGCCCCACGGGGCTTCCAGCGGCCAACAGATCACGCGCCGCTTCGACATGGGCGCGCAGGCGGTCGAGTTCTTCGGTGACGTCCTGCTTGACCGCAAGCATGGCAAGCTCTTGGGCGATACGGCCCTCGTCAACATTGTCGGCATTGTCGAGCACCCGAGCAAGATTGGCCTTCAGGGTCGCCTGAACGTCATCCTTGCGCGCTTCGGCCTCTGTCGCGGCGGCGCGGGTCAGGTTGGCAACTTGGGAAAGTTGATCCTTGAGTACCGAGTCGAGCGCCTCGCCTTCGGCGCGGCGCATATCGCAAAAGCTGCTGATAAGGTCGGGAAGACCCTTGAGGATGGCCTCGCGCAGGGCTTGGGTATCGGTTTCCCTGGCCGCAACATCCAAAACGCCGCGCACCCCAAGAAGATCGCTGGCGCGCGATGGCGCAAGCGAAAGACCGTGCTCTGAGGCCGTTTTTTCAATGGCGGCAAGGGCTTGGAGAACCGGAGAGAGCTGTGTCGTGTTGAGCGCGAGGACGTTTTCCTCTTCGCCCTTCTGCACCCGCAGCGAAAGATTGACCGAGCCGCGATCAAGCGCCTTGGTCAACATGGCCCGCACCGCCGGTTCCAACCCTTCGATCCAGTCCGGCACGCGCAAGCGCAAATCTAGCCCCTTGGCGTTGACACTCCGCAAGTCCCAGACCCAGTCAAAGCCATGAGCCTCTCCCTTGAGCGTGGCAAAGCCCGTCATCGAATTTAGCAAATGCGCCTCCCTGTTCTTTGACTTGCACCTAAAGCCATTGCGCCCAAACGTGCAAGACATGGCCCAAGAAAGACATCCCCGCCGCGCGCGCGCCAAACACCGCTGCGATTAACCACTCCGCATAAAAACGCGCAAATATTGCAAAAAATGTGAGATGTTTTTTTAAGACTAGCGCCACAGAATCACCGGGTCATCTGCCGACCCTCACTGGCGCGGGAGAGCTGCCAGATTGGGGGGAGTGTGCATAATGTTCGGAACACGTATCTTTGGCGGCGGAGCGAGCACCGCAGAGAGCCTTCAGCGCGCCTATTCGCCCTTAAAACGGATTGAAGCCTATTGGCAAAGCCTGCGCGATGTCACGCCGCAAGGTGATGGATTGCCGACGCGGGCCGAGATGGATCCGCGTGGCATTGGCACGAATCTAGGCCATGCTTTCATCCTTGAGAGGATCGCGCCGGGGGTGTTCAAAATTCGGGTCGCCGGGTGTCTATTAACAGAGATGATGGGCGGTCAGGCGCATGGCCTGCCGTTTTCGCGCGCCTTTGGCCGTGATGCGCATGATGCCCTTGCCAAGGTTTTGCAGGAGACCTGTGATCGACCCGCCATCGCGCGGGTCTCGCTCGCGGCCTCGCGCATCGGGCTACAGGCGGGATGTGTCGGGGAAATGCGCCTGTTTCCGCTGCGCCCGGATGCGCACGGGACCGCGCGCCTTCTTGGGGCGCTGGCCTTTGCCGGGCGCATATCACCCCCGCCGCAACCTATGGCGCTGACTGGCTCGTTCCTGCGGTCGTTGCGCAGGGCGCGCGCCTGCCCGCAACAGGATGACCGCTTGCGCCCTACGGACGTGCCATATTTACGGGTCGTCCAAGAGACCGAAGATCGTCTCACACAATAAACAAAGCCGGAGACCATCGACGGCCCCCGGCTTTGTAATTTTATATCAACGCCTTATGGGGCTTTGTTAAATCGCTTTGGCCTGACGTGAGTCCCGCAGGTCAGATAGTTCTTCCGCTACGAGGAAGGCCAATTCAAGCGATTGCGACGCGTTGAGGCGCGGATCGCAAGCGGTATGATAGCGGGCCGAAAGATCGCCATCGGTTACAGCACGCACACCGCCGATACACTCGGTCACATCCTGCCCGGTCATTTCGAAATGCACACCGCCGGGGATAGTGCCCTCGGCTTTGTGCACGCCAAAAAACTCGCGCACTTCGCGAAGAACGCTATCAAAGGGTCGTGTCTTATAGCCGCTGGTCGATTTGATCGTATTGCCATGCATCGGATCACAGACCCAAAGCACATTGGCCCCTTCTTCCTGCACCGTCTTGATAAGGCGCGGCAGGTGTTCGGCCACATTGCCCGCCCCGAACCGTGCAATGAGGGTCAGACGCCCCTCTTCGTTTTCGGGGTTCAGCTTGTGCAGAAGCACCTTGAGGTCGTCCGAGGTCATGGACGGCCCGCATTTGAGGCCAATCGGGTTCAGAACACCGCGGCAGAATTCAACATGCGCGCCATCGGGCTGACGGGTGCGGTCGCCGATCCAGATCATATGCCCAGAGCCAGCCAGCCAATTGCCGGAGGTCGAATCCAGGCGTGTCAGGGCTTCTTCGTATTCCAGAAGCAGGCTTTCGTGGCTTGTATAGAAATCAACCGTGCGCAAGGCGGCGGATGTGCCGGAATTGATCCCGGCCGATTTCATAAAGTCGAGTGCGTCGGAAATACGGCTTGCCATATCGCGGTATTTCGCCGCTTTCTCGCCTTCGGTAAACCCAAGCGTCCAGCTATGGACCTGATGCACATCGGCGTAACCGCCGGTCGAAAACGCGCGCAGAAGGTTCAGCGTCGCGGCGGCCTGAGTATAGGCCTGTAGCATCTTGCGCGGGTCCGGGATGCGGGATTTTGCGGAAAAATCAAGCTCGTTGATGATATCTCCGCGATAGCTTGGAAGCTCCACACCGTCGACCGTCTCGGTCGGGGCCGAACGGGGCTTGGCGAATTGACCGGCCATACGACCAACCTTCACCACCGGCACCTTGGCGCCATAGGTCAGCACCATCGCCATTTGCAGCATGACCTTGAATGTATCGCGGATGCCATCTGCGGAAAATTGCTCAAAGCTCTCGGCGCAATCCCCGCCCTGAAGCAGGAACGCTTCGCCGCGTGCGGCGGCCCCAAGCTCTTGCTTTAGACGCCGCGCCTCACCGGCAAAGACGAGCGGCGGATAACTGGCAAGCTGCGCCTCCACGGCGTTCAGCGCGTCCTCATCCGTATACTCAGGCATCTGGATCCGCGGTTTGGTCCGCCAGCCAGATTTTACCCATTCAGCCATTGTGTTTGCTCCGGTCTCTAACAGTGTGAAATGACCTTATACAAAACCATGTCCACAAGGGCCATATCTGAAATATCGCTCTTGACCAAACCGATCTGAAAGGCGCTAACATCGTCGGATCACTTTGGATGCGCCTTAAAGTAGCAAGGATTCGCGCGTATGGCCCAACCGGTACGATCAGCCAACAAAAACGCTATTGAGACAAAACCGATCCGTTTTGTCTTTGTTTTGCTTGATAATTTTACGCTCTTGTCCTTTGCCTCGGCATTGGATTGCTTGCGTTTGGCCAATCGCAATACCGAAACGCCGCGCTATGAATGGCTGTTGATTGGCGAGGGCGGCGATACCGTGTCTTGCTCGACGCAGACCGAGTTCAAGCTCGACGATGATCTTGTCGAACTGCACCGGGATGACCGGGTGATCCTGTGCGGCGGAATCGAGATACAGGCGGCGACGACGAAACGGCTTTTGTCATGGCTGCGGCGCGAGGCCCGCAAAGGCATCAAGATCGGAGGCTTGTGCACGGCGGCCTATGTGATGGCCAAGGCCGGGCTACTTGATGGGAAGAAAGCCACGATCCATTGGGAAAATCAGGATAGTTTTGCCGAGGATTTCCCAGAGGTCGATCTTAGCAAAGCCGTCTACAAGATTGACGGCAATCGCATGACAACCGCCGGTGGCACCTCGTCCATCGACTTGTTTCTTCAGATCATTTCAGACGATTTCGGCGAGGAAATTGCGAATTGGGTTGCGGATCAGCAGATTTATTCGTCCATTCGCACAGATCAGGACACGCAGCGCCTCTCGGTGCCGACGCGGATCGGTGTGCGTCACCCCAAGCTGAGCCAAGTGATCCAGATGATGGAGGCCAATATCGAGGAACCGATCAGCCCCTCGATCCTTGCCAAAGATGTCGGCATGTCCACGCGCCAGCTTGAGCGGCTGTTTCGCCGCTATCTCAACCGCTCGCCCAAGCGTTATTACATGGAGTTGCGCCTTCAAAAGGCGCGCAACCTCTTGATGCAGACGGATATGAGCGTCATCAACGTGGCGTTGGCCTGCGGGTTTGCCTCACCGTCGCATTTCTCAAAATGCTATCGCGCGCATTATGACACCACCCCCTACCGCGAACGTGGCAGTCAGGCGACACGGCTATCCATCTGATCCCGGTTGCAGGCGGTAAATCGCCCCGCGCGGCTCTGAGAGAAAGTAGATCATGCCGTCCGGTCCCTGACGCACATCACGCACGCGCTCTGTTTCTAAAAGTTCGATTTGTGCAATTTCAGAGAGCGGATTACCCTTGAGAACAGCAATATAGTCGTATTTTAGGCTTCCAACGAGGATGGCGCCGCGCCAGTCGGGCATGCTTTTGCCGGTGTGAAACGCCATGCCAGAGGGCGCAATGGACGGATCCCAGTAATAGTCAGGCTGCACCATGCCTGCTTTATGTGTGCCCTCACCGATCTTGAGGCCGCTATAGTGGCGGCCATAGGAAATCACCGGCCAGCCATAGTTGGCACCCGATTGGATGCGGTTTACCTCGTCCCCGCCGCGTGCGCCATGTTCGACAACCCACAGGTTGCCGCTTGGATCAAGGGCCGCGCCTTGCGGATTGCGGTGCCCATAGGACCAGATTTCCGGTTCGGCGTCGGGATGGTCGAGGAAAGGGTTGTCGGCGGGCACGGTGCCGTCGCGGTGAATGCGGATCACACTGCCGTTATGGCGCGTCAGGTCTTGAGCCGAGGGGCGATCGCCGCGCTCTCCGATGGTCACAAACAGCGTCCCGTCCGGGGCTTCAACAATGCGGCTTCCGAAGTGGCGACCGCCGCTTGACCCCGGCGTCATTTCAAAAATCACGCGGCCTTTTTCCAACCGATTGCGCCCGTCCGGCAAGACCGCCCGAAACACAGCGGTGCCGAGACCGCCGCGCTGGGGTTTGGAAAAACTCAGGAAAATCTCGCGGCTTTGTGCAAAGTCGCGTGGCACCAGGACATCAAGCAACCCGCCCTGCCCGCGTGCGCGGATGTTCGGAAGCCCGGCAATCTCGGTGCGGCGGCCATCTTCGGTCAAATGCCAAAGTGTCCCCGGCCGCTCGGTCACGAGCATACCCCCCGAAGGCAGAAAGGCAAAACTCCACGGTTCGACAAATCCGTCGGCCACTGTCTCGGCGCGCAGGGGTGGCGCGGCTTGAGACACAACCATCGTCGGTATCAAAGCGATCAGCACGACTACAATCCAGCGCATGTTGGCTCCTTTTCCCACCATCTAAGCATTACTTTGCAAAGAATATAACGTTTGGCCTGCGGATTGCCGTGTTTCTTTGTGAAAACTGGCGTTCAAGCCCCCTTTTCTTTTGAAAAATCCGCGTTAGGCTACGGCAGGATAAAAAACCAATCTGGGAGTTAAAAAATGAAAAAACTGCTGATGGCATCTGCTGCCACCGCACTTATGGCGGGCGCTGCTCACGCCGAAGACGTTAAAATTGGCGTTATTCTCGGCTTCACTGGCCCCATCGAATCGCTGACCCCTGCTATGGCGGGCGGTGCCGAAGTTGCCATGAAAGAAGTCACCGACTCGGGCAAGCTGCTTGGGGGCGCGACCGTGACTCCTGTACGCGCAGATTCGACCTGTATTGACGCCGGCGCGGCCACTGCCGCCGCTGAACGCCTCATCACCAGCGAAGGCGTAAAAGGCATCATGGGCGCAGATTGTTCCGGCGTGACCGGCGCGGTTCTTGCCAACGTGGCCGTTCCCAACGGTGTTGTGATGATCTCGCCCTCCGCAACCTCGCCCGCGCTCTCGAGCGCCGAGGATAACGGCCTGTTTTTCCGCACCTCGCCGTCGGATGCACGCCAAGGTCAGGTTCTCGCGACCGTTCTTATGGAGCGTGGCTTCAAGTCGGCAGCGATCACCTACACCAACAACGACTATGGTAAAGGTCTCTCCGACAGCATCGCAGCCGCGTTTGAAGCCGCTGGCGGCGAAGTCACCACGATTGCAGCCCACGAAGACGGCAAGGCCGATTACTCGGCTGAAGTTGGCGCGCTGGCGGCAGCAGGCGGCGATATCCTCATCGTTGCAGGCTATGTCGACCAAGGCGGTCCCGGCGTGATCCGTGCCGCGCTCGACACGGGCGCATTCGATACTTTCGCCCTGCCCGACGGCATGATCGGCTCGGCGCTTGAAGAAGCGTTCGGCGATGAGATCGAAGGCTCGATCGGAACGGTTCCGGGTAGCGACGCAGCGGATGCCTCGATGGTGAAGGAAAAAGTGTCCGCAACCGGCGCAGACGCCTCCGGCCCCTATGTCGGCGAAAGCTATGACGCCGCGGCGCTTATCATGCTCGCCATGCAGGCGGCTGGCTCTTCCGACCCGTCGGCCTATTCCGGCAAGATCATGGACGTCGCCAACGCACCGGGCGAAAAGATCATGGCCGGTGAACTCGACAAGGCGCTTGAACTGATCGCGGCGGGCACCGAGATCGACTATGTTGGCGCAACCGCAGTTGAGCTGATCGGCCCCGGCGAAGCGGCGGGCGGCTACCGTGAGATCGTCATCGAAGGCGGCAAAATCACCACGGCGCAATACCGTTAAGTCAAGACTTGCACTAAGGAACAGCCCGGAGTATCCGCTCCGGGCTGTTTCATATAGAATAGACGCGGGAAACGCGCTTTCAGGGGAAAACATATGATCGTTGTCGAAGACGTTCACAAGAAATTTGGCGGGTTCCACGCGGTTGATGGCGCGACCCTGTCGATTGAGCCGGGTTCTATCACCGGATTGATTGGCCCAAATGGTGCCGGAAAAACCACTCTTTTCAATGTAATCGCTGGTGTTCTTAAACCAACCTCCGGACGCGTCAGTATGGCGGGCGAGGATATTACCGGGCTGCCACCGCATGAGCTTTTTCACAAAGGCCTGTTGCGCACGTTCCAGATCGCACATGAATTTTCCTCGATGACCTGTCGCGAAAACCTGATGATGGTGCCGGGCGGGCAATCGGGCGAGGCGCTCTGGAATACGTGGTTTGGCCGCAAACGTATTGCCAACGAGGAACGCGCATTACGCGCCAAGGCGGATGAGGTTCTTGAATTCCTCACCGTGGAACATCTCGCCGATCACCGGGCAGGCGAAATATCCGGCGGTCAGAAGAAATTGCTTGAGCTTGGCCGCACGATGATGGTTGACGCCAAGATCGTGTTTCTTGACGAGGTTGGCGCGGGCGTGAACCGCACCCTTCTCAATACGATCGGCGACGCGATCCTGCGCCTCAACAAAGAACGCAACTATACCTTTGTTGTTATCGAGCACGATATGGATTTCATCGGCAAGATTTGCGACCCGGTCATCTGTATGGCCGAGGGCAAGGTATTGGCCGAAGGCAGCCTGGCCGAGATCAAGGCCAATGAGCATGTGATCGAAGCCTATCTCGGCACCGGACTAAAAAACAAAGATATGATGGAGGCCTAACCGGCCCCTTCCCCGCGACGCGGATCAGAAAAGGAATCCAGCACTATGAGCTTTCTGACAGGCGCCAATATGACCGGCGGATACGGCAAGGGGCCGGATATCCTGCATGACTGCACGGTGGCCGTAGACAAGGGCGAGATCGCCGTGATCGTCGGGCCAAACGGCGCGGGCAAATCCACCGCGATGAAAGCGGTGTTCGGGATGCTGAACATCCATTCCGGCCATGTCACCCTGGATGGCGAGGACATCACCAAGCTCAGCCCGCAACAGCGCGTGGTCAAGGGCATGGGGTTCGTCCCCCAAACCCACAACATCTTTACCTCGATGAGCGTTGAGGAAAATCTTGAGATGGGGGCATTTATTCGCACCGATGATTTCTCGGACACGATGGCGCAGGTCTATGACCTGTTCCCGATCCTCAAGGAAAAACGCCACCAGCACGCAGGCGAGCTTTCGGGCGGTCAGCGTCAGCAGGTTGCGGTTGGCCGGGCCTTGATGACCAAGCCAAAAATCCTGATGCTCGACGAGCCGACCGCGGGGGTCTCTCCGATTGTCATGGACGAGTTGTTCGACCGGATCATCGAAGTCAGCCGCACAGGCATTCCCATTCTCATGGTGGAACAAAACGCCCGACAGGCGCTTGAGATCGCGGACAAGGGCTATGTGCTTGTTCAGGGACGCAACGCCTATTCCGGCACCGGCAAGGAACTTCTTGCTGACCCGGAAGTGCGCAAATCCTTCCTCGGCGGGTGATCGCATGGTGTTTGGCACAACAGCATCTCATACGGGGCTTGGCGCGGCAGTGATGCTTGCCGTGGCCAGCGCCGCCAGTGCGGACACCCTTCTATGCACCGCCGATACCCAGTGCCGGGGGGATGCCAAGCGTATGTGTGCCCCCTCAACGCTTCAGATCGCGATCAAACCGGGAGCGGGATCGGGAGCACAGCTCTGGATCGACCGGCAAGGCCCGTATGCGGCGCGCGTCTCGCGCGGCAAGGACGGCGAGCGCCGCTATGAACTTGATGCTTTTGCCGGGCGCTACACGCTCGACATCGAGGCCCAAGGTCGGTTCCTCTATGTCGGCAATCGCGGCAAACGCTTTACGGGCGACTGTGGGGAGGCTCTATGATGCGCGCCCTCAACACTGACCTGCTGCACCCTGCGCAGCGCGGCTTTGCCCCGAAACAAACACTGACCCAATCACCAACCCAATCACCAACAAGGTGGGCTTGATGGACTTTTTGAACGGCTTTGTGGCCCTTTCCAACTTCGTACTGATCCCTGCAATCGCCTACGGCAGCCAGCTTGCGCTTGGCGCTCTTGGTGTGACGTTGATTTACGGGATCTTGCGGTTTTCCAACTTTGCACATGGCGACACAATGGCCTTTGGTGCGATGGTCGCGGTGCTTGTGACGTGGTGGTTTCAGGGGATGGGGCTTAGCCTTGGTCCACTGCCGACCGCGCTTCTTGCCCTGCCCTTTGCGATCCTTGGCACTATGGCGCTTGTATTGATTACTGACAGGATGGTGTATCGGTTCTATCGCACCCAAAAGGCCAAACCTGTGATCCTTGTGATTGTGTCAATGGGGGTCATGTTCGTCATGAACGGCGTCGTGCGGTTTATCATCGGACCGAATGACCAAAAATTCCTCGACGGGGAACGTTTCATCATCTCGGTGCGGGAGTTCAAGCAAATGACCGGCCTGCGCGAAGGGCTTGCGATCAAGACGACGCAAGGGCTTACCGTTGTTGTTGCCGTGATCTGCGTTATTGCCTTGTTCTGGTTCATGAATCGCACGCGCACGGGCAAATCCATGCGCGCCTATTCCGACAATGAGGATCTTGCGCTTCTGTCGGGGATCAATCCCGAACGGGTCGTGATGTATACGTGGATGATCGTCGCCGCCCTGACGGCCATTGCCGGAACGCTTTATGGCCTCGACAAGACCTTCAAACCCTTCGTTTACTTTATGCTTCTGCTGCCGATCTTTGCTTCGGCCATTGTTGGCGGTCTTGGTAGCCCGCTTGGGGCGATTGCCGGTGGCTATATCGTTGCGTTTTCAGAGGTGATGATCACCTATGCCTGGAAGAAGGTTCTGACCTATTGGATGCCAGAGTCGCTCGAGCCGGATGGGCTCGTCCAGCTTCTGAGCACGGACTATAAATTCGCGGTGAGCTTCGTGATCCTGATCGTTGTGCTCCTGTTCAAGCCCACCGGCATTTTCAAGGGGAAATCGGTATGAGCGATACGGTCAAAAATACCCTTCTCTTCGCCCTTATGGCGCTTCTCATCATTGGCACAGGGTTTGTGCAGAGCTGGAACAGCGCGCTGTTTATCCTCAACATGGGCCTGATATCGGCCATCATGGCGCTTGGCGTAAACCTGCAATGGGGCTTTGCGGGCCTGTTCAACGTTGGTGTGATGGGCTTTGTCGCGCTTGGCGGGCTTGCCGTTGTTCTTACGTCGATGCCCCCCGTAGGCGAGGCATGGGCGGCTGGCGGCTTGCGCGTCCTGCTCGGTCTTGCAATCGGGGCCGCGACCATCGTTGCGGCGGTCTTCCTCAACAAACGCCTTAAAGGACGAGCGCGGCTTATTGGCCTGCCGCTCTTCCTGATTGTGGGGTTTTTCATTTACCGCGCAGTTTTTGATCCCGCTGTTGATGCGATCGAAGCGGTCAACCCGGCCGGGACGGGCTATCTTGGCGGTCTCGGCCTGCCTGTGCTGCTGTCTTGGCCTATGGGCGGGCTATTGGCGGCAGGTGCGGCCTGGTTGATCGGCAAGACAGCCCTTGGCCTGCGTTCGGACTATCTTGCGATTGCGACGCTTGGCATTGCCGAAATCATTATTGCGGTGATGAAAAACGAAGACTGGCTTGGCAGAGGCGTCAAGAACGTCAACGGCCTGCCCCGCCCGGTGCCTTATGAGATCGACCTGCAAAACAGCGCCAATTTTGTCAAAAACGCCGAAGGGTTTGGGCTTGATCCGGTGACGGCTTCGACGCTCTTCGTCAAACTCGGGTATTCGGTGCTCTTTACCATAGTGTTGGTCGTTATTTTCATCATGGCACAAGCTGCGCTCAAAAGCCCTTGGGGCCGAATGATGCGCGCCATCCGCGACAACGAAGTTGCCGCAGCGGCGATGGGCAAGAACGTCACGCGCCGCCACTTGCAGATTTTCGTGCTCGGCTCGGCGGTCTGCGGGATTGCCGGGGCGATGCTTACGACGCTTGACGGGCAGCTCACACCGGGCACCTATCAGCCGCTACGCTTTACCTTCCTGATCTGGGTGATGGTGATTGTTGGCGGGTCGGGCAACAACCTCGGCGCGGTGCTTGGCGGGTTCTTGATCTGGTGGCTTTGGGTGATGGTTGAACCACTGGGCCATTGGGCGATGGAATTCGTGACCTCTGGCATGGCCGAGGACAACGCCCTGCGCAATCACCTCATTGATAGCGCCGCGCATATGCGCCTGCTGACTATGGGGGTGATCCTTCTGCTTGTCCTGCGATTTAGCCCACGCGGCTTGATCCCGGAAAAATAGAGACATCCCAGATGACATAAAAAAGCCCGCTCAACCGAGCGGGCTTTTTCGTCATTGGGTGTCAAAATCACCGCCCCCGGAACAACCCGCCCAAAAGGCCGCGCACGATCTTGCGCCCGGTGGTTCCGGTCAATTCCTTCATCACCATTTTGCCCATCGCCTCGCCAAAGCTATCACCCCGGCGGGTGTTGCGCGATGTCGAGCGCGCGACACGGGTGCCGGAATAGCGGCGCCCGGCGCTATAGTCGCGCGCGGCGGGCGCCATGCTCTCTTCGCGTGCTTCGGCCTCGGCGGCCTCTTTTGCCGCTTTCTCTGCCCGTTCTTTCAGCATTTCATAGGCCGAGCGGCGGTCCTTCAGCGCCTCATATTTCCCGGCAACCGGCGAGGTTGCGATAATCTCTTTGCGCCGCGCAGGATCAATCGGACCGAGGCGCGATGCGGGCGGGCGGATCAAGGTCCGTTCCACCATGCCCGGAATTCCTTTCTTGATCAGCAACGACGTCACCGCCTCACCAACCCCAACTTCGCGGATCGCCGTTTCGGTATCAAAGCGCGGGTTCTCGCGGTAGGTCTCAGAGGCCATGCGCAACGCCCGACGATCCCGCGCCGTAAAGGCGCGCAGGGCGTGTTGGATGCGGTTGCCAAGCTGCCCCAGGATATCCTCGGGAATGTCATCGGGGTTCTGGGTCACGAAATAAACGCCAACGCCCTTGGAGCGGATAAGGCGCGCCACCTGTTCGACCTTGTCCACAAGGGCTTTGGGCGCGCCATCAAAGAGCAGATGCGCCTCATCAAAGAAGAAGACGAGCCGCGGCCTGTCCGGGTCGCCCACCTCTGGCAGTTCTTCAAAAAGCTCCGACAAGAGCCAAAGCAGGAAAGTCGCATAAAGGCGCGGCGCCCCCATGAGCTTGTCAGAGGCAAGAATATTGATCCGCCCCCGCCCATTGGGATCGGTGCGCATCACATCTGCAAGTTCGAGCGCAGGTTCCCCAAAGAGCTTGGCCCCGCCCTGATTTTCAAGCACAAGAAGCCGGCGTTGGATGGCGCCAATCGACGACACCGATACGTTGCCATACCGCAGCGAAAGCGCGTCCTTGTTCTCGCCCACCCAGACCAGCAAGGCCTGAAGGTCTTTGAGGTCAAGCAGCGGGAAGCCTTCTTCGTCGGCAAGGCGAAAAGCGATATTCAGAATGCCTTCCTGCGCCTCAGTCAATTCCATAAGCCGCGATAGCAAGAGCGGTCCCATCTCGGACACGGTCGTGCGAATCGGATGCCCTTGCTCGCCAAACAGATCCCAGAAGGTCACTGGCGCGCTTGCGTATTCATAGTCATCAAAGCCGATTGTGTCTGCGCGGTCCTGAAAGGCCTGATGAAGTTTGAACGTCTCGCTTCCGGCATCCGCCAGCCCCGAGAGATCGCCTTTGACATCCGAAAGGAATACCGGAACACCGGCGTTTGAGAACCCCTCTGCGAGGATTTGTAGCGTGACGGTCTTGCCCGTCCCTGTGGCACCGGCGACAAGCCCGTGGCGATTGGCGTATTTGAGCTTCAACCCCTGCTTGGTGCCGTAATTATCTCCGCCGCCGCCAACAAATATTGCATCTTCCAAAGGCCATTTCCTCATTCAAAAACCACACGCACGTCTTGAAAATACATTGTTAACCCCCTCGTGCCAGTATTGATTTTGTTCATGATGCATCGCGAAGCGGATAGAACGGTTTTCCTCCCTGTTAGACTAGGCCGCCCCGTATCAGGGCGGCCCTTTTTTTGCGCTAAACATGTGGAAAGTAATGCATTTTTTTCTGTTGACGGGTTGCATGAATCTTCGTAGCGTTAGCGCAGAAAATAAGTCGGCCAGTCCGACGGGGAGTGTACGGAGAGGGAGCCATATGGCTCCTTCTTCTATTTTGCCGATACCGTTCTCCCCAAAAAACGCGCCCGCCAAGGCGAAAAACCGCCCCTCGTGCCTCTTTCGCAACGAGCTTTGACTGACAAGGCGTCTGAGGCATGATAAGCGAAAGCCATAACCGCAAATACACAGACGGGAACATGTGATGTCCAAGCTATCCACACCTCTTTTTGCCGCCGCAATGCTTGCTATGGCCGCGCCGATTTCGGCGCAGGTCGGATCGCTTTCTGACGGCTCCTTGATGGAGGGCAAACCGGCCGCTCCGATCACCGCACCCAAGGAGGAATTCACCTCCGAGAAAATCGGTGCATGGGATTTGCAATGCTCCAAACAAGGCCCCGAGCCGCGCCCTTGCCGCATGTATCAGCTCCTCACCGATCAGGAAGGAACACCAGTCATCGAAATGACGATGTATCGCCTGCCTGAAGGCGCACCTGCCGCCGGTGGTGCAACGTTTATTGCCCCGCTCAATACGCTTTTGACCGCTCAACTGTCGGTCGCCATTGATGGCGTTCTTGCACAGCGCGTTCCCTTCCAGCTTTGCTACGAGGCGGGCTGTGTGGCGCGTATGTTCATGTCGCCAATCGAACTACAGGCGTTCCAGAACGGCGAAACCGCCACAGTGTCGCTCGTGCCTGCACTTGCCGCAGATCAGGTTGTAAGCGTCGAAATGAATCTTGACGGTCTCAAGGAAGCCTTTGAGAAAGCCACGCCGCCGCAAGCAAACTAAGATGACTTGCTTTGGATAAAGACGCCGCCTCAATGAGGCGGCGTTTTGCGTTTTTGCGCTGTGTTAAACCTTGCGTAAGGCCATCACCGCGTTCAAACCGCCAAAGGCAAACGCGTTAGAAAGAGCGACATCAATTTTCGCCTCGCGCGCCTCGTTGGGCACAACGTCAAGCGCGCACTCCGGGTCTGGCTCTTCATATCCGATTGTCGGCGCGATGACCCCATCGCGCAACGCCATGATACAGGCCAATAACTCAACCGCCCCAGTACCGCCAATAAGATGGCCGTGCATGGATTTGGTTGAGGAAATCATCAACTCATCCGCGTGCTGACCGAAAACATCGGCCACCGCCGCACATTCGGTCTTGTCGTTGGCCGCCGTGCCGGTCCCATGCGCATTGATATAACCGACGTCCTCGGGATTGATCCGCCCATCGTTCAGCGCACCGGCGATGGCGCGCGCAGCCCCCTGTTTTGAAGGCATCACGATATCCGACGCATCCGAGGTCATGGCAAAGCCAACCACCTCGGCAAGGATATCGGCACCGCGCGCATGGGCATGATCGTAATCCTCAAAGACGAAAACCCCGGCCCCTTCGCCCTGCACCATGCCGTTTCGGTTAGCAGAAAATGGACGACAGGCGTCTTTGGACATGACCCGCAAACCTTCCCACGCCTTGATTCCGCCGAAACAAAGCATCGACTCCGTTCCGCCAGTGATCATCACGGGCGCGGCACCGGAGCGCACAAGTTGAAAGGCCTGGCTCATCGCATGGTTCGAGGATGCACAGGCCGTCGCAACGGTAAAACTTGGCCCTTTGAGGTTGAACTCCATCGAGACATGGCTTGCAGCCGCGTTATTCATCAGCTTGGGCACCACGAACGGATGCACACGGTTCTTGCCGTCCTCATAGACCGTGCGATAATTTTCATCGAGGGTCTGCATCCCGCCGCCCGAGGTTCCAAGAACCACACCACAACGCGCCGCGAGATCGCCGGAAAAGCTCAGCCCGGCCTGCCCGATCGCTTCCCGCGCCGCCACTAGGGCGAACTGGGTAAAGCGGTCATAAAGTGCGATTTGTTGACGGTTAAAGAGGCCTTCGCTCTCGAACCCGTGCACCTGACCGCCGATCTTGATCGCCAATCGGTCAACGTCGCGCACGTCCAAGGCCCCAATGCCACAACGCCCTTCGCGCATCGCCTCGAGAGTTTCCGGCACATTATGGCCAAGGGCGTTGATCGTCCCCGCCCCGGTAATAACGACCCGTTTCATCCTATCCCCTCCGCATATAGGTTAGGTGTCACGATTGGTCTGCAATGAGTTTCTCGATCCCGGCCACAATAGAGGCCACCGAGGAAATATCAAAGTCGCTCTCGCTTGGATCATTGGCATTGAACGGCACCGAAATATCGAATGCCTCTTCGATTGCGAAAATGCTCTCGACGAGGCCAAGGCTATCAATGCCGAGACCCTCAAGCGTGCTCTGCATGGTCACGTCCGAAGGATCGAGAACAGCCTGTTCAGCGATAATTTCGATCACCTTGTCCTTGACGCTCATTTGTCTTCCTTTCGCCAATTCTGGCTGTCATTTAGTCTTTCGTCTCGAACTTGGAAACGATTTTTTGCAGTGCCGCCACGTCCTTGAGAAGACGCGGTAGACGCCGAAGACCCTTATACATCTCCAAATGTGTCTCCATCTTCACAGCCGGAGACCCGAGGACGACACGGCCAGCAGGCACTTTTGACATCATCTTGGTCGCACCGCCCGCGATCACATTGTCGCCCACGGTCGTATTGTCGGTCACACCACATTGCCCGCCCATGACCACGTTGCGGCCAATCTTGGTTGATCCAGCAATCCCAACCTGTCCGGCGAGAAGCGTGTCATCGCCAATTTCGACATTATGGGCGATGTGCACAAGATTATCGAGCTTCACACCATTGCCGATCCGTGTGTCGCGGATCGTGCCACAGTCGATACAGCTATTGGCACCGATCTCCACATCATTGCCAATCGTGACCGAGCCAAGGCTATGAATCCGCGCCCAGGCCTGTGATCGGACCTCGCCTTGATCGCCAAGCGTCTCGCGCGCGGCCTCGACCCCGGATTTCTCGGGGGTCACAAAGGAAAAGCCGTCCGAGGCAATGCGCACGCCCGGTTGGGCGATAAACCCTGTGCCAATGGTCGCGCGGGCGCCAATCGACACCATCTCGCGCAGAGAGGCTCCCTCGCCCAAGGTCACATCCGCACCGATCACGCAATGCGGGCCGATCACGCTGCCTACGCCGATACGGGCCCGTGGCCCCACATAGGTCAGAGGGCCAATCGCAACGCCCTCGGCAATCTCGGCGCTGGGGTCGATGATGGCGCTTGGGTGAATGCCGTCGCCAAAATGCTGGCCGGGGTCCATCATTTTGGACAGGCCCGCCATAGCAAAGCGGCCACGCGGCGAGGTCATCGCAGCCTCAAGACCAAGCGCCTGCCAATCTGCGCCGGGCCAGAGCATTGCAGCGCGCGCCTCCCCCGCGCCAAGCCCCTCAGCATATTTGGGATTGGTGACAAGGGCGAGATCGTCCGGCCCCGCCATAGCGGGCTCCGCGACCTGATTTACCGTAAGGTTTGTATTTCCAAAGGCCTCCGCCCCGATGGCGTCGGCAATCTGCTGGATAGTATGGGCCATGTGTCCCCCGCGAATTGCGGGCAATATTTACCCTTGAACAGAGCGCAAGACCACCCCTTCATTCACCATCGCCTGCCAGATCTTGGCATCACGCCCGTAAATGTCGCGGCGATACTGCACCGGCCCCTTCGCATTGGTGAACGCGGTGCGGTAAATGATATGCACCGGGATGGGCTGATCCAGGTCAACCTGCGTTTCCCGCCCCGTCTTGAGCGTGCTGTGGAAGAAGCCTTTCGGATCGCTCTCCTGACGCGCAAGAATATTATAGGCAAATTCAAAGGGCTTCTGCAGGCGGATACAGCCATGACTGAACGCGCGCACTTCCCTTGCAAACAAGCTCTTGGAGGGAGTGTCGTGCAGGTAGATATTGTGGCGGTTCGGGAACATGAACTTCACAAGACCAAGGGCATTGCGCGGGCTTGGCGGCTGTTTGATGTCAAACGGAAAGCTCTTGGCACTGAACTGATTGAAATCGACGGCACCGCGGTTGACGACGCGCCCCCGCCCGTCGATCAGCTTGAGATAGCTGACCGCGTTGGGGTTGCGTTTAAGCATCGGCAGGTATTCTTTGGTCGCGATTGAGCGCGGCACATTCCATGTCGGGTTGATGACCATATGTTCCATGACATCGGAAAACTCCGGGCTGCGCTGGTCATGACGGTTCTTGCCAATCACAGACCGGGTCATGAAGGTCACACGGTCATGGTCGACGATACGGGCATGAAAATCGGTCAGATTGACAAGGATATGGCGCTCGCCGCGCGGTTTGTTGAGCCAACGCTCACGCTCCATCGCAACCATGATGGATTTGAGACGGTCCTCAGGCGAGCGATTGATCTCGGAAATCGTCGAAGCTCCGGCAATCCCGTCCGCTTCGAGGCCATGATCAAGCTGAAACGCCTGAACGGCTTTTTTCAACGCCGTATCATATTCCGCCGTGGCGCTGCGCTGAAGATAGTCGAGTGCCACCAAGCGATCCCGCAGCGCAATCACAGCCGTGCCGCGATCGCCGGGTTCAAGCTTGTTGGCCTGGACCGTTGGCCCCCAGCCGCCCGCAAGCGCGATATGTTCAAGGCGAAGTTTCTCCTTGAACAACCGCACATATTCGGGGGTATGCGGCGCGAGGCTGCGCATATAGCCGTTCGGTTCGGAGGCAATCAGGTTGGTCAGATAGCTGCGCCGGTCGCGCCTTGGGGCTTCGCGCTTGATCCCCTCATCGAGCTGTGTCGGAACGAAAACGCCGGTCTGAAGGTCACGCGCATAGGACAAAAATGCCTTGGACAGCGCCACCTCGGCCATGCCAAGCGCCCGTGGCGTATGGGCCGCCCGCAGTTGCGAATAGAGCCTATCAAAATCATAGCGCGCAACAGGCAGGCCGTGATCGTCCGCCGTTTCTATCGCCTTAAGAAGCGCCTGTCGCCGGGCGAGGTCGTCGGCGTCGGTGCCGGTCCAGATCGGTTGATAATTCGTATCGCGATAAAAGCCCGCGATATCCGCGTCGCGTGCTGCCGCTTCGGCCACCGCCTGTTTGAAGGCCGTCACCTCGGCCTGCGCCGGCATGGCAAATCCCCCTGCCGTCATCGCAAGGCAAAGCCCTGCTCCTGCAAGATATCGGCGGATGATCGTCATGGGCATCGAAATAAGGCCTCTCTGTCCTGGCAGTCCACAATATGCGGAAACAATGCGCCAATTTACTACGGCCTGTCTATTCACAGTTTATTCAATTCGTCACATCTGATGCAGAGGGGGCGCAGTTTCCCCTTAAGGCGCATGTTTGGCATTTCAGCAAAATTCCGCCCAAATCCTTCATATAAAAGGATAGGTCGGAAATCAGGACTTGGTCACCGAATCGTCTTGTGGCATAAATCCCGCATCTGGGGATGGATACGATGATCGCGAAAAATCGCGACTTGACGAACGAGACAGGACAGGCATCCGACCAATGAGTGACTCGAATACGCTGAATTTCACACGACGCGGCATCCTTGGCGCGTTTGCCGCCACCACCGTGGCCGCAGCACCCACTTTCTCGCAAGCAGCAGGCTTTCTGCGCGGCTCCGGCGATATTCGCCGCATCCGTATGTATTCCGGCCGAACCGGCGAGCGGATCGACACGATCTATTGGATCGAAGGCGATTACATCAAGGAAGCCGTCAATGAAATCAATCGCTTCATGCGCGATTGGCGCACCAGTGATGTGATCAAGATGGACCTTCGCACCATCGACATCATGGCCGCATCGCATAACCTTCTTGATATCCAAGAGCCGTATATGCTGCTGTCGGGGTATCGCAGCCCCAAGACCAACTCAATGCTTCGGTCGCGATCGCGGGGGGTTGCCAAGAACTCGCTTCATATGAAGGGTCAGGCGGCGGATTTGCGGCTTGCAAACCGCTCGGTCAACCAGATGGCCAAGGCGGCGCAAGCCTGCCGCGCGGGTGGCGTCGGGCGCTACACGGGATCGAATTTCGTGCATATGGATTGTGGCCCGGTCCGGTCTTGGGGCCGGTAGGACCGTTTTCTTAATCTTTATGAACAAGCAAAACCGGCCTCTATGTGAGAGCCGGTTTTTTATTTTCTATCAATCACTTAAAGGCGCGTGCCGCAGGGTTTGGGCGGTGGTCTGTATCGCGTCGGTATTACGTCGGTATTGCGTCGGTGCAAGATATGGCGCGCAAACCCGTTAAGACAGCGCGCGCGCTGCTCCATTTTCGCTCTCCCCTTACACTTTCGGACTGGAGGCGCGCAAGACATGGAAAAGGCGCCGCAAGCGCGACGCCTTTTCATGAGATGGAGGCTCCAAGGGAAGGAAGGAAAACAAGCCTCCGGTCTCTGCCGAAAAAAGGGGCTGCGATCCCCCTCTTCCGTCACCTCTTGATCGGCTTCAAACGCCCCGGTTCATTGGTTTCGAGATAGGCCTCTTGCTCAGGCGTGAGATCTATCTCGTCATAGCCTGTCACCATCGGTTTCACATGCTGGCGGAAGCCGTGGCCCACGGTCAGCAGGTAGATATGGACGATGATGAAGGCGCCGATCACATAGGCTGCAAAGAGGTGTAGGTTGGCGATGATCGTAATCGCAACCACACTATTGCTACCGGCCCAGAAATTATAGGTCAGATACAACAGGCCCGTGACCCAGATCGCCGGGAAAATGAACCACTTCAGAACAAAGTAGGTCGCGGCCTGAAGCGGGTTGTGTTTGCGCCAGAAGATTTTCTCATAGGGGTGCTCTTCGCCCTTGAACACGCCGTAAGCGTAGAAGCGCGCCACCGAGACCATGCCTTCGATCTTGGGAATGAACTGTTTCCAGGTGCCGGTGGTAAAAAGCCAGAAGGTTGCGAAAATCCACAGCGCCAAAAGCGCCAGCGCCGCCAACGTATGCAGCATCACAGCCGGACCAAAGGGGATCAGGGAATGCACCCCATTCAACCCCATGCCCGTCACCATGAGCGCCATGATGAGCACGACCTGCATCCAATGCCAGAAGCGTTCGAAGCGGGGGTAAACCTTGACGATACGCTTAGTCATGATGGCCTCCTTTGGATTTGCGCGAGAAGGTGCGGATAAGAGCGTGGGCGACAACCCCCATGAGGGTCAGGAGAAGGAGCGCCTTACCCAGAAGGCCCACCGGCCCGTTGGTATTGGTGCCGGGCATGAAGACCCCGGCCACATTGGCAAGACGGCCATCCTGTTGGTGACATTCCACACAATCAACGGCGTTTTCTGCCGGGGCGACCATGTGGGTGATCGGCCAATACATATAGGTATCAACGAAATCGAACTCGCCCGAATAGGGCTTGTTGGCCGCTTTCATGCCTGCATCAATCGCCTTGGCCCAATCGAAGTTGGTCCAGAAGGCGGTATCGGTCGTCGGACCCCAGACATGGGTATAGACAAGGTTGTTGTTGACCGTGTCATAGGCCTGACGGCCTTCCATGCGTTTGAAGGGCCAGATGCGCGATCTGCCGTCTTCGCGGGCGCCGTGGATCACGTTGATATCAACCGTGTTGGACGGATCAATCTTGCGGTCATAGGTGGTGTATTCCACCTGCCCGTCAAACCATGCGTAATAAGGCTCGGCGTCTTCCTGATAGTCGAAATTGCCCTTGGTCGAGAGATAGGTGTGCAGGTGCTGGCCGGTCGAGGAGACGTAATCGTCTTCGTGGATCGGTTTGCCGTTCTCATCGAGCCGCCCTGCGGTCGACCAGTCCCACATGGATTTCGTCGGCACGCCACCACGGGCGTATTCCGGGATGTGGCAGGTCTGACAGGCGAGCGTGTCGGTATGATCGTTGAGCTTGAGACCCTTGATATTGGTCGGGTGCGGCTCTTGACCGTGGCACGATTGGCACGAGGCCGCATGGCGCGCCTCGCCGGGTTTGCCGGTGCCGTGCGGATCAGACGCCAGCACATTATAGCGCGACCCGGCCCATTCATGGCGGTCCGAGACGTGGCAATCGGCACAGACCATGCCTTCGCCGCCCTCTTCGACCGAAGACATGTGCACATCGACATCATGGGTCGGGTTGTAGAGCGCCGAGGACAGATCGCCATGTTTTACGTTATCGCCGCCCCCGCCGTAAAAGTGGCAGTTGCCGCAATTGTCGCGGTCCGGCATACCGACGCTCATCGCGGCTTTCTTGAGGTCCACCGCCCAGGCATCTTTGCCGGTGATGGTTTTGCCCTTGGCTTGCATCGGGGGGTGGCCCGCGCCGGTTGCAAGTTTGGTATATTGGTCGGATTTGTCATGACAGACGAGGCAATCCTTGGCGTTTGCCTCTTGTGGCGCTGGCTGGCTCATGTCGTCCCAGCCATAGCCCGCATGACAGGAGGTGCAGCGCGGTTCATTGCCCGCGACCGACCCGCAAAACGAGTTGATGACGTTGCTTTTGCCAAGGCGCTGGCCGGTTTCGGGATGCTCGTAGTCCCACGTAAAATGGATCGAGTGCATCATCTGGTCATCTGCCTCGGTGTGGCAGGTGAGGCAGGCTTCGGTCACTTCCGGCCCCGACTGAAAATCTTTTTGCAGGATCGGAAACTTCGAGTGATCCGCTGTGGACTTGCTCACCTCCTCCTGCGCCACTGCGAAAGTGGCCGAGGATAGGATAATAGCAAGGCCGAGAACGGCCCTTTTGATATACATGATGTCTCCTCCCTGGCGTCTGCTGGGATAATACGCGGTTCCGTCAGCTAAACACACACGTAGAACACATCTTTGACATATATCAACTTTGCGATGTTATTTGAGGTTGATCCGTATCAAATACGGAAAAATGGCTGAAATAGACGCGGCACAAGGCTTTTGAAGCGCAAAGGCGCATCCGTGGCGGCAAGGCAGATGCAATCAACCCCCGGCGTCGCAATCGGCGTGTGCTCAAGCGCGTCGTGGCCGATTTCGATATCGCCGGGGCCAAACAGCCCTTCATCGTCCGAAAAACTGCCCTGAAGCACGAGGGTCATCTCAAGCCCATGATGGCCATGTTCGGGCATGGCGCGGCCACCGGGGATATAAAGCAGGCGCAAAGAGCCTTCCTCGCCCTCGCTCAGGAGCGCCTGTTTGACGCCAAAGCCCAAGGATTTCCAAGGCACCTGCCCGTCCGGGCCAAGCAATTCCGCAACCGGAGCGGGATAGATGCCTTTGCGTTTTGGCGGGGTTGGCTCGGGGGGCAAGGGCGCGTCGAGCATATCAAGGACGCGGGCGCGCAGGGAGTCCGACACCGCCTCGCCGGATTCCTGTTCCAAAAGCGCGCCGCCCACGGCCTGATGCGCGGCAAGCGCGGCGCGGCATGTATCACAAAGCGAGATATGCGCGGCCACCACGACGGCATGCGGGTGCGGCAGGCTTCCGGCGGCATAGGCCACAAGGATTTCTTCGGGGATATGATGTGCGGGTGCGGTCATGTCGGGCGCATATCCTTCATCTCGTGGCGCAGTTTTTCAAGGGCCAGACGGATGCGTGATTTGATCGTGCCGAGCGGCAGGCCCGTTTCGGCCTGAATCTCAGTATGGCTCAACTCGCCAAGATAGGCGCGTTCAACCATCTCGCGCTGATCGGGCTTGAGACGGGAGAGCGCCTCGCGCAGGCCCGCGGCCTCTTGTTCAAGGGCCACCACCTGTCCGGCATCGGGCACGGCCTCTTCTTCGGGCACGAGCATCTCTGGCTCGGGGCGGCGGTCTTTGCGAAAGCGGTCAATCTGTTGGTTGCGGGCGATGCGGTAAATCCAGCCCGAGACCTGTGCCTGTTGGGGATCAAACTGATGCGCGCGTTGCCAGACCTTGATCATCACGTCCTGCACGATGTCCTCGGCCTCGGCGGCATTGGCCCCAGCGCGCATGGCAAAGCCCTTGAGGCGCGGCGCGAAATGATCGAACAGCCGGGCAAAGGCCGCGCGATCACGATGATCGCGCACCGCAAGCATCCACTCGGTCTCGGGGCTTAGGGTCGTCTGTGGCGTCTGTGGCGTCTCGTCAGGCACGTGTGCGGTATCTTTCGCGGCGGCGCATCAGCATGGACGCAGCCATTTAGGTTGCTGCGAACCTAGACCGCCGCAGCGCGGCATGCCAAGCAAATTCGTGGCACGACAGCCATCCGCCGCCGATCCCAGCCGCGAAAGTCAGTCTTCGCAGAGCCGTTCAAGATAGGTGCCATAGCTGTTTTTGCCAAACAGCGCGGCGCGGGCGCGCAGGTGATCCGCGTCGATCCAACCGGCACGAAAGGCGATCTCATCGGGCGAGCCGACCTGTTGGCCTTGGCGTTCGGTCAGGGTTCGCACAAAATTCCCCGCATCAAGAAGCGATCCATGCGTTCCGGTATCAAGCCAGGCATAGCCCCGCCCCATTTTGCGCACTGCAAGGCTTGCGTCGTCGAGATAGCTTTGCAAAAGCGTTGTGATCTCAAGTTCGCCGCGCGCCGAGGGCGTCACGGCGCGGGCGCGTTCCGGCGCACTGGCATCGAGAAAGTAAAGCCCCGTCACCGCATAGGACGACGGCGGCGTGGCGGGTTTTTCGACCAGCCCGCGCACCGTGCCATCCGCGTTGAAATCCACAACCCCATAGCGTTCAGGATCAGCCACACGATAGCCAAAAACCGTGGCGGCGTTCGGGGCCGCGTCGGCCTCTTGCAAAAGCTCGGGCAGGCCGTGGCCAAAAAAGATATTGTCGCCAAGAACCATTGCCGAGGGCGCGCCATCAAGGAATTCTTCGGCAAGGGTAAACGCCTGTGCAAGACCATCGGGCGAAGGTTGTTGCGTATAAGACAGCGTGATTCCCCATTGGCTCCCGTCGCCAAGCGTGCGGCGAAACTGATCCTCGTCCTGCGGGGTTGTGATGACGAGGATTTCGCGAATCCCGGCCAGCATCAGAACGCTGAGAGGGTAGTAGATCATCGGCTTGTCATAGATCGGCATGAGTTGCTTGGAGACGCCCATAGTAATCGGGAAAAGCCGTGTGCCCGATCCGCCCGCGAGGATAATACCTTTGCGTTTGGTCATTTTGCGGTCTCCAGTTCATGTAATGTCTCGACCAGAGCGGCGCGCCAATCGGGGCGGGTCAGGCCGAAGGTCTGTTCAAGGGTCTGGCAATCCAGCCGCCCGTTCAAGGGGCGTTTTGCCGGGGTTGGATAGGCGCGCGACAGGATCGGCACCACCTGCACAGATCGCCCGGCAGCGGCAAAAATCGCTTGGGCAAACCCGGCCCAGCTTGTGTCCGGCGCGCCGCTGAGATGGTAGGTGCCGGATAGATCGCGCGATTTGGCCAGCGCCTCTGCGAGGGTCAGGCAGGCTTGGGCGATGGCGCGGGCCGGGGTCGGGCCGCCGATCTGATCCGCAACGATATCAAGGCGGTCACGGGTTTCGGAAAGGCGCAACATGGTCTTGACGAAATTCGTCCCCTGCGCCGAGAACACCCAGGAGGTGCGCAAGATCGCATAGCGCCCGCCAGCGGCGCGCACGGCCTCTTCCCCGGCAAGTTTAGAGCGCCCATAGGCGTTTTGCGGCGCGGGCGCATCGCTGGGATGCCACGGGGTCTCGCCCTGCCCGGAAAAGACATAATCGGTCGAAATCTGCACCAAGGGAATATCGAGCGCGGCGCAGACCTCGGCCATCGCCGCCGGGGCCGCGCCATTGACTGTCATTGCCTGTGCCGTGTCGGTTTCGGCCGCGTCCACGCCGGTATAGGCGGCGGCGTTGATGACGGCTCTTGGGGCATGGGCGCGGATCGCATCCGCGCAGGCCGCCGGGTCGGTCAAATCCGCCGCCCCGCGCCCGAGGGCCGTGATCCCGGCGTGGTGCTTTAGGGCGGTTGCGACCTGTCCGGTGCGGCCAAAGACGAGGATTTTCATTTGGGTGCCCCCAGTGAGCCCAGTGAGCCCAGTGAACCAAGGCGCTGGCCGACGCCGGGACGCGCGAGCAGCGGACGCCACCAGTCCTCATTGTCGAGATACCAGCGCACAGTGCGCTCAAGCCCCTCTTCAAGGTCCACGCTGGGACGCCAGCCAAGCTCGTCGCGGATACGGCTTGCGTCGATGGCATAGCGCGCATCATGGCCGGGCCGGTCAGGCACAAAGGCAATCAGGTCGCGATACGGGCCTTGATCGCGGGGTTTGAGGCGGTCGAGGGTCGCGCAAAGCGTGGTCACGAGGCTCAGGTTCGTGCATTCGCTTGCGCCGCCGATATTATAACTGCGCCCCAAAGCGCCCTTTTCCAGCACCTGCAAAAGCGCCTCGACGTGGTCCTCGACAAACAACCAGTCGCGGATATGCCCGCCATCGCCATAGATCGGCAGCGGTTTGCCCGCCAGCGCGTTCAGGATCATCACCGGGATGAGCTTTTCAGGGAAGTGATAGGGGCCGTAATTGTTCGAACAATTGCTGAGCACCACAGGCAGGTCATATGTCGTATGCCAAGCGCGCACCAGATGGTCGGCGCTGGCCTTGGAGGCGGCATAGGGGCTGCGCGGGGCGTAGGGCGTGTCTTCGGTAAAGCGCGTCGCCGGATCGGCGGGCAGCGCGCCAAACACCTCGTCGGTCGAGACATGATGAAAGCGGAAGGTCTCGGGCCGCCCTGCCCGCTCCCAATACTGGCGCGCCGCTTCGAGAAGCGTAAAGGTGCCGGTGATATTGGTGTCGATAAACGCGTCGGGGCCGTCAATCGAGCGATCCACATGCGATTCGGCGGCAAGATGCATGACCGCATCGGGGTGATGGGCCGCAAAGATCCGGTCGAGCGCGGCGCGGTCGCGGATATCGGCCTGCTCAAAGGCATACTGCGGCGTATGAGCGACCGAGGCCACGTTCTCAAGGCAGGCGGCGTAGGTCAGCGCATCAAGGTTCACAACCTCATAGCCACGCGCCACCGCGAGGCGCACCACGGCAGAGCCGATAAACCCCGCCCCGCCTGTAATCAGGAGCTTCATGCCGCGCCCGTCCATGTGAAGGGGCTTTGAAGGTCGCCAAGGCGCGGCGCGGCGGCGTCCTTGTCGCTCAGGATCGGCGCGCCGCTCAGGGGCCAGTCGATGCCAATTTGCGCATCATCCCAAATAAGCGCGCCTTCGGTGTCGGGCGCGTAATAGGTCGAGCATTTGTAGACGACTTCGCTCTCGGGGCGCAGCGTGACAAAGCCATGCGCAAACCCTTCAGGAATAAAGAGCTGTGCGCCATTTTGCGCGCTTAGCTCATAGCCGACCCATTGGCCGTAGGTGGGACTGCCCTGTCGGATATCGACGGCCACATCGAAAATCGCCCCACGCCCACAGCGCACGAGCTTGGCTTGGGCATGGGGGGGCGCTTGAAAATGGAGGCCGCGCAACGTTCCAACCTGCGAGGACAGGGAATGATTGTCCTGCACAAAATCCACGTCGATGCCGTTCTCTTGGTAGAGCCGCAGGCTATAGGTTTCGGCAAAAAATCCACGATGGTCGCCAAAACGGCGCGGCGTGATGAGAAGAACGCCGGGAAGGTTGGTCTGATCTACGCGCATGTGTTGTTCCAAAGGGTCGCAAACTTGGTCCCGTCTACCTGTAACGCCGTTTCGCGCTTTGGGCCATATTTTTGGCCCCTGCGCGCAGCTTGGGCGCGACCCTGGACGGCCTTGGGGGACGGCCTTGGGCGAATTTGAAAGAAAAGTGGCGCACCCAAAAGGATTCGAACCTTTGGCCTCTGCCTTCGGAGGGCAGCGCTCTATCCAGCTGAGCTATGGGTGCGTCTTGGCGGGGGTATAGCCAGAGCCGCGCCCCGTCGCAATCGGAAAAATGCCCGGACAAGGCAAAGGACAATGGCACGCGGCAAGGCCCGTCGCCCCGCCGCGTGCCGTTTCTGTCCCGAGGGTCAGAACAGAAAGTCTGTTGCTTCGATACCCTGTGCAGCGACCTCGATCTCGAAATCAGCCACGGAATCGCCGGTCACATCGCCCCTGACCAACCAGAAATCGCCCGGCAATTCCTCAAGCCAAACGCTGTTCGCCGCAGCACCGCCATCCGAGAAGGCAAGAGCCTGATTGTCCGCAAGCGCGGTATCGGCGTCTATTCCGGTCAGAACGATCAAATCCGTTCCACTGTCGAAATCGGTTATCAGGTCACGCTCGTCCACACCGATGCCGGAATGGGCCACCGTGTTGAAGACGAAGTGGTCCACCGCCTCATCATCCGCACCGCCCGATAGCGTATCAGCCCCGCCGCCGCCTTCGAGCGTATCGGCCCCAAGCCCGCCATCCAGCGCATCGCGGCCTTTCTGACCAACGAGATGGTCATCGCCGCTCCCGCCGGTGATTTCATCATTGCCCGCCCCGGCCTTGACCATAGAGCCGGTGTTGTCGAGCTGGATACGGTCTTTCTGGGTCGTGCCGACGATGGTTTCAAACCCGCGCAGGACCATATTGTCGAGATCGACCACGACGCCCGCGCTGGAACCGGAAAAACTCACCAGATCATTGCCCTTGTCGCCGTAAAGCGCATAGTCCTGCGAGCCGTCAAAGCCGGTGATGAACAGCTTGTCGTCGCCCGCGCCAAGGCGGATCGTGTCGCCATCGGCCCCGTCCAGGCGCACCACATCGCGCACCAGCCCGGTGTCGATCGTGCCAAACTCACCATTGCCAAGGTCCAGAACGTCACGGCCTTTCTCGCTCTCGAAAAAGCCCAGATACGCCTCATCGCCAAGCGTCAGATCAAAGCGCACAACGCCATTGCCGACAATGGCATCGGTATCGCCATTGAGCACAAGCGTCTGCTGCTCGCCGCTCATGCCGAAGAAATTACCCTTGCCAAGACCTCCCGCCCCGATGGTCACGGTATTGGTGGCCATCGCGGTTTCAATTGAACCGACATAGCCCGTTGTTGTGATGGTGTTGGTCCCCATCTGGGCCATCACTGTGCCAACCGAACCCGGCCCTGTCGTCAGGCTATTGATCCCAGCCCCAAGGTCGAGCGTTTGAATGGCCGGGCCAAAGCCGCCAGCGCCGGTCAAGACGGTATCATCGCCCGCCCCCATGATGACGTGATTGATCGAACCGGCCTCTGAGATGGTCAGGCTGTTGGGTCCATCCAAGAGCCGCAGATAGGTCAGATTGTCCGCCGTGACGACATCGTAAGCAGTTGGTGCGTCCGCATAGAAGAATTCTGCACCCCCACTCCCATCCAGTGCGACTGGACCCATTGGTCCATATGTGACGACAAGATCAACTGCGATACCCATGAAATATACCCTCCAGAGAAAAAAACCGAACAGGAAAACCCGTTCAGGATAATTTTACCACGCAGGAAGGTTCAACCCAACGGCGATCAGTGCGACATATTCAACATCGCCGGCCCATGCGTCATGTCAGGCAAAAAGCTCATGTGCAAGCTCAAGCGCGTCGATGAGCGTGTCTACCTCTTCCACCGTATTATAGAGGCCAAACGACGCCCGACAGGTCGCGGTCACGCCAAGATGCTCCATCAGAGGCCCGGCACAATGATGCCCGGCCCGCACCGCGACGCCCTTTTTGTCAAGGATGGTCGAGATGTCATGCGGATGCGCCGCCCCGTCGAGGGTAAAGGAAAAGATCGCGGCCTTGTTGGTGGTTGTGCCCTGCACCTGAAGCCAGTTCAGCCCGGCAAACCGTTGCATGGCATAGTCGCGCAATCCTGCCTCATGGGCGGCGATGGTCTCCATGCCGAGATCCATCATGTATTCGAGCGCCACGCCAAGGCCGATGGTCTGCACAATGCCGGGGGTTCCCGCCTCAAACATCATCGGCGGATCGTTATAGACCACGGCGTCCTTGGAGACTTCCTTGATCATATCGCCACCACCCAGAAACGGGCGCATCTCGGCCATGCGGTCTTTCTTGCAGTAAATCGCGCCGGACCCGGACGGACCATAGAGCTTATGCCCGGTGATGGCGTAGAAATCACAGCCAATGTCCTGCACATCGACCGGCCCATGCACCGCCCCCTGCGAGCCATCGACAAGCACCGGCACGCCCTTGGCATGGGCGCCTTCGGTGATCGCCTTCACATCCACCATCGTGCCCAGCACGTTGGAACATTGCGTCACAGCGACAAGTTTGGTTTTCGGGCCAATCGCATCAATCACCGCCTGCGGATCGAGCGCACCCGAGGCGTCCACATCGACCCATTTGAGCACAACACCCTGACGCTCGCGCAGGAAATGCCAAGGCACGATATTGGCGTGGTGTTCCATCACCGACAGGAGGATTTCATCGCCTGCCTCAAGGCGCGGCATGGCCCAGCCATAGGCGACCATGTTGATGCCCTCGGTGGTGCCGGAGTTCAGGACAATCTCGTCCTCGCTCGGGGCATTGAGAAACCGCGCGATGATGCCGCGCACGGCCTCATATTTGTCGGTGGCGATATTTGACAGGGTATGCAGGCCACGGTGCACATTGGAATATTCGTTGGTATAGGCATTGGTGATCGCGTCAATGACCGCCTTTGGCTTTTGCGCCGATGCGCCATTATCAAGGTAAACCAAAGGCTTGCCGTTGATTTCACGGGAAAGAATCGGGAAATCCGAACGGACTTTTGCGATGTCATACATCAGTTTACTCCAACCACCGCCACGCCCAGAACCGAGAGCATAAGCGAAAGCATCATGACAAGGGCCACCATCGTGAGAACAACATTCATCACCGCCTTCCCGACAGAGGCAAACCCCTGCGCGACATTGATGAAATGGATCAGGATCCAGATGCCGTAGATGCTCGCGCCAAAGGCCACGAGCGCGGCGAAAAACGGCGCGAAAAGCGTTATCACAAGCGTCGCGATCTGCACCGCGACCCGCATCATTTGCAGCCAGCCGACCATAGCAAGAATATCGCCAAACCGCCCCTGCCCGTCCAAAAGCCGCCCGCTTCCATAAAGCGCCACAACCGCGATGGCGACGGCGGCAAACATCGTCAAGGCAACGCGCCACGGCACGGTCAGAAACAGAAACGGCAGGCTATCGGGCACGGGATACAGGCTATGCATGGTAAAGAACAAAAGCGTGTTCAAAACCGTGGCCAACCCCAAAATCATCCAACCCACCTGCGGGGGTAGGTCAAGCGCGACAATCCGGCGTCCGGCGCTTGCCGGGGCGATTATCGTTTCACGAAACAGAGCTTTGGCAAAATTCATCATGCCGGGGTCCTTCCCGCCTGCATCAGGCCTGAAATCCAGAACCAAGCGAATACGACAAACCAAATCAGGCCCACCACGCTCTGCCCAAGACCCGGACCGGCAAAGCCCGCCACAAGCCCATAGATAAGCAGGATGGGCGAGGCCGCCAGAAGCGCCCAGAACAAGGCGATGCGACTGCCATAGCCGCCGCCGTTCCAGCCCAATAGCCCAAGCACCAGCCCAAGCGCCCAAGAGAGCGTATAAAAGGCCAGCGGAGCAATGAAAAGCCACCCCAGAAGCGCACCGCCCAGAAGCGGATTCAACTCCTGCCCTTCGAGGTGGGCAATACGTGCCAGACGCGGCCAGCCGGAGATGAAAAACACCACACAGGCGGCCATAAGGATCACGAGCGCGCGATCTTCACGCACGCCCGCCGCAAGATGCCGTGCCACGACAGGCTGCGGTCCGCGATAGCTTACCGCGATGTCGCGCAGAACCGACATCAGCCCTTGCGCCGCCGGATGAGCCAAGCATCAAGACGCCCGACGATTTCCTCGGCCAACGCCTCGTCCTCGATCTCTTCGACCGCTTCCGCAAGGAAAGCCAGCGTCAGAAGGTCGGTGGCGATGCCTTCGGGAAGGCCGCGCGAGCGCAGGTAGAAAAGCGCCTCGTCATCAATCGCGCCCGAGGTGCTGCCGTGTGAACAGGCCACATCGTCGGCATAAATCTCAAGCTCGGGCTTGGCGTAGAACTGGCTATCGTCGTCAAGCAAGAGCGACTGGCTGATCTGATAGCCATCGGTGCGCTGGGCGGTGTTGTTGACAAGGATCTTGCCCTGAAAGACGCCGGTCGCACCATTGCGCAGCACTTTCTTATAGACCTGACGGCTTTCGCAATTCTCGCCATCATGGGTGATGAAAACCGTGTCGTCGTGATGGAAATCCCCATCCCCAAGACACGCCCCCGCCACATGGGCCACGGCGTCATCGCCGGTCAGCTCAAGCACCGCTTCATTGCGCGTCATCTGGCCGTTGACCGTCAGAGTGAAGGATTTGAACGTGCTTTTCGTGCCCAGACGGGCGAAAATATGCGTCACCGCGCGGCGTTCATGGTCGCGCCCTTGCGCACGCACATGATGGAACCCGGCGTTATCGGCCACATCGACTTCGAGCACCTTGTTAAACCGCGCCGCTGCCGGGCCGTTTTCAAGAAGCGTAAAATCCGCGCCCTCTTCGACCTTGATAACATGGTGGAGCATCGCATCGGAAGTATCTGATTTATGGATATAAATCAGGCTAACGGGGCGCGACACCCGACCCGTTACACGGATCACGACACCATCGCTCGCAAAGGCCGTATTGAGCGCCGCAAGCGGGCGTTTGACCGGGTTTTGACCATTGGTTTCAAGGCGACCGTAGAGGTCTTTGGCCCAGTGGATATCCATCTCGGCCACATCGGCCAGACGCTCTATGCTAAAGCCCTCGCCCTCAAGCGGATCCGAGAGATCGGCGCGAAAGACGCCATCCACGAACACCACCTTGAGACGGTCCACCGTATCAAATACGGGCGCTTCGTCGCTTTGAAACACCGCAGCATGTGGCGCTTCGCCCTGCACGAGCGTATCGGGACGGGTATATTTCCAATATTCATCACGCCGCCCCGGCAGGCCAGCGGCCCGCAGACGCGCCAGCGCCGCTTCGCGGGCCTCGGCAAGCCACGGAGCAGACGGCGGCATCGTGAGCGTCGCCAGCCGCGCTTCGGTTGCATCTACTTTTTGTTGTGTCACAGCAGTCATCATGCGGTCTCCGCAAGGATATCAGCATAGCCGTTCTGTTCGACCTCAAGCGCAAGCTCGGGGCCGCCGGTTTTGATGATACGGCCATCGGCCATGATGTGCACCACATCCGGTTTGATATGATCAAGAAGGCGCTGGTAGTGGGTAATCACAAGAAAGCCACGGCCCGCATCGCGCAACGCGTTGACACCATCAGACACAAGTTTCATCGCATCGACATCAAGCCCGGAGTCGGTCTCATCAAGGATACACATCTTCGGCTCAAGCATCGCCATCTGTAGGATTTCGTTACGCTTTTTCTCACCGCCGGAAAAGCCGACATTGACCGGACGCTTTAGCATCTCGGCGTCAATCTTGAGGGTTTTGGCCTTCTCGCGGATCAATTTGAGGAAGTCCGAGGCGCTGATCTCGTCTTCGCCACGCGCCTTGCGTTGGGCATTTACGGCGGTGCGCAGGAACGTCATGTTGCCAACGCCGGGGATTTCAACCGGGTATTGGAACGCCAGAAACAGGCCCGCTGCCGCGCGCTCTTCGGGGTCAAGATCGAGCAGGTCTTCGCCCTCAAGCGTCGCTTCGCCGTCTGTCACAACATAACCGTCGCGCCCCGACAGCACATAAGACAGCGTCGATTTTCCAGAGCCGTTCGGCCCCATGATCGCATGCACCTTGCCCGCCTCGACGGTCAGGTTCACCCCTTTGAGGATTTGCTTATCTTCTTCTTCAAGTTTGACCTTCAGGTCTTTGATCTCAAGCATATTTCTGCCTTTCGCGCGTTTGTGCGCCGCCATCAGAGCGGCCGTCAGGTAAGTTGAATCTCTATCACTGTGCAAGATGTGGTGCCGGTGATCTTATCGCCTTGGATGCTATGGGTGGCTATGAGGGTCATACCGGCTCCTTGCGGGGGTCGCCTTCGCGGATTTGGTCTTCAGATGCCTGTTGGGCAAAATAGGACGCTTTGAGCGCATCAATCTTTCCGGCGTCGCAAATCAGGTGGTTCTTGTTCACATGGTAGCGTTGATGGGTCGCAAGAACCGCGTATCCTTGGGCTTCAATCCAAGCCATGAAATCATCCTCGGCGGAGACTTCGACCTCGACCATCATCAGCGGCCGACAGCGTTTCAACAAAGGCTCCAGACCAGAAAGCACTTTCATTTCCATGCCTTCCACGTCGATCTTGATGAGGTCCGGGGTCTCGTCGGCAAGCAGCTCATGCCCCGGATAGACCTCAATATCGCCCTGGCCCTCAAGCAATTTGGCACGGCCAAGATTGCGCACGCGATTTTGCGACCCAAAGCCATCAGACTCGACATCGGACAGGCCGACCCCAAGCCGCGACAAATCCACCACATCGCCGAGCCCGTTCACCAACACGTTTTGCACCAATAGCTCAAAGGCGCGCGGATTGGGTTCGAACGGGATCACCTTGGACGCCTTGAGAAACATTGCCGCAAACAGCGTATGGTTGCCCACATTGGCACCAATATCGACAAAGACGCCGCCCTCGGGAAAGATGCTCCGCAACTGGCTCAATTCGCTCATCTCATAGAACTGGCCGTCGCGGTGGGTGCGCTGGATCAGGTCATGCTTCATGTTGACACAAAAGATCACCGGCTTGTCCAGCACGCGGGCATGGATCAGCCGCAGCTTGACGCTGTCGACGGGCTTTCCCAGCCTGAGATTTTCAATCATGCTTTTGATCTGCGGTGTCATAATGACCCTAACGCCTCCATGTCAGCAGGTACACGAGACCGCGCGCCAAAAGCCAGCCGACCACGACCCCCGTCACGATCGCCCAAACCGGATTGAGGAACAGGCTGCGGTTGAGGTTGACCACGGCCATCCCGACCCCGCCGCCCAGCACGGGCAGCACATAGGGCGCCGCCGTGATAATGCGTTCCTTGAATGTCGGTTTGAGATCAGCCAACGGACCCCTCCAGAGAAATGGCCACAAGCTGTTGTGCTTCCATAGCGAATTCCATCGGCAGCGCCTGAAGCACTTCCTTGGCAAAACCGTTCACGATCAGCGCCACGGCCTCTTCCTCGTCCATGCCGCGCTGGCGACAGTAGAACATCTGTTCATCATCGACCTTGGAGGTCGTCGCCTCATGTTCACAGCGCGAGGAATTGTTGCGCACTTCGATATAGGGCACGGTATGCGCGCCGCATTTGTCGCCAATCAACAGCGAGTCACATTGCGTATAGTTGCGGCTTTCCTTGGCCTTGGGGTGCATCGACACAAGGCCGCGATAGGTATTTTGCGACTTGCCCGCCGAGATCCCCTTGGAGACGATACGGCTCTTGGTCTTTTTGCCAAGGTGGACCATCTTGGTGCCGGTGTCGGCCTGCTGATGGTTGTTGGTGATGGCGATCGAGTAGAATTCGCCCTGGCTCTCGTCACCGCGCAGGATGCAAGACGGGTATTTCCACGTCACCGCCGAGCCGGTCTCGACCTGGGTCCACATGACCTTGGCCCGGTCGCCTCGGCAATCGGCACGTTTGGTGACAAAGTTGTAGATTCCGCCTTTGCCGTTCTCATCGCCCGGATACCAGTTTTGGACGGTGGAATATTTGACCTCGGCGTCTTCTTCGATAACGATCTCGACCACGGCGGCGTGAAGCTGCGAGGTGTCGCGCTGCGGCGCGGTGCAGCCTTCGAGATAGGACACGTAAGAGCCCTTGTCGGCAATGATCAGCGTGCGTTCAAACTGGCCGGTGTTTTCGGCGTTGATGCGGAAATAGGTGCTGAGTTCCATCGGACAGCGCACGCCCGGCGGCACATAGACGAACGAGCCATCCGAGAACACGGCAGAGTTCAACGTCGCATAGAAATTGTCCGACACCGGCACGACCGAGCCGAGGTATTTCTTGACCAGTTCCGGGTGCTCCTTGATCGCCTCGGAGATCGAGCAGAAAATAACCCCCGCTTCCTTAAGCTCTTTCTGGAACGTGGTGCCGACCGACACGGAATCAAACACCGCATCCACCGCAACCTTGCGGCCTTCGGCAGGCGCATTTTCGGCGCCTTCGACCCCGGCGAGGATCATCTGTTCCTTGAGCGGGATACCGAGTTTTTCATAGGTCGCGAGAAGTTTGGGATCGACCTCATCGAGGGATTTGGGCTTTTCTTCCATGCTCTTGGGGCGGGCATAGTAATACTGATCCTGAAAATCGACCTCGGGGTAGTCGAGCATGGCCCAGTCTGGCTCTTTGAGTTGAAGCCAGCGTTTATAGGCCTCAAGCCGCCATTCGGTCATCCAGTCCGGCTCTTCGTTCTTGTCCGAAATCAGGCGCACAATGTCCTCGGTCAGCCCTTTGGGGGCGTATTCCATCTCGATCTCGGTTTCCCAGCCGTATTTATACTTGCCGCCAACTTCGCGCACGGCATCGACGGTTTCCTGATCGACACCTTCTTTGACTTGGGTCTGGTCCACACTGGTCATGGTGTTCTCCTGTTCGCTTAACCCGCGCAGGCGCGGTGTTTCCTGAGGCGGTCAAGCCAGGCTTCGGCAAAGCCCAGCACGTCCTGTTTCGTCGTCTCGGGGCCAAGAGAGACGCGGATCGCGCCTGCCGCCGTGGCCTCGTCATATCCCATCGCGCGCAAAACCCGGCTTGCCCGCACTTTGCCGCTGGAGCAGGCCGACCCGGCGGAAATCGCATATCCGGCAAGGTCCATCTGCATCACCTGTGTCTCACCCTTCCATCCCGGCGTCGCAAGGCAGAGCGTGTTTGGAAGGCGCTTGACGCCTTTCCCGACAAAAATGGTGCCCTTTGCCTCGGGTGCAAGGGTTTCTTCCAGCAAATCGCGCAAAGATGCAACCTCGTCCCACACACCAGCGGCAAGATCGCGCATGGCCGCCGTGGCTGCGGCGGCAAAGCCGACCGCGCCAAGCACGTTCTCTGTTCCGGCGCGGCGGCCCATTTCCTGCCCGCCGCCTTTGAGATGCGCCTGCACCTCCGTGCCACGCCGCACAACCAGCGCGCCAATCCCCTTGGGACCGCCCAATTTATGCGCCGAGGTCAACGCCATCGTCGCCCCCGCCCAATTGAACGCCAGCGGCAATTTGCCAAATCCTTGGGTCATATCGCTGACCGCAAGACCCTCCGGGAGCGTTTGCACAATGCCGGTTTCCGAGTTGGCCAATTGCAGCACAGACTGCGCCGGATCGGTCACGCGCACCTCTCCGGCCTCATTGACCATAAGGTCATCCGTGATCCACGCATCGACCGCATCATGCTCAATCGCGCCGCCGTGCAACTCGCGCCCGTCCAGCGCAAGCGCCGCCGCTTCGGTCGCTCCAGAGGTAAAAATGACATCCGCCCCGTCGGCCCCAAATGCCGAGGCAACCTCTGCACGGGCCTTTTCGACCAAGGCCTTGGCGGCACGCCCTTCGGCATGGACCGAGGACGGGTTGCCCACCGCATCCATCGCCGCAATCATTGCGGCGCGGGCCTCGGGCCGCAAAGGCGTCGTGGCATTATGGTCAAGATAGACGCGCATTACTCCTCGTCGACCACCGCGAAAATGCTTGGGATCGCCGGACATGGGGCGAGGTCGTTGTCAATCACATCCGAAAGGCGCGCCTGATGCAGGAACACATAGACATGCGCCGACAACCCCTCCCAGAGGCGGTTGGCCAGAGATTGCGCCCGCGAGCCCGAAGACCCGCCGCTTGCCCCGGCCCCCGTATGAAGCGCCGACACGGTTTCATCCACCGCCGCGAGCACATCGACAATCCGAATTTCTGCGGCTGGACGCGCCAAACGATAGCCGCCGCCCGGCCCGCGCACAGACTCGACAAGACCGGCGCGCCGCAGCTTGACAAATAGCTGTTCGAGATACGGCAGGGAAATGCTCTGACGGCCTGAAATTTCGGCCAACGTCACAAGGGCATCGCCTTTGGCCGCGCCATCGCCTTTGGTCGCACCATTTTGAAGCGCGATATCGGCCAGCGCCACGACGGCATATCGTCCTTTGGTCGAAAGTTTCATGCGGCTCTCCCCGCGAATAGATTGACGTTGCGCGTCGCAAGGCATACATCGCTTGCACCGCAGCCGACTTGATATCGGCTAAGTTAGAATTGTTCTAAAGTGTCCGAGCATATTCGTCAAGAATAGACTCGGAGCAATGCGCAGGAGACATGGACGCCCATGCCAGAGGTGATTTTTCCCGGACCCGAAGGACGGCTCGAAGGCCGCTACCATCCGCAAAAGGAAAAGGACGCACCGATTGCCATCGTGCTCCATCCGCATCCGCAATTTGGCGGAACCATGAACAACAAGGTTGTCTATAACCTGCATTACGCCTTTTTCAACATGGGCTTTACCGTTTTGCGGTTTAACTTCCGCGGTGTCGGCCGCAGTCAGGGCGAATATGATCAGGGCGTGGGCGAGCTTTCGGATGCCGCCTCGGCGCTTGATTACCTTCAGTCGATGAACACCAATTCCAAACATTGTTGGGTTGCCGGGTTCTCGTTCGGGGCATGGATCGGCATGCAGCTTTTGATGCGTCGCCCCGAAATCACGGGGTTTATCTCGGTCGCACCGCCCGCGAATATGTATGATTTCTCGTTCCTCGCGCCCTGCCCGTCTTCCGGTCTTATCATCAACGGCACCGCCGACCGCGTCGCGCCACCCGCAGATACCGAGACCCTCGTGGGCAAGCTACACGAGCAAAAAGGCATCACGATCACCCATGAACAGATCGAAGGCGCCGGCCATTTCTTTGAAACCGAGGAATATATGGATACGATGGTTGGCAACGTGACGGATTACGTCAAACGCCGCCTGACCGAAACATCGCGGTAAGATCGCGCTATGGCCTATTACGACGATATCGCCAATCGCCTCGCGCTCGACGTGATCGAGGCGCAGAAGGCGACGGATGACCATGAAATCGTGCAGGATATTGCCAAGACACTTGAGGCCACCTCCTCGACCCTGCACGAGGCGTTTATGACCGCCGTGCGCGTCTATACCGCCGATGAACGCGCCCGTGTGCAGCTTGCTCAAAAGCTCAAGGCCAAAGGTTTTGAGCTCAAGAGATGAGCGACCGTCTCGACGCCCAGCTTGCCTTTCTCGACGAGGCAGACCGCCTGAAATCCGTGCTGCGCGCCTCGACCCTGCTGGATCGTTCGCGGCGCGAAAACTCTGCCGAACATAGCTGGCATATCGCGCTTTACGCGTTGATCCTTGCCGAACATGCCAACCGCCCCGTCGCTATCGACCGGGTCATCCGCATGTTGCTTTTGCATGATCTTGTCGAAATTGACGCGGGCGATACCCCCATTCACGGCGCGCATGATGCCGCCGCGAAAGAGGCCGAGGAAATCGCCGCCGCCAATCGCCTCTTTGCGATTTTACCCCAGGATCAAGGCGCAGAGCTGCGCGCGCTCTGGGACGAGTTCGAAGCAGGCGAAAGCGATGACGCGATCTTTGCCCGCGCCGTGGACCGCGCACAGCCCTGTCACGGCAATCTTGTGACCGGCGGCGGGTCGTGGCTTGAGTATGATGTGACCGAGGCGCAGCTTGAAACCCGCGTCGGACGCAAGGTCAAACGCGGCGCGCCCGCTCTTTGGGCACATATTCAACGCCGGGTTCACGCTTGGTTCTTGGATAATAAATAGTTTAACTTCAAATTCATACACGGCAGTCCTAAAGTAATTCTAGCATCATGCGCCATTGCGCCCGCAGGCTGCTCTGGACAAATCACACCGCATGGGTATGACCGGGGCTATGGCATTCCTACTTGAAACACCCCCCGCCGATCGGCACTCGAAATTCGAAGACCTTCAGGGGCTGGTCGTCGGCACGCTTCTCATGGCGTTGGCCGTGCAGTTTTTTGAGGCGGGCGCCCTCATCACAGGTCAGGTCGCGGGCCTGTCGCTGCTGGTTTCCTACTGGGGCGACTGGAGTTTTGGGGCGGTGTTTTTCATCATCAACCTGCCGTTCTATGTCGTGGGCTACCTGCGTATGGGGCTTATCTTTACCCTCAAGACCTTTGCGGCCGTGGGCGTTCTCGTCGGCTGGACCCTCATTTTGCCACAGGTCATGGGCTTTAGCCTCCTGCATCCGCTGGCCGCTGCCATTCTCGGCGGTGTGACCTCTGGTGCGGGGCTTTTGATCCTGTTTCGCCACGGCGCAACGCTTGGCGGGGTTGGAATTGTCGCCGTCTGGCTTCAAGATACCAAGGGAATCAAGGCCGGGAAGGTGCAGCTTGGGTTTGACGTGTTCGTCTTTGCCCTTGCCATCGCTCTCTTCGCGCCGATAACTGTGTTTTATTCGCTCATAAGCGCCGCGGTGACGAACTTTGTCATCCTGACCAACCACCGCCGCGACCGCTATATCGCGCGCTAAAGCGCGACATTGGCCCAATCCTGCGCGGAATTTGGGTCATTACCCTGTTTTCCGAAACTGCGGGCCATTAAAGGACTAGCCTTTTGCCCGCCCGCGCTATAGGCGAAGCCCGAACAGAAAAGGCATAACTAATGGATCTTCGGAATATTGCGATCATCGCGCACGTTGACCACGGCAAAACGACTCTTGTTGATGAGCTGTTGAAACAGTCCGGCGCGTTTCGCGAAAATCAGGAAGTGGCCGAACGGGCCATGGACAGCAACGATCTCGAACGCGAACGCGGGATCACCATTTTCGCCAAGCCGACCTCGGTCGAGTGGAAAGGCACACGGATCAACATTGTCGATACCCCAGGCCATGCCGATTTCGGCGGTGAGGTTGAGCGGATTCTGTCGATGGTGGACGGGGTTGTCCTTTTGGTGGATGCCGCCGAAGGCCCGATGCCACAGACCAAATTCGTGACCTCCAAGGCGCTCGCCCTCGGGCTGCGTCCGATTGTCGTGCTCAACAAGGTCGACAAGCCCGACGCCGAACCCGACCGCGCACTGGACGAATGTTTTGACCTCTTCGCCTCGCTCGATGCCAACGAGGATCAGCTCGACTTTCCGCATATGTATGCCTCGGGCCGCAATGGTTGGGCCGATGCCGAGCTGGACGGGCCGCGCAAGGATTTGCACGCGCTGTTCAACCTCATCGTGAACCACGTCCCCGCGCCGAAACAGATCGCGCAACAGGGCGAAGATTTCCGCATGCTCGCCACAACTCTTGGCGCCGATGCCTTTGTGGGCCGCATCCTGACCGGGCGTGTCGAGAGCGGCACGCTACGCGTTGGCGCAACCGTGCAGGCGATTTCCCGCGTCGGGCAGAAGATCGAGCAATTCCGCGTCACCAAGATTCAAGCCTTCCGTGGCCTCGCCCAGCAGGACATCGAAGAGGCTCAGGCCGGCGATATCGTCTCCATCTCGGGCATGTCCAAGGCCACCGTGGCCGATACGATCTGTGCGCTTGCGGTCGATGAACCGCTCGAAGCGCAACCGATTGACCCGCCCACCATCACCGTCACCTTCGGCATCAACGATAGCCCCCTTGCGGGCCGGGATGGCAAAAAGGTGCAAAGCCGCGTCATCCGCGACCGCCTTATGAAAGAGGCCGAATCCAACGTCGCAATCAAGATCGCCGATACCCCCGGCGGCGAGGCGTTTGAAGTCTCGGGCCGTGGCGAACTCCAGATGGGCGTTCTCATCGAGAACATGCGCCGCGAGGGGTTTGAACTTTCGATTTCCCGCCCGCAGGTCATCATGCGCGAAGAAAACGGCCAGAAGATGGAGCCGGTCGAAGAAGCCACCATCGACGTGGATGACGAATATTCCGGCGCGGTGATTGAAAAACTCACCGGCGCACGCAAGGGCGAGCTTGTGGAAATGCGCCCGGCTGGCGCGGGTAAGACCCGCATCATCGCCCATGTGCCCTCGCGTGGCCTGATCGGTTATCACGGCGAATTCCTCACCGATACGCGCGGCACCGGCGTTCTCAACCGCGTGTTTCACGGCTGGACGCCCTATAAGGGACCAATCGCTGGGCGTCGTGCAGGTGTGCTTATTTCGATGGAAAACGGCACCTCGGTGGCCTTCGCCCTCTGGAACCTCGAAGATCGCGGCAAGATGATGATCGGCGCACAGGCCGACGTCTATACCGGCATGATCATCGGCGAACATAGCCGTGAGAACGACCTTGAAGTGAACCCGCTCAAGGGCAAGAAACTTACCAACGTGCGCGCCTCGGGCACCGACGAAGCCGTGCGCCTGACCACGCCGGTTACGCTGAGCCTTGAAGAGGCTATCGCCTACATCAACGATGACGAGCTTGTTGAGGTTACGCCCAATAGCATCCGCCTGCGCAAGCGCTATCTTGATCCGCATGAGCGCAAGCGTCGGTCCAAAGCGGCGGGTTAACCCGTCGCCCGACACCATATATGCCCAAAACAAAAAGCCCCGAACCTCAAGGTTCGGGGCTTTAACTTTGTCGGGTAAAGCCTTGATTATTCCTCTATTTCGACAACCATAAGTTCGCGCTCTGAGGCGTCGCGCGCATGGTTGAGCGCCTGTTGGTAATCGGTGCTGTTGTAGCACTCGACCGCTGCTTCAACGCTGGGAAACCGCGCCACGACATTGCGCGCACGCTCTTGCCCCTCAAGTTGGACATAGCGCCCGCCACGCGCAATAAAATGACCACCGTGTTTGGCAATAGCCGGCCCGGCCAGTTTGGCATATTTGCCATAGGCGTCTTCGTCGGTCACGGTCACATGGGCGATCCAGAGTGCAGGCATATTGGCCTCCTTCGTTGAATTGGTTTTCCGGTAGTGTAAGTCACACACCGGAAAACCCAAGCCCTTAGTGACCACATGGTCAGCCCGCGATGACCGCTTCTGCCGCCGCCATCGCCGCATCGGCATTGGTCGAATCCTTGGCCCCGCCCTGCGCCATGTCGGGACGACCGCCGCCGCCCTTGCCGCCAAGCGCTTCAACCGCAGCGCGGACAAGATCGACCGCTGAAACCTGATCCGTAAGATCATCCGTGACGCCCGCCGCAACGGCAACCTTGCCGCCGTCATCGGCGATAAGCAGCACCGCGCCGCTCTCAAGGCGGGTTTTATGCTCGTCGATGAGCGGGCGCAGATCCTTGCCCGAAACCCCTGTCAGAAGCTGGGCGAAATATTTGACCCCGCCGACATCCTTGGCTTCGACGCCGCCGCCCTGTCCGGCCCCGCCAGACATCGCCAACTCGCGACGCAATTGCGCAACTTCATTCTGCAGCGCTTTGCGTTCGTCCAAAAGCGCCTTGAGACGGTCCGCCACATCGGCAGGCTGCGTCTTGAGCGTCGCTGCGATTTGCGCCATGCGGTTGGCCTGATCCTCAAGGTAGGCAAACGCCGCCTCGCCCGTCAACGCCTCGATTCGACGCACACCTGCCGAGGACGCACTATCGCCTAGGAGGACAAAAACCCCGATATCGCCAGTCTGTTTGACATGGGTGCCACCGCAAAGTTCGATCGAATAGGTATTGCCGTCAAACCCTTTGCCGGTATTGGCGCGCCCCATCGACACGACGCGCACCTCGTCGCCGTATTTCTCGCCAAAGAGCGCCTGTGCACCGATCTCGCGGGCATCATCCGGGGTCATGATCCGGGTTTCCACGGCACTATTCTGGCGGATATAGGCGTTCACATCCGTGGCGACCTTGTGCACCTCTTCCGCCGACAGCGCCTTGGCATGGCTAAAGTCAAACCGCAGACGATCCGCCGCGTTGAGCGAGCCACGCTGTGCCACATGATCGCCAAGCGTTTCGCGCAGCGCCTCATGCAACAAATGCGTCGCAGAGTGGTTGGCGCGAATGGCGCTGCGGCGGGTATGATCGACCTCCATCAGCACCGGATCGCCCTTGGCGATCTTGCCGCGTGTCATGGTCACCTTATGCGCGATAAGCTTGCCCTCTGCGAATTTCTGCGTGTCAGAAACCTTGGCAAGCTCGTCGCGGTTTTCAAGTCGGCTCACGATGCCGGTATCGCCGACCTGGCCCCCGGATTCGCCATAAAACGGCGTCTGGTTCATCACCAGCCAGCCCTCGGCCCCTTCTTCCAACGCCTCGACAAGCGCCCCATCGGCGACGATTGCGACGACCTGCCCCTCGGCGCTTTCGGTGTCATAGCCAAGGAATTCGCTCGCGCCATTGGCCTCGGCAATGTCGAACCAGATTGCATTATCGGCGGCATCGCCCGACCCCGACCACGCCGCGCGCGCCTTGGCCTTTTGTTCCGCCATTGCCGTATCAAACCCGTCGGTATCGACCGACCGGCCTTTTTCGCGCAACGCATCCTGCGTCAGGTCGAGCGGGAACCCATAGGTATCATAGAGCTTGAACGCCGCCGCACCCGGAAGCGGCGCATCCGCCGCCAGCCCGTCAAGCTCTTCATCCAAGAGCTTCAGTCCGCGATCCAGCGTCTGTTTGAACCGGGTTTCTTCAAGCCGCAGCGTCTCTTCGATCAAGGCCTGCGCGCGGCCAAGTTCCGGGTAGGCCTGTCCCATCTGACTGACCAGCGACGGCACAAGCTGATGCATAACCGGATCTTTCGCGCCCAATAGATGCGCATGACGCATGGCGCGGCGCATGATCCGGCGCAGCACATACCCCCGGCCATCATTCGACGGCATCACCCCATCGGCAATCAAAAACGAGGTCGAGCGCAAGTGATCCGCGATCACCCGGTGATGCACATTCTTGTCGCCAAACGGCTCGGTCGTCGTGGCATGGGCTGACGCCTCGATCAGGGATTTGAACAGGTCAGTGTCGTAATTGTCATGGCTGCCCTGCAACAGCGCGCCAATCCGCTCAAGCCCCATGCCGGTATCAATTGACTGCATGTCGAGATCGACCATCGAGCCATCTTCGAACTGTTCGTTCTGCATGAAAACGATGTTCCAAATCTCGATAAACCGGTCGCCGTCTTCTTCCGGGCTGCCCGGAGGGCCACCCCAGATATGATCGCCATGATCATAGAAAATCTCGGTGCAGGGGCCGCAGGGACCGGTCGGGCCCATCTGCCAGAAATTGTCCGAGGTCGCGATGCGGATGATCCGCTCTTCGGGCACACCGACCTTTTTCCAAATTTCAAACGCCTCATCATCGGTATGGTAGACCGTGGTGTAGAGCTTTTCTTTCGGAATCCCGAATTCCTTGGTGATCAACTCCCAGGCAAAGGCGATCGCCTCGTCCTTGAAATAATCGCCAAAGGAAAAGTTGCCGAGCATCTCAAAAAACGTGTGATGGCGCGCGGTATAGCCGACATTGTCGAGGTCGTTATGCTTGCCGCCCGCGCGGACGCATTTTTGCGCCGTGGTGGCGCGCAGGTAATCGCGCTTGTCGACCCCGGTAAAGCAATTCTTAAACTGCACCATGCCCGAATTGACGAACATCAGCGTTGGATCATTGCGCGGCACGAGCGGGCTTGATGGGACGATCTCGTGCCCTTGTTTGGCGAAGTAGTTCAGAAAGGTCGACCGGATGTCGTTCAGGCTGGGCATATGCGGCGTCTCTCGCGTGTGTTTTCAAGGCATTTCAAGGGGGTTTACTCCCCTCAAACGCCCCTGTCCACAGCACTTGCACCGCCCTCATGCCGGGTGCCAAAAGAAAAGATCGCCCAGCATATCCGGGCGGCCTGTCTCAATCTTGTCCGATCCGGGCGCGCCCAAACCTCAGGCGTCGTCTTCCATCAGGGTATCATTGTCTTCAACGCCTTTTGGCATCTCGAAATCAAGCCCGTGCGCGGCACGGATCTTGTCTTCGATTTCATAGGCCACCTTCTTGTTTTCCTTGAGAAACCCCTTGGCATTCTCGCGGCCCTGGCCAATACGTTCATCGCCGTAACTATACCAAGAGCCGGATTTCTCGACCACGCCCGCCTTGACGCCAAGGTCAAGAAGTTCGCCGGTTTTGGAGATGCCTTCACCATACATGATGTCGAATTCAACCTGTTTGAAGGGCGGCGCGACCTTATTCTTGACGACCTTGACGCGCGTGGCGTTGCCGACGATTTCATCGCGATCTTTGATTGCGCCAATACGGCGAATATCAAGGCGCACGGACGAGTAGAATTTAAGCGCGTTGCCGCCCGTCGTGGTTTCCGGGCTGCCGAACATGACGCCGATCTTCATCCGAATCTGGTTGATGAAGATCACCATACAGTTCGAGCGTGAAATCGACCCGGTGAGTTTGCGCATGGCCTGACTCATCAGGCGCGCCTGAACACCGACCGAGCTATCGCCCATATCGCCTTCGAGTTCCGATTTCGGCGTCAGGGCGGCGACCGAGTCGACCACCACCATATTAACCGCCCCCGAACGCACCAGTGTATCGGTGATCTCAAGCGCCTGCTCGCCCGTGTCGGGCTGCGAGATCAGGAGTTCGTCAAGATCCACGCCAAGTTTCTTGGCATATTGCGGATCAAGCGCGTGCTCAGCGTCCACAAAGGCACAGACACCGCCCTTTTTTTGTTCCTCGGCAATAACATGCAGGGTCAATGTCGTCTTGCCCGAGCTTTCAGGGCCGTAGATTTCGATAATCCGCCCCTTCGGCAGCCCCCCAATACCAAGGGCGATATCAAGGCCAAGAGAACCGGTCGATGTCGACTCAATCTCCTGCGCCGGATTATCGGCACCCAGCTTCATGATCGAGCCCTTGCCGAACTGACGTTCGATCTGGGCCAGGGCGCTATCGAGCGCCTTTTGTTTGTCTGCGGATTTCTTGCTGCTCATCTCGAAAAGTTCTGCCGTTGCCATGATTACGCTTCCTTATTCCATACACCGCTCATGGCGGCAATGATCGCGTTTGTTCGCGCCTTGTTCTCATCCTGTATGAGATCAAAAGGAGAACATTTCAATAGAAATTTCTTCAAAACAACTTTTGCCCAAATCGGTTAAAGAGTAGTTTATGGATAATAAAAACCGACATTCAAATGAAGTGAGGCGCGCAAATGCTTGTTTTCTGGTCTGAAAAACTTGTCTTCTTATCCGTCCCCAAGACCGGAACAACCGCGATTGAAAAAGCCCTCGCGCCACGCGCGGCGATGGTGATCTCGAATCCCCCCGAGCTCAAACATGCGCCGGTCTATCGCTACAATCGGTTTTTCCGCCCCATGTTCGAGAAGGCCTGCCGTGAGGAGAACATGGAAACTATGGCGGTGATGCGCGAACCCATAAGCTGGCTCGGGAGCTGGTATCGCTACCGGCAACGCGATTTCCTCAAGGGCAAGGCCAATTCGACCTTTGGCAAAACGTTTGATGAGTTTGTCGAGGCCTATTGCAAGGGTGACAGGCCGCCCTTTGCCAATGTCGGCAGTCAGGCAAAGTTCCTTGAACCGCGCCCCAATGGCACCAAGGTCACGCATCTGTTTCGCTATGAGGATCAGGGCCGGATCATCGGCTTTCTTGAGGACCGCCTAAAGACAAAACTGGCCCTGGGTCAGGAAAACGTATCGCCTCGTATGGCGCTGACCCTATCGCCGAAGGTCGAGGCCAAGTTGCGCCGCAAATGCGCCGAGGAATTCGCACTTTACGATAGCATTTCCTGAGGCTCTTGCGGCGCCGCAGTGGCAGGGGTGGTGGGCGCGGGCGGCGGAAACTGCGCCAGAACAAGCTCCGTCAGGTCGGTCAGGGAAAACGGTTTGGGCAAGAAAACCGACTGCGCAATGCGCGCTTGTTTGTCGGCGAAACTCTCTTCGGCATAGCCCGACATGAAGACCACCTTGACCTCTGGCCGCCTCTGGCGCGCCTTGGCCACCCAACCGGGGCCATCCAGGCCGGGCATGACAACGTCGGATACAAAAAGGTCAATGGCAAGATCGGGATCCTCCAGGATCTCAAGCGCCTCCTCTCCTGATCCCGCCTCAAGCACGGTCAACCCGCGCAGACGCAACGCGCGCGAGGCAAAGCTGCGCACCGGAGCCTCGTCTTCCACCAAAAGCACAACACCGCCCTGCGGTGCGACAGACGGCGCGGGGCGCTCCGGCGCTTTGCACGCAACCGGGCGCTCATAAAGCTCGTGCTTGGGGAAAATCAACGTAAAACAAGTGCCTTCGCCTTCTGTGCTGTCGACAAAGATATAGCCGCCGGTCTGCTTGACGATCCCGTAGGCCGTCGAGAGGCCAAGCCCCGTGCCCTCCCCTGTGCGTTTGGTGGTAAAGAACGGTTCAAACACTTTCTGAAGCTTGTCGGGCGGAATACCAACACCCTGATCGCGCACCCGCACGCAGACATAATCGCCCGGTGGCACCGTGGCCCGATCACGTTCAAGCGGTTTGCGCAGATGCAGGCGTTCCGTCTGGATCGTGACCTCGCCGCCGTGCGGCATGGCATCGCGCGCATTGACCACAAGGTTCATCAACACCTGTTCAAGCTGGCGCTTGTCGGCCCGCACCGCTTCAAGCTCGGGATCATGGATCAGGTTCAGCCGCACCTTTTCGCCCACCAGCCGGTTCAACAGATGCGTCAGATCCGCCAGCGTATCGCGCAAATCAAGCACTTCCGGGCGCAGGTTTTGCTTGCGGGAAAAGGCCAACAACTGCCCGACGAGGGCCGCCGCACGGTTGGTGTTTTGGTTGATCTGCACCAGATCGCCATAGTCGGGATCGCCCTGGTCATGACGCAGCATAAGCAGATCACAATGCCCCGAAATCGCCGTCAGAAGATTGTTGAAATCATGCGCAACACCCCCGGCAAGCTGGCCAATGGCCTGCATTTTCTGGCTTTGGACGAATTGCGCCTCAAGGGATTTAAGCTCGGTCGCATCGCTAAGGACCGCGATAAGAACGATCTCGCCCTCCTCAACCGCACGGCTTAGATTGACCTGAACAAAAACCTCGCGGTCTTTGCGGGTCAGACGCAGGAATTCGGAATGATGTTTTCCATGCCCTGCCGCCGCCTCGGCAAGCCAGTCCTGAATAGAGCGCCCAAGCCCCTCCATCAACGTGCCAATGTCCGTATCCGGCCCAAGCGGGCGGTGAACAAGGTCGCGCGCCGCGCGGTTGGCGCCGCGCACCCGCCCATCCGTCGCAATTTTCAAAAGCGCGACGGGCAGGCCTTCAAACTGTGCGCCGCCGCCCGCAGGCAGGGGCGTCTCTGTGGGCAATAGGTAGATTTCGCGCCGCCCCGCGCCAATTGCGAATTCCGCAACAAGGCAATGCTGCCCGCCGCGTTCCGTCACCACGGTATTGACCTCGCCAATGCGCGGCCCGGCATCGCCAAACACATCGCGTAGCCCGGTGCGCCGTCCGCCGATGACATCCCGCGCTGCCGCATTCATGAACAAAATCGCGCCCTTGGCGCTTACGGTCAGCATCGGCAATCGCGGCACCCCGGTGCTTTCACGATCCGCCACCACAAGCTCGCGTTCGATCTGCCATTGAAAATACCCTTCGGTCAGGCGGATCACATGCAATTCAAGCCGCCCGTCCCGACGCGGCAGAACCTCTTGCGCCTTGCCGCCCTGTTCGGCGCGCCGCAATAGCCCCTCCACAAGGGCTTCAGCATCCGCAACCTCCCGTTCGAGACAGGCACACAGGCTCAGCGCGCCGTTGGCCGCCGCCTTGCCAGACGGGTTTGCCGCCAAAATCCTGCCCTCGCGGTCGCTGAGATACTGCTGATGCGGGCCAAGCGCGACCATCGCCCCAAGGGCATCGGAAAACCGCCGCTGCCGACGCAACCGCCACCGCGACACCGCCCATCGCACCCCGGCCGCCAGACCAACCAAAAGCCCCGCGCCGACAAAGAGCCCTTGCATCTGAGCGGGGGCAACAAGGGTCGCGCCCGCCCACAGGACCGCCACCACGCCCCAAAACAGGGCCGAGCGCCAATAGCGCCGCGTCGCGCGCGCCTCTTGCCCAGTGTCCAGTGCCAATAGCGTCAATCCGTGCCTCCCCTAGCCTCGCCTGCGAAGCTATGCCTCAGCATCTGGGAAAAAGATTAACACCGGCTTAAATGAAATACTACCTAAGGTTGCAATGCACGACGTTTAATCCTGTCGACGCAAGCTGGCCATGAAAAACCCGTCACAGCCATCGCTTAATGTCCAGTGCCGGGTCATCTCCAACCGCCACTCTGGCCGCGCTGCAAGAAAGCGTGTGATCTGGTCGGTATTTTCCTCCGGCAAGAGAGAACAGGTCGCATAAACCAGCCGCCCTTGCGCCCCGACAAGGGCCGCCGCCTCGTCAAGGATCGCCGCCTGCACCGGCAAAAGCGCCTCAAGATCGGCCTCGCGAAACCGCCATTTTGCATCCGGTGTGCGCCGCCAGGTGCCGCTTCCCGAACAGGGGGCATCACAAAACACAAGGTCGAACGGTGCCTTGGCTGCAATCTCGCGCGGCTCAAGACAGGTCACAGAAACCCCTGCCCGCTTGGCGCGCAGCGGCAGGTCGCGCATGCGCCCTGCGTCGATGTCATGGGCAAAGAACTGTCCCTTGGCACGCCCGGCCATCGCCAGCGTCTTGCCGCCGCCTCCGGCGCAATAATCCATCACCCGCGCGCCCTCGGCGATCTCCAGCGCGGCAATCGCCGCCTGGCTCGAGGCGTCCTGCAACTCGACCAGACCGTCGCGGTAGGCCGCGCTCTGGGCAACCCGGCGCGCGCCCTCTGTGACCTCAAGCGCCGTCTCGACAAGCGTCATGGGTCGGGTCTTGATCCCCTCGCCCCGAAGCGCCTCGGCTGCGGCCTCTGGCGTGGTTTTGCGCAGGTTTACCCGCAAGATGACCGGGGCACGGTGGCGCATTGCTTCCATATTGGGCCTGAACGCCGCGCCAAGCGCGGCCTGCAAGCTCGGCACGATCCAATCAGGAAGGTCAATGGCGTCGGGCCTCTCTGCCAGCGCCGCGCGCTCGGCCTCGCTGAGAGGGGCTGGGCCATAGCCACCGCCGGCAAACAGCGCCTCAATATCCGCGCCGTCCTGTGCCAAAAGGCCAAGCATCAAGGCGCGACCGCTTTCCGGCAGGGCCACGGGGCGCACCGAACGCCGCCGCCGCAACACGTCATAGACATGATCGCGCACCGCCGCGCGATCCTTGGACCCGGCAAAACGCGACGCGCGCGCCCAACGGGTCAGAACCTGCTCCGCTGGCGCACCCGCGAGGATATCATCCAATAGCTCTGCCGCCGTCTGAACCCGCGCCGCCGGTGTCATCAGCCGATCCGATAGTTTGGCGACTCGCGCGTGATCTGGACATCATGCACATGGCTTTCTTTAAGCCCCGCGCCAGTAATCTTCACGAATTGCGCGTTGTTGCGCATGTCTTCCACGGTGGCATTGCCGGTATAGCCCATCGCGGCGCGCAAGCCCCCGACGAGTTGGTGGATGACCGCGCCCGCCGCGCCCTTGTAGGGCACCTGCCCTTCAATGCCTTCCGGCACCAGCTTGTCGCTGGCCGCGTCTTTCTGAAAATAGCGATCTGCCGAGCCACGCGCCATCGCCCCAAGGCTGCCCATACCGCGGTAGGACTTGAACGACCGGCCCTGATAGAGGATGACCTCGCCAGGGCTTTCGTCGGTGCCCGCGATCATCGACCCGACCATAGCACAGGATGCCCCCGCCGCGATTGCCTTGGCAAAATCGCCCGAGAACTTGATACCGCCATCGGCAATCACCGGCGTGTCGTCCGCCGCACCTGCGCAATCCATGATCGCCGTAAGCTGCGGTACGCCAACCCCCGCAACCATCCGCGTGGTGCAGATCGACCCCGGCCCAATGCCAACCTTGACCGCATCCGCGCCCGCGTCGATAAGCGCCTTTGTGGCCGAAGCCGTGGCGACGTTGCCCGCGATGACCTGCACCGCGCTGGAATATGCCTTGATCCGTTCGACCGCTTCGATAACGCCTGCCGAATGGCCATGCGCCGTGTCCACGACCACAATATCGACACCCGCTTCAATCAACGCCACGGACCGTTCAAACCCGCTATCGCCAACCGACGAGGCCGCCGCGACGCGCAGCCGCCCAAGATCATCCTTGCAGGCCGTGGGGTTCAAAACCGCCTGTTCCGTATCTTTGAGCGTCAAAAGCCCGGTGAGCTTGCCCTTGCCATCGGTGACAAGCAGCTTCTCAATCCGGCGCGCCCGCATCAGGCTCTTGGCCTCTTCGCGGTCCGCCGGTTCCTGAAGGATGGCGAGGTTGTCATATGTCATCACCGCGCTGATCGGCATGTCATCCGACGTCGCAAAGCGCATGTCGCGGTTGGTCACGATACCGACCACATGGCCCTTTTCATCCACCACCGGAAAGCCGGTAAAGTTATAGCGTTCCACAAGCGCCTTGGCGTCGCTAATGGTCTGATCCCGGCGCAGGGTCACAGGGTTGTAGACGATGCCCGATTCAAAGCGTTTGACCCGGCGCACCTCGCGCGCTTGCGTTTCGGCATCAAGGTTCTTGTGAATGACCCCCATACCGCCCGCCTGCGCCATAGCAATCGCCATGCGCGACTCGGTCACGGTATCCATTGCCGAACTCAAAAGCGGGATATTCAGCGCGATGCTCTTGGTCACGCGCGTGCGCGTATCCGCCGTTGTGGGCAGCACATCAGATGCCGCCGGAACAAGAAGAACATCGTCAAAGGTAAGCGCCTCACGAATCTTCATCACACATCTCCCAGGATGACCTCGTTTGGCGCTTCCCTATTACATGCCCTGCGCCGCTGGAAAAGCCCCAATTTCGCCGCACACCCCTGCACCGCCTGCAATGGCCGCCGCGCCCCACACCGGGCGCTACACTTTTTTGCGCCCCATGCCGCAGGCGATCAATATCCTGCCGCACCTTGCCTTTCCCGGCCCGCCACGCCAACTATCCTGCTAAGTGCGTGAACAAATTCCAGAGACCGATAAAATGACCGACCAGAGCAGCGACCCCCTCGTGATCTTTACCCCCTCGGGCAAGCGCGGGCATTTCCCGACCGGCACGCCGATCCTGACCGCCGCGCGTCAACTTGGGGTCGACCTCGACTCGGTCTGTGGCGGGCGCGGCATTTGCTCCAAATGTCAGATCACCCCTTCTTATGGCGAATTTTCCAAACATGGCGTGACCGTGCGCGACGATGCGCTCTCGGACTGGAACGCCGTCGAGCAACGCTATGACGACAAACGCGGCCTGCCCAAGGGCCGCCGTCTGGGCTGCCAGGCGACGGTGCAGGGCGATGTGGTCATCGACGTCCCCCCCGAAAGCCAGGTCCACCGTCAGGTCGTGCGCAAAGCCGCCGCCGCGCGCGACATTATTATGGACCCCGCGACCCACCTCTATTTCGTCGAGGTGGACCAACCCGACATGCACGAACCGACCGGCGATCTCGAACGGCTTGAGCGCGCTCTGCGCGAACAATGGCAGATCGACGCGATCTCGGCTGACCTCTCCCTTCTGGCGCGGCTGCAAGAGGTTTTGCGCAAAGGCAACTGGACCGTGACCGTGGCGCTACACCAATCGCATCGCGATGAGACGCCGCGCCTGCTTGAAATCTGGCCCGGCCTGACCGAAGACCGTATCTATGGCCTTGCCATCGACCTTGGCTCGACCACCATCGCAGCGCATCTTTGCGATCTGCGCAACGGCGAGGTCAAGCTCTCGTCGGGGGTGATGAACCCGCAAATCCGTTTTGGCGAAGACCTGATGAGCCGGGTCTCTTACGCGATGATGAACCCCGGCGGCGAGGCCGAGATGACCCAAGCCGTGCGCACCGCGCTCAACGCGTTGACGGACAGCATCACCACCGAAGCCGAAATCCGCCCCAACCAGATCCTTGAGACGGTGTTCGTCTGTAACCCGGTGATGCATCACCTCCTGCTCGGGCTGAACCCGGTCGAGCTGGGACAAGCCCCCTTTGCGCTCGTGACCTCCGAGGCGATGTCCCTGCCCGCCCGCGACCTTGACCTCACCGCGATGAACCCCAACGCCCAAGTCTACCTCTTGCCGTGTATCGCGGGCCATGTCGGGGCCGACGCCGCCGCCGTGACGCTGGCCGAAGCGCCGGACAAATCCGAGGACCTCGTGCTTGTGGTCGATGTCGGCACCAACGCTGAAATCCAGCTTGGCAACAAAAGCCGCGTGTTGGCCTGTTCCTCGCCCACCGGACCCGCCTTTGAGGGCGCACAGATTTCTTCGGGCCAGCGCGCCGCCCCCGGCGCCATCGAACGCATCGAAATCAACCCCGAGACCAAAGAGCCGCGCTTTCGCGTCATCGGCTCGGACCTGTGGTCGGACGAAGAGGGCTTTGACCTCGCCATCGCCACCACCGGCATTACCGGCATCTGTGGCTCGGGCATCATCGAGGCCGTGGCCGAAATGCGCATGGCGGGCCTGCTGGACTCGCGCGGCCTGATTGGGTCCGCCGAACAGACCGGCACCCCCCGCTCTGTGCCCGAAGGGCGCACCCATGCCTACCTGATCCATGACGCCAGCGCCGAGGGTGGGCCGAAGATCATGGTCACCCAAGGCGACATCCGCGCCATCCAACTCGCCAAATCAGCGCTTTATGCGGGCGCGCGCCTCTTGATGGACGAAATGGGCGTCGACAAGGTCGACCGCGTGGTCCTCGCCGGGGCGTTTGGCGCGCATATCTCGACCAAACACGCAATGGTGCTTGGCATGATCCCCGACGCGCCGCTCGACAAGGTGACCTCGGCTGGCAACGCCGCCGGGACCGGCGCGCGGATCGCGCTCTGCAATGTCGGCGCACGCCGCGAGATCGAAACCACCGTGCGCAAGATCACCAAGGTCGAAACCGCGATAGAGCCGAAGTTCCAGGAACATTTCGTCAACGCCAACGCCATCCCCCACGCCACCGACCCGTTCCCGGAACTGGCCAAGGTCGTGACCCTGCCCGACCTTGATTTCAACACCGGCGGCGGTGGCGCGGGCGGCGGACGTCGGCGTCGGCGCCGGGGCTAACCCGCCCGGTTTGACGTATCTCAACGCCCGCACAAAATGATTGCGCTAGAATGGTCTCGAAACTTTAAGGAGGACCATTTCATGACAGACGACATTACCAAGGTTGGCCCGGTTGATCCGTCGAAAAGAACATCCGCCATCGCTGCGGAGAATGAGGAGATTGCGCAAACCGCTGCTCCTGAAAACGACGAGGTGCGGAATTACGGGTGCTACTTCAACGGCAATTTTCATGGGAATTTGCATCATGTGTGCTCTGGAGGGCACCTGCTGAGATGCTCTGGCGGGCATGGCGGTCAGGGCACTTGGATTAAAGTTGGCGTGTGCTGAGGTCCACCCCTTCAGCAACCCGGCAGCACATAATGCACCCTCTCCCGCCAGATCATGGGCGGGAGACCCTGATTCATCCCATCGGAGACACAATCATGACTGACACCATATCCCCCAAAGACCTCAAGAAAGTCGGCCTGCCTGAGACCGACAAGCACACGTCCGAAATCGTGCCCGAGGGCGCGGAGCCGGGCAGATATGACTTGTGCTACTATAACGGCGAACAATATGCGCCCGGCGCATTGCTCTGTGGAGGCGGGTATGTGCTTCGGTGTCAGAGCAATGGCACATGGATCAACATGAGCAAGACATGCTGATCGCGCCGTTTTACGCGCGCCGAACACGATAAAACCGCACCACCGCGATACAGACGCAATACCGACGTGATACCGACGTTGGTTTTTTCGTCCATTTCCCTTGACGACTGCGGGCGGTTTGACTACCTGACGGTCCACAGGCGGGTATGGTGAAAAGGTATCACGCGAGCTTCCCAAGCTTAAGTTACGAGTTCGATTCTCGTTACCCGCTCCAACTTCCAGAATACGGTGATACGCGGCGCCCTAGGCTTTGCGACAGACGTGGATATAGCGCAAAAGCGCGCCCGTTGAGCCGTTGATGTCCTCCGGCAAATCCCCCCCCGCAACCGCCGGAATAAGGCCGTCCGCCAGCTCTTTGCCAAGCGCCACACCCCATTGATCAAACGAGTTCAACCCAAGGATAACACCCTCGACAAAGACCCTGTGTTCATAAAGCGCGATGATCTGTCCAAGCACATAGGGCGTCAGTTTGGGATAGACCAAAGTGGTCGAAGGGCGGTTGCCCGCAAAGACCTTATGCGGCGCCAAACGCTCCGCATCATGCCTTGAATATCCCTTGCTTATCAAGCTATTACGTGCCGCCTCTAAACCACGACCTTGCAATAATGCCTCGGATTGCGCAAGACAGTTGGCGACCAACGCATCGTGATGCGCGCGCAGGTCCGGCTCATGCCCCTCGGCACCGACAAGGAACTCGCAGGGCACCACGTCTTGGCCCTGATGGATCAGTTGAAAAAACGCATGTTGACCGTTGGTGCCCGGCTCGCCCCAAACCACCGGACCGCCCCCATGCGCCAAGGGGCTGCCATCCATCGCAACGCTCTTGCCGTTCGATTCCATTTCAAGCTGTTGCAGGTAAGCCGGAAGGCGCGCCAGACGATGTTCATAGGGGATCACGGCGCGGGTCGGGTAGCCACAGAATTTCTGATGCCAAAGCCCCACAAGCGCCAACAGAACCGGCATGTTTTCGTCCAAAGGGGCCGTGGCGAAATGCGCATCCATCGCCGCCCCACCCCTGAGAAACGCCGCCGCATTCTCCGGCCCCACCGCCACCATCACCGCAAGCCCAACCGGCCCCCAGATCGAATAGCGTCCGCCAATGTAATCGCCAAAGCCAAAAACGTTTTCTCTTTTGATTCCAAAGCGATCCGTCTCGTCGGGGGCGCTGGAAATGGCGACCATCTGATCCATCGGAGCGTCGCATCCCTGCTCAAGCCAAGCCAATGCACCGCGCGCATTCATCATGGTTTCAAGCGTGGTAAACGTCTTGGAGGCCACTATGATCAGCGTCGTTTGCGGATCAAGCCCGTGCAACGTATCGCGCAGATCGGCTCCATCCACATTCGAGACGAAATGACACCGGGGACCATCCGCATAAGGCCCAAGCGCACGCAACGCCATCGCCGGCCCAAGATCCGATCCACCGATCCCGATATTGACCACATCCGTGATCCTGCGCCCCTTCCCCGGCCAATCCCCAGACCGCAGATCACGTGCGAAGGTTTTGAGCCGCTCATAAGTCAGGCGCGCCTGTGCGATGACATCTTCGCCATCGACCATGATCGCACCGTCCTCGCCGCCCCCTTCAAGCGCCCGAAGCGCCGTATGAAGAACCGCGCGGCCTTCGGTCTTATTGATCTTGTCGCCGCGCAACATCGCATCGCGCCGTTCCTTCACGCCGGCCTTTTCGGCCAATGAAACAAGGGTTTTACGCGTCTCATCGTCTATATTTGTTTTGGAATAGTCGAATAATATTCCATCAACACAAAGCGAGAAATCAGACGCCCTGTCGGGTGCGCAAAAGAGCGACTCGGCGATCGACCTATTGCGCGTCTGCGCCTCTATCGCCCTGAGTTTTTGCCACATGCGCTAGTCCGCCCAATGAATTTTAATATCTTTCAGGACGCTCGCGACCGGCGCCTCTTGGGGCGGCAAGTCCCGCGCCGCGCGAAGCGCATCGCGTTTCGCAGCCCCTGTGACCAAGAGGTGTTTTGACAACGCCCCGTCCAGCACGCGGGCAGACAGCGAAATCCGCACCTCCGACAAATCCGCACGGCGGATCGGCACCAGGATCGGAGCCTTTGGAGAGAGCGCCTCTGCCAACCCTTCCGCACCGGGGAAAAGCGACGCCGTGTGCATATCCTCGCCCATCCCAAGCACAGCCACCGCCAAAGGCAGTTCCGGCGCGATCATGGATTCCAGTTCGGCCAGAATATCTTCGGGGTGATGCGCCGCCGCATATAGCGGCAGAAAACGCGCACTGGCAGCGCGGTTCACAAGTAAACGCTCCTTGATCAGCCGCGCATTGGAGCGCGGGTGATCTTCCGGCACCCAGCGTTCATCCGTCGGCACGACATCAACCCGCGCCCAATCAATATCGGCAGCGCAAAGCGCGTCGAACACTGGCCCCGGCGTTGTGCCGCCCGGCACCGCAAGACAAACCCTATCCTGCCCATGCAAGGCTTGGGAAAGGTCATCCGCGACCTCGTTTGCCACATCAATCGCCATCATATCACGATCCGAATAGGTCGCCATCGTCATGGATGTATCCCCCGCCATTCGCGCCGATCCCGCCGCATCATCTGAACCGCACCATCCGGCCCGGTCGTGAACGCATCATAGGGCTTTGGCACATCACCGCGCGCTTCCCAGCCGCGAATAATTGGATCGGTCCAGGCCCAAGCGGCCTCAACCTCATCGTTGCGCATAAAGAGCGTCTGGTTGCCGCGGATCACATCAAGAATCAGCCGCTCATAGGCATCCGGGGCATCTGCGTCCGGCCCCAACGCCTCGGCAAAGCTCATGTCGAGCGGCACATCAATAAGCCGCATCCCCCCCGGCCCCGGCTCTTTGATCGTCACATCAAGCGTGATCCCCTCATCGGGCTGAAGCTGAATCGTGAGTTCGTTGTTGTGCCGCCCCGCATCGGGGCCAAAGATCGAATGCGGTGCATCCTTGAAGACCACCGTAATCTCAGAGGAACGCCGCTTGAGCCGTTTGCCCGTGCGCAGGTAGAACGGCGTGCCGGCCCAACGCCAATTGCTAACGTGGCATTTCAGGGCGATGAAGCTCTCGGTTTTTGAGCGGGCGTTGTCGACATCCTCGCGATACCCCGGCACACCATCGGCGGCCGTATACTGGCCGCGCACGATATGGTGCGGCTCGACAGGATCAAGAGCGCGAATAACCTTGAGCTTTTCATCGCGCACCGCGTCGGGATCGAATTTCGCCGGTGGCTCCATCGCGATCAGGCAAAGAAGCTGCATCATGTGGTTCTGCATCATGTCGCGCATGGCGCCTGCGTTTTCATAATAGGCCGCGCGCCCACCAACCCCGACCGTTTCCGCCACGGTAATCTGAATATGGTCAATATATTGCGCATTCCAGAGCGGCTCAAAGAGCATATTGCCAAACCTTACCGCCATCAGGTTTTGAACGGTTTCCTTGCCGAGATAATGGTCGATCCGGTAAATCTGACATTCATCGAAATGCGTTGTCAGCACGGAATTGAGCGTCCGGGCGGTCTCAAGATCATGGCCAAAGGGCTTTTCGACGACAATCCGCGCCTGCGCATCGGCAAGCCCATGCGCCTTGAGGTTGGCCGCCAAATCGGCAAAAAGCCGTGGCCCGACCGAGAAGTAGAACGCCCGCACCCGTCCGGGAACCATCTTGTCGGCCAAGGCCTGCCAGCCTGTTTCACCCGTGGCATCAAGCGCAACATAGTCGACACGCTCCAGAAAGCCCTCCAACGTCGGCCCACCGCGCACAACCCCGGCTTTCTTCAGCGCGCGGCGCACGACCTCAAGATAGTCGTCGCGGCTCAGGTCACTGCGCGACGCGCCAATAAGGCGCGATTGGCCGGGCATCTGTCCGGCACAATAGCGTTTGAACAGGGCCGGAAGGATCTTGCGCCGTGCAAGATCGCCCGTGCCGCCGAAGACAACAAGGTCAAAATCATCGTGTGCAACGGTGCGTGAGGCCATGATCTCTTTCTTCCTGCCCAAGTCCGACTCTCCGCAGAGGTGCGAAGGTCGGATGATTGTTCTAACTCTATCATCCTCGTTCTGCTTCACAACTATGTCACTGATATGGAAACCGGTTTCAACGCGCAGGCAGGGTTGGTAGCACTCTTAAAGCACAGAAAGAGGCGACACCGATGAAAGACCAGACCAGTAGCGGCAAGTTTAGCGATCCATTTGTGACCGCCAATGGCGCGCCTCGCGCCCATGTCGCACTTCGCCGCCCCGAGACGCTTTGGTTCAACACCGGCACGCTTTGCAATATCGAATGTGACAATTGCTATATCTTGTCATCACCGACCAATGACGCCTTGGTCTACCTGCGCAGCGCCGAGATGCGGCCCTTTCTGGATCAACTCGACGCCCGCGACTGGGGTGTGCATGAAATCGGGTTTACCGGCGGCGAGCCGTTCATGAACCCCGATATGATTGACATGGCGCGCATGGCGCTTGAGCGCGGCTATGCCGTTTTGATCCTCACCAATGCCATGCAGCCGATGATGCGCCCGCATGTGCAGCAGGGGCTTGTCGCGCTGCACAAGGCTTATGGTGATAAGCTGACGCTGCGCATCTCCCTCGATCATTGGAGCGCGGAAAACCACGACGCTGTGCGCGGCGCAGGTGGGTTCAAGCGCACAGTCGAGGGCATGTGCTGGCTCCGTGATACAGGCATCAAGATGACCGTTGCCGGACGCACGATTTGGAGCGAAACAGAGACCGATGCGCGCGCCGCTTATGCCGATCTTTATGCACAACACGGGTTTGCCATCGACGCGATGCACCCCGGTGAAACCGTGTTGTTCCCGGAAATGGATGAACAGGCCGAGGTGCCGGAAATCACCACCGCCTGTTGGGATATTCTTGGAAAATCACCCGATGACGTGATGTGTGCCTCCTCTCGCATGGTGGTCAAACGCAAAGGCGCCGAGGCACCGGCGGTCATCGCCTGCACACTTCTGCCCTATGCGCCCGAGTTCGAAATGGGCGGCACGCTCGAAGAGGCCGAAGCCAGCGTTCAACTCAATCACGCCCATTGCGCCAAGTTCTGCGTGCTTGGCGGGGCCAGTTGTTCGACCTGACGAGGGGTCATTTCACGGCTGTCGCTTGCCCCGATATCTGGTGGCTGTTATAAGCGTAACAACAATATGAAGAGCGCCAGACAGAAGCGAGCCAGCACGTGAGCGATACACCGGAAACCCCTGAAAACGAAGAAGAAACCGGCCACGCCTATATGCCGCATGATGGCCCCTCGATCACGATCGAGGAAGAAATGCGCAGCTCCTACCTCGACTACGCCATGAGCGTGATCGTAAGCCGGGCGATTCCCGACCTGCGCGACGGGCTAAAACCGGTGCATCGGCGGATTCTTTACGCCATGCACGAGACCAATAATGCGCATGACAAACCCTACCGAAAATCGGCCCGCCCGGTTGGCGATGTCATGGGTAAATATCACCCCCACGGCGATAGCGCGATCTACGACGCCCTTGTGCGCATGGCACAGGATTTCTCCATGTCGCTGCCGCTTCTTGACGGTCAGGGCAACTTTGGCTCGATGGACGGCGATAACGCGGCCGCCATGCGCTATACCGAAGTGCGGATGGACAAACCGGCCGCGTTCCTTCTGGCCGACATCGAAAAAGACACCGTCGACTTCCAGGACAACTATGACGGCAAAGACCGCGAACCCACCGTCCTTCCGGCCCGGTTCCCGAATATGCTCGTCAATGGCGCGGGCGGTATCGCCGTCGGCATGGCGACCAATATTCCGCCGCACAACCTTGGCGAGGTCTGCGAGGCGACGCTGGCACTTATTGAAGAGCCGGACCTCACAAGCGAAGACCTTATCCAATATGTGCCCGGTCCCGACTTTCCGACCGGCGGTATCCTTCTTGGTCGCTCCGGCGCGCGCAAGGCCTATCTCGAAGGGCGTGGCAGCGTCATCATTCGCGCCAAAACCCATGTCGAAGAGCTGCGCAAAGACCGCTATGCCATCGTCATCGACGAGATCCCCTATCAGGTCAACAAGGCCGCGATGATCGAAAAGATCGCCGAGCAGGTGCGCGACAAGAAGATTGAGGGCGTCGCCCACGTTCAAGACGAATCTGATCGGGTTGGTGTGCGGGTGGTTGTCGAACTCAAACGCGACGCGACCCCGGATGTGGTCTTGAACCAATTGTTCCGCTTTACGCCGATGCAGACCTATTTCGGCTGTAACATGCTGGCGCTCAACGGTGGCCGCCCCGAACAGCTGACCCTGCGCAAATTCCTGACGTCTTTCATAGACTTCCGCGAAGATGTTGTGGCGCGACGCACGGCGCATGACCTGCGCAAAGCGCGCGAACGCAGCCATGTGCTCTGCGGTCTGGCCGTGGCAGTCTCAAACGTCGATGAGATCGTCGCCACGATCCGATCCTCCAAGGATGCGGCCGAAGCGCGTGAAAAACTTATCACCCGACGCTGGCCCGCCGCCGATATCGCCGATTACATTCGTCTCATCGACGACCCGACCCATACGATGAACGAGGACGGCACCTATAACCTCTCCGAGACACAGGCCCGCGCGATCCTTGATTTGCGCCTGCAACGCCTGACCCAGATCGGGGTCAAGGAAGTCACGGACGAACTTGAAGAACTGGCCGGTAAGATCAAGGAATACCTTGAAATTCTTGGCTCACGCGACCGCATCATGGGGCTGATCGCCGATGAGCTTCGCGAGGTCAAAGAGAAATTCGCCGTCGCACGTCGCACCGAGATCGTCGACTGGTCCGGCGACATGGAAGACGAAGACCTGATCGAGCGCGAGGATATGGTCGTCACCGTGACCTCTGGTGGCTACATCAAACGCACCCCTCTGGCCGATTTCCGCGCCCAGAAACGGGGCGGAAAAGGGCTTTCGGGCGGCACGCTCAAGGATGACGATGTGGTGACGACGCTTTTCGTCGCCAATACCCATACCCCGCTCCTGTTCTTTACCACCGAAGGTATGGTCTACAAGCTCAAGACATGGCGTCTTCCGCTCGGCGGGCGCACCTCAAAGGGCAAGGCGATCGTCAATATCCTGCCGATCCCGCAAGGGGTTTCAATTGCCGCGATCATGCCCGTCGATGTGCCGGAAGACGAATGGTCCAATCTACAGATCATGTTTACGACATCTGCCGGAAATGTGCGGCGCAACGCGCTTTCGGATTTCACCAATGTGATGCGCAACGGCAAGATCGCGATGAAACTCCCCGAGGGGATCGAACTTGTGAATGCCCGTATCTGTAGCGAGGATGACGACGTCATGCTCGTCACACAGTCGGGGCGCGCGATCCGCTTCCCAAGCACCGAAGTGCGCGTCTTCAAGGGGCGCGATTCAACCGGCGTGCGCGGGATTCGCCTTGCCGAGAATGATCGCGTGGTGTCGATGTCGATTATCCGTCATTTCGACGCCACCGCCGATGAGCGCGCAGCCTATCTCAAAATGCGCCGCGCCGTGGCCGGGATCACGGACGCAGACGATGGCGAAGAAGATGATTCCGCCCCCGCCGGTGCCATCACGCAGGACCGCTATGCCGAAATGTCGGCGGCGGAAAACCTGATCCTGACCATTACCTCTGGTGGCGCAGGCAAGCTCTCGTCAAGCCACGATTACCCGGTCCGTGGGCGTGGCGGTCAAGGTGTGGCGGCTATGGACAAGGCGATGCGCGGGGGGCACCTTGTGGCGTCCTTCCCCGTTGAAATGGCCGATCAGATCATGCTCGCAACCTCAACCGGCCAGTCGATCCGCGTTCCTGTCGAAGGCATCTCCTTCCGTTCGCGGTCTGCCGGGGGCGTGCGTGTCTTCAATACAAGCAAGGGCGAGGAAGTCGTTTCTGTCGCTTGGATCGCCGATCAGGGCGATGATGAGGACGTCGAAACCGAAAGCTAAACTCTTTTCCCGTGGCTGTGTGCAACGGCTGCGGGGAACAATCACCAGCGTTCGCTCACGCAATGAGCGCCCCACGCCCGTTCTGGCATAGTTCTTTAAGTTTTTTCTCAATTTGGCCCTATTTCGCCCACATTTGCGTGGTGGAAAAGAGGGGGGTCTCATGCCGCGCCGCGCGATTGCGACTCTGCGAGAACCATAAACTCTAAGGACAGGCCCAAAACCCAAGATGAAACCCCGCCCGCCCATCAAAAAAGCCGCCTTTTACGTGAAGGATAGCTTGATGCGCATTCTCGTCGCATCCTATTTGATGGCCGCGAGCGTCGGAATTGCGCCAGGGCCGGACCTTGTTCCAATCCTCGAACAATTCATGCCCCGCACCTCGGCCACGGTTCTCGGCACGGCTGTGCTCTTCCTGCTGGCCTATGCGATGATGGCCGGGATGTGGCTTCGCATCACCATCTTGTTGCTTGCCATTATCTTGGTCGGGACAAGCTACATGGAGAACTTCATTCTGGCCGCGACACCAGACCTTGGCACTATGTGGCAGGAGGTCGTCGTGCTCTGCGCGTTGATGCAAAACCTCATCCACCTGACCAATCGCCAGCTCCGCAAATCTGCGATCGTGCGGCGCAAAAAACCCGTGCGCCGTATCGAGGCGGGCGACCCGCTTGTCCGCCTGCGCCCAGACGATCTCCCGCAACAGGTTCAGGGTCTGCCGCTGTCCACCCCGCCAAAGCAGAAACCCGTCAAAGCCGACAAGCGGCACGACGACGAGATCGCCAATATCTTTGCCTAAACGCCGCGCTCAAAGCGCATAAATCGCACCGAACTTCTCTTCGAGATAGGTCAGGAGCGGCTCAGGTGAAGGCGTCATGCCGCTGGCATCGGCGATGGTCTGGGCCGGTGTTTTGAGGCCGCCATGAATCTGCACGGTGGCGCGCAACCACGCCGTCGCCGCACTGGTATCGCCCAGAGCCAAATCCGCATCAAGCCCCGGCACCGCCTTGCGCAAGGCCGTATGCAAGCACCCCGCGTAGACATTGCCAAGACTATAGGTCGGAAAATATCCAAACAGGCCAACGGACCAATGCACATCCTGCAAAACCCCGTTTGACGGTTTATCGACGCCATAGCCGAAATCGGCTTTGAACCGATCATTCCACGCCGCTTCAAGATCCGCGACCTCAAGATCGCCGGCCATCAACGCCCGCTCAAGATCAAAGCGCAGCATGATATGCAAGTTATACTGCACCTCATCCGCCTCTGTGCGGATATACCCCCGATGCACCGCATTGACCGCTTTATACAAGCTCTCGGCATCGGCCACACTAATATCCCCGAAACGCGCACGCATTTCCCCAAACATCCAGGCCGTAAAGGCGCGGCTGCGCCCGATCTGGTTTTCATAGATCCGGCTTTGGCTCTCATGGACCCCCATCGACACCCCTTCCCCAAGCGGAGTCAGCGCATAGGCCGCATCAATCCCCTGTTCATAACAGGCATGCCCGACCTCGTGGATCGTCGAATAGAAACAATTGAACGGATCGTCCGCGCTGGTGCGGGTCGTGATGCGCACATCATGGCCCGACCCCGACGAAAACGGATGCACCGCCTTGTCGATCCGCCCTTTGGCAAAGTCATAGCCAAAGGTCTGCGCAAGTTTACGCGCCATGTCCATTTGCGCCATTTCCGGGAAAGACCCCGAGAGCTTTGGTGCCGGTGCCTTGTCGAGCACGGCCCCTCGCAACGCCACAAGACGCGGACGCATCGCGTCAAACATCGCCTGAAGCTCTGCGGCGGTCATGTCCGGCTCATAATCGTCGATCATCGCGTCATAAACATTGCCGCCATCGGCCAGCGCCTGCCCTTCCAGTCGCTTGAGATGCACAACCTCGTCAAGCACCGGCAAGAATGTTTTGACGTCCTCTGCGGCACGCGCCGCAGCCCATTGCCCCTGCGACCGGCTTGTCACGCGTGCAATCGTCTTTGCAAGATCGGCGGGCACCTTGAGCGCGCGCGCATAGGACTTGCGAATATGGCGGATCTGCGCCTGCCCGACTGGGCCAAGCGCGCTGGCGTCAATCTGCGCAAGCCACTCCCCAAGACGCGGGTCGGTGCGGCGACTATGCAAAACACTCTGCATGGCCGCGGTTTCCTCGGCCCGCTGATCTACCGCGCCACGCGGCATCATGGTTTCCTGATCCCAGCCAAGGCGCCCCGCCACTTGCGCTAACGCCTCGGTTGTATGTTGAAACGCCATTAGGTCTTTGAACGCAGACATGCTTATCCTTCCCGGATGGAACGGGTGATGGGGTAATGCGACAGGAAACGGGCCCTCAGAATAAGACCCCAAACGATCATGGCCATGACTTGATGGACAAGCGCGATATGAACCGGAGCCGCATAAAGCACCGTCGCGATGCCAAGAAGAAGCTGCACAATGATCGCCACGAACACCGCATTGAACGCAAACCGTGTCGCGCCATGCGCGGACATTCGGCCCCGCCGCCAGACAACCACCGCGAAGATCACGAAAAGATAGCCCCAAATCCGGTGAATGAACTGAACCAGGCCGGGGTTCTCAAAAAAGTTCTTCCACAGCGGTTCAATCATAAAGGCATCGGGCGGGAACACCTGCCCGCCCATCAACGGCCAATCGGTAAAGGAGCGCCCTGCATCAATCCCGGCCACCAAAGCGCCAAGGATGATCTGCACAAATGCTGCATGCATAAGACCCGTCGAGAGCGAAAACTGCTTTGCTTCCTTATTGCGCCGTGCCTGCATCAAATCGCGCTCTTCTCGGCCAAGAAGAAAGACATACCACGCGATAAACCCAAGAATAACAAAGGCCAGCCCAAGATGCGTTGCCAGCCTGTAAGACGCGACAGAGGTCATCCCCTCGCCCGATGTCACCCCCGAGGCCACCATCCACCAGCCGACAGCCCCCTGTAGCCCGCCAAGCGCCCCGATCAGCCCCAAACGTCCGGTCCATCCGGTCGGAATTTTTCGCGCGATCGCAAAGCCCGCAAAGCCAAGCGCCCAGACAAGACCAATGACGCGTCCGATTTGACGATGGCCCCACTCCCACCAATAGATATATTGAAAATCTTCAAGTGTCATCCATTGGTTTTCGATCTGCCACTGATCAATTTGTTTGTATTTGTCAAATTCGGCCTGCCACTCGACCTCGCTCATCGGCGGCACAGCACCGGTCACAGGACGCCATTCGGTGATCGACAACCCGCTATCGGTCAGCCGGGTCAGCCCGCCCACGACGATCATCACAACCACCATCGCAAAGAGCACCATAAGCCAGGCTCGGATACCACGGCGCGCACCGCGACTGCCCTTGTCGATCACACCGACCGCCTTGGGCGTCTCTTTTGCGCCGGTTTCGCTTACGTCTTCGAAAATGCTGCGTTTCTGGCTCATCGTGCCGTCCTTGTCCGATATGCACGGGAGAGATTAGGGCGACCCTGACCCGCCTTCAAGCGCCCGCGCCCAATTACTCGTCGCGTTCTTTCCAGCGCACCATCTGGCGCAGGATTCCATGTAGCATCTGCACATCCGCCCGCGTCAGGCGCATCCGGCTCCACATGTTGCGCAGGTTGATCTTCATGCCGTCGGCCTTTTCCGGCGGGAAAAAGAACCCTGCGGTTTCAAGCCGGTCTTCATAATGGGCCTGAAGCGCCGCCATCTCGGCCTGATTGGCCCATTCGGTCTTGGCAAGGTCGACACGTTCGGCCTCGACCGTGCCCATGCCGCGCTGCCATTCATAGGCCGTCAGCAAAACGCATTGCGCCAGGTTCAGCGAGGCAAACTCCGGGTTCACAGGCACGTTGATGATCGCATTGGCCCGCGCGATATCATCGTTTTCAAGCCCTGCGCGCTCTGGTCCAAACAAAACCGCAACCTTCTCACCGGCGGCGATTTTCTCATGCGCCATTTGCATGGCCCGTTCCGGCGTCACCACCGGCTTGGTCAAGCCCCGCGCCCGCGCCGTCGTCGCAAACACATAATGACAGTCTTCCAGCGCCTCTTCGGTGTTCTGACAAAGACGCGCGTCATCAAGAAGCCGCCCCGCGCCCGACGCCATCGCGATCGCCTTTTGGTTTGGCCACCCATCGCGCGGTGCAACAATGCGCATCCGATCAAGGCCGAAATTCCACATCGCCCGCGCCGCGCCGCCAATATTTTCGCCCATTTGCGGGCGCACGAGCACAAAAGCGGGCTGTGAGGTCTGGGTTGGCATCGTCATCTCCATGAAAAACCTTACCGCTCTTAGCCGCGCCCCGTTTCCGAGACAACCCGCCCCTCGGACTTAGGTCACAATTCCCCGCAAAACCTGCCAACCCCATAGCGCAAGACGCGCTCCAAGGCACGACCCAAGATGCGGCCCAAGA
>JAPHRE010000014.1 GCA_026195905.1 Pseudopelagicola sp. | reverse complement strand
CCCCCGAGGTATTTTCCCCAAAAAGAAACCAAAGCGCGCGGCCCTGTCTTCTTCTCTGTGGCAAATACTCCCGCCGGAGGCCTCAAATCTCTGCCTCCACGGGATCAGCCAAGCACCAACTTGACCGCAATCGCCCACATCGTCAGCCCGACCAGCACGTCCAAAACCTGCCACGCGCGCGGGTTTGTGAACAAGGGCCGCAACAACCGCGCCCCAAAGCCAAGCGAAAAGAAAAACACAAAGCTCGACAGAACCGCACCAGCTCCAAAGCCGAGGGCCGGGCTATATTGCGCCGAGATCCCTCCCAAGAGGACCACCGTATCAAGATACACATGCGGGTTGGCCCATGTCAGCGTGAGGCAGGTCAACAGCGCCGCACGCAGCGACACCCGCTCACGGCCTACGGTCTCAAGTGCCGCCCCACCGCGCAGCGCCGCGCGAAAGCTCAGCCAGCCATAGACCACGAGAAACGCCGCCCCGCCCCAGCGCGCGATCTCAACCGCCGCCGGGAACCGTTCGACAAGAACGCCAAACCCCGCAACCCCCGCCGCGATCAAAACCGCATCCGAGATCGCACAGACCAGCACCACCGCCAGCACATGTTCGCCGCGCAATCCCTGCCGCAACACAAAGGCGTTTTGCGCCCCAATCGCAAGGATCAGCGAAAAGCCAAGGGCAAACCCGGCGGTTGCAGCCTCGAACATCTATGTCGCTCCTTATCATCCTGTCAAAATCATCCTGTCAAAAATCCGCGCCGAAAACGCGCCAAGAACGCACTGTCGCAATACCGACGCAATACCGACGTGATACAGACCCCCGTTTCAGAGGCCAAGACATGAAAAAACGGCCCCCCGCAGGACGCCGTTTTATCGGTCAGTTCGTCGATGTTTTGGGCTGGATCAGAGTTGATCCATAACCTCGTCAGAGGCCTCAAAGTTGGTCGTGACGCGCTGCACATCGTCGTCATCCTCAAGCGCATCAATAAGCTTCATCAGCTTCTGCATCCCCTCGAGATCCATCTCCGTTGTGGTCGTCGGCTTCCAGACCAGCTTGGTTGACTCAGACTCGCCAAGCGCCGCCTCAAGCGCGTTGGACACATCGTTGAGATCGGTATCCGCGCACCAGATCACATGCCCGTCCTCGCTCGATTCAACGTCTTCCGCACCGGCCTCAATCGCCGCCATCATAACCGTGTCGCCATCGCCAACCGAAGCCGGATAGGTGACTTCGCCCTTGCGTTCGAACATGAACCCAACAGAGCCGGTCTCGCCAAGGTTGCCGCCATTCTTGGAGAAGGTCGACCGCACCGTCGAGGCCGTCCGGTTGCGGTTGTCGGTCATGGCTTCGACGATCACCGCAACCCCATTGGGGCCATAGCCCTCATAGCGGATTTCTTCGTAATCATCGCCGTCCCCGGCGGTGGATTTCTTGATCGCGCGTTCAATCACGTCCTTGGGAACCGATTGCGCCTTGGCTTCCTTAACCGCAAGCCGCAAGCGCGGGTTCTTTTCGGGATCGGGGTCGCCCATCTTGGCCGCGACCGTGATCTCTTTGGAAAGCTTGGAGAAAAGTTTCGACCGCGCGGCGTCCTGCCGTCCCTTGCGGTGCTGGATATTTGCCCATTTACTATGGCCGGCCATAAATTCGTGCGCCCCGTATGTTGCTGATCATTGCTGAGTTCAGTGTCCTATAGCGCAACCGCGGGCCGGGCTGCAAGCTGAGCGCACATCGGCGTTTTTCCCCGCAAGTGGCGCTTGCTATCCCGGTCTGCCTGCGTTTGGGTAGGGCAACGCGTGAAAGGCATATCATGACCCAAGACCAGATCATCCTGTTCTCCCTGTTTGGCGCGGTGTTCGCGCTGCTGCTTTGGGGGCGGTTCCGCTATGATCTTGTCGCCTTTTCGGCGCTGATGGTCGGCGTCGTGACCGGGGTTGTGAAGGTGGACGCCGCGTTTAACGGCTTTGGCCACCCGGCCACGATTGTCGTGGCGCTTGTGCTCGTGGTTTCGGCGGGTCTGATGCGGTCGGGCGCGGTGTTTCTCATCACCCGGACCCTGGTCGACAGTTCGCGTAAACTCGGCGGCCATATCGCCCTTATGGGCGGGATCGGCGCGGTGCTTTCGGCCTTTATGAACAATGTCGCGGCCCTTGCTCTGCTGATGCCCGTCGATATCCAGACCGCCCGCAAAGCCGGGCGCAGCCCCGCGCTCTCGCTGATGCCGCTGTCCTTTGCGACAATCCTTGGCGGCATGGCAACGCTGATCGGCACCCCGCCCAATATCATCATCGCCTCAATCCGCGAAGACGCCCTCGGCGCGCCTTACAAGATGTTCGATTTTGCCCCGGTGGGCGGCATCACGGCGCTTGCCGGGTTGGTCTTTGTGGCGCTCATCGGCTGGCGGCTGATCCCCGCGCGCGAAGATGCGGGCAAGAAAGTTTCCGATCTTGATCAATACCTTGCGGAACTGACTGTGCCCGAGGAAAGCAAACTGATCGGCAAGCGCCTGGGCCAATTGCAGGAACAGGCCGATGATGCCGACGTGGCCCTGATCGGCCTGATGCGGGACGACAAACGCCGCTATGGCGCGGCGCGCAACACGATACTTGAGGCTGGCGACGCGATCCTGATCGAGGCCACCCCGGACGCGCTTGATGAATTTCGCGCCGCACTTGATCTCGACTTTGCCGATTCCAAACGCGAGGAACATCTCAAGGCGGCGGGCGAAGGTCTGGACATGATTGAAGTCGTGGTGCCCGAGACCGCACGGATCAACGGCAAATCGGCGCAATCGCTTGGCCTGTCATGGCGTCAGGGCGCGGTGCTGCTTGGAATTTCGCGCGAAGGCCGCCGCATCAGTAGCCGCATCCGCAAAACCCAAGTGCGCCCCGGTGACATCCTCCTGCTATTGGTGCCCAAATCCCGCGGTGCGGATATCACCGACTGGCTCGGCTGTCTGCCACTGGCCAATCGCGGCTATGCCGTGACGAACAATCGCAAGGTCTGGCTGGCCATTGGCATGTTTGGGGCCGCCGTGCTCGCAGCCTCTATCGGCCTCGTCTATCTGCCGATCGCGCTTGGCCTTGTGGTCATCGCCTATGTGCTCTCGGGCATCCTGCCAATGGCCGAAATCTATGACCAGATCGAATGGCCCGTGGTGGTTCTGCTCGGCTCGATGATCCCGCTTGGCGCGGCGCTGGAAGATGCGGGCGGCACGGAACTGATCGCTGGCTCGCTGGTCTCGATCACCGACGGCATGCCGATCTGGGCCGTGCTGACGCTTTTGATGATGGTGACAATGACACTCTCGGATGTGCTCAACAACACCGCAACAACCATCGTCGCCGCCCCCGTCGGCATCCAGATGGCGCAAACGCTTGGCGTGTCGCCCGATCCGTTCCTGATGGCGGTGGCCGTGGCCGCGTCCTCGGCCTTCCTGACGCCGATCGGACATAAGAACAATACGCTGATCCTTGGCCCCGGCGGCTATCGCTTTGGCGATTACTGGCGCATGGGGCTGCCGCTTGAAATCCTCGTCGTGGCGGTCTCGGTGCCTGCGATCCTGCTGTTCTGGCCGCTCTGAGACCGGTGACAGTTTTCTAGAAAGTTTTGCCGCGCGCCGCCATCAGGCGCGCCATGTCGAGCATCCGGCAGGAAAAGCCCCATTCGTTGTCATACCAGCCAAACACCCGCAACAAGCCACCAACCGAGACCGAGGTCTCCCGCCCCGAAAGGATAAGCGACTCGGGCCGCGCCCGCAGGTCGGTCGAAACAAGCGGCTTTTGTGTCCAGCCAAGAACCCCACCGCGCGCCACCTCCGCCTGAAAGAGCGCATTGACGCCCTCAACCGTGGTCGCGACCTCGGTCTGAATCGTGAGATCAATCGCCGAGACGGACGCCGTCGGAACCCGGATCGCCCGCGCCAGAACACGCCCCGCGAGATCGGGAAGCACCACGTCGATCAACCGCCCCGCGCTGGTCGTGGTCGGCACCATTGACAGGGCCGCCGCCCGGCTGCGCGCCAATCCTCCGCCGCGCGGCTTGTCGACCGTTGGCTGGCTTCCGGTATAGCAATGCACCGTGGTCATATGGCCGCTAATAAGCCCATAAGACGCATCCAGAACCTTGAGAAGTGGCGCAAGCGCATTGGTCGTGCAAGAGGCGTTGGACACGATCCGATGCGCCCCAAGCTGCGCCTCGTTCGCCCCCATCACGAGGGTCACATCCGCCTCGTCCGAAGGGCCGGAGATCAACACCGATGTCGCCCCGGCGGCAAGCCCCCGCTCGGCCACGGCACGCGACCCGGCCATGCCGGTGCACTCCAGAACCAGATCCACCTCGCCAAGATCGAGCGCCGACAAATCGCGCACACCATGAAACGGGATTGCTTTGCCATCAAGGATCAACTGCCCCGGCGCGGTCTCAACCGTGCCGCGATAGGGGCCATAGACGCTATCGTATTCGAAAAGATAGGCACAGGTCTCAAGCGGTTCGATATCGTTGATCCCCATGATCTCGATATCGTCGAACCCGCCCTGCCCCAAAATCCGCAGCAAGGTCCGGCCAATGCGCCCGAACCCATTGAGGAATACCTTGGTTGTGTGCTCACCCATATGCGTCTCCCGCTCTTTCCCCTGTTTCACAGGGTTTCGCGGCCAAGAACAAGCGCGTTTTCGTGATAAGACCTATCACGCCCCCGCCAATACGGGGCAGACCCTAGAGCGGCATATGCCGGTTGACGTCCTTGTAAAGCAGGTAACGGAACTTGCCCGGCCCGCCCGCATAACAGGCCTGCGGGCAAAAGGCGCGTAGCCACATATAGTCGCCCGCCTCGACCTCAACCCAGTCCTGATTGAGCCGATACACCGCCTTGCCCTCAAGCACGTAAAGCCCATGTTCCATGACATGCGTCTCGGCAAACGGAATGACCGCGCCCGGCTCGAAAGTGACGATATTGACATGCATGTCATGACGTAGGTCATCGGGTTCCACAAACCGGGTCGTGGCCCATTTGCCATCCGTGCCCGGCATCTCTGTCGGCGCGATCTCTGTTTCGTTGGTGACAAACGCTTCCGGCATCTCAAGCCCATCAACGGCCTCATAGGCCTTGCGCACCCAATGGAACCGCGCCGGGGCGCTGCTTTCGTTGCCAAGGCTCCACTCGCTGCTTGCCGGGATATAGGCATAGCCGCCCGGCGCCAACGCGTGCCGTGTACCCTCAAGGGTCAGCACGATCTCGCCCTCGACCACGAAAAGCACCGCTTGCGCGTCCGGGTCGGTCTCCGGGCGCGTGCTGCCACCGCCCGGACGCACCTCGGCGATGTAATGCGAAAACGTCTCGGCGAACCCCGACAAGGGCCGCGCCAATACCCAAAACCGCGCGTCGGTCCAGAACGGTATCTGCGAGGTCACGATATCGCTCATGGTGCCGCGCGGAATGACCGCATAGGCCTCGGTGAACATCGCGCGATCCGTGAGCAGTTGGGTCTGGGGCGGCAATCCGCCCTTGGGCGCGTAATATTGGGTCATCTGGGTTTACTCCATCGGCTTGCCCCATCATGCCCCGTCCCACGGCCCCGGTCCAATGCGTTCCGCGTCTTGCCCCCATGAAACATTCGTTGGCAATATTTGATAATCACCGCTCAAGCGGCGCGATCAACTCCGGCCCGGTGGCGCGATTGGAATTGACCGCCCGGTCCACCTGATGAAACCGCAAAAGATCGTCCGGCGCGGCCCGCATCACCGCCGCCGCCCCATGCCCCGCTTCGCCAAGCCAAAGCGGCCAATCCTCATGCCCGATGACAACCGGCATCCTGTGATGCAGCCGCGCCATGCTATGATTTGCCCCCGTGGTCACAATGGCGCAGGTCTCAAGCCGCCCCTCCGGTCCGTCCCAGCCCTGCCAGACCCCGGCAAGCGCCAACGGCCCCTCGCCGTGAATATACCAAGGCCAGCGCACCCCATCGCCATCCTTGGTCCATTCATAGAACCCCGACACCGGAATCAGGCACCGCCGCGCCCGACAGGCTTCGCGAAACGCGGGCTTGCTGGCAAGGGTCTCGGCGCGGGCATTGATAAGAAGCGGGCCATCGTCCAGCGCCTTGTACCATGTCGGCACAAAGCCCCAGCGCATCGCCAAAAGCTGCCGCCCGCCCGCACCCGCGCGCACCACATGAATGCGCGTCGTCGGGCAGACGTTATAATTTGGCATCTCGGGAAGAACATTGGCCGGGGCCGCGCCAAATAGCTTGGCCATAGCATCATTGGGCAAGGTGATTGCAAACCGTCCACACATACCCGCCCCCTTGCCATACGACCCATTCCGCACCCTGGAAACTCCGCCCCGATCCGCCCAGAGTCAAGCCGATGCTTGACCTCGCACCGGCGCGGGTGCATGTCAGCGCCATGCTGATTTTCAAGATTTTCCGCGCCCCCGAATGGGCTGCCCTGCGCGCGAGCGGCGAAACCGCTGGCGCGCCGGTCGATATTGCTGACGGCTTCGTGCATTTCTCGACCGCCGATCAGGTCGCCGAGACCGCCGCCAAACATTTCTCTGGCGAGGCGAACCTGTTCCTGCTTGGGCTTGAGGCCGACGCCCTTGGCGATGCGCTCAAATGGGAACCCTCACGTGGCGGTGCGCTGTTTCCCCATCTCTACCGCGCCCTGCGGCTCGACGATGTGGCATGGGCGCAACCGCTTCCGCTTGAAAATGGCACGCATCAGTTTCCAGCGGGGCTTGGCCTATGACATTGCTTGAAAAACTCGGGCTTTTGGCCCTGCATCGTATTGATCCCGAAACCGGCCACGGCCTCGCCATCAAGGCGCTTCAGTCCGGCCTTGCGCCCGCGCCCGGCCCCATCACCTCGCCGCGCCTCAAGACATCCTTCGCGGGCCTTGATCTCCCCAATCCCATCGGCCTTGCCGCCGGGTTCGATAAAAACGCCACCGCGCTCGATGGCCTCGCCAAATCGGGTTTCGGCTTTGTCGAGGTCGGCGCCGCCACGCCGCGCCCCCAGCCCGGCAACCCCAAACCACGCCTGTTCCGCCTTTCGCAAGATCGCGGCGTCATCAACCGCTTTGGCTTTAACAATGACGGTATGGACGCCATCGCCGCGCGCCTTGCCAAACGCCCTTCGGGGGCGGTGATCGGCCTCAACCTCGGGGCCAACAAGGATAGCGACGACCGCGCCAGCGATTTTGCCAAAGTCCTCGCCACCTGCGGCGCGCATCTCGATTTCGCCACGGTCAACGTCTCCTCGCCCAATACCGAGAAACTCCGCGACCTTCAGGGCAAGGCGGCCCTCTCTGCGCTCCTGTCGGGGGTCATGCAAACCCGCGATGCCCTTGCGCGCCCGATCCCGATCTTCCTCAAGATCGCCCCCGATCTCTCCGAGGCCGAACTGTCCGAGATCGCAGAGGTCGCGCTAGAGGCTCGGCTCGACGCCGTGATCGCCACCAATACGACGCTCGACCGCACCGCCCTCGTGTCCGCGCACAAAGACGAAAAAGGCGGCCTCTCCGGCGCGCCGCTGTTTACCAAATCAACCCGCGTTCTGGCCCGCCTTTCGGCCCTGACCGACGGTAAACTACCCCTGATCGGGGTGGGCGGCATCTGCAACGCCCAAGACGCCTATGACAAGATTTGCGCCGGGGCCAACGTCATCCAACTCTATAGCGCCCTGGTCTATAGCGGCATGTCCCTTGTCGGCGAAATCGCCCAAGGCCTCGACGCCCTTCTTGAACAGGACGGCTTTGCCAATGTCTCCGAGGCCGTCGGCTCCAGGCGCGAGGCCTGGCTATGATCACCATCTGGCACAATCCGCGCTGTTCCAAATCGCGCCAGACCCTCGCCCTCATTGAAGGCAAGGGCGCGATCACCGTGCGCAAATACCTCGAAGACGCCCCCACCGCAGAGGACATCCGCGCCGCGCTTGACCTGCTTGGCCTCAACCCCATCGACATGATGCGCCCCAAGGAGGCGGCCTTCAAGGACATGGGCCTTACCAAAACCGACGATGACGAGACCCTCATCGCCGCGATGGCGCAAGAGCCGAAACTGATCGAGCGCCCCATTGTTTTTGCCAATGGCAAAGCCGCCCTTGGCCGCCCGCCCGAGGCTGTGCTTGACCTGTTCTAGGCGTTAATCCTCGCCCGGTAGCGCGATAAGTTTGGGGTCGCGAAAGCGATGCAAGCGCCGCGCCGCATCCGTGGCAAATTTCTGGATCATCCTCTTGCGCCGCGCCGGGGCGAGCTTGTCCTCCGGTGCCATGCGCACGATCTCGGCGTCATAGGCATCGGCGATGATAAGCCCGGTGTCCTCGGGCAATAGCTCTGTCGGAAACGCCATATCCACGGCCCAGAAATAACGATCACACCACGCAAGATAGCCCTGCCACTTCGTGTCGCTTTGAAAATCCGTCCGGCTCGACTTGCATTCGACGATCCACAATTCGCCCTTCGGCCCAAGCGCCATCACATCGGCGCGCAAACCGCGCTCGGGCACGAATTCCTCGACAGACACAAACCCATGACTGCGCAAATGACGACAAACGCCACGCGCAAGGCGCTGTCCGGGTTGTAGGGTCTCATCCATGCCGCGAAGGTGAACAATCCATGAACAAAAATCAAGCCCTTCTGACATCTCCCCCCTTGTCGTAGCCCCCTCGAAGGACTACCTGTCTTACAGGCGGGTTCTGCCCTTCTCGTGATACGGTTGCATTCCAGTGGCCTTAAGCAATTCCGAGGGAGCTGGCTCTGTTCAGGCCTTGGTCTGATTACCTGGCGCCCACCTGTACATACAGGTCCTCGGGAATGAGATAACCACACGGCTGCGATTGCGGGCCCGCCACTTTCCCACCCGCGCAACGGCCAAGCGATTTGCAAAACGCTTGCCCAAGGCTTTTCGAAAAGCCTTGGACCCGGTTGCTCTTGCGCCTAGTCTCCTGCGCGAAACCCGAAGGAGCTTGCCCATGTTCGCCCGCGACGCCCTCTCTTACAAAGCCCTCCCTCTGCCCGCGCGCCCCGAGAGAACGGACGCCGAGATGCAGGCCGCCGCCGACGCCTTTTTCAACGCGATGAAAACCCGCCACACGATCCGTGACTTCTCGGACCGCCCCGTGCCGCGCGCCGTGATCGACACCTGTATCAAGACCGCAGGCCGCGCGCCCTCGGGGGCCAATCATCAACCTTGGCATTTCGTCGCCATCGCCAACCCGGCGCTCAAATCCAAAATCCGCGCCGCCGCCGAAGAAGAAGAGCGCCGCTTTTATGACGGCGGCGCGCCAGATGACTGGATCAAGGCGCTCGAACCCATCGGCACCAATGCCGACAAGCCCCACCTCGACATCGCCCCGTGGCTCATCGTGATCTTTGCCCAACGCTACGGCACCTTCGAAGACGGCACCCGCTACAAGAATTACTACGTCCCCGAAAGCGTCGGCATCGCCACCGGCTTTCTCATTTCAGCCCTGCATCAGGCCGGGCTGTCGATCCTGACCCATACGCCAAACCCGATGAAATTCCTCAACGCCGCGCTGGACCGCCCCGAGGCCGAAAAGCCGGTGATGATCCTCGCCGTGGGGCACCCCTCGGACAACGCAACCATCCCCTCGGTGGCCACGATCAAGAAACCACTCGACGACATTCTGACGGTCTATGAATGACAAAAGGCAGGAGCACCGCCCCTGCCTTTGCAAAACTCTCGTCGCGTGGCGCTTACTTGCGCGCCTTCGCCGCCTCAGCCGGGACCGGCACAAGGCGCGCGGGCATGACCGGAAGATCATCCCGTTTGCCGCCACCGGGGCGATCATCGCCCGCCATGCGCATGATGGAAATGCCGAACTGCACGCCCGCAAAGACGATACCGTTCAACATGAACAGCATCACAACCGCGATCAACCCGCCAGAGGTATGCGTCACAAGATGCCATAGATTGGCGACGTTGAAATAAAGCAGCAAGCCGACAAAAATCGCCGAAAGGCCGAACCCGGCCAGAACCTGCGTGATATACAAACGGATCAATTTGGGCATATTCGAGCCTCCCTCTGTTAGGCTCAAGTTATGCCAATACCTGCATATGGCAAGGGGAAACCCCAAAGCGCGGCAATTTGCGTGGATTTTGGCCGATGCTTAGAACGCTTCGGGCCGGGCCTCGCGTGCCATATGGTCAAGCACCGCATTAACGAACTGCCGCTCTTTGCCGCCGGGATAGAACGCCTCCGCAAGCGCCACATATTCCGCGATGACAACCTTCGGCGGAGCCTCGCCATGCGTGACCTCGGCCCCCGCCGCCCGGAAAAGCGCCCGCAGCGTCGAATCAATCCGCGCAATCGGCCATTTCGCGACCAAAGCCCGGTCCGTCATCTGGTCAATGGCCGCCTGATAGTTGACCGCATCTTCAAGCGTCTTGGTGAACAGGTCGGCATCGCCCTCGACCATGTCATACTCATCAAACTGCTCGCCAAAGCGATGATCCAGAAATTCAAGCCGGACCTTGTCAACGGTCTGCTCGCGCAGCTCCATCTGGTAGAGCGCCTGCACGGCATAAAGCCGGGCCGCGGATTTCATCTTGCGTTTCTGGTTGCCGGAAAGGGTCATGCGGTCGGATTGTCCTTGAGTTCCCCAGCGATCTTGTATTCCTCAGAGGACGGCATGAAACCGACCCCCTTGCGCTGGCCGCCCCACTTACGCGTGAGCGCGATAAGATGCAAGGCCGCCGCAGCCGCCCCACCGCCCTTATTTTGATCTTTCGGATCGGCGCGCACCTCGGCTTGCGGGCGGGTCTCAACCGTGAGGATTCCGTTGCCGATACAAAGCCCCTGAAGCCCCAAAAGCTGAAGCGCCCGGCTCGAATCGTTGCACACCGTCTCGTAATGCGTCGTCTCGCCCCGAATGACGCAGCCAAGCGCGACATAGCCGTCAAAATTGCTCATCCGTTCGGCAATCCCGATCGCTGTCGCAATCTCAAGCGCGCCGGGCACTTCGACAACCTCATAACGGCCGCCCACGGCGTCGATCTCGGCGGTCGCCCCGGCAAGCATATTGTCCGCGATGTCCTTGTAATAAGGCGAGATCACGATGGCGATCTTGACCGGAGCATCAAACGTCGGACGGGGAAGGATATAATGCTGTTCTGCGCCTGCCATTGGGTTACTCCTTGGAAATCGGGCGGGTGCCCACGATGGACAACCCGTAGGCATCAATGCCGAGATACTGGGTCCGCGGCGAGTCGGTCAGCAAGACAAGCTCGCGCATCCCAAGTGACGCAAGGATCTGCGATCCAAGCCCGGTATGCTTGACGATCCGGGGGCGATCCTCTTCTTCCCCGAAATCAAGTTTGGGATGCGGCTCACGGAACAGGATCACCGCCCCGCGCCCTTCCTTGGCAACGATCTCCATCGCCTTTGCAAACTCGTCGCGCGGCTTGGGTCCGATCCCAAGCACATCCGACACTTCACTCAGCGCATGGGTGCGCACCAGAACCGGCTCCGGCGTCGTGACATCGCCCTTGAGCAGCGCAAGATGCTCGACCCCGTGAATCACATCGGTAAAGACGCGCAACTCCCATGTGCCGCCAACATCCGCCGTGACCGTCTCGCGCCGCGTTTCGCGCACAAGGTTGTCATGCTGATGGCGATAGGCAATCAGGTCCGAAATCGTGCCGATCTTGAGGTCATGCGCCTTGGCAAACTCCACAAGCTCGGGCAGGCGCGACATGGTGCCATCCTCATTCATGATCTCGCAAATGACCGCTGACGGGTTCAATCCCGCAAGCCGCGAAATATCGACCGAGGCCTCGGTATGCCCGGCCCGCACCAAAACCCCGCCATTGCGCGCCCGCAGCGGGAACACATGGCCCGGCGTGGCAAGCGACGCCATTGTGTTTTGCTCGTTGATCGCCGTCGCCACGGTCAGCGCCCGATCGCCCGCCGAAATCCCGGTGGTCACGCCTTCACGCGCTTCGATAGAGACGGTGAACGGCGTTTCCATGCGGCTTGAATTATTGACCGCCATCATCGGCAGCCCAAGCCGGTCGACCCGCTCGGCCGTCATCGGCAGGCAAACCAACCCGCGCCCATACGTCGCCATAAAGTTGATCGCCTTCGCATCGGCAAATTCGGCGGGAATAATAAGGTCGCCTTCATTCTCGCGATCCTCGTGATCGACAAGGATATACATGCGCCCCTGCCGCGCATCCTCGATGATCTCCTCAATCGGACTAATCGCATCACGCAGCGATTCTTCCACGGGGCCGGGTGTCTCGAATGTCATGGGCTCTCTCTCGATATCGTCTGAAGCCGCAAATAACGCAACAGCCCCCCCTTGGCCAGAGCCGCAACCGACAGGGAGGGTATGGGACGTGACGGCATGGAGGGATGAGGGACGGACGGCACCGTCACCAAACAGCGAAAACGGCCCAGTGCAGACTTTGGCCGCGGGGCCAAGCGCTGCGCTTCAACTTAACCAGACCGGCCATTCGTCCATCGCGCAGCATTTTCGGCGGGTGAAGGTCGGCAGTGCGGACGGAACGGTCGTTGGCGAGCCTATCGAAGATATGTTGGTTGCGGCGGTTCCAAAGCACCGGTTACAAGACTACAAGAGAGCGCAATTAGAAGGCTTTGGCGAAACACTGCTGGGCGGGACAACCAGATGGCAATATTATCAACCGATCAGACGGACCGCGCTGGAATACATGCTGTTGGTGCCATTTTCACAAGGCTAAAATGGATATTTCGAGAGCAGCCGACAAGCGATTATGGCATCGACGCTCAGGCGAAAAGCTAAACTCTGACAGCACGGCCGGCGGAAAGCTCATCGCGTTGCAAATCAAAACCGGCGCTTCATATTTCCGGCGACGTGGTGATGGATATGTTTATTATGGGGAAGCACGCCATCGTGAGTATTGGACCAATCCTTCGCTTCAGGTATTCTTAATACTACACCGATCCTCAGATAGGCCTTACCCTCTGGCAACGCATAGAGAGGCATCTCATTGAGGAGGGCAAGGATGGTCGTTGGGCGATCGCCATACCCGCAGATCAAACACTCGACGAAGCCCATGAGCATTTCATAGCGGCAGGAATAGCAAGCGATTTATCCAGCATAAAGCGAGCTCGACTTGCACTCGACATCCCTCTTATTCGAGAAATCGTAGAGCATGGCGAAGGGTATATGCGCATCCAAGATTGGGTGAACAAAACGCTAAACTTCCGTTATCCGACAATTATTATCGGTGATGATCCCGATGGCGAGGTTTGGCAAAAGTTCGAAGTTGGAATTCCCGCATACACAGTCGACTATTTTATGGCAGTGTTTTTTCCTTGGCTAGATTGGGAGTTGCACGAATACATAGGCGCGGAAAACTACTACAATGAGGTTGCCGAGCATGTGCTTGAGATCAAGCTTTCGGAAGTGGGCCGTTCGATACTGGCGTTAGAAGACTTCTATAACTCTGATTTGCCGCCGTTTCATCCCGATGATCACGATTTTGTCCTCTGGAGTGACCAAGACTCTCACGACGAAATGTAGCGGATGAGAACATGCGCAGGGCAACGAGGGGTCTTGTGCTCAAGTTTGCAAATCCCGCTTCCTGCGCATTGCTGACTTTGGTCTATGGTGCAGCATGGCGGGGTCTTGAACCTGAGCCTTGAATGGCCGCTTTCACGTCTTTGACCGGATGCCTTCGCAAGTCCCGCGAATTCACACTTCCCGCCCAGACCTGCCTCTCCCAGAAAGCGCACGAAGCCCACGCAAACCGCGCCAACCCTTCGGCCAAAACCGCACCACCGTGATACATACGCAATACCGACGCGATACAGACGTGGGTTTTTAGGACATTTCCGCCAGCCGTGCGACGTAGCGCGCCAGCGTGTCGATCTCGAGATTGACCCGGTCCCCGACCTTGGCCGCGCCCCATGTGGTGGCCTCTTTGGTGTGTGGGATGAAGTTGATGCCAAAGTCACAGCCATCGACCTCGTTGACCGTCAGGGACGTCCCGTTTAGCGCGACGGACCCTTTGGGCGCGATGAATTTTGCAAGGTTTTCCGGTGCCCGAAGCGTGACGCGGGTTGAATCGCCCTCATCGCTCATGGTCACAATATCTGCCACACCATCGACATGCCCCGACACGATATGCCCCCCAAGCTCGTCTCCGACCTTGAGCGCGCGTTCAAGATTGACCCGTTTGCCAACCTCCCAATCGCCAAGATTGGTCTTGGATACGGTCTCGGCGCTGATCTCGACATCATACCAATCCGGCCCGATCTCGATCACCGTCAGGCAGACACCATCGCTGGCAATCGACGCTCCAAGGTCGATCGTGCTGGTGTCATAGCCGGTGCCAATCCGCGCCCGAAGGTCGCCGCGCGTCTCCAGCGCCCGCACCGCACCCATATCCGTAATGATCCCTGTGAACATCCGCCTGCTCCCCTTGGACAACCTCCCCCAGACCTACCCCGCCCCCCCCGCGTCCGCAAGCCGCCTTACTTTTGCCGTTGAAACGGGATAGCGTGCCCTCAAGACTTTGTGAACAATCAGGCCGATCATGGCGATTTCGAGTGGCAGCAACAGGACATTCCTGTTCCTTCAGGGTCCGCACGGGCCGTTTTTTCATAGGCTGGGCAAGATGTTGCGCCGGTCTGGGGCATCTGTCTGGCGTGTTGGATTCAACGCCGGGGATCGCGTGTTCTGGCCCGACCGTGCAACCTATATCCCCTTCACCGCCCCGCCAGAGACATGGCCCGACCGGTTTGATAAAATCGTCGCCGACAAAGGCATTACCGATATCGTTCTTTACGGCGATGTCCGCGACATTCACGCCACCGCCATCCAGCGCGCTCGCGATCTGGGGCTTATGGTGCATGTCTTTGAGGAGGGCTATCTGCGCCCCTACTGGGTCACGTATGAGCGCGGCGGCTCGAACGGTCATTCGCGCCTGATGACGATGCCCGTCGACGACATGCAACACGCGCTGGAAGGGTCTGATACCGATACAAACCTGCCCCCCGGCCATTGGGGCGACATGCGACAGCACGTCTTCTATGGCGCGCTCTACCATTGGTTCGTGATGTTCGCGAACCGCAAATACCGCAATTTCCGCCCCCATCGCGCCCTTCCGGTCACGCGCGAATTCCAACTCTACCTGCGCCGCCTTCTGCTGATGCCCTTTCATGCCATCGACCGCCGCATCGCGACATGGCGCATAAAATATGGCGGGTTTCCCTATCATCTGGTGCTTTTGCAGCTCGAACATGACAGCAGCTTTCAAAAACACTCGCCCTTTTCCTCGATGACCGAGTTCCTTGAGGTGATCCTGACGGCCTTTGCCCAAAACGCCCCGGCCCATCATCATCTTGTGTTCAAAGCGCACCCGCTCGAAGATGGTCGCGCCTCGCTGCGCCCCGAGCTCAACCGCCTCTGTCGCCTGCATGATATTTGCGACCGTGTGCATTATGTCGGCGGCGGCAAACTGGCACAGCTCCTCAACGAAACCCGCAGCGCCATTACCGTCAATTCCACCGCCGCCCAACAGGTGCTTTGGCGCGGCATTCCGATCAAACTTTTCGGCAAGGCCGTCTACGACAAACCCGAATTCGTCAGCGACCAACCCCTGTCCGACTTTTTCTCGGCGGCGCGCCGCCCGGACGCCCGCGCCTACAAGACCTACCGCCGTTTCCTTCTTGAAACGAGCCAAGTCGCCGGTGGCTTTTACTCCGCGCGGGGGCGACGGTTTTTGTTACGCCACGTTGTCGACATGATGCTTTCCCCCGATGATCCCTATGACGCCCTAAGTTCCGGCAAGGCGGCACCAAGGCAACACTTGCGTCTCGCCAAGTGACACACACAAGGTCTAGCGCTGGATTTTCATTTCGGATTCCGGTAGTTTAGAAAAAAAGCCTGAGGCAGAAAAATAACAGGTCGAGGAGACCGAGCAGTGAAAATCTTGGCAAAACGCTGGGCGAAAGCCGTGGCGATATTGACGGCTATGTCTATGGTGTCATCCTGTGACGTTCTTCCAAGGGCCGGCCCAAACAAGCGTGAAATCTACGCAGGCTCCGTGCAACGTCAGGGCGATTCCTTTATCGTAGCGGTCAATGACCGCGTGACACGGTCCACAGCGGTGGTGCCTGCGCTTGGGTTTTCCGATGCCTTCAAAAACGCCGGACAGCTTGGGTCGGATACGATCCGCCCCGGCGATATTCTTTCGCTGACGATCTGGGAAAACGTCGACAAACCGCTTCTTGGCCCCGAAGGACAAGTCGCAGCCATTCTCAACGAAGTGCAAGTCGACGGCGCAGGATTTATCTTTGTGCCTTATGCCGGGCGCATCCGCGCTGCGGGCAATACGCCGGAATCGATCCGCCGCGTGATCTCGGGCAAGCTCGAAGAACAAACCCCCGACCCACAGGTCGAAGTGCGCCGCGTTGCGGGCGACGGGGCGACGGTGTCGCTCGTTGGCTCTATCGGTGCGCAGGGGGTCTACCCCATCGAACGCCCCACGCGCACACTCTCGACCATGCTGGCCAAGGCGGGCGGCGTGACCATCACCCCCGAAATCGCCCGTGTGACGGTTCTGCGCGGCAATGTACGCGGTCAGATCTGGCTTCAGGATCTCTACCAGAACCCGGAACTTGATATCGCGTTGCGCGGCGGTGACCGTATCCTCATCGAAGAAGATACCCGCGCCTTTACCTCGCTTGGGGCGACCGGCGCACAAAGCCGCGTCAATTTCGAATCCAAGAACATGTCCGCCATCGAAGCCATCGCACAGGTCGGCGGCATTCAGTCCTCAGTGGGCGATCCGACCGGCGTCTTCATTTTCCGCAACGAAGCGCAGGACATCGCCAATCAGGTGCTCGGTCGAAATGATCTCGCCGGGGCGCAGCGCATGGTCTACGTGCTCGACCTGACCCAACCCAACGGTATGTTCGTGGCCCGTGATTTCGTGGTGCGCGATGGCGATACGCTCTACGTCACCGAAGCCCCGATCACCACATGGAACAAGACCATTTCGGCTGTGACCGGAACGCTGTCCTCAACGGTTGGCGCGGCCTCTACACTTAGCGGCCAGTGATGCGCCCCACGGGGCAAACCGATAAAGCCGCCGACGCGACCATGCGCCGGCGGCTTTATGCCTTTAATGGCGGCTTTTTCCTGCAAAAACGCCTGCGGCGCATGCTCTCGCTTGCCGGGTATGATCTGCGTCTCGGACGGCCCAAAAGCGACGATAGCGTCGCCATCTGGGGCCAAAGCCCAACCGCTTGGCGCGGCGCGGCCGTGGCCACGCGCTATGAGACCGAGCGCCTTTTTGTCGAAGATGCCTTCCTGCGGTCGCTGTTTCCCGGTCGCGCCGGAGGCCAGCCGCCCATTGGCCTGTTTCTGGATCGGTGCGGGCCGCATTTCGATCCGTCGCACCCCACCGACCTTGAACATCTGCTTGCCACCGCGCCGCTTGACGATACCGCCCTCCTCAACCGCGCCCGCGCCGCGATTGCGCGCATTCGCGAGGCCCATCTGAGCAAATACTGCGCCGTCGACCCATCCCTGACGCCGCCATCGCCCGGCTATGTCCTTGTGATCGACCAAACCCGCGGCGATGCCTCCGTCACCGCAAGCGGGGCCGACGACGCGGATTTTCGCGAGATGCTCGTCTTTGCACAGGAAGAAAACCCTGGCTGCAACGTCCTCATCAAAACGCACCCCGAAACCGCGCAGGGCCACAGGTCCGGCTATTTCGGCCCCGATGACGAAAGCGACCGCGTCAAACTCATAGATGCGCCCTATTCCCCGTGGGCGCTTTTCGAGGGGGCGGTGGGCATCTATACCATATCGTCGCAGATCGGTTTTGAGGCGATCTTTGCCGGTCACAAACCGCGCGTTTTTGGCCAGCCGTTCTATGCCGGCTGGGGGCTGACGGTCGATGAACGCCCCGTGCCACGCCGCCAACGCACCCTGACCCGCGCCCAGCTTTTTGCCGCCGCGATGATCCTCTATCCGCTCTGGTATGATCCAATCCGCGACCGTCTTTGCGAGATCGAAACCGTCATTGATCAGCTTGAGGCCGAGGCCCGTGCATGGCGCGAGGATCGCCAGGGCTGGAACGCACATGGCATGCGCCTTTGGAAACGCCGCCACCTTCAGCGCTTTTTCGGCCAGCACCGCCCGGTGCTCTTTGACGACCGCAAGCAAAGCCCCCGGCGCGATATGGTCTGGGGCCGTCTCGATGGTCCAAAAGGGGCCGTGCGGGTCGAGGACGGATTCCTGCGCTCACGCGGGCTCGGGGCGAAACTCGTGCCGCCGCTGTCGCTCGTTCTTGACGACCTTGGCCTCTCATATGACCCCACACATCCCAGCCGCCTTGAGGCGTTTATCGCCGCCCGCGCCGAGCTTCGCCCCGATCAGGCCTTGCGCGCCGAGCATCTCGTCAAGGCCATCCGCGATCTTGGCCTGAGCAAATACAATGTCGGCACACCGCCTCCCGACCTTCCCGCGGGGCGGCGCATCCTTGTCCCCGGTCAGGTCGAAGACGATGCCTCGATCCTCCTTGGGGCGGGAAAAATCCGCACCAATGCCGCGCTTCTGTCACAGGTGCGCGCGGACAATCCCGACGCTGTGATCCTCTACAAACCTCACCCCGATGTAAGCGCCGGCCTGCGCCCCGGACATGTCCCCGACGCTGCAAATCTGGCCGATGTGATCGTTGAAAACGTCGACATGGCCGCCCTCCTTGAGACGGTCGATGAGGTCTGGACCATGACCTCCGGGACCGGCTTTGAGGCGCTTTTGCGCGGGCGTCGTGTGGTGACCTATGGCGCACCCTTCTATGCTGGTTGGGCGCTGACCGACGATCGCGGCACCATCCCGGCCCGGCGCAGCACCGAGGTCTCGCTCTATGGTCTCGCCCATGCCGCCCTGATCGACTATCCGCGCTACTTGGACCCCGTAACCGGACGTCCCTGCCCTGTTGAGGTCGCCGTCGAGCGACTGGCCCAGGCCAACCTCCCTCGTCCCGGCGCGGTCAACCGCGTGTTGGCAAAACTGCAGGGCGCATTGGCGTCACATGCCGCCCTTTGGCGGCGCGGATAGGCTCAGGCAGAGGCGCGCCAGACCGCCATCAAATCCGCACCACAGCGGGCCTGTTCGACCAGCGTCATGCGCGGCGCAGCGGCCAATCGCTCAACCCCCATCGCGCCAATCGCGGGATAGCCTTCGGCCCCAAGCGCCAGACCGGCATTGAATGTCACAAGCTCATCCACAACCCCGGCCCCAAGCAAGGACGCCGCCAGCGCCCCACCGCCTTCGCAGAACACCCGCGTCAAACCCATGTCGCCAAGCGCCCGCAAAACGCCCGCCGGTGCCAAATGGCTGCCCTCGCGCTCACAGACAAGAAGGGTCGCCCCAAGGTCTTCCCATGTGCGCTGCAACGTCGGATCCGCATCCTCGCCATGCACAATCCAAACCGGCACATCGCGCGCTGTCCGTGCCAATTGGCTCATCAACGGAACATCCAACCGGCGCGAGACCACAACGCGCACGGGTTGATCCTCGATCCCAAGGTCGCGCACGGTCAGCGACGGATCATCCGCCCGCGCCGTGCCTGCGCCAACCATCACGGCATCATGACGCGCCCGCATCGCATGCACCATGCGCCGCGCCTCTGGTCCAGTGATCCACTGGCTCTCGCCGGTGGCGGTGGCGATACGCCCATCCAAAGACGCCGCCAGCTTCAGGGTCAGGAACGGTCGCCCCGCGTCAACCCGAAGAAAGAACCCCTTGAGATCGCGCGCGGCCTCTTCGGCGCACACCCCGGTCTCAACGAGGATCCCCGCCGCGCGCAACATCTCAAAGCCACGCCCCGAGACCCGCTCATCGCGATCCCCAAGCGCCACAACAACCCGTGCCACGCCCGCACCGATCAATGCCTCGGCACATGGCGGCGTTTGCCCGTGATGGGCGCAAGGCTCAAGCGTGACATAGGCCGTTGCCCCGCGTGCTGCGGCCCCTGCCTGCTCAAGCGCCACTGGCTCGGCATGGGGCCGCCCGCCCGGCTGGGTCCAGCCGCGTCCGACAATCCGTCCCTCTTTGACAATCACACAGCCAACCGCCGGGTTGGGCCACGTGCGCCCCTGACCCCGCCGCCCCAATTCCAGAGCGAGCCTCATATAGCGATGGTCCGACAGTTTAACTCTCCTCGGGCGGCGTAGGGCGCAATTCCGAGACGAACTTGTCGAAATCGTCTGCCGCCTGAAAATTCTTATAAACGCTGGCAAACCGGACATAGGCCACGGTGTCGATCCGCGCCAAGGCTTCCATCACGATCTCGCCAATGGTTTTTGAGGGAATATCCGTCTCGCCCATACTCTCAAGGCGGCGGACAATGCCGGAAATCATCTGGTCAATGCGCTCTGGATCAACCGGGCGTTTCTGCATCGAAATGCGAATAGAGCGCTCAAGCTTGTCGCGGTCGAAATCTTCGCGCCGACCATTGGTCTTGACCACCACCAAATCGCGGAGCTGAACCCGCTCATAGGTCGTAAACCGCCCGCCGCAGGCCGGACAGAACCGGCGGCGCCGGATGGCGACATGATCCTCGGCTGGGCGCGAGTCCTTAACCTGTGTGTCGATATTTCCGCAAAACGGGCAGCGCATGGCCTTCCCCTTCTCTCGTCTTTTCCGCCTCATTGGGTGTTGGGTATGCTCCCAACTTATCCACAGGCACTATAGGCGAGCCTCTAGGGTTTGGGTAGAGGGGAAATAGACCCCCAACATAAGGGGCAGAGGGAAAAAACGCCGCTTTTCCCCCTGTCGCCCGGACGCGTCACCCATATGCTCTATCGCAAGGGTCGGGATCCGTCCCGTTTATATCCAATTCATCCCCCAAGATGCGCCGCAACACTCCGCGTTTGCGGCGCATTTCTATGCTCAAAAAGATAAATCCCCTGCCATGTCCCAAGGACCACCTGCCCGCCGCTGACCGGAATGGAGAGCGACACCGGCAGCATCGCCGCCTTGATATGGGCAGGCATATCATCCGGGCCTTCATAGGTATGGGTCAAATACCGCATGGACGGATCCGTTGTCGGCGGCACCAAGCGATGAAAGAAGGTGCGCAAATCCGTCTGCACGTCTGGATCGGCGTTTTCTTGGATCAAAAGCGAACAGGACGTGTGGCGCACAAAAAGCGTCAATAGCCCCTCGGTCTGCCCGCTGCCCTGTAGCCAGCGCCGCACCTCGCGGCTGAACTCATAAAGCCCCTGCCCGTGGGTCGAAATATTGAAAAGCGTCTGCATGACACAAGCCATAGCCACACGGCGGCCTTGCGTCAAAACCTTGCAGAAGGCGGCAGGCAAACATACCCGCAAAACGACAACGGCCCGCCGTGTTCGGGCGGGCCGGAAACCGCGTTATTCTGCGGCCGTTTGTTCTACCGTCTCAACTGGCGTATGGGCCACGCTATAGCCTCTTTTGGTCAAGACCTTCATGAGCCTTGAGCCGCGCTTGGTCGCCTCTTTTCGGGCGTCCTTCCATGCGGCATCACGCTCTTCTTTGGTCGCCGTGGGGTTTTGCGCTTTGAATTCCTGAAACCAGGACGTGCGGCCCAACAGGCGGACAACCCGGCGCCGCATTTTTTGCTCTTCTGTGAGCGGGGTTTTGGCTTGTTCCATGTTACTATTCCTCTGCAAACATGGCGGCGGCCCTATAAATAAAAGGCCGCAGACGGCAACCGCGCCGCCATAGACTATCGTTATACCAACACCCTCATCTTGTATCGAAAAACCGACGCCCCGCGATGCCCATAGGCACCTTTCCGCCCTTGGCGCGCCTACGCTATTTGACCGGCCAGTCGAACCGATCTTCAAAGACATCCGAACAAAAACTCTCGGCATGTGCGACGGTCAGCGTGTAACCCGGTTTGCGGATCGACACGGAATAATTGCCGCCCTCCCCCGGTCGCACGCTATTTGACACGGACGCAGATTGCGTGGTGAACGCTACCGCCCGCCGCCCCGGACTTGTGGCGCTTGGCCCATAGCCATCGGTGATATAAATCCGCGTGGTTGGTCCATTGCCTTGCACCCGGCGCGCATATTGCGCCGCCGCGCACCAAATCTGGCGCGGCCCGGCGCCGTCCTTGACGACCACTTCAAAACCCTGCTGGAGGGGATTGACCTCAAGGTCATTGATCGCTGTAAACGCCTGCGCCGCCGATGCTGTCAGACCAACGCCGAAGAATGCCAGAAGAAACGCGCGCATGGGGGACCCTCTCTGCTTTATCCTGAACAAGGACATAACCCTCGGCCCGAGCAGTTCAAATCACAAAAAGCGGAGCAAGCCGGGCACACTGCCCGGCTCTGTCCGTTATTGATCCAAGAAGCTACGCAGCTTCCTGCTGCGGCTCGGATGCTTCAGCTTGCGAAGCGCCTTGGCCTCGATCTGACGAATCCGTTCGCGCGTCACGCTGAACTGTTGCCCGACCTCTTCAAGCGTATGGTCGGTATTCATGCCGATCCCAAACCGCATCCGCAAAACCCGCTCTTCCCGCGGCGTAAGCGACGCCAGAACCCGTGTTGTCGTCTCTTTGAGGTTTTCCTGTATCGCCGAGTCGAGCGGCAAAACCGCGTTCTTGTCCTCGATGAAATCGCCAAGCTGGCTATCTTCTTCATCCCCAATCGGCGTTTCAAGCGAAATCGGCTCCTTGGCGATCTTCATCACCTTGCGCACCTTCTCAAGCGGCATCTGGAGCTTCTCCGAGAGTTCCTCCGGCGTCGGCTCGCGGCCAATCTCATGCAGCATCTGACGGCCCGTGCGCACAAGTTTGTTGATCGTCTCGATCATATGCACCGGAATACGGATCGTGCGCGCCTGATCGGCGATCGAGCGGGTGATCGCCTGACGGATCCACCATGTCGCATAGGTCGAGAACTTATAACCACGGCGGTATTCGAACTTGTCCACCGCCTTCATCAGGCCGATGTTGCCTTCCTGAATGAGGTCAAGGAACTGAAGGCCGCGGTTGGTATATTTCTTGGCAATCGAGATCACCAGACGCAGGTTCGCCTCGACCATTTCCTTCTTGGCCTGACGGGCTTCTTTCTCGCCCTTCTGAACCTGCTGCACGATGCGGCGGAATTCGCTGATGTCGAGACCGACATATTGACCGACCTGCGCCATATCTGCGCGCAATTCCTCAACCTTGTCAGTCGAGCGTTCCATGAACATCTGCCAGCCGCGCCCCGGCTTTTGCGCCATATCCTCAAGCCATGTCGGATCAAGCTCGCGCCCGCGATAGGCTTCGATGAATTCCCGGCGGTTGATGCGCGCCTGATCGGCGAGTTTAACCATCGACGAGTCGATCTGCATCACACGGCGATTGATGCCGTAAAGCTGGTCAATCAGGGCTTCGATACGGTTATTATGAAGGTGCAGCTCATTCACAAGAAGAACGATTTCCGAGCGCAGCTTTTGGTAATTCTTCTCTTCGCCCTCCGAAAAACTATCATCTTCGTTGAGCGTCGCCGAAATCCGTACGTCCTGCATGTCCGACAAAAGCACATAATCCTGCGCGATCCGGTCTAGGGTCTCTAGAACACGAGGTTTGAGCGCGGCCTCCATCGCGGCAAGCGACATATTCGCCTGCTCGTCTTCATCATCGTCATCATCCTTGGCAATCGGGTTGCCATCGGCGTCAAGCTCCGGGCCTTCGTCTTCTTTCTTCGGCGCGCCATCGACATTGGCAGTTTCGACGACGGATTCTTCCTCGTCCTCGTCCATCTGGTTGCCGAAGGTCGCCTCAAGGTCGATCACATCGCGCAGCAGGATGTCCTCGGACAAAAGTTCGTCGCGCCAAATGGTGATCGCCTGAAAGGTCAGCGGGCTTTCGCAAAGCCCCGCGATCATCGTATTGCGACCGGCCTCGATCCGCTTTGCAATGGCGATCTCGCCTTCACGGCTGAGGAGTTCGACCGACCCCATTTCGCGCAGATACATGCGCACCGGGTCATCCGTCCGGTCAAGTTTTTCGCTGGTGCCAGAGCCGAGTGTGATTTCGCGATTGGCCGAAGACGCATCGACCACGGCGGTGGATTTCTGCTCCTCCTCCTCGGCTTCTTCGTCCTCGATGATGTTGATGCCCATCTCCGACAGCATCGACATCACATCTTCGATCTGCTCGGAACTGACCTGCTCGGGCGGCAAAACCTGGTTGAGCTGATCGTAGGTGATATAGCCCTTCTCCCGCGCCTCGGCGATCATCTTTTTGACGGCGGTCTGGCTCATATCAAGCGAGATTTCCGCGTCCTGATCGGCGGGCTTCTGGTCGTCGGTGTCTTTAGCGGCCATGCGGTGCTCCTGCGGAAAGGGCGTGGGTGATTCGGTTTAACCCGAATCAATAGCGCGATCTGGTGATTCGCACACCCGTTTACCCTGTTTTCTTTACCTGTTCCTCACCAAAGTGACTCATGAGCGACGTCCACGTCCGCCCTTGGTGAAATCGATTCCCTCGGTCAATGCGTTGAGCGCCTTGCGCTCTTCGCGGTCTATCGCCACGCCATTGGGGGCTTGATCATACTCTGCGGCATCTTCCTGACGCACACGTAGCGCATTATTGCGCGCCTGCGCTGCCTGCCCAAGGCGCCATGTCACGGCCTCATCCGCAAGCCCCATAAGGTCTTCTGCGGCTTCGGCAACCTCGGCCACAAGGCCGCTTTCGGTCTTCATCTTGGCCAACTCCTCGGCCAATGTCAGCCGCGCCAAATCGGCATCGCCGGGATGACGCACCGCCGGCGTGATCGCGACATGGGGATGGCGCAAAAGCGTTTCAACCGCTTCCGCCCCAAGCGCGGCCTCAATATCGGCTTTCGGATCGGGACTGTTGGCAAAACGCAACAGAGCATCGCGCAACCGCGCATTGCTCGCATGGCGACACTCCATCCGCTCGATCTCATACTCGAAATCGTCGAGCAGCTCAGGCGTGAGGATCGCCACGGCAAGAACCACCGCCTCGCGCAATTGTTGCTCGACCGCCCCCTGCGCTGCGGCGAGCATCGACCCCTTGGTATGGCTCTGCACAACAGGTTTTGGCGTCCAGCCCCTGAACGCTCCCTTACCGCCCGTCGCACGCTGCGGACGAAACAGGTTCCAGCGCATGTCCTTGACCGCTTGGCCATAATGGCCCCGGATCGACGGATCACGGATCAGCTTGAGCTTGTCGCGTAGCGCCTTATCAAGCGCCGCCTTGCGTTCGGGACTGTCAAAGACCTTGCCTTCGGTCTCCCTCTGCCAAAGCAGGTCGACCATCGGTTTCGCCTGATCGAGCACCGCCTGCACCGCGCTCGCCCCCTTGGCGCGGATCAGGTCATCCGGGTCCATCCCCTCCGGCATAAGCGCGAACCGAAGCGATTTGCCCGCCTCAAGAAGCGGCAGCGCGAGATCAATCACCCGCATCGCCGCCCGCACCCCCGCCGTATCACCATCAAGCGCGATGATCGGCTCCGGCGAGATGCGCCACAAAAGCTCTAACTGGTTTTCCGTAACGGCCGTTCCCAACGGGGCCACCGCCGCGCCAAACCCGGCCTCGGCAAGCGCGATGACATCCATATACCCTTCGGCCACGATCAACGGCTGACCCTTGCCCGCCGCCTCGCGCGCCGGGCCGTGGTTATAAAGACTGCGCCCCTTGTCGAACAATTCGGTCTCGGGGCTATTGAGGTATTTGGCGTTGTCATTTTGGTCCATCGCCCGCCCGCCAAAGGCGATACAGCGCCCGCGCGCATCGCGGATCGGGAACATGATCCGATTGCGAAACGTGTCATAGGGCCGTTTGCCCTTGGTCGACGCCTTGGCAAGCCCACAGCCAAGGATCAAATCCTCCGACACACCCTTGCCCGTCAGATGATCCCACAACCCCTGCCAACTATCGGGCGCAAAACCGATCTCCCAGCGCTCCCGCGCCGCATCGGACAATCCGCGCCCCTCAAGATAATCGCGCGCCGCCGTGCCACCGCCGGTCTTGAGCTGAAGGCGGAAAAACTGCGCCGCCTGCTCCATGACATTGGCAAGCTCGGTGCGTCGGTCGGCCTTTTGCTGGGCTTGTGGGTCGCGCGCGGGCATCGGCATCCCGGCCTCATCCGCCAAGATTCGCACCGCTTCCATGAAATCGACATTCTCGGTTTCACGGACAAAGGAAATCGCATCGCCCTTAGCATGACAGCCAAAGCAATAATAATACCCCTTCTGATCATCGACATGAAAAGACGCGGTTTTTTCGTGATGGAACGGGCAAGGCGCCCACATGTCGCCCTTGCCCTGATTGGATTTGCGCTGATCCCACATGACCTTACGCCCCACCACATGGGTCAGGCTCGTGCGGCTACGCAGTTCATCCAAGAATCCGGGGGGCAGGCTCATAGTGCAAATATAGGGAGCGGCTCGCCCTTCGTCCAGACGCCTTACTGACTGAGGCATGCCTCATAATAGGACGCACCGGGATCAAGCTTGAGCTCCTTGCGCTTGAGCGAATACACCCAATCAACGATATGCGGCACCGCCCCGAGGTATTTCTCGGCCACCGCCGCATCCTCGCCCGACGCCATGATCTCAACCGTTTTGGCCTGGCGTGTGCGTTCTTGGCGCAGCTCCACGGCGCGGCTCACGATATCGGCCTGCATCTGACAATCTTCCGCCTTATCGGCCAGCGCCGGAGACGCGAACAGGGTCAAAGCCGCCACAGTGACGGGAACGAGAAAACGCATGATCATTTACCTTTTTCCTTCGAACTGCGCCAAAAATGTCAGGCTCCCCGCCGCGCGGCAACCCCTTTCATGGCGGTCTCGAGATCGTGAACCAAAGTCCCGGCCATCGACCGAAAGGCGAGGATCAAAAACGCCTCGCCGCTGATGCGGGTGATCGACACGGCCATATGCTGAAGCATCGTGCGCGCCGTATGGCCCCGCTTGAAAACGCTCTGGCGCAGGTCAACCGGCACCAACCGCGCCAACACATCTTCCGCCGCCGCGCCCTCAAGGCGCACCATCGCCCAGGCATCCGACTGATCCGTCAGCGCCGCATGCGCCGCCAACCCCGCCTCCGGCTCTGGCCCGATAAGCATCCCCTGCCCCTTGCCAAACCAAAGCGCCCGCGCCCCCGCCTTGCCCGTCGCCCGGTTCGGCGCAGGCAACGCCATACCATGCGCCGCCTTGAGCGCCTTGGAAAACGCCGCCTCCTGCCCCGGCTTCGGGGCCAGTGAGGTCAGGCGGGTCATCTCCACCTCGCTGAGCCGCGCCGCCCCGATCTCGATCGGCAACAGACCATCACAGGGCGATTTTGCATCCAACTTACCCACGCACACGCCCTCCTTGCGGATCAAAAAACACCGGGTCACAAACCTTGCACCGCGTTGTCACACCGCGCAAATGATCCACCATCACGATTTCCTCGCCATGCCGCGCACGACCGTTCTCAAGAAACGCCAGCGCCAGCGTGCTACCCAATGTCGGCGAGAAACAGGCCGAGGTGATATAGCCTTGGGCGTTGGCCCGAACCGGCGCCGCCCCGAGCGGGAACACATGCGCCCCGGCGGTCATCTGTTTCACAACGCCCACCGGCTGCAACCCAACCAGTTGCGCGCGCTCTGGTCCCGAAAGGCCGGGGCGTTCGCTCATGGTTTTGCCAATGCAATCCTTCTTGGCGCTGACCATTCGCCCCATGCCGATATCCTCCGCCGTGACCCGGCCGTGTATTTCCGCATGGGTGATAAATCCCTTCTCGATCCGCAACACATTGAGCGCCTCCATCCCATAGGCACCACCGCCCAGCGCCTCGGCCTTGCCGACCAAGAGCTTGAAAAGGCTCTCTCCATAGCGTGCCGGAACGGCGATCTCATAAGCATGTTCGCCGCTGAACGAGATGCGGAACAATCGTCCTTCGACCCCCGCAACCGTGACCGCTCCGCAGCCCATAAAAGGATAGCTTTCCGCGTCGATGCTCTCTTGCACGACCCCATTCAGAAGATCGCGCGCCTTTGGTCCCGCGACGGCGAACTGCGCCCATTGCTCGGTGACTGAGATCATCGCCACGTCAAGATCGGGACAAAGGCACTGATGCACATACTCCAAATGCCGCATCACCTGCCCCGCCGCCGCCGTGGTCGTGGTCATTACAAAATGATCCTCGCCCAACCGCGCCGTGGTGCCATCATCCAAAACATGCCCATCCTCGCGCAGCATGATCCCATAGCGCACCTTGCCGGGCTTTAGCGTCGAGAGGGTGTTGGCATAGACAAAATCAAGAAACGCCGCCGCATCCGACCCCTGAATGTCGATCTTGCCAAGGGTGGATACATCGCAAACCCCGACTGCATTACGCACCATATTGACCTCGCGGTCACAGCTTTGCCGCCACGTGCGCTCGCCCAGCGCCGGAAAATAGCTTGGCCGATACCAAAGCCCGGCCTCGATCATCGGCGCGCCGCGTCGCAGGCTTTCGGCGTGGCTGGTCGTGTGCCGCTCGGGCGCAAACCCCTTGCCCTGCGCCCCCGCGCCCAGCGCCGCAATGGCGACAGGCACGAAGGGCGGGCGAAACGTCGTCGTTCCGGTCTCTTCGATCCCGCGCCCCGTTGCATCGGCCAAAACCGCAAGTGCGGCGACGTTGGAACTCTTGCCCTGATCCGGGGCCATGCCTTGGGTCGTGTAGCGTTTCATATGCTCGACCGAGCGGAAATTCTCCTGCGCTGCGCCGCGCACATCCTTGACCGTCACGTCATTCTGAAAATCGAGCCACGCGCGCCCCTTGCCCTCAACCGTCCAGAGCGGTGCGATCCGATACCGCGCGTCCTCGGCCTGTGGCACGAGGGGTTTCTGGCCCTGAAGCCCGACCTCGCCCAGCGCCCGAAGCGCCGCTTCCGCCCCCTCGACCAAGGCGCGATGCGTCGAAAACGCGCCATTGCACGCGCCCACCGCCTCCAACCCTGGAATGGCCCCCGGCACCGGCACGAACGAGTGAATGCCGCCATGCCAATTGGGGCGCCCGTTCATATGACACGTCAGATGCACCGTCGGATTCCACCCCCCCGACATCGCAAGGCAATCGGACTGGATCTTATCCACCGTTCCGTTCGCCCGGCAATAACTCACCGCCTCCACCCCTTTGCGCCCTTCGGTGCCGCACACCTGCGCGTTGCTGATAACCTCATAGCCATCACCCTGTGGCGCGGCCTCCCGGCTGTCGATCACGGCGGCGACATGCACACCCGCCGCCACCAGATCGCGCGCCGTGCGATGCGCATCGTCGTTGTTGGCAAAGACCGTGATCCGTTGACCCGGCGCAACGCCATAGCGGTTGAGATAGGTGCGCACCGCGCCCGCCATCATAATGCCGGGTCGGTCATTGTTGGTAAATGCGATGGGCCGCTCAATCGCTCCGGCGGCAAGGATCGCCCGCTTGGCCACAATGCGCCAGAAACACTCCAACGGACGCCCCTCACGCGCCGCAGCATGATGCGACACCCGCTCAAGCGCGCCATAGGTGCCTTGGTCATAGGCGCCCGTCACGGCGGTGCGCGGCAACAGGCGCACGTTCTTCATCGCCCCAAGTTCCGCCACCGCCCCGGCGGCCCAATCGGCCCCGGCCATCTCGCCAACCTCCAGCGTCTCCCCATTGAGCCGCCCGCCCAGAACACTATCTTCATCGCACAGGATCACATCCGCCCCCGCACGCCCCGCCGTCAACGCCGCCATAAGCCCCGCAGGCCCGGCTCCGATCACAAGCACATCACAAAAGGCAAATGCCTTCTCGTATTGATCCGCGTTATGCGTGCCGCTCAGCGCCCCAATCCCGGCAGAGCGGCGAATGATCGGCTCGTAAACCCGCTCCCAAAACGCCTTGGGCCACATGAATGTCTTGTAATAAAACCCCGCCCCAAGGAAGGGCGCGAAAAGGTCGTTGAAGCTTAGCACATCATAGTTGAGCGACGGCCAGCAATTCTGCGACCGCGCCTCAAGCCCGTCGTATATCTCTTGCACGGTGGCGCGTATATTCGGCTCCTGCGCCCCGCCGCTGCCCACCGTGACAAGCGCGCTGGCCTCTTCGCTCCCGGCCCCCATGATCCCGCGCGGGCGGTGATACTTGAACGACCGCGCCACAAACCGCACATCATGCGCCAAAAGCGCCGACGCCAACGTATCGCCTGCAAGCCCCTCAAAACTGTGCCCGTCAAAAGAAAACCGCACCGGCTTGCTGCGATCTACAAGCCCTTTGTCTGCAACCCTCATGAGGCTCCCCTCCCAATCTTGCGGGCGCGCGCCTCGGCCAATTCGACGCCAAGGGTCTCATGCGTAACCGTATTGCGCGAGACCACGATCCACGCCCCACAGCCGCCCTCATGCTGCCAGAGGTCGCGCGTGATGCCCGCCGGATTGTCCCTATTGTGCAAATAATCGTCCCAGACCTGATCCCCGGCCTCCGCATCGGGCCGCTCAATCAGAACCGCATCGCCCACGTAGTAGAATTCCCGCCTGTCGCGCTCCCCACACAGAGGACATTTGATCCGCATGGCCTTTCCCTCCGTTAGTGCAGGTTATGCTGGGCACCCGTGCCCTCTTCATCCATCAGGTTGATCCCCGTGCGGAACCGATCAAGCCGGAACCTCTCGGCCACCTCATGCGGCGTATTCGTCGCCATAAGATGCGCCATGCACCAGCCCGAGGCCGGCACCGCCTTGAAGCCCCCGTAATTCCAGCCGCAATCAATATACAGCCCCTCAACCCCGTCCATCTTGTCGATGATCGGACTGCCATCCGGGGTCATATCCATAATCCCGCCCCAAGATCGCAAAACCTTGGCCTTGCCGATCATCGGCATCAGGGTCATCCCCGCTTCCATCACATGCTCCACCATCGGCAGGTTGCCCCGGCTCGCATAAGAGGCATAGAAATCAAGGTCGCCACCAAAGACCAACCCGCCCTTGTCGGATTGGCTGATATAGAAATGGCCCATGCCGAAGCTGACGACATGATCTATGACGGGCTTCAAACCCTCGGTGACAAAGGCCTGCAACACATGGCTTTCGACCGGGATACGCCGCGCCGCCATCGCCGCAACCTGTCCCGAACGCCCGGCCACGACGATCCCGACCTTGCCTGCCTTGATCGGCCCCTTCGTGGTCTGAACGCCGCGCACCACACCATTGGCAATATCAATCCCCGTGACCTCGCAATTCTGGATCAGGTCGACGCCCCGCTCCGACGCCCCGCGCGCATAGCCCCACGCGACCGCATCATGACGCGCCGTGCCGCCGCGCGGATGATATAGCCCGCCATAGATCGGGAACCGGGTCTGTTCGAAATCGAGATAGGGCAGATGCTTGCGCACCCCGTCGCGGTCCAATAGCACCGCATCATCGCCCTGATTGACCATCGCATTGCCGCGCCGCACAAAGGCATCGCGTTGCCCATCACTATGAAACAGGTTTATCAATCCGCGCTGCGAATGCATCACATTGTAATTGAGGTCTTCCTCAAGCCCCTCCCAGAGCTTGAGCGAATGCGAATAAAACTCCGAATTGCCCGGCAGGAAATAATTCGCCCGCACAATCGTCGTATTGCGCCCCACATTCCCGCCGCCAAGATAGCCCTTCTCAAGCACCGCGATATTGGTGATCCCGTGATTGCGCGCCAGGTAATAGGCGGTCGAAAGCCCATGCCCGCCGCCGCCAATGATAATCATGTCATAGCCCGGCTTGGGCTGGGCATCGCGCCACTGCGCCTGCCACCCTTTGTTGCCGCCAAGACCCTCCTTGAGAACCCGCAACCCGGAAAACCGCATGTCGCCTCCAAATTTCGCCTGACTCGACTGAACCAAGTCACGATCAACTTAGCAATGACTTGCTGCGCGGCCCCCCCAAGTTTCCGTCACGAACATGTCTGCCAGCGACCCCGCGCCTATTCAGGCCGCGCCGCGTTGCGCTCTTCAAGGGTCAGGATACGCGCCTGCCGCATCGGCGTGCCGTCCGGGTCAAAGAACGGGGCCATCGCGGCGCGACCGCCGAATTTGGCGCGCACATGGCGACGCAGAATATTAAGCCCCGTCTTGGCAAAACCATATTGGCGCACCGGCACGCCGCCCGCCGCGCCCTTGGTAAAGGTCTGCGCGATGAGCGGCCCAAGCGGCGCGCGCGCCTCGGGCGCAACCGAATGCACAAGCACCCCCGCAAAACAGAGTTTATTCTGGGCCAGCGTGTTAAAAAGCGGCGTGTTGCAGCACCCGGCATACCACCGCATCAACCCTTTCGGCGAAAGCCGCAAACAGGCCACATCCGCCTCGCCCGCATCAAGGCGAATATGTGCGGGCGTGGTTTGATAGAGTTCCGATCCGCCCCGGTCATCCAAAAGCTCTTCGCGCCCAAGCGCCCGCGCCGCCGTCTGGCAATCCTTGCAATAACAGGTGATCCGGCTTCCTGCCTTGCGATCTATGTCGACAAGGTGCCCCTTGACCGTGCCACAAGAACAGGAAAACGGAATATCCACCATGCTTACAACCCCTTGGCCCGATAGCTCGCCGCCACTTTCTCGATCGCCACGAGGTAGGCCGCCGTGCGCAGGTCATCGACATCGCCGCGCGCATGCCAGACATCGCGCATCGACTGATAGGCGATCCGCATCGTGTCATCGAGACCCGAGCGCACAAGCTCCAACTCATCCGCCCCGCGCAGGTATTTCTGCTTGAACCGATCCGAGAGCGTATAGGTGTTGCCCATCGCCTCGGAAATCTTCTGCAATTCATCCACCACAAGCTGGTGGCGCGCCTCTTCCTGACGGCGCTGCATCCGACCAAAGCGGATATGGCTCAGATTTTTGACCCATTCAAAATACGACACCGTCACACCGCCGGCATTGGCATACATGTCGGGAATGATAACCGTGCCCTTGTTGCGCAGGATATCATCGGCGCCTGCCGTGACAGGACCGTTCGCCGCCTCGATTATAAGGGGCGCCTTGATCCGGGCCGCATTCGAGAGGTTGATCACCCCCTCAAGGGCCGCCGGTATAAGAATGTCACAGTCGCTCTCAAGAACCGCCGCCCCATTCTCGGCATGAAGTGCATCGGGAAAGCCCTTGACCCCGCCATATTTGACGATCCATGCGCGCACGGCCTCGACATCAAGCCCCTTTTCGCTGAACAACGCGCCATCATGCTCGATGATCCCGGTGATGATTGCGCCATCTTCCTCACTGAGGAACTTGGCCGCGTGAAAGCCCACGTTGCCCAACCCCTGCACAATGATCCGCTTGCCATCAAGCGTACCCGTAAGACCGGCCTTTTCGATGTCGCGCGGGTCGCGGAAAAACTCGCGCAGCGCATATTGCACACCGCGCCCCGTGGCTTCGACGCGTCCCGATATGCCCCCCGCATTGAGCGGCTTGCCGGTGACACAGGCGATCGCGTTGATATCGGTGGTGTTCATCCGGGCATATTGATCCGCGATCCACGCCATCTCACGCTCGCCCGTGCCCATGTCCGGAGCCGGGACGTTTTGCGATGGATGGATCATGTCGCGCTTGGCCAATTCATAGGCAAACCGGCGGGTGATGCGCTCAAGCTCATGCTCATCATACTGGCGCGGATCAATCCGCAAGCCCCCCTTGGAGCCGCCAAACGGGGCCTCGACGAGGGCGCATTTATACGTCATCAGCGCCGCCAGCGCCTCAACCTCGTCCTGATTGACGCCGATGGCGTAGCGGATACCGCCCTTGACCGGCTCTTTATGTTCGGAATGCACCGACCGATAGCCCGTAAAGGTTTGAATTTTCCCCCGAAGCCGCACCCCGAAGCGCACCGTGTAGGTCGCGTTGCAGACCCGGATTTTCTCCTCAAGCCCCGGCGACAAATCCATAAGCGCCACGGCACGGTTGAACATGAGATCGACGCTCTCGCGGAAACTCGGCTCTGTTGGTTGTGTCATTGAAACGGCCTCCCTGAACCACCGGCTTTGCGCGACTCGTCGCCGCACCCCTCTGCCTCGACCCTACAAACACATCCGCCACAATTGCGAGGGGGAAAAACAGAAACTGCCCGGAATGTGAGCAAGCGCCGTTTTACGAAACGGTATCGAAGCAATACGCCTGATTGTTTCCTAAACCCTTAAATCCTGATGAATTTTCGGGTGAAAACCGCAATGCCGCACCACTTAGGCCCAAGTTACGCCCTATTTCGCGCGGAAAGTAACCGTGGCGCAGAATGTGACGAGTCCCCTGGCTCGGCGCGCGTCGAGAGGACGCAGGTGAAACGAATGTCGTATGAAACAACAGACCCCAATCGCGTGACGCAAATGCGCACGGGTAAAGCGTGCAAACGCTGGCTGCGCGGTTTTCAACGCGATGAAAGCGGCGTTCTCGTCGGCTTTTCCATCTTCCTATTCCTGATCATCTTGCTGGTCGGCGGGATCGGCATTGACCTGATGCGCTCCGAGATGAACCGCACCCGGATGCAACATACGCTCGACCGCGCCGTGCTCGCCGCCGCCGACATGAGCCAGTCGCTCGACCCCAAAAGCGTGGTGCGTGACTATTTCGCCAAATCCGGGCTGAGCGATACGCTGACGTATGTGGATGACGACACCGGGCTGAACTACCGCGTCGTCACCGCCCGCGCCGAGCGCCAGACCAAAACCAATTTCATGAAACTTGCGGGCGTCGAAGCCCTGCAATCGACTTCCGCAGGGCGCGCCGAGGAACGTATTGGCGGGGTCGAGATTTCGCTCGTCCTTGACGTCTCCGGCTCTATGGGCTCCAACAGCCGCCTGAGCAACCTCAAGACCGCCGCCAAGGATTTCATCGACACGATGGATGCCAATACCGAGGACGGCAAACTCTCGATCTCCATCGTGCCCTACGCAACGCAGGTCGCGGTGCACAAAAAGCTTTTTGATACGCTGAACGCGTCGATCAACGGCGACATGGATGTGGATACCGCCATCAACCCCAATGCAACCGGCGTCGACGCTGCCGCGAACCAGCAGGGCTATTCCCATTGCCTGCACTTCTCCGGCAGTGACTTTGAGACAACAACGCTCAACCCTTCCGACCGCTGGACCCAAGCGATGCATTTCAGCCCGTGGAGCGACTATGACGGGCGCGACAACGATCCGAAAAAACTCGTCAGTTCGCCTGTCTGCCGCGATGCCGAGGCATACTCAGAGTATGACGCCTCAAGCGAGGTGCTGGCCCTCTCCAAGAACACAGCCGTGCTCAAGAGCCATATCAATGGCCTTAAGGCGGAGGGAAATACCTCGATTGATATCGGCATGAAATGGGGCGTGGCCCTGCTAGACCCTTCGACCCAGCCCATCATAGACCACCTCATCGACGAGGAGATGGTGTCCGACGATTTCGCCGACCGTCCGACCAAATATGAAGGCGGCGACGCGCTCAAGGTCGTGGTGCTTATGACCGACGGTCAAAACACCAGCCAATATTACGTCGACAGTGCCTTCCGCACCGGGGAATCGAACATCTGGTGGAACGATGAAAAAGAAGTCTATTCCGTCTATGTCGGCATTGACTACTACGACTACAACGACAACGACGAGTATGACGACCCTCTCTACTACTGGCCCGGTCACACCGATCAAAACGGCGACTGGCAAGAAGGCTGGTATGACCACCCCTATGGTAATGGCGTCATTACCACGTCCGAATGGATCGAACATGTAGAGGCCTATTGCAAACGCTACTACACATGGGGAAGCAAACGCGGTCAGTGTAAAAAATGGGGCAACCGCACCTCTTATGAAGAGATCACGACCGAGGTCTCCGAGAACGGCGAAGCGATCCGCCTGCAATATCCCGACCTCTGGGCCTATACTTCGCTCAAATATAACGTCGAGGAACATTACGAACCCTGGATGAACGACAATGATGCCTGGGACGATTGGTATTATGACGTGCGCAAATCCATCGGCAACTCGACCAAGAACGCCCGCACCAAGGCGATCTGCGACGCCGCCAAGGCCAAGAATATCGTGGTCTTCACCATCGGTTTTGAGGCTCCAAGCGACGGGCGCGCCGTTCTCAAAGACTGCGCCAGCACCGATGCCCATTACTTCGATGTGGACGGCCTTGAAATCTCCGATGCGTTCGCGGCGATCGCGTCGTCCATCGCCCAACTGAAGTTGACCCAATGAAACGGCTCTTGAACATACTCCGCAAGGACGACAGCGGCCACGCCTCGATAGAGTTCGTGATCATGTTTCCGCTGTTCTTCTGGATCATGGTGTCGTCCATCGACATCGGCATGATTACCATGCGCTCGGCCTTCTTGGAGCGTGCGCTTGATCTGGTGGTGCGTGACATCCGCCTATCGACGGGAACCGCGCCCGATCACGACGAAATCCGCCGCCGCATTTGCGCCACCAACGAGGTCGTCAAAAACTGCAACGAGAACCTCATGCTTGAGATGCAGATTGTCGATATGCGTTCATGGTCGGACTTGCCGCACAAGACAACCTGCACCAATCAGGCCGAGGAAAGCCAACCCGTGACCACGTTCCAAAACGGCATGGACAACCAATTGATGGTGCTGCGCGCGTGCGCCAAGATCACCCCGATATTCGGCGACAAGGGCATCGGCCCCTATCTCAACAAGGATAGCAATGGCGATGTGCCGATCGTTGCGCTTTCCGCCTTCGTGCAGGAGCCGAGGTAAGCGTCATGTGGATCAAACTCAAAACCGCCCTTGAAAACTTTCGTGACGAGACACGCGGCTCTGTCGCTGTTGAGGCCGCCATCATCTTGCCGATGCTGTTCTGGGCCTATATCGCGATGTTCGTCTTCTTCGACGGCTACAAAACACGTTCCATGACCGAGAAGGCCGCCTTTACCATCTCTGACATGCTCTCGCGTGAGACGACGGCAATCGACGACTATTACCTTGACAGCACGCGCAAGCTCTTTGATCTTCTTGCCCAGTCGGATTCCCCTTCTGGCCTGCGTGTCACCGTCGTAAGCTATAGCGACGTGACCGAGAAACACACGCTGGAATGGTCGAAAACCATCGGCAATATGGAAGCACTTGCCGCCGCCAAGCTAAACGAGTTCACACCGCTTCTACCAACCATCGCTGGCGGTGAAACGCTGATCGTTGTGGAAACGCTTTCGACCTACGAACCGGCGCTGGATGTTGGACTTGGCGATATCACCATTGAGACGTTCATCTTCACACGCCCGCGTTTTGCGCCCCAACTCGTCTGGAGCGACGGCGACAACAACGTCTAAAGCGGCCAAGCCGCCTTAGGCGTCGTGGCCCGGCCCGCGCTGCGCCACAAGCGCCTCAATCATCTGCGCCATCATCTTGCTTTGTGGTCCGGGCGTCACGCCGCCAATGCCAACGCGTTTGCCAAACCGCCACCAAAGCCCCGGACGCCAACGCCCCACATCCCGGCGACGAAGCCGTAGCGTGAAGCCGTTCGAGGGTTTCATGGCAAACATCCCACGGCTCACGCCTTCAATGTCGCCAATCTGCGCCACGGTCTCGCCCGCGCTATCGACGATCCCCTCTTCTGTCAGCGTCAGGGTCAGCTCGGTCGCCCGCCGCGTCGCCTGCGCCAACCAGAGCGACAAGCCCCCAAGCACCAATAGGAAGGCCTGCCACGCCAAGACCTCAGGTGGCGTGACAAGCGCGATATAGATCAACAACCCGCCAAGCGCGGCCATGATGGCAACCCCCATCCACCGGCGCGGCGCCGAGGCGCGCAATTCTGCAAGGATTTCCTGGTCTGCCATCTCGTGTTCCTTCCTCTGACGCTCCGCCCTATCGCAAGGCGGGGGCGTGCTCAATAGGGCATCGGATGGGCGCGATGCGCATCGTTAATATCCTGCATGATCTCTTCCGTAAGCGTCACTTCGGTGCATTTGAGGATATGCTCAAGCTGATCAAGATGCGTCGCCCCGAAAATCGACGCACACATGAAAGGCCGCTGCAACGTGAAGGCCATCGCCATATGCACAGGGTCAATCCCATGCGTCTGGGCAATCGCGAGATAGGCATCCACCGCCCCGAAGACCCGCGCCGACTTGCGCCCGCCAAGGGTTTCGACAATCGACATGCGCGACCCTTCCGGCACCCGCCCGTGCTGATACTTGCCCGTCAAAAGCCCCGCCGCCAGCGGCGAAAACGCCAATAGGCCCACATCCTCATTGACGCTCAACTCCGCAAGGTCGGTGTCATAAAGACGGCACAAAAGCGAATATTCGTTCTGGATCGACGCCACCCGCGGCCCGCCCTTTTCCCCCGCGATGCGCAGCCATTCCGCCGTGCCCCAGGCACTCTCGTTCGAAAGACCAAAGGCGCGGATATTGCCCTTATCAACCTGTGCCTGAAGCGCCTCAAGCGCCTCTTCCATATGCGCCCGCGTCGCCTCACGGTCCTGCGTGGAGGGATCAAACCCCCAGTTCTGACGGAACATATACGACCCCCGATTGGGCCAGTGGAATTGATACAGGTCGATATACCCCGTCTTCAGACGCCGCAGCGACCCCTCAATCGCCTCCGCAATGGTCTTGGCCGAAATCGGCGCCCCGTCCCGCGCGTGTTTGAACCCGGCCCCCGAATGTTTGGTCGCCATCACAACCTCATCGCGCCGCCCGGTCTTGGCAAACCAATTGCCGACAATTTCCTCGGTAAGACCGACCGTCTCGGCGCTGATCGGGTTGACCGGATACATCTCGGCGGCATCAAAGAAATTGATCCCGTGATCGCGCGCCACCTCCATCTGCGCATGGGCCTCGGCCTCTTGCGTCTGGGTGCCAAAGGTCATCGTCCCAAGGCAAAGCTCTGAGACCTCGATCCCCGTCCGGCCAAGCGGTTTCATCTTCATCTGTCGCGTTTCCTTTCCGTCAAATCCGTTCAGCGCGCCCCACGCGCATGAAAAATAAAGCCCAACGTATTGAGCAAAACCTGCGCCGCAAGGACCGACGTCGATCCCGTCGGGTCATAATCCGGTGCCACCTCGACAAGGTCGATGCCCACAACCTCGTGCCGCTTGGCGAGCGCCTGCATTATCTCAAGCACATCGTAATAGAGGAATCCCCCGTGGCTCGGCGTGCCAGTGCCGGGCGCGATTGACGGACAAAACCCGTCAATATCAATCGTGACATAGACCCGCGCCGCCTCGGGGATACGCGCAATCAAGGCCTCCGCCCCAATCGCCCGCGCCTGTCGCACCGAAAGAATATCGCTCCCCATCGACCGCGCCGCGTCATAGCCCTCCTTGGCGGTGGACGACACATTGCGGATCCCGACCTGCGTCAGCCCGGTGACATAAGGCTTTTCCGCCGCCCGCCGCATCGGGTTGCCATGCCCGAACCGCACCCCATGACGCTCATCGACAAAATCAAGATGCGCGTCGATTTGCAGGATATGAATATCGCCATCGCCATCGAACGCGTTGATACAAGGGATATTGACCGAATGATCCCCCCCGATCACCACCGGAAGCGCCCCGGCCTGAAGCATCTTGCGTACGCCTTCTTCGATATTGGCATGGCTCTTCATCGTATCCGTATGCACGATATCCGCATCGCCAATATCCACGATCCGAACGCTTTCCGGCAGGTAGGTCGCATCGTCCTCATGGTCATACGCCCCGGCATGGCCAAAGGAAAACAACGTCGAGGCCTCGCGCACCGCCCGCGGCCCAAACCGCGCGCCGGGTCGCCATTGCGTGCCAAAATCGAACGGTGCGCCCATCACGGCCACATCCGCCTCTATAGCATCCCAGTCGCTCACATAGGGGCGCTTGCCAAATGTCGAAATCCCGACAAATGGCAGGTCGAGCCGCCCTGTCTCATACCTATGATCCGCCATCTGTGCCTCCTCTTTCGCTATCTTTGCGCCAACCTGCGCAGATTTTCCCGCCCCGGCAATAGCCATCGCCCCCAAACCTTTGCACAAGGCATAAGGCGGCTGGACTCTTGGCCACCGCCATGCGCGCATGGTGCCATTCCCAACTCACCAGAGGGCTAAAAACGACGCCGGGTGTCGATTATCCGCAAGACCCGACCGCCCGCGCCGCGCCAAGCTGATCCCCATGCGCTTTTTGTTAACCTCCGCTGCCCTCTTCCTCTCGGTCATCCTGCTACAACTGAGCACGGGCGGGGTTGGCCCCTTGGATGCGCTCTCCGGCCTGACACTGGGCTTTAGCACCAAGGAAATCGGCCTCCTCGGCTCGGCGCATTTCCTGGGCTTTTTTATCGGCTGCTGGTGGGCGCCCCGCCTGATGGGCAGCATCGGCCATTCCCGCGCTTTCGCCGCCTTTACCGCCACCGGCGCCATTGGCCTTATTGCGCATTTCCTCGTCATTGATCCAATGGCCTGGGCGCTGATGCGTATCGCCTCCGGTCTCTGCGTTGCGGGCTGTTATACCGTCATCGAGGCCTGGCTTCAGGCGCGCGTCACCAACGAAAACCGGGGCCGCGCTATGGGCACTTACCGGGTTGTCGATATGGGCGCGTCCTTGGCGGCACAGATGGTCATTTCCATCCTCGAACCCGCCTCCTATGTCTCTTACAACCTGCTTGCGATCCTGTGCTGCGCCGCGCTCTTGCCCATCACCCTAAGCAAATCCTCCCAACCCCAAACGCCCCACGCCCCGCGCCTGCGCCCCATGCTGGCGGTCGCGCGCTCGCCGCTTGCCGCCGCCGGTGTGGTCGTCGCGGCGCTAAGCTCGGCCTCCTTCCGCATGATCGGCCCCGTTTACGGCACACAAGTCGGCCTTGCCACGGATCAGGTCGCTTGGTTTCTCGCCGCCTTTGTCCTTGGCGGCGCGCTCGCACAATACCCGGTTGGCTGGCTTGCGGATAAATTTGATCGCCGTTGGGTTTTGATCTGGCTTTCGGCGGCGGCGGTGCTGTCCTGCGTCTCGACCGTTTTGACCGGCAATCTAGGCACCAATATCATCATGCTCAACGCCGTGGTGTTCGGCCTGACGGCCTTCCCGATTTACTCCGTCGCCTCGGCCCATGCCAATGATTTTGCCAGCCCCGAAGAGCGGGTCGAACTTTCAGCGGCGTTGATGTTCTTCTTTGCCCTCGGCGCGATTGCCGCGCCGCTTTTTGCCTCCGGCCTGATCGACCGTTTCGGCCCCTCGGCCCTCTTCGTGATGATTGCCATCGGACATGGTGTGCTGATTGTCTTTGGCATGACCCGGATGCGCATTCGCCCTACGGTCGAAAACAAAACGCGCTATGTCTATGCCCCGCGCACCACCTTCACCATCGGCCGCCTCATGGGCCGTCAGCGCGACCGTGGCCCCGAAAACGGCGCCTAAGCCTGCCCAAAAACCGCACTGTCGCAATACCGACGCAATACCGACGTGATACAGACCCCCGATTTTGCCCGTTTTCGCGCCAAACATCCGCTGGAAACACGCGCCGCTTTGGTCTAGGGAGGGCAAGACTAGCGGGACAACGGAAGAGACCTCATGGCGCGCCACCTCATCACCTCGGCCATTCCTTACATCAACGGAATCAAGCATCTCGGGAACCTCGTCGGCAGCCAATTGCCCGCCGATCTGTTCGCCCGCTACCAACGCGGACGCGGCAACGAGGTGCTGTTTCTCTGCGCCACCGACGAACACGGCACCCCGGCAGAACTCGCCGCCGCCAAAGCCGGCAAGCCCATCGCCGACTACTGCACCGAAATGCATGACGTGCAGGCGAAAATTGCCGATGGCTTTCGCCTCTCCTTTGACCATTTTGGCCGCTCGTCCAGCCCGGAAAACCACGCCCTCACCCAACACTTCGCAGGCGTCCTTGCCGACCGGGGGCTGATCCGCGAAGTCGTTGAAAATCAAATGTATTCCAAGGCCGACGGGCGGTTTCTACCGGATCGCTATATCGAAGGCACCTGCCCCAATTGCGGCTTTGAATCGGCGCGCGGCGATCAGTGTGACAACTGCACAAAACAGCTTGATCCCGTCGATCTTCTCAACCCGCATTCGACGATTTCCGGCTCGACCGATCTTGAGATGCGCGAGACAAAACACCTCTATCTCTGCCAGTCGCAGATGAAGGATGAGCTTGAGGCCTGGATCGATTCCAAGGCCGATTGGCCGATCCTGACGACCTCGATTGCCAAGAAATGGCTCAACGATGGCGACGGCCTTAAGGACCGCGGCATCACCCGCGATCTCGACTGGGGCATCCCGGTCAAGAAAGGCACCGAAGACTGGCCCGGCATGGAGGGTAAGGTCTTTTACGTCTGGTTCGATGCCCCCATCGAATATATCGCCTGCGCCAAGGAATGGGTCGACACCGGCAAAGGCACCGACTGGCAACGCTGGTGGCGCACCGACAAAGGCGCCGACGACGTCCGCTACACCCAGTTCATGGGCAAGGACAATGTGCCCTTCCACACGCTGTCTTTCCCGGCGACGATTCTCGGCTCGGGTGAGCCGTGGAAACTTGTCGATTATATCAAGTCTTTCAACTACTTAAACTATGACGGAGGCCAATTCTCGACCTCGCGCGGGCGTGGCGTTTTCATGGATCAGGCGCTTGAAATCCTGCCCGCTGATTACTGGCGTTGGTGGCTGCTTTCGCACGCTCCCGAAAGTTCGGACGCCGAATTCACTTGGGAAAATTTCCAGCAATCGGTGAACAAAGACCTTGCCGACGTGCTCGGGAATTTCGTCTCCCGCGTGACCAAATTCTGCCGCTCCAAATTCGGCGAAAAGGTGCCCTCGGGCGGGACGTTTGGCGAGACCGAACAGGCCTTGATCGAAGAACTCACCACCCGCACCCGCGCCTATGAGGCCCATATGGAGGCGATGGAGGTGCGCAAATCGGCGCAGGAATTGCGCGCGATCTGGGTTGCAGGCAACGAATACCTGCAAAACGCCGCGCCTTGGTCGACCTTCAAAGAAGACCCGGACAAAGCCGCCGCGCAAATCCGCCTCGCGCTGAGCCTAATCCGGTTCTACGCCGTGTTGTCGGCCCCCTTCATCCCCGACGCCAAAGATGCGCTGCTCACCGCGATGCAAACCGACAATGACGCTTGGCCCGATGATGTCCCCGCCGCACTCGCCGCATTGCCCCCCGGCCATGCTTTCACCGTGCCAGACGTGACTTTCCGCAAGATCACCGACGCCGAGCGCGAAGACTGGCAAGAGCGTTTCGCAGGCACCCGCGATTGACGCGATGACGGATCACACCGCCCAGAACAACGCCCTGCCCACCCTCACCGCCGAGGACATCGCAGGCCTCACTGCGCTGCGCCATGATCTGCACCGTCACCCCGAACTTTCGGGACAAGAGGCCGAGACCGCCAAACGCATCTCGGCGGCCCTCGCGACGACCGGGCCGGACGAGGTTCTGACCGGGCTTGGCGGCCACGGCATCGCCGCGTTTTACGCAGGTGCCCGAGACGGACCTACCGTCCTCCTGCGCTGCGAGTTGGATGCGCTTCCCATCGAGGAACATTCCGACGCCGATCACCGCTCTACCATACCGGGCAAGGGGCATCTTTGCGGCCATGATGGCCACATGGCCATGCTGATGGGCGTCGCACGGAATCTGTCGCGCCATCGGCCTCAAAAGGGGCGCGTTATCCTGCTCTTTCAACCCGCAGAAGAGGATGGATCAGGCGCGGCAAAAGTCCTGGAGGACACGAATTTCGCCTCTATCTCAATCGACTACGCCCTGTCGCTGCATAACATGCCCGGCCTCGCCCTCGGTCATGTCGCGCTTCAGGATGGTCCCGCCAACTGTGCCTCATGTGGGCTTGAGATTCGCCTCGCAGGACGCACCGCCCACGCCTCACAGCCTGAAACCGGCGTGCCGCCGACCCCGGCCATCGCCGCGTTGGTTCCCGCCCTGCAAAGCCTAAGCGCCGCAGCGCCCGAAACCCACGCCGATTTCGCGCTTGCCACGATCACCCATATCCGCGTCGGAGAACCCGCCTTTGGCGTTGCGCCCGGCGACGCTGCGCTTTGGGTCACGCTGCGCAGCCTGACGGACACGGGCATGGCACGTCTGTGTCGCGAGGCTGAAAACGCTGTGCATCAAATCGCGGATGATCACGGCCTTCAGGTATCCCTCGCCTACCATGATTACTTCCGCGCCTGCACCAACGATCCCGAGGCCACCGCCGTGCTTGACCGCGCGGTCCGGCGGCTTGGGCTTATCAAGGACGACGGGCACCTGCCAATGCGGGCCTCCGAGGATTTCGGGCGCTTTGCGGATGTGGCGCAATCGGCCATGTTCCTTCTGGGAAGCGGTCTCAGCGCGCCCGCTCTGCACAACCCGGATTATGACTTTCCCGATAGTCTGATCCCGACCGGCACAGCCATTTTCATGGCCGCGATCGACGATCTACTG
>JAPHRE010000001.1 GCA_026195905.1 Pseudopelagicola sp. | reverse complement strand
TTCGAGGAACCTTACTACGATCCTAAGGAACTCTATAGGATCATCCCCAAGGACCGGAAAACCCAGTTCGACATGCGCGAGGTTCTGGCCCGGATCGTCGATGGCTCACGCTTTCACGAATATCAGCCCGATTACGGTACCACGATGATTTGTGGCTTTGCCCATATCTGGGGCTACAAGGTGGGGATTTTGGCCAACAACGGGGTGCTGTTCAACGACAGCTCGCTCAAGGCCGCGCATTTCATGCAGCTGTGCAACCAGAACCGCACGCCTTTGGTTTTCTTGCAAAACATCACCGGGTACATGGTGGGCCGGGAATACGAAGAACGCGGCATCGCCAAGGACGGCGCCAAGATGCTGATGGCGCAGGGCGGCTCGGTCGTGCCGAAATTCACCGTGATCGCCAATGCCTCTTACGGGGCGGGCAATTACGGCATGTGCGGACGGGCCTGGGATGCGCGCACGCTGTTCATGTGGCCGCAGGCCGAAATCGGGGTGATGGGCGCGGATCAGGCGGCCAATACAATGGCCGACGTCAAGATTCGGCAGCTTCAACGCGAAGGTAAGGAACTGACCGAAGACGAAATCGCCGCGATCCGTGATCCCGTGCTGGAGAAGTTCCGGCGCGATGTCGAAGCCTATACGTCAACCTCGGAGTTGTGGGACGACGGCATCCTTGATCCGGCGGATACCCGCAATGCTCTTGGCATGTCGATTTCTGCCTCGCTGAACGCCCCTATTGACGATCCAAACTACGGTATCTTCCGGTTTTGAGAGGTTGGGCTTTGGCGCGGCGCGTCAGGTCGTCCGCTGCCGCGCCTCTTGTATCGACACGACATCAGAGGCCGCCACCTCCGGCCGGTCAGCCTCGACCACTTTCAAGGGTTCAACGGGTCTCAATCCTGTCAGACAGTCGCGCGCCAGTTGCTGATACTCGGCGGTTCCGCGGGTTTTCCATGCGACTTCTTTCTCGCTGACCTCGCGGATCACTTTTGCGGGCGATCCGACCACCATTGAACGCGGTGGGATTACCGTTTCGCCTCGAACGAAGGCCTGCGCGCCGACGATCGATTCCGCGCCAAGCTCTACCCCGTCCATGATGACGGCATTCATCCCGACCAAAGCATTCCGCCCAACGGTGCACCCATGCAGGATCGCGCCGTGGCCGATATGGCCATCGGTTTCGACCACTGCATCACGACCGGGAAAGGAATGGATGATGCAATTGTCTTGAACATTGGCCCCGTCGCCAATCACGATCTTGCCAAAATCGCCCCGCAGACTTGCGCCGGGCCCAATATAGCACCCCTTGCCAAGGATGACATTTCCGATCAGCACGGCTTGAGGATGAACGAATGTTCCTTCGGGAACAACGGGAACAAACCCTTTGAATTCATAGTAATACGCCATTTCTCGGTTCCTTTCGCCGGTTAGGCACCTCTGGTTCTCGAAATCGTACGCCTGTTTTTTCTCATCCGTCTTGGCAAGCCACACTCAGACCTAAAGACCTGAATTGCGACACGCGTTGACGTTCAAAGCAGGCGGCAGGATAAATCAAACACATGTTAGAAAATTGAGCAAGCACCCGACGTCACAGCGTAATCGTGTTGACAGTTTTGGACACTTGCTCGTAAAATCTAACAAATGGTAGAAAATGGAATGACGCGCGATTCAAGCTTGCCTGAGCAAGCGTGGGGAGGAAGAAATGTCAAATGAGGCCTATGTCACCGGTGTCGGGATGGTCCCGTTCCAAAAGCCTGGAAAATCCGAAAGCTATGATGTGATGGCGGCTACGGCCACTCGATCTGCCCTCGCAGACGCAGGACTGGAATATGATAAAATCCAGCAGGCCTATGTGGGGTATGTCTATGGCGACAGCACCTGTGGGCAGCGCGCCCTGTACCATGTCGGTATGACCAGCATTCCAGTTGTGAATGTGAACAACAATTGCTCGACCGGGTCTTCTGCCCTGTTCCTGGCCCGTCAGGCCGTTGAAAGCGGCGCGGTTGACTGCGCTCTGGCGCTTGGGTTCGAACAAATGCAGCCCGGCGCAATCGGTGCGATGTTCAATGATCGGGTCAGCCCGTTTGCGAGGTTCGACAAGGAAACCGACGATCTGGTGGGCAATTCGGAAATCCCTCTGGCGCTGCGGTATTTCGGCGGTGCTGGCAAGGCGCATATGGAGGAATTCGGCACGCCGATGGAAACTTTTGCGAAGATCCGCGCCAAGGCTAGCCGGCATGCCGCCAAGAACCCGGTTGCCCTGTTTCGGCAAGTGGTAAGTGCGGAAGACGTCATGGCAACTCCGGTTATGTGGCCCGGTGTCATGACCAGATTGATGGCCTGCCCGCCAACCTGCGGCGCGGCTGCTGCAATTATCTGTTCCAAGGAATTCGCCGACAAGCATGGCCTTGATAGCACGGTCCGGATTTCGGCGCAGGCCATGACAACGGATGGCCCAGAAACCTTCGATGCGCATGACATGCGTGAGGTTGTTGGCTTCTCGATGGCCAAGAACGCCGCAGATCAGGTCTATGAGGCAGCAGGCATCGGACCGGACGACGTCGACGTGGTCGAATTGCACGATTGTTTCGCCCATAACGAACTGATCACCTACGAGGCACTTGGCCTTTGCGCACGCGGTGATGCGGCGAAATTCGTAGAGGATGGCGACAATACCTATGGCGGCAAATACGTGACCAACCCTTCGGGTGGTCTGTTGTCCAAGGGGCACCCGCTCGGCGCAACCGGCCTTGCACAATGCACCGAGCTGGTTCAGCAGCTTCGTGGGCAGGCCGATGCACGTCAGGTCGACGGCGCACGGCTGGCGCTGCAACACAATCTGGGCCTCGGTGGGGCCTGTGTGACCACGCTTTATGAGAAAGTCTGACAACGCTACCCAAAAGGATAGAACATGACTAATAAACTCGAAGGGCGCGTTGCGCTGGTTTCCGGTTCTGGCCGGGGAATCGGACGTGAAATAGCGCTTAAACTGGCCTCGGAAGGGGCGCGATTGGTGATCAACGATCTGGATGCTGACCCGGCCAACGAAACGGCCGAGGCCATCCGCGCCGCCGGTGGTGAAGCGGTGGTTTGTGCCGGCAGCGTGACCGAAGACGGCTTTGCCGAACGGTTCGTCAAGACGGGCGTCGACAGTTTTGGCGGGCTGGACATCATCGTGAACAACGCCGGCTACACTTGGGATAGCGTGGTTCAGAAGATGTCCGATGAACAGTGGCGGGCTATCATTGACGTGCACCTGACTGCGCCTTTCAAGATCCTGCGCGCCGCCCAGCCGGTGATCAGCGCCAAGGCCAAAGAAGAAGCCGCCGCCGGACAAGAGGTGTTCCGCAAAGTGGTGAACATCTCGTCTATCGCGGGCACCGGCGGCAACGCTGGTCAGATCAACTACGCTGCCGCCAAGTCCGGTATCCTTGGGGTTACCAAGACGATGGCCAAGGAATGGGGCCGCTACAAGGTTAACGTCAATGCCGTGGCCTTCGGCCCGATCCGCACCCGCCTGACCGAAGGCAGCGCCGATGGCGACAGCACGATCAAGGTCGAGGAAAAAGAGATCAAGGTCGGCGTCAACCCCGATCTTCTGTCCCAGATGGAACGGATGATCCCGCTGGGCCGGGTCGGCACACCGGAAGAGGCCGCTGGCGCGGTCTATCTGTTCTGTGCGCCAGAATCGAACTTCATCTCGGGCCAGTACGTCATCTGTGGTGGCGGCTTCGTGATCTAAAACTTCCAGCCGGGGCCCGATAGATGGACCCCGGCAAACGTCTGGATGTCCGGGCGGTCCCGTGCCGGTTGCGAACAGCATTCCCCAATAATTGTGTCCAAAACCTCCAATACGGTTGACTCATCAACGGCAACAACCTAACAACTGTTAGTTAGGCGTTATGAGGAGAAGAGAATCTATGGCCGAGTCCGCAACAAGCAAAGTCAGCGAAGCCCCGCGCACCGCGGTCGGGCGTGATGGCGTGCTGGACATCGCTGCGCGACTTTTCCGCGAACAGGGCTATGGGACCGTATCGCTGAGAAAGATCGCTGAGGCCGCAGGGATCAAGGCAGGCAGCATATATTACCATTTCGGGTCCAAAGATGAGATTGTCGCGGCGGTTCTGGATGTCGGTATTCACGTCGTTCACGAAAACATGCGCCAGGCCGTTTCCGCGCTGCCCAAAGATACCGGCGCCGAAACGATCCTGCGCGCTGCGATCGGGGCGCATCTGCGCGCGCTTCTCGACCTCAGTGATTATACCTCGGCCAATGTGCGCATTTTCGGACAGGTTCCGCAATCCGTCCGGGATGCCAACCTGCCCACGCGCCGCGCCTATGAGGCCGAATGGGACACCCTGTTGTCCCGGCTTCAGGACGAAGGCGCGCTGAGGGGGGATGTGGATATCCGCCGCCTGCGCCTGATGTTGATCGGTGCATTGAACGCAACGCTTGATTGGTTTGACCCGGGCCGGGGCAGCGCCGAGGCACTGTCGCGCACCTATGCCGATGTGTTTCTCAACGGAATACTTGAAAGACAGGATACCTGATACATGGCTCGTCTTGAAACTGCGGTGATGACCGCATCTGAAACCTACGCCCGCAACCACGCGGCGCAAAGCGAACGCGTCGAAACATTACGTGCGCGGATTGCCGATGTTGCATCGGGCGGACGCCCCGACATGGTCGAACGTCATCGCACACGCGGCAAACTTCTGGTCCGTGATCGGATTGACCTTCTGGTCGATCCCGGCACCGCCTTCATGGAGCTATCGTCACTGGCGGCCTATGGCCAATACGGCGGCGAGGTTCCCGGCTCGGGTATCGTGACTGGTATCGGCATCGTGCACGGGCTGCCCTGCATGGTGATCGCCAATGACGCCACGGTAAAGGGTGGCTCATTCTATCACGAGACGGTGCAAAAACACATCCGTGCTCAAGAAATCGCGGCCGACAACCGGCTGCCATGCCTCTATCTGGTGGACTGTGGCGGCGCGTATCTGCCGGAACAGGACCGGGTCTTTCCCGACGCCCGTCATTTCGGCAATTCCTTCTATCGTCAAACCAACATGTCAGCCAGCGGCTTGCCGCAGATATCGGCGGTCTTCGGCGGTTGCACCGCAGGCGGCGCCTATATCCCGGCGCTGTCCGACGAGGTTATCATGGTGCGCGGCAATGCCCGCATCCATCTGGGCGGGCCGTCGATCGTCAAGGTTGCGATCAACGAAGAGGTCGACGGCGAAACGCTGGGCGGGGCCGAAATGCACACCCGCGTCTCGGGGGTGTCCGACCATCTGGCCGAAGACGAACATCACGCGCTGGCCCTGATGCGCGACATCGTGGCCGAGCTTGGCCAATCGCGCCCGATGCAGCCCGACGCAGCCCCCGAAGCTCCCGCGCATGACCCCGAAGAACTCTTGGGCGTGATCAGCGCCGACCGCAAGGAACCCTATGATATGCGCGAGGTTCTGCTGCGCATGATCGACGCCGGCGAGTTCCGCGAATTCAAGCCCGGCTGGGGCGAAACCTTGGTCTGTGGCACGGCGCGCATCCACGGTTACCGCGTCGGCATCCTCGCCAACAACGGTGCGCTTTTGTCCGACAGTGCACTCAAGGGCGCACAGTTCGTGTCGATGTGCGATCAACGCAACATCCCGCTTCTGTTCCTGCACAATATTTCCGGCTTCATGGTCGGAACCGAGGCGGAGCGCGGCGGCATTGCCAAGGACAGCGCCAAGCTGGTCTATGCCATGTCGGTGGCCAAGGTGCCGCGCCTGTCGGTCCTGCTTGGCGGTTCTTACGGGGCTGGCAACTATGGCATGTGCGGGCGCGGCTTTGCACCGAATTTCCTCTTTGCATGGCCCACGGCGGAACTGGCCACAATGTCCGCCGACATCGCCAGCAACGTGATGTTGGAATTGCGCCGCCAAAAGGGCGGCGATGAAGAAAAGATGCAAGCCGACATGGAGCAGATCGAGGCGCAGGTGCGCGCCCAGTATGGGGAACAGTCCGATCCCTATTACGCCACCTCGCGGCTCTGGGATGACGGGCTGATCGAACCGGGGCAGACCCGCGATATTCTCGGCCTGTGTCTGGCCATTGTTTCTTCGGTGCCCGACGCAGGGCGCCACACGCCCGTATTCAGAATGTGAGGCCAATACCATGACGACGACTTACGAAACCATCCTGCTTGAGACCGATGCGCGCGGTGTTGCCACCGTTACCTTGAACCGGCCGGACAAGCACAATGCCCTAAACGGTGCGCTGATCTCCGAGTTACACGACGTGGCCGAGAAACTCGCCGCAGATGATGCGGTGCGCATCGTGATTTTGACTGGCACCGGCAAAAGTTTCTGCGCCGGTGGGGATTTCAACTGGTTCTCCTCCAACATCGACAAGTCCCGCGCCGAGCGGGTCGACCAAAGCGCCACGCTGGCGCATTTGCTGCGCCGCCTCGATACGCTGCCCAAACCGTTGATCGGGCGGATCAATGGCCCGGCCTATGGCGGCGGGGTCGGCATGATTTCGGTCTGCGATTACACCATTGGCGCCGAAGGTTCGCGCTTTGGCCTGACCGAGGTGAAACTAGGCCTTTTGCCTGCCAATATCTCGCCCTACGTTGTGGCCCGTATCGGCAAGGTGCACTCGCGCGAAACCATGCTGTCGGGGGCTTTGTTCGACAGCACGCGCGCCGAACGGATCGGTCTTTTGACCGAGGTCGTGGCCGCCGATGATCTGGATGCAGCCGTCGAAAGCGTCGTACACGATCACCTCCAAGCCGCGCCGGGCGCTGTGGCCGATACCAAGGCGCTGATCGCCTATGTGGCGGCCCATGATTTGGAAACCAACATGATCTATACCGCTGACCGTCTGGCCGACGCGTGGGAAACCGAAGAAGGCGTCGAAGGCATTGGCAGCTTCCTCAACAAAAGCATCCCGTCATGGCGCGTGAAATGAGCTTTACCCGTGTCCTGATCGCCAACCGGGGGGAAATTGCCCGTCGCATCCAGCGTGGCTGTCGCAAGCTGGGACTGGAAACGGTTGCCGTCTTTTCCGAGGCCGACCGCGATGCGCCCTTTGTGGTCGAAGCTGATCACGCCGTCTGCATCGGCGGAGCCGCGCCCGCAGACAGCTATCTCAACGTCGACGCCATCTTACACGCCGCCCAAACGACTGGCGCAGGCGCGGTGCATCCCGGCTATGGCTTCCTCTCCGAAAACGCCGGTTTCGCCGCCGCGGTCGAGGCCGCAGGCCTGGTATTCATCGGCCCCGAGGCCGACGCGATTGCCATGATGGGCTCGAAAATCGAGGCCAAGACCGCCGCCGAGGACGCTGGCGTGCCCGTGCTGCCCGGTTATCGCGGCGAAGACCAGTCTGACGCGCGACTGCTGCAAGAGGCGCAGGCGCTTGGTGTGCCGCTGTTGGTCAAGGCCAGCGCAGGCGGCGGTGGGCGTGGCATGCGCCTTGTCACCGATCTGGCCGACGCGCCCGAGGCCATCACTTCGGCACGGGGCGAGGCGAAAGGCTCCTTTGGCGATGCGGCGGTGTTCCTTGAACGCTACGCGCCGCGCGCACGCCACGTCGAGGTGCAGGTGCTGGGCGACAGTCATGGCAACGTGCTGCATCTGGGCGATCGCGATTGCTCGCTTCAGCGCAACCACCAAAAGCTGATCGAAGAGGCACCGGCCGCCGATCTGCCCGAGGCGGTGCGCGATGACATGCGCGCGGCTGCGGTGCGGCTGGCGCAGTCCATTGGCTATCGCTCAGCGGGGACGGTGGAGTATCTCTATGATCCGGCGCGCGGCGAGTACTACTTTCTTGAGATGAACACCCGCCTGCAGGTGGAACATCCTGTGACCGAGGCCATCACCGGCATTGATTTGGTCGAATGGCAGTTGCGTATCGCCCGGGGCGAGGCCCTGTCGCTGGCGCAATCCGATGTGCACTTTAGCGGACACGCCATAGAGGTGCGCATCGCCGCCGAGAACCCGGCCGAGAATTTTCGACCCGAGACCGGCCAGATCACCCTCTGGGTCCCGCCCGCTGGTGTGCGGCTGGATAGCGGTGTCGCGGCGGGTTCGGTCATCGGCCACCATTACGATTCGATGATCGCCAAGCTCATTGTCCATGCGCCCGACCGCGCGGGGGCAATTCGGCAGGCCGTCGCTGCGATTGATACTTTTGCGGTGGGCGGCGTCGGTCTGAACCTGTCCTATCAGCGTGCGCTGCTGAACCACCCCGATTTCCAAGCCTTCCGGCATCACACCTCGGGCCTTTCCGAACTGTTCCCGGATGGCTGGACGGAACCGACCCCGGAGGCTCAGGACATGGCCCTCACTGCGATGGCGCTGCATCTGCATCTCGCCCCATCAGCGGGCGCGTCGCCTTGGGAGAGCCTTGGTTCATGGCGGCTTACGGCTCCTGCGGGGCGACCCGGCGCGGCATCCTATTGGGACACATCCGAGGACGAGCCGATCCGCGTGGCCGGAGTTGGCGCGGGGCTTGCCGCCACGCTGTCGGACGGTCAGAGCATCACAGCCGAGGCCGTCGCCCTGACCGGGCACCGCCTGAGCGGACGCATCAACGGTGTTCCCTTCTCGCGGGTTGCCCATGTCGAACGTGACTGCAATGCTTGGCGGGTGCATTTGCAGACCCCTGCGGGAATGATCGTGACAGATCTGCGCAGTCTGGAAGATCAGCACCTTACCCGCACCAGCGGCGGATCTGGCGGCGCTGACCTGCTGTCGGCCCCGATGCCGGGTGCCGTTGCCGAGGTGCGTGTCGCGCCCGGCGACCACGTCGCTGCCGGTGATACGCTGGTTGTGCTCGAAGCGATGAAGCTCTTGCAAAGCCTGCCCGCCCCGGTTGCGGGCGTGGTATCCGAAATTTACTGTGCACCGGGCGATACCGTCGCCGGGCACGCCCCACTTGTTAAACTCGACCCGGAGGAAGAAACATGACCAAACAAGACACCATCGCCGCAGCCAATGGCCCATTCAGCGAAGACCTCGAGATGGTCCGCGACCAGCTGCGCCGGTTCATCGAAACCGAAGTGACGGCCAAGGCCGAGCCTTGGGAAGAGGAGGGCATGGTGCCCCGCGACGTACTGCGCCGTATGGGTGATCTGGGTGTTCTGGGTATGCGCTATGATGAACAATACGGTGGCGCAGGGCTGGATGTGATGTCCAGCGTGGTTCTGGCCGAAGAGGTCGGGCGTTCTACCTTTGGCGGTTTCTCGGCCACTGTGCTGGTGCATACCGACATGGCCTCGCCACATCTTGAAAACGCCGGCACACCGGAACAGAAAGCCCGCTGGATGCCCTCGATCACCTCGGGCGAAAAAATCGCTGCCGTTGCGGTGACCGAACCGGTCGCCGGATCGGACGTGGCAGGCATGCGCACCCGCGCGGTAAAGGACGGGTCGGATTGGGTTCTGAACGGCACCAAGATGTTCATCACCAACGGCGTGCATGGCGATATCTATTTTGTCGGTGCCAAAACCGACCCCGATGCCAAAGGCTCGCGCGGGATCACCATGTTCACGGTCGAAAAGGGCACTCCGGGCTTTTCGGTTGGTCGGGCGCTGAACAAGACCGGCTGGCTGTGCTCGGATACCGCAGAACTGATATTCGAAGACGTCCGCGTCCCGGCGGAAAACATTCTTGGTGAGGTTAACAAAGGCTTCTACTCGGTGATGAAGAACTTCCAGAACGAGCGCATTGTTCTGGGCGCGATGGCCTGTGCCGAGGCGCAGACCGCCTTGGACATGACCGTGGATTACGTCAAACAGCGCAAGGCTTTCGGTGGTGTGCTCTGGGACAAGCAAGCGATCCGCCAGCGGTTGGCTGATTGCCAAACCCGCATCGCCGCAGGTCGCCAGTTGGTCTATCAGGCCGCCAGACTGGACGCTGCGGGCCACGATTGCGTGAAAGAAGTCTCGATGGTCAAAGCCTATTGCGGCGAGTTGGTGAACTCTGTGCTTTACGATTGTGTGCAGTTTCATGGCGGAATGGGCTACATGCGCGAAACACCGGTCGAACGCATGTCGCGCGACGCCCGTGTTCAGGCTATCGGCGGCGGGGCCAGCGAGGTGATGCTCGAAGAAGTCGCCAAGCGCATGTAAAACAACAGTCTAAGAAGACAAAAACGTTCTGACACAAGGGCCATTCCATGACTATCTAACACCAACCGATCGCAAGACTGACCCGAGAACACTTCACTATTCTCATCGGCAACAGTCTGTTGACACTCTCCGCAAAGATCGTGGCACCCTTCTACCCAGTCCCGAAGTCGACCCAATCCTTGGAAGGTCTGACTGGATTGCCGGTCTTTGCGGGCACTCCCCTCGCGCCATCAGGGCCAGTCTCCTCTATGGTCCCCACAGGTTGGGCCTGTCGCGGTTTCGTGCCGCCCCGAGTGCTCATTTAAGCCAGCTTACGCTCGAAGGCGGCTGGGGTTTTTTTCCAGCCCAGTGCTGACTGTCGGCGGCGTGGATTGTAGATGCCATTGATGTATTCGAAGATAGCCATGTCCGCTTGTCGCCGCGTTTCCCATGACTGCCGCCAGATCAGCGCGGCCTTGATGGATTTGGAGAACGTCTCGACTGCGCCATCTTGGCCCCCTGATCCCATGTCCGCGCTCTGCCCAAACAGCTTTTGGTAAGAGTCCTGTAGGGCACTGAGATGCGGCCAAATAGATCGAATTCATCGCTTTTGGCTCATGCGAGGTGCGGCCGAGGTGCAGCGCGATTCCCAAAATCGTCCCACTTGTTACAGCCAAACAACCGCCCAATGTTGGTATGACCTTGGGAGGGAAGCAGCTTTCTCAGAAAAGGTAAGCGAAAGCAGTAACATATTGAGGCATGTGGCAGCCCGTAGGGGAATCGAACCCCTCTTTCCAGGTTGAAAACCTGGCGTCCTAACCGATAGACGAACGGGCCAC
>JAPHRE010000021.1 GCA_026195905.1 Pseudopelagicola sp. | reverse complement strand
ATCCACAGCCACGCCAACCGCGCCGACCACCTGACGCCGGATGACCATCTGCGCAGCAACGGCAAATCGGGCCGTTTTACCTCTGTCACAGTCGGCAAGACGCCGGGGCGACAAGTCATCCTCTATGACAAGCGCCGCGAGGTGATCGACACCCGCAAGCCGATCTGGTGGGACATCTGGAACCACACCCTTGAGCGCGACGGGTTCCCCCTGCTTGATCCCAAGGACCGGGATCAAAGCCAAATCTGGCGCGTCGAAGTGCGGGCAGGCAAGCGCCTGATGAAAGACCGATGGGGCATCACCACTTGGGAACAGTTCGATACCAAGTTCGGCGACGTGGTGGCGGAAGCCTTCGACAAAATCCGCTACTGCGACCCGGACCCCACCGACACGAACCGCGCCCGCTGGCCCAACGCCCCGATCTGGGACGTGGCCCGCCTTGACGCCGACACAGACCTCACCGACCTGCGCACCCACCTCCCCGCCAGCGCCGTGAAAGAGGTCCACAAGGCCGATCAAGTCAAACTGATGTTCGGCCTCTGCCTTGGCAACTGCATCACCCTAGCGGCCCTAGAGGGCGTCACAGAGGACACGCTACCCGACTACGCCGACAAGATGGGCGCGACGCTCAAAGAGGCAATACAGGCCGACCCAGAGCGCGCGGCGAATAAGCTCACAAAGGCAAAGGAACGCTATCGGTTCTTGGGGTGAGTTGCTTCACTGTCTGTTCGTTGCTTAGTAATGAAAAGCAATAAACGCGTAATCCTTGTGTTCCGCTTCCGAAGGCGGAGCGCAAACATTCAACGTGTTAGACCAGACTCCCCCAACGAACTGTCTATAGAATGTCCAGTCATCCTCTCTCAAAAAAACCATAATGCGGTTGGGAGTGCCCGAAAGATACGGTATCTGGCCCATATCGTCGATTAATGTTGTCGACCACTTTTCCGAGCTTTTCCAGCTTTGTGCGCTCCGCCTGACGCACGGGCAGGAAAAGGTCAGGCATTCGATCTTCCAGCCTTTCTATACGTCCTAACTGCACACCGACCGACAAGTAGTTTCTGCATCCGGTGCGGTCATAGAACCGCTGCCACAGGGCTTTATGCAGCGCCAGAAAATGAAGTGTATCTTGGCTGGGAAACGTGGTGATCCCATCAGCCCACCACCCTTTGGGGCGGCACGACACCTGAATAGAAAAATACCGAGCAAGATACCCATCTCTGCGCAGACGTGCGGTGGCCTTTTCGACCAGCCAACGAGAGACATAATAAGCATTCGGCAGGGTGCGGTTTTCCGGGGCCAAAACCTTTGAGTTGCCATACCCGTTCCGCCTTGTGGGCATGAGCGGAATATCTTCACCTTGCAGAGCGCGCACAAACCGCTCTCCCTCGACCGAATGCCAGATCATGCGCGCATGTCGCGGGTCTAGGCGGTAAAGGTCTGGTATCGTTTGCACCCCCGCAGCCTCCAGCTTGCGGTGAATTCCCTTGGCAATCCCCGGCAGCTTGTCCAGTGGCATATCAGCCAACCTATCCGGCATATTGTCGGGTGACAGCCATGATAGCCCATCCGGCTTTTCCAACTTCCCGGCAATTTTTGCGAGAAGATGATTGGGACCAAGCCCGACTGAGGCACCGATGAATGGTCCGGCTTCTTGCTTAATAAGGGCTTTGATTGCCGCCGCTTTCGCAACGGCCCTGTCAAGCTCGTGATCCACAGCGGATAGTCGGATTTGAAATTCATCGACCGATCGAATGCGCTCAACTTCCGCGATCCGATCAATCGCCTTAGCGATCTTTTGGTTCATGCGCACATAGACCCGGTGACGTGCGCCCACGAGGGCAATATTCGGACAAAGCTTCTTTGCCTCATATATCCGTGTCCCCACACCAATACCCAAAGCTTTCGCATCATAGGAGGCCGCCACAATGGCCCCGGCGTCATTGTCGACAGCCGTGATCCCAACAGGCCGCCCCCGCAGTTCCGGGGTCAACTGCTGTTCCACCGAGGCATAGAAGCTGTCCATGTCGATATAGAGAGTCCGGAATTTCACCATTTTAGAATCGCCAAATGTTCACTATTTGTTCCTGTATGGACATGAAAAGCAAACTCGGCAACGTCTCTTTCGGGGGGAACTGGAGCGAAGATATCCTCGTCAGTGACCGGATGGATGCTGCGCTCGATTTTCTGGACTGCGCGGCCCGTGAGTGCTCTGACAGGGATGTACGAGGGGAAGAAATGGATGCCGCTCTCGCATACGTCGCCGAAAACATTGAAAAAGGTGCAATGCTGGCCACAGCACTGCGCCATGCGCTTGAACAGGCAGAGCCTTGGCAGCGACAAAATGGTGCGCTCCACGTGGTAGGAATGCTCAGAAGAATGAGCGGTGATTAACGGCCCAGACCGGACATTGCTATCGATCCCGAGCGCCGCAGTGCAGCTTTCGCAAAGCGGCCACTCATGTATTACACAGAATTCAGTATTTTTGGGAGTGCTCCTTTTGAGGTTTAGCTACGAAACCGCACAACCTTAAACTCTCTCAGAGTTGCTTTGAATCTCGAAATAGCTACCATAGCGAGTCGTGCAGGGTGCCTAATTATGCGAAAACAGGTGCCTTCGTAGAGATTTTGAATAGAGGGATTTCAGATATGGCTGTAAAACACACCCCAACAAATGAAGTTCATAGCGGCTCAAAGGGCGGAAAAACTGGATGCGGGTTCGACACTAAAGACCACCCGGACCACTGGGTGAATACACATGAGCGTATCACCTGTGACAAGAATGGCTGTAAAAACTAGAAGCGTCCAACCTGAACGGCACCTTTGCTTAACTTTGCCAGCACTTTCCCGCTGCGGCACAAGGAGACCTATGGAATGCCGATTTGGAAGATTTACAAGCACGACAGCGATGCTGATAGCAAGTTGGTAGGTGAAATGCCTGGCAACATGAGCCAGTCCGAAGTGGCTGAAGTAATGAAGCGTCTGGTTTGCAGGCAGCTTTCTGAAGAAGAAATTGTGACGTCCTCTCTGCGCCATGGAACAAAACTTCGAAAACCTTTTCTTGACTCTATAGGACAGGAGACTGAGTTGCACTTCGGCGAGAATCCTTACTTCCGCGCTTCGCTGGAGGACTAACGGGCCTTTGGCGTCGATTGCACGAACGGCCCATACCAAACATTGGCAACTTGGTCGAATGCCGCGTTGCAGCTTCCCCACCACGGACACTGGCGGGGAACCGCTGGCGTTTGGTGAGCGTCTTAAGCATTCTTCTTGTTTTGACATTTCATGGCTATCTCGGACATTTCATCTGAAAACTTCAGTAAAACGCTTGAATGCACAACGCGGTCGAGATTTGGCTTCAGTGAAAGATATGTGCTCGTGATCTGTGCTAGCGATATGGCGGTCATCATGAAGGGGTCTGCAAAACCCGAATTACTTGCCCCAACCAAGTTCACGGCCTCTTTACTCTCGGACATACCCAGTAGGTTGCCAACAGGTTTGAGGTCCGCGTGGGTATGCTGTGACGCCCATTTATACCGTGGGCGCCAGTGATCCATGCCGACATGCTTTTCGATCGCTGCAAAGTCACGGTGCTTTAAATTAATGGCTGGCCACTCACCATCCTTGTCCTTCTCGATCTTCCGCCCAAGTATCTTTTCGGCTTCATTGCGGCGGGTATCAAAGCCGTCTAAATCACTCTCGGAAAACTTCTCCAAGCGAGCACGTTCGGCATGCTCATTCATCTGCAAAGCAGCCCGCCGCGCTGCAAAATGAAAACTCAGCATATAAGCGATAGCAGGTTCACGGCCTTCTTTCAGAATATACATAGCAGTAACGGTTAGCTCATGGAGGGAACGCCATCTCGCCAACGCACCATCAGGAAACCCACCTTTCAAAAGACAAATAATTTCATTTGCAACAAGCAGAGCTTTGGGGAAGATGTTGGAAAGAGCGGCCATAACAACTTGCGTGCTCTCGTCAGTGTTATGATCAAACTCTTTTGCGTTCGCTTCACCCAGTTCCTGAGCTATTGCCCACATCATCTCAAGGTGATCAAAAGCAGGCTTCCAACGTTCGAAAGAACGTTCTTCAAACCCTTGTGCCGCTTCACGCATACTAGGCAGGACTTTAATCGCGGTCTCTCGATAGTATCTGATACTGTCGGCTTCACAATCTTCTCTGGATAGCTTGATGACTTCTTCGAGTCGTCTCTGAAACAACTCTTCGTCAAACTCCCCGGCATCATTGATATCCACTAGCTCTAAAGCGGCTTCCTCAATTGCATTTTGCAATACGCTAAGCGTCTTTTTCGGCTCCACCATTACCTGCTCTGACCTCGTTTAGACTGGTGGATACTGTTAGCAACCTGAACGTCCGCTTCATAGCTCATGTTGAATATTGATCCCAATCGCAGCGAATGGCCGGATTCCGCCCATGGCAGCCACCTGATGCAATCATCATGGATGGCCTACAAAGGGCTGACAGAGGCCAAAGGCATCTGTAGACTTCGTGTAAATAAACGATGAAGCAAGAATAGAGTAAACGTATGTGGAAATGGATTGTCGGCTTCGTCGGCGTCGCGATTGTCGGCTATGCAGGGTTTTCGACCTACACCTCATATAGAGCCGGGTTCTTCAGCCTTCCTGACCTACAACCCGGCGAGTATGCAATTTCGTTCAATAACGGATTGCGAGCAATTGTTGTTGACCCTGAGCTTTCAGACGATGCATCCAGAACGTCCTCCCGTTTCCTGAGCTACGTCAACCCGGACCGCAAGTATCTTGGTGTGCCCTATGAGGTGCCCTCATGGTTCGAGGATGCGTGGTCATATTGCGAAAAGCCTACTGGAGCCGAAACCAACGCTATCCTGAACACCATGCCAGAAGACATGCGCCGCGAGTTCACTGGCGCTCGTATCGAGGGTATCTGCACGATTGATGCAGACGGTGAGAAAATTCCGCGAGGATTGCTTTTCTCTGTGCCGAAGCTCTGATTCACAACTATCCGTTGACCTCACAGGCCCAAGGACCGGGTTTCCGAGTCAGGGGCTATCTTGCGCCAGCGGCGACAATTTGGGGTCTGCGTGTCTTTGCTGAGATACCGCCCCGATTCGGGTGTGATGTGTTTGCATCATTCCAATCGCCGTTTTTTCTCTGTCACACTGCTTCCGTATAGCTTCCGGCAAAACGAAACCGCGCGAAAATCCCGAGGGCAAAATCGCGTAAGTATTTGATATTGCAAAGGAAAAGTGGTGAGCCGTGAAGGGTTCGAACCTTCGACCTACTGATTAAAAGTCAGTTGCTCTACCAACTGAGCTAACGGCCCACTCTGTGGCGCGGTTACTATGACGCATGTTGCAGGTGGTCAAGCCAATTCTGTGAGAAAATCGCAGATGACTGGAAACCTTTTTCCAAGGGGCGTATATGCCGCCCATGATCACGCGTGGAAAAACCGGGCAACTGCCCTTTGAGAAGATGCACGGGCTTGGCAATGACTTTGTCGTGCTGGATGCGCGTGCGCGCGATATTGGGCTGACGCCCTCCCTCGTGCAGGCGATTGCCGACCGCCATCGCGGCGTCGGATTTGACCAACTCGCGGTGATTTCTGAGGGTGCGCATGATGCGCATCTGACGTTTTATAATAGTGACGGATCAACCTCGGCCGCCTGCGGGAACGCCACGCGCTGTATTGCGCGCAAGATTATGAACGAGACAGGTCTCACGAGCCTGCGCCTCAGCACGGATCGCGGCACACTTGTGGCGCGGGATGCGGGCGATGGCCTCACCTCGGTCAACATGGGCCATCCACAACTGGATTGGCAGGAGATTCCCCTCGCCGAACCGCTCGACACGCTGGAGCTCCCGATTGAGGGCGCACCCACCGCGACGGGCATGGGCAATCCGCATTGCACGTTCTTCGTCGATGATGCCGAATCCGTGGACCTTGCCGCCTTCGGCGCAGCGCATGAACATCATCCCCTCTACCCCGAACGCACCAATGTGCAGGTCGCAAGCGTCATCGGCCCCGATCATATCCGCATGCGCGTCTGGGAACGCGGCGTGGGCATTACCCTCGCCTCCGGCTCATCCTCCTGCGCCACCGCCGTAGCCGCCGCGCGTCGTGGCCTCACCGGGCGCAATGTGCGAATCGATCTTGACGGCGGCACGCTAAAAATTCGCTGGGCCGAAGATGGCGTCTGGATGACCGGCCCCACGGCGCATGTCTTTTCCGGCGCCTTCACCAAAGCCTTCCTAGAGGCTTCGCGATGAAAACCCCGCCCAAGTTTACGACCCTTGGCTGCCGCCTGAATGCCTATGAGACCGAGGCCATGAAGGCGCTCTCGCAAGAGGCTGGGCTCGACAATGCCGTGATCGTCAATACCTGCGCCGTGACCGCCGAAGCCGTGCGCAAGGCGCGGCAGGAAATCCGCAAACTGCGCCGCGAAAACCCCGACGCCCGCATTATCGTCACCGGCTGCGCCGCCCAGACCGAACCCGAAACTTTCGCCACGATGGACGAGGTTGATACGGTCATCGGCAATACCGAAAAGATGCAGCCCGAGACCTGGAAAATCATGGCCGCAGATTTCGTCGGCGAAACCGAAAAGGTTATGGTCGACGACATCATGTCCGTGACCGAGACCGCCGGGCATCTTATCGACGGGTTCGGCACCCGCAGCCGCGCCTATGTGCAGGTGCAAAACGGCTGCGATCATCGCTGCACCTTCTGCATTATCCCCTATGGCCGCGGCAATTCCCGCTCGGTGCCTGCGGGCGTCGTCGTGGACCAGATCAAGCGCCTCGTCGACAAGGGGTATAACGAGGTCGTGCTGACTGGCGTTGACCTGACAAGCTGGGGGGCCGACCTGCCGATGACGCCGCGTCTTGGCGATCTCGTCATGCGCATCCTGCGCCTCGTGCCGGACCTGCCGCGCCTGCGCATTTCCTCTATCGATTCGATCGAGGCCGACGATGCCCTGATGCAGGCGATCGCGACCGAGCCGCGCCTGATGCCGCATCTGCACCTGTCGCTGCAACATGGCGATGACCTGATCCTCAAGCGCATGGCGCGTCGGCACCTGCGCGACGATGCTATCGCCTTTTGCCAAGAGGCCCGCCGCCTGCGCCCCGACATGACTTTTGGCGCCGACATCATCGCTGGCTTCCCGACCGAGACCGAGGCCCATTTCGAGAACTCGCTGCGCCTCGTGACCGACTGTGACCTGACCTGGCTACATGTCTTTCCCTATTCGAAACGCGACGGCACCCCGGCCGCAAAAATCCCAAATCAGGTCAACGGCAACGCCATCAAGGACCGCGCCGCCCGCTTGCGCGCCGCAGGCGAGGCACAGGTCGCCAGACACCTTGCCGCCCAAATCGGCAAGCCACATCACATCCTGATGGAAAACGCCCATATGGGCCGCACCGAACAATTCACCGAGGTGCATTTCGATACGGCCCAAACCGAGGGCGCAATCGTCACCGCAACGATTACCGGCGTTCGAGACTCTCAACTCGTCGCATGACCCGGCCTGTTCTTTATAGCTTTCGGCGCTGTCCCTATGCGATGCGCGCGCGTTTGGCACTGGCCAGTGCGGGTCTGTCGGTCGAGTTGCGCGAGGTGGTGCTGCGCGATAAACCCGCCGCCTTCCTCGCAACCTCCCCAAGCGGCACGGTCCCCTGCCTCAAGGCGGACAATAATGTCATCGACGAAAGCCTCGACATCATGCTCTGGGCGCTTTCGCAGAACGATCCCGAATCCCTGCTTGATATGCCCAACGAGGGCCATGCCCTGATCGCGACCACAGACGGCCCGTTCAAAACCGCGCTGGATCGCTACAAATACCATACGCGCTACGACGATGCCGACCCGGAGACCGAGCGCCGCAAAGCCAGCTCTCATCTTGTGGTATTGAACCAACAACTTGCCGGGCAAGATTGGCTCTTTGGGCCAAACCCGTGCCTTGCCGACCTCGCAATCCTGCCCTTTGTCCGCCAATTCGCGATGACCGACAGGCACTGGTTCGACGCGCAGGGCTGGCCCAATCTCCACCGCTGGCTCGAAACCTTCCTCGCCGCGCCGCGCTTTGCCGCCATTATGACCAAATACCCGCAATGGCGCGACGGCGACGCACCGACCCTCTTTCCGTCCTAGACATCCCGGTTGACGACCCGATTGCTTGCCAACGGCCGCGCCGCGATGCAACATCCTGCGAACCGTTGACAGGACATCCGATGCACCCCAACCCCGCCTTCCATACCGCGAGCCGCGAAGAGAACCTGGCCTACGCGCGCGAACGTGGCTTTGGTATGCTGGCGCTTGCGGGCGAAGACGGCCCGGTCCTGTCGCATGTGCCCTTCCTGCTTTCACAAGATGGCACCACAGCAGAGCTTCACCTTGCCCGCTCAAGCCGCACCGCGCGCATCACCAAAGAGCCGCGCACCGCGACGCTCGCCGTGACCGGCCCCGACGGCTATGTCTCGCCGGATTGGTATGACGTGCCCGATCAGGTGCCGACATGGAACTATATCGCCGTGCATCTCTCCGGCTGCCTCGTGCCGCTTCCCGATGAGGCGCTACAGGATCAGCTCGACCGCCTGAGCACCGCGTTTGAAACCCGTCTTTTGCCCAAACAAATCTGGCAAAGCGGGAAGATGGATCAGGAGGCTCTGACCCGCCTCATGCGCATGATTCGCCCCTTCCGCCTCGACATCAACGATGTGCAAGGCACATGGAAACTCTCTCAGAACAAACCCGATACCGCCCGCCTCGGCGCGGCATCTCATGTCGCCGGGTCCGGGGTCGGCACCGATCTCGCACTTCTCAGCGGCCTGATGCAGGCGCCCAACCCGAAAGGTCCGATATGAAACTCGTTTCCGCCTCCGCGTCTCCGTTTGTGCGCAAGGTGCGTGTTCTCCTGCATGAAACCGGTCAAACCCAAGACGTCGAACTCCTCAACGTCAAGACATCCCCCGTCGCAACCGCCCCCGACGTTCGCCAAGCCAACCCCCTTGGCAAAATTCCTGCCCTCATCCGTGAGGACGGGCGCGCGTTGTTCGATAGTCGGGTGATCTGCCGCTATCTTGACGCCCGCGCCGGAGGGGGTCTCTATCCCGAAACGCGCCTCTGGGACGTCCTCACCCTTGAGGCCATAGCCGACGGCATTATGGATGCGGCCGTTTTGATGACCTACGAAGCCCGCCTGCGCCCGCCCGAACGGCAAGACAACGATTGGATTGCCGCGCAATGGACCAAGATAACCCACGCCCTCGATACGTTTGAGGCCGACTGGACGGCAGAACTGAATGGCCCCCGCGACATGGGCCATTTCGCGCTTGGATGTGCCTTGGGATACCTCGATTTTCGCCATGAGGCGCGCGGCTGGCGCACGGGCCATCCGGCGCTGGCCGATTGGTTCGTCACACTCTCGGCATACGAAAGCATGCAATCGACCGCGCCAACCGACTGACCCCGCCCCTCAAGGCGATTCGCACGGCGGGAGGGCAAAGACCCTGTGATAGCGGAAAAACCTGCTACATATGGCTTTTCATGAATGCGTTACAAGCGCGACAGAGGGACGCGAAGGTGCATCTTGGGCGAAACATCGCTGGACGGTTTGACATAGCTTCGCTAAATAGCGCGATGTAGAGACTGCCCAAGGTGCGGTCTCAACTATTTTGGCTCGTGTTTGCCAAGAAGAAATGGAGAGAACCTCGTGTCCCACGCAGAAGATCACGAAGGCACCCGCAGAGACTTCCTCTACTACGCCACCGCTGGCGCAGGTGCAGTGACCACCGGAGCGGCCGTCTGGCCTCTGGTCAACCAAATGAACCCCTCGGCAGACGTTCAGGCTCTTGCCTCGATCATGGTCGACGTATCCGGCGTTGAGCCGGGCACGCAGCTGACCGTGAAATGGCTCGGCAAGCCCGTCTTCATCCGCCGCCGGACCCAAGAAGAGATCGACGCCGCCCGTGCCGTGTCCGCCGACGAGCTTCCCATCGACAAGATGTCCCAGAACCGGAACAACATGGAGCTTGATGCCTCCGATGAGAACCGGACTCTGGATGAAGCTGGCGAATGGCTGGTCATGATCGGTGTCTGTACCCATCTTGGCTGCGTCCCGATCGGGGATGGCGCCGGTGATTTCGGTGGCTGGTTCTGCCCCTGCCACGGGTCGCACTACGACACCTCTGGTCGTATCCGTAAAGGCCCGGCTCCCGAGAACCTCTGGGTTCCCGTGGCCGCATTCGTCGACGATTCGACGATCAAACTCGGTTAAGGAGCACACGCAATGTCTGGTATTCCCCATGACCATTACGAACCAAAGACCGGCATAGAAAAGTGGCTCCACAGCCGCCTCCCTGTCGTCGGCCTGATGTATGACACCATCATGATCCCCACCCCCAAGAACCTGAACTGGTGGTGGATCTGGGGTATCGTTCTCGCCTTCTGCCTCGTGTTGCAGATCGTGACCGGTATCGTTCTGGCAATGCACTACACGCCGCATGTCGATTACGCCTTCGCGTCGATCGAACATATCATGCGTGACGTGAATGGCGGGCATATGCTCCGCTATATTCACATGAACGGCGCTTCGCTGTTCTTCTTCGCCGTCTATATCCATCTTTTCCGCGGCCTGTTCTACGGCTCCTACAAAGCCCCCCGCGAGATCACATGGATCGTCGGTATGCTCATCTTCCTGATGATGATGGGTACGGGCTTCATGGGCTATGTTCTGCCTTGGGGTCAGATGTCCTTCTGGGGCGCAACCGTGATTACCGGCCTGTTCGGCGCCATCCCCTTCATTGGTGACGCCCTGCAAACCTGGCTGCTCGGTGGCCCGGCGGTGGACAACTATACCCTGAACCGCTTCTTCTCGCTGCACTACCTGCTGCCCTTCGTGATCGCCGCCCTTGTGGTTGTTCACATCTGGGCCTTCCACACCACGGGCAACAACAACCCGACCGGTGTTGAGGTGCGTCGTGGCTCCAAGGAAGAAGCCGAGAAAGATACCCTGCCCTTCTGGCCCTACTTCGTGATCAAGGATCTCGTCGGTCTCGCCATTGTGCTGGTGATCTTCTTCGCTGTTGTCGGCTTTATGCCGAACTACTTTGGCCACCCCGACAACTACCTCGAAGCCAACCCGCTCGTGACGCCTGCGCACATTGTGCCTGAATGGTATTTCCTGCCGTTCTACGCGATCCTGCGTGCCTTTACAGCGGATGTCTGGATCGTGATGGCGGCAAGCTGGATCACCGGTGGCATCATCGACGCCAAGTTCTTCGGCGTGATCGCCATGTTCGGTTCCATCGCTGTGATGGCCATCGTGCCGTGGCTCGATACAAGCCGCGTGCGCTCGGGTCGTTTCCGGCCGATGTTCAAATGGTGGTTCTACCTGCTGATTATCGACTTCATCGTTCTGATGTGGTGTGGCGCGATGCCGGCGGAACCGCCGTATTCGACCATCTCCCTGATCGGTTCGGCTTATTGGTTCGGCTATTTCCTCGTGATCCTGCCGATCCTCGGTGTCATCGAAAAACCGACGACCCCGCCGACCACGATCGAGGAAGACTTCAACGCCCACTACGGCAAACCTGCTGAATAAGAAGGAAACAGGATAATGCTTAAGAAACTTAGCATCGCCGCAATCGCTGCCCTGTCCCTTTCGGCAGGGGGCGCTCTCGCGGCCGGCGGAGAAGGCCACGTTCATGACGTGGACTTCTCCTTCGAAGGCCCGTTTGGAAAGTTCGACCAGAACCAGCTTCAGCGTGGCCTTCAGGTCTACACCGAAGTCTGCTCGGCCTGCCACGGCATGCGTTACGTCCCGATCCGCACCCTTGCGGACGAAGGCGGCCCGCATCTGCCTGCGGATCAGGTCCGTGCCTACGCGGAACAGACCTTTGAAGTGTTCGATGCCGAACTGGACGATTACCGTCCGGCCAAGCCAACCGACCACTTCCCGGAAGGTGGCGATCCCAACGCGCCTGACCTGTCGCTCATGGCCAAGGCGCGCGCAGGCTTCCACGGTCCCTACGGCACCGGCATCAACCAGCTGTTCAAAGGCATGGGTGGCCCGGAATATATCGTCTCGATCCTGACCGGTTATACCGGCGAGGAAAAAGAGGAAGCCGGCACAACCTATTACGAGAACACCGCCTTCCCCGGCGGCTGGATCGCAATGGCCCCGCCGCTCTATGGCGAGGACGTGGAATTTGCAGACGGTCACTCCAACGAGCTGCATCACGAAGCCGAAGATCTGGCGGCCTTCCTGATGTGGGCGGCAGAACCCAAGATGATGGCCCGCAAACAGGCTGGCTTTGTCGGTGTTCTGATGCTGACCTTGCTCGCCTCGCTCTTGTTCCTCACGAACAAAAAGCTCTGGGCGCCGGTCAAAGGCAAAGAGTTCAACGGCTAAGCCGCGCTTAACACATCTCTCCATAAGGCTCCGCCCTCCCGGCGGGGCCTTTTTTATTGCGCCGAGCCAGCGTCGAAAAGAATTTGCGCCACCCGTCGCAACCTTGCTATGCCGATCCCAAAGCATAGGAGGCTTGCATGACCCATGCCCTTATCGTCATCGACGTCCAAAACGATTTCTGCCCCGGAGGCGCGCTTGCCGTCCCCCAAGGCGATGAAATCGTGCCCGGAATCAATACTCTCATGAAGGCATTCGACCACGTCATCCTGACCCAGGATTGGCACCCCGCAGGCCATTCCTCCTTTGCCTCATCACATCCCGAAAAATCGCCCTTCGATATGACCGAAATGCCCTACGGCCCTCAGGTGCTCTGGCCCGACCACTGTATCCAAGGTTCGCACGGAGCGGCCTTTCATCCCGACCTTGAAACTGACCGCGCCGCCCTCATCCAACGCAAGGGCATGAACCCGGCCATTGATAGCTACAGCGCCTTTTTTGAGAACGACCACACAACACCAACCGGGCTTGATGGCGCCTTGCAAAGCGTTGGGATCACCGACCTGACCCTCGTCGGCCTCGCGACCGATTTCTGCGTGGCTTATTCCGCCCTTGATGCCGCCAAACTCGGGTTCAAGGTCACTGTCCGCTCCGATCTTTGTCGCGCGATTGACCTGAACGGCTCTCTCGCCGAGGCGCGCGATAACATGGCAGCGGCCGGAATAGATCTGTCGTAATTCGCAGCCCATTGGGCCGCTATTGCGATTTTGTTAATAGACCCTGCGCTATGGATACCCCGTCACAATAAGGATGGGTCCCTCAATGATGTCGCGGGTCCAGGAAATGGAAAGGCGCCTCAAGGACTTTGACGCGCGTCATAGTCCGCGCGGTCTATTGGCGCGCTATGCCGTGGGGCGGGTCAAGCATTTCGCGAGCCGTCAAATATTGACGCTCTCCGGGGCTGTCTCCCTGTTTTTCCTCGCCTCGATCGAAATCGGGGCAATCGCTGCGGGTCTTGTTCTCTTGGGCGAAGCGGTGGATTGCCTGTTCCTGAGAACAGTGCCGCGCCGCCTCGACGCCGGAGCCTCCTTTGAACGCCTGCGCGCCCTGAGCACCCTAACCGCCGCGTTTCAGGCGTTGACCATCGCCGCCTGCGTTCTTCTGGCGTGGTTCACGGCCCCCGCAACATCCGGGCTGTTCTTTTGCCTCGCCTACCTTACGGGCGCGGCCATCAACGGCGGGATCGTGTTCCCGTTTCACACGCACGCCGCCAGCGCCCGACTCGGAATATATGCCCTGACCCTCTTAGGCCTCTTCCTGAGCGAGGCACTCCGTGGCGCCCACGTGACCACGGGGTTTTACTACAACCTGCTTGGCACGCTTATCATGGCCTACATGGTGCAGATTTTTATTTCCTATGTCTCCCAAGGCCAACGCCGCGAACAACGCAATAGCCGCGATCTCCTTGAAAAGGGGCTTGAGATCGCCAAGGCCAATCTGTCCCTCAGCACACAACAAAAAGAAATGCAGCGCCTCGCCCTTGTCGCCGAACGTGCCCACGATTCGGTTGTCATGTCCGATCCCACGGGGCGCATCTTCTGGATCAACGAGGCCTTTACCCGCATCACGGGCTACAGCGCCGAAGACGCCATTGGCAAGCGTCCGCCTGACCTTTTGAATGCGCCCGAAACCTGCATTCGCACAAGCGATGGCATCGCCGCCGCCATTGCCGCGCAAAAGTCGCATCGCGCCGAGATCATCAACCGTCGCAAGGATGGGCGACTCATCTGGGTTGAAACCCATTTAACGCCGGTTTTCGATGACGCTGGCAACCTTGAAATGATCGTCGCAATTGAACGCGACATCACGGCGACCAAGGCCCACCAAGACGAACTGGGCCGTGCAAAACGCGCCGCCGAAAAAGGCGAACGCGCCAAGGCCCGGTTCCTCGCCAGCATGAGCCATGAAATCCGCACGCCGATGAACGGTATCATTGGCATGACCGAGCTTCTGGCCGAAGAAAACCTAAGCCACGATGGGGGTCTCTACCTCGATACCATCAAACATTCTGCAGAGGCGCTTTTGACAATCATCAACGACATCCTTGATTTCTCTAAACTCAAAGCCGGTAAGCTCAGCATTAGCCCGGTGACGTTCCAACTGACCGACTGTTTCGAGGGTGTTCTGCAATTGCTACGTCCGCAAGCGGATCAAAAAGGGCTAACTCTTTCCTTTCATCCCACACACCTTGCCACCGATGTAAGCGGCGATGATGGACGTCTGCGCCAAATCCTCATCAACGTGGTCGGCAATGCGATCAAGTTCACCAACTCGGGGAGCGTGGCCATCTCTGCCACAACCCGCATGACCGAAACCGGATATCGCCTCCATGTCGACGTGCAGGATACCGGGGTCGGCATTGCGCCGGAACAGATCGAAACGATTTTCGACCAATTCGCCCAAGCCGATGCCGCAACCACAAGGCATTTCGGCGGCACGGGCCTGGGCCTTGCGATTTCGCGACTTCTGGCGCGTATGATGGACGGGGATATCTCGGTGCGCTCCACACTTGGAAAGGGCACCTGCTTCTCCATTTCCGTCGATCTTGGCCTGCCCAAACGCGCCAGTGACCTGCTTATTGATGATGAAACCCTACCGCCTATCGACCATTTCGATGGTCTCTGCGTCCTACTGGCCGAAGACAATCGCACCAACCGCCTCCTGATCCGCAAATTCGTCGAAGGCCTGCCCCTGCGTCTGATCTGTGCCCATGATGGGTTCGAGGCGGTAAGCAAAACCGCCGAGCATCACCCGGATATCGTGCTTATGGATATGTCCATGCCTGGTATGGATGGCCTTGAGGCGACGGCGGAAATCCGGCGTTTGCCCCTGCCGCAACCGCGGATCATCGCATTGACCGCCAATGCCTACGAAAGCGACAAAAAGGCCTGTCTTGACGCCGGGATGAACGCATTCCTAAGCAAACCCGTGCGCCGCGCCCATCTCTTGCAACAGTTCGCAAGGCAAAGCCCCAACCATGCGCCCGCCACCCCGCCACCATAAAACAGGTTGGACCCGTCGCGCTTTCTTCGCTATCACCTTGGCAACTCTGGCAAGCGAAAGCCCTCTTCATGGTCGATATCGCGACACGCGTGTGGAATCAGCAATGGAAGATCGACCCGATCGTCCGGTCCCTGATCGACAATGACTTTTACAAGCTCCTCATGTGCCAGTCGGTGTTCCGCAACCGCCCCGACGCGCATGTGACCTTCTCACTTATCAACCGCACAAGCTCTGTCCGGCTTGCCGAGCTGATCGACGAGGGCGAACTGCGCGAACAGCTTGATCATATCCGGTCGCTCTCTCTGACGCGTGGCGAAAGCACATTTTTGCGCGGCAATACCTTCTATGGCAAACGCCAGATGTTCCGCCCCGATTTCATGCAGTGGTTCGAGAACCTGCGCCTGCCCGATTACCACCTCGAAAAGCGCGATGGCCAATATGAGCTGACCTTCGAGGGCAAATGGCACGAAGTCATGCTTTGGGAAATCCCGGCTTTGGCAGTATTGATGGAGCTTCGTGGCCGCGCCGTTCTCAACAACATGCGCAAATTCGAGCTTCAGGTGCTCTATGCCCGCGCCATGACCAAGCTTTGGGAAAAAATTCAGCACATGCGCGATGTGCCCGGCCTCAAAATCGCCGATTTCGGCACCCGCCGCCGCCATTCCTACCTCTGGCAAGATTGGTGCGTGCAGGCAATGGGCGAAGGCCTCGGCAACAAATTCATCGGCACCTCGAACTGCCACATCGCCATGAAACGTGACCTCGAAGCCATCGGCACCAACGCCCATGAACTGCCTATGGTCTATTCCGCCCTCGCCGAAACCGACGAAGAGCTTGCCCAAGCCCCCTATCAGGTTCTCGCCGACTGGCACGAAGAACATGACGGCAATCTGCGCATCATCCTGCCCGACACCTATGGCACCGAGGGTTTCCTCAAACGCGCGCCCGATTGGCTTGCTGGCTGGACCGGCATCCGCATCGACTCCGGCGACCCCGCCACAGCCGCTGAAATCGCAATCCGCTGGTGGCAAGAGCGCGGCGAAGACCCGACCCAAAAGCTCATCATCTTCTCGGACGGCCTTGACGAGGCCAAGATTATCGAGCTAGCGACCCAATTTCAGGGCCGCGCCAAGGTCTCTTTCGGCTGGGGCACGCTCCTGACCAACGATTTCCGCGGCCTGACCCAAGACGACGCCCTCGCGCCGTTCTCGATGGTCTGCAAGGCAGTGTCGGCCAATGGCAACCCGACGGTAAAGCTCTCGGACAACCCCAAAAAGGCTATGGGACCAACCGACGAGATCGAACGCTACAAACGTGTGTTCGGCGTCGGCGCGCAAGAGAGCTTCGACGTTATCGTCTAAGCCACTCACACGCCATGTCCACCGCCCGCGCCGCATATCCGGCAGTCTCGGGCGCGTCCGGCGCATAGCGTCCGATGACCCAACCACAGCTCGCCAGCCCCCGCATCACGGTAAAGGCCTCCAATAGCGTCGCATCCCCCGGCACAGGCCGCACGCTCCCATACCCCGCAAGCAACGCCGCGCCGAGGTCCGCGCGGTTCGGCTGGTCCCAGTTCTGGGACATGGCCACGCCAAGCTCATACATACGGAACCCGAAAACCCCGTCGTCAAAATCAATAAGCCGCACGACATCGCCCTGCACCATCACATTCTCACGCAGGGCATCCGCATGGATAAGCCCGAACTCTCCGTCCGCTGCATGACCCTCGATCACACCGCGCAACATCTCCCGTGCCTCAAGAAGCATCGCACGATCCTCCCCCGAAAGCGCCGCATTCTCCCAAAACCGCCCCCAGGCCGGAGCCTCTCCCAAAAGCGCGTCGACATCGAGAACCACCCGCTCAAACCCGTCCGGCAACGTCGCGCGATCACTGACCTCATGCAACTGCGCCAACTCTGCGCCAAGTGCATGATGCAACGCGGCCTGCCGCTCTGGACTACCCGCCAGAGGCATATCGCCATCGCCAAGCGGCGCACCGTCCATCCATGTCACAAGCGACGCCACCCGCCCCGCACGCACCACATCGGCGATCACATCCCCCGCCAATGTCCGCACCGGCACCGGAACCTGCATCCCCGCCGCGACAAGCGCTTCGGCCCACCATAGCTCGGACCGGATCGCCGCATCGCTCTGGTATCCGGGGCGATGCAACCGCAACGCCGCGCGCCCGAATTGAGGCGAAATAGTCTCGAAAACGGCGTTCTCTCGGTTCTTGATAAGCCTCGGCTCCGCCTCAATCCCCCAATGGGCAAGCGCGGCCTTGGCATAGGTCTGTGCCTCTTTATCGTTCATGAGACCGCCCCTAGCGCCGCATCCATCACTTCGGCCAATTGCTCAGCATCCGCGCGGCCAAAAACACAGGGCGGGCGAACCTTAAGCGTATTGTCATGCCGCCCCGCCGAATGTAGCAACACGCCGCGATTGCGCATCTCCTCGACAACTTCGGCGCAAAGCGCGCGCGCCGGCTTGCCCTCCCGCCAAAGCTCGGCCCCAAGGAAAAGCCCCGCGCCGCGCACATCCGCAATCGCCTCATGCCGCCCCTGTAGCTCGCGCAATAGCCCCTGCGCATAGGCGCCGACATCGCGCGCATTCTTGACCAATGCCTCGTCTTCGATGACCTGCAAAACCGCCATCGCCGCAGCCGCACTGACCGGGTTGCCGCCGAACGTGTTGAAGTATTTGAACGCGTCCTGAAACGTGCCAAGAACCTCTGGCCGCGTGACCACGGCGGCAACCGGATGCCCGTTACCCATCGGCTTACCAAGCGTGACAATGTCGGGCGCAAAGCCAAGGCGCTCATGCCCCCACCAATGGCTTCCGATCCGGCCAAACCCCGGCTGAACCTCATCCGCGATAATGATCCCTCCGGCCTTGCGCACCGCCGCAATCGCCCGATCAAGGAACCCGCGCTCAAGCGTTGGAAACCCTTCATTGGCGAAATAGGGGCAAAGGATCATTGCCGCGACGCCACAGCCATTTTCTTCCAATTCGGCAATCGCCGCCTCGACACCGCGTGCAAACGCCTCCGCCTGCCCCTCGCGCGCGCCGCCAATCGGCTCCATGTTATCGGGTGCCGGAACTTGGCGCACATGCGCCTTGTAGCCCCCAACCGGCACCTTCTTGGCGTTAAGCTGTGAAACCGCCGCCGTGTTGCCGTGATAGGTATTGTCGGTGCCAATAATGCCGGTTTTCCCCGTCATCGCCTCCGCCATCCGAAGCGCCACATCATTGGCCTCTGACCCTGAGCACACCATGACAAGGCTGTCCAACCCATGCCCGAACTTGCCCGTCAACGCCTCCCCATAATCAAGGATCATGTCATGGACATAGCGCGTATGGGTGTTGAGCGTTGCCGCCTGTGTCGCGATCGCCTCGACAACGCGCGGATGACAATGGCCCACATGCGGCACGTTGTTATAGCAATCGAGATAGCGCCGCCCGTCCTTGTCCCAAAGAGCGGTCCCCTCACCACGCACAACATGCACCGGGTCGCGGTAAAATGTCGTCACCTGCGGCCCCAAAAGCCGCGCACGGCGCTCTAGCATGGTTTCAGTCACGGTTTCGCTCCCTCTCGGTCTGGGACGTCATTCAAACCAACTGCGCAAGAACCGCAATGGCAAATCTACCTCGGGCTACTCCTCGCCCTTGACCTGCCCCCGAAGCGCCTTGACCTCGCCGCGCACTTTCTTGGCCTTGAGGCGGCGCTGCTTTGATCCATAGGTCGGCTTGGTCTTGATCCGCCGCTTTGGTTTGACAAGCGCCTTGCGGATCAACTCGGCCAAACGGTCCCGCGCGATCTCGCGGTTGCGCGCCTGACTGCGGGTCTCATCACATTGTATGATGACCGCGCCATCCTTGGTCCAACGCCGCCCCGCCAACCGTTTGAGCCGCGCCTTGACTGGCCCTTCAAGAGAGGGAGAGCGTTCCGCCTCGAACCGCAGCTCAACCGCCGTCGCAACCTTGTTGACGTTCTGCCCGCCCGGCCCGCTGGCGCGGACAAACTGTTCCGTCAATTCCCAATCCTGCAAGCTGATCTTGTCGTTGACCACGAGCATCATCTCGCCCTTCTTCTCTGTTCAAATACTCCCGCCGGAGGCATCCTGCCAGTTTTCACGCATCAGACGGGTGCGTTTTTCGCACAGTCGCAATACCGACGTAATACCGACGCGATGCATATGTGCCATTTTCGCAACGAAAAGGGCCGCTCTTCGCGAGGAGCGGCCCTTCGAGATTGTAGGAGGTGCGTCGGTTAGGTGAGCACCAATTCGGGTTCGGTATCAGCCGAGGGCTGCCTCAGAGATCCTTCCTCCGAACTGTTCCAACACTGCTCTCCATAGCTTCTCTAGACAATGGGCACCTCCTTTCAGATTGTTTCGCGTATCCTCAGCCTGCCATAGGCTGTGGATAAGTCAAACAAAATCATGTGGTGCGTGGTGTCAAAAACCCCACGATGATGCGGAATGGCACAAGAGTGAGCAATGCCAGGGACAATTTGACAAGCCAATCGGCACACCCAAGGCTGACCCAAAGCGGCACAACCGGCCCCGCCCCCAATAGCGGCAGCATCTCCCCGGCCCAGCTTACGTCATTGGCGGGTTCAAGCACGGTCAGCGCGCCGGAGAAGGCGATGGTAAAGAAAATCGCGGTATCCACCGACGATCCGACCAGCGTCGACGCCAACGGCGCCCGCCACCACGCCCCGTCTCGCAACCGATTAAAGACAGCAACATCAAGAAGTTGCGCCGTTAGAAAGGCAAGCCCCGAGCCCAGCGCAATGCGCAGCGTCACAGCCGGATAGGCAAACCCATCGCCTTCAAGCATGATCTGCGTGCCGATGGCCGAACAGATGACGCCGACAATAAAACCGACAATCACAACACGCCGCGCCGCCGCAACACCATAAACGCGGTTCATCACGTCCGTGACAAGAAACGCAAGCGGATAAGTAAACGCGCCCCATGTAAGCCATTGACCATAAAGGAATTGCACAAGGATATTCGAGGCCACGACAATGGCGGCCATAGCAATAATGCCGGGAAGGTGAACCGTTTTCATAAATCTGGATCCGTTTTTACAAGGTAGCGGCGACTTGGCCCCGCATCATTGCGGGACGGGCGGTCTTTACAAAGACTAAAGCCCTATTTCAAGGATTTTCGGTAACCACGTATTCAACGATCTCTGTGCGTTGAAAGGCGAAAAAGTTGTCATCCGACACCATAGTCAGTCGAATTGCCCCATCGGTATCGCGCCACACCGCTAGCCCCTCAAGGTTGTCATGCGTCCCGGTCGCAGTCCGAAAAAGCTCTTGTTCATTGACGAACCTGTCGCCCTCTAGGTCAAACCGGCGCACACGGCTGCTAAAACCTATGATGTTGAAACTGCGCTCAAGCAGGTAAAACCGACCATCCGGCCCAAAATCCGCGCCCACCGGTCGGAACCCGCCCTCGCGTGAAACACTGTCGAGGATATGCCATTGGCCCTCGGACAACCGCCAAACGGGAAACCCCTGATTGGGTCCGTCTTGCGATTCCGAGACAAGAACAAGCCGCCCCCCTTGGTCCACCGCAAGCGCCTCAAGCGACTCATTCTTCGAGAGCTGCTCTGCCCCCGGCAACATCGGCAGAGGTCGTGCCGGAGCGCCCGGATAGTCAAACGCTTCAACCTTATGCTGCCCTTCGAAACAGACGAAAATCGGGCCGTCCGCGCTCCCACGGGCCGCCCCCTCGCTATTGCGCTCATAGGATCGCGGCAGTTCACCATCCGCATTCCTGAGCGGTGTCGATGTTAGGTTGCTTACCCCGGAAATACGCCCCGATTTATCTCGCTCCAAACGCCCTTCGACAAATCGTCCGCGATCCGTAACCGCGAGAAACCCAACGCCATCCTGTGCCACTTCCATACCCGAAAACCCGCCAAACCACGGCTCATCTATGTCCCACGCGAACGCGGAATCAAGACGCGCAGACGCGCGCTCCTCTGCCAGACTGGCAAGCGGGACGATAAGGCAAGCCGCGCCTATTGCGATTGCAGTATAGAAACGCATTGCCGGGGCAGGTCTGCCATCTGGAGCTGACGGCGCGGTTTGGGTTTGGGCGCGTTTGGATCGGGCGGCGGCGGGTTGAGGATATCCTGCACCCATTTCTCGGCATCCTTACATCCATCGCCCGGCGGTGGCGCTTTCTGATCGACACAGCCGCGCGCCCCTTTGGGACAGTTGAGCCGCACATGGAAATGATAGTGATGGCCCCACCACGGGCGCACCTTCCGAAGCCAGCTCTTATCGCCGGTCTCATCCTTGCACATACGCACCTTCGCACCGGGGAAAACAAAGATACGGGCAACCCGCGGGTCTTGCGCGGCTGCCTTTAGAATCTCGTGATGTTGGCGAGACCAATGGTCGTTGACATAGGCACCCTTTGCCTTGCGCAGCGATATGGACGGGATATTTTCCCGCTCCGCCGCGCTCAGGTTGAGCCGCTTGGGTGGCAGCATCCATATATCCGCATCAAGGCCGCTTTGATGGCTGCGGTGGCCCGTCAGCATCGGCCCGCCCCGCGGCTGGCTCATGTCACCGACATAAAGCCCCTTCCAACCCGGCTGCGCTGCGGCAACTTTCGAAAGATCGCGTACAAACCCAATGGTCTCGGGATGCGCCCAATTGCGGTTGCGCGAAAGGCGCATCGCCTGCCAAGTCGGCCCCGTTTCCGCAAGCGCCACACCACCGGCAAGACATCCCTTGGAATACGACCCATGCGGAGCCGGGTCCTGACGTGATCCATTCGAATGCGCGCCAAACAACTGTCGTGCCTCCACGCCCCGCATCGAGGCCGGAACCTGCGCCTGTGTCGAAACCGTGCTGCGCTCTGACGTCTGTGTCTGACAGCCTGCCAGCCCGGCAAACGCAATCAGGATGAGGAGGTATCGGACCATTTCGTATGATCTCCTTCCGGTTTCACCCAGATTAACAGGATCATCCCCAGAAGAAAGAGGCCCGCAATCGGCGTAATGCCAAGGCGCTGACTTCCGCTTATGTCCGACACCACGGCGATCATCGCTGGCGCAAGGAATGTCGTCGCCTTGCCGGAAAGCGCATAAAGGCCAAAGGCTTCTGTCATGCGGTCCGGGTTTGACTGGCGCACGACCATAGTTCGGCTTGCCGATTGAAGCGCGCCCCCGGCGGCACCAATCATACCACCTGCAAGAAAGAACAGGATATCGGGCAGGGCCGACCCTTCCGCAATCGGCATACCAAACACCGCATCGCGCGATAGACCGACAATAAAGACCGCCGTGAACAAAAGCGCCGCAATACACGTCAGGATGACGGGTTTCGGGCCAAAAGCCGCATCCGCCTTACCACCAACCCAAGCAAAAACCGCGCCTGTCATCGCCGCAACAATGCCGAAAATCCCAACCTGCATGATGCCCCATCCAAGCACACCAAAAGCGTAGATGCCGCCAAAGGTATACATCCCGTTGAGGGCATCCCGGTAGAACATCGACGAGGTGAGATAGGCTAAGAGGCTCTTGTGAACCGGCAGACCGCGCAAGGTCTTCCCAAGATCGTTCAACGCCTTGCCAACTTTGTAGGGCGTATGATCCGGGTCGGGCTGTTCTTTGACCCAGAGAAAAAACGGGATCATGAAAACCGCATACCATATCGCCGTCAACGGCCCGACGGCTCGCGTATCCGCATAGGTCGACGGATCAAGCCCAAGGATTGGCGTAATCCCGGCCATAGTCTTGCCGCTCTCCCCTGCCTGAAACAGCAAGAGCATGATCGCCAGCGCAATCACCCCGCCGATATACCCAAAAGCCCAGCCCGTGCCGGAAATGCGTCCAATCTCCTCCTTCGAACCAAGCGAGGGCAGCATGGCATTGGTAAAGATCGTCGCAAACTCCATCCCGATGAGACCGACACCAAAGAACATCAGGGTGCGTGTGATATCGAAGTGTTCCGGCGCGGTATACCAGAGCGCAGATGCCCCCGCGACATACATCACAGAGAAGGTCTTCACCCACGGCATCCGCTTGCCGGTGCTATCGGCAACAGCCCCCAGAACCGGCGCAAGAAGGGCGATCATGAGGCCCGAGATCGTAAGCCCGTAGCCCCAGTAGGCCTGTGCCTGCGCCTTTGCGGCCTCAAGCCCCATGCCAGAGCCGACAAGCATTTCGCTCACCACTTTGGCGAAATAGGGACCAAATATGAACGTTAGAACGAGCGTGTTGTAAGGCTGGCTCGCCCAATCGAAAAACCACCAGCCCCAAATGCGTCTACGCTTGGAAATCTCGGCCATATAGCGCCCCCCTGCTTCCCAACAACTTAGACAGGGTAGGCGCGGCTCAGGCAAGCTAATCTTGCATTGGTGGCCATAGGCGCGTTGCTTCCGCCTCGATCCAATTGGCAATCCATTCCGGGATTTGTGGGCTTGTCGTTTGCTGGCCAAGCGCCGCGAGAATGCGGTCTGGAGTCACAATCCCATCTGCGTCCGTAACGGCAGCCCGGTAAAGCGCATGATTTGCACACTCGCCATCGCGCTTCCACATGGACTGTTCAATATAGACGAATTTGTCGTCCCAACACACCGCGCGGCTACGAATTTCAAACCGCTCAAAAGGGCGGATACGGCGCCGGTATCGCACCGAGACGCCCGCCATTGTCAACGCCCAGCGCTTATTGCGGAGCACCGCAATAAGCCCGATCCGATACGCCAGCGGAATCCGCCCGAGATCAAGAAGCGTCAACGTGCGCCCGTTGTTCAACTCCATCCAAATATCAATATCTTGTGGCCAACAAATATGCTGCGACACATGCGTGCCCGTCAATGATAGCGGCTCGGCATTGCGGGTGGCGATCAACTCCTTGATCATCCGGATAACGGGGTACATGAGCGGCTCCTTTCGCACCGCCTTCTGTGCCTCTGCGCCGACCGCGTCAATCCTAACCTTGCGCGAGGCTTGCCCTTTGGCGCTGGGGCGCTTACCTGTTGAGCAACGAAACAGGAGAAATCGGCACATGATGGCACTTTATGGACCGCTACGGCTTATTCTGGATGTGGCTTTCTTCATCATGATCATCCACATCATCATGAGCTGGCTCATCAGCTTTCAGGTCTTGAACCTTGGTCAGCAATTCGTGGCCCAGATTTGGTTTGGCCTAAACCGCCTGCTTGAACCAATCTATACGCCGATCCGCAATATCCTGCCCGATACGCGACCGCTCGACCTCGCGCCGCTGGTGGCCTTTATCATTATCATCTCGCTACGCGATTACATCCTGCCCGCGATCCTGCTCTGACCGTTCTTTGCGCTCCGCGGGTTGTGAGCTTCGCGGCAATGTGAAAAACTACTGCCTCAAGAGCAGTTACCCAACCAGAGCAGGATATCTATGGCCGCCGCCACTTTGCTGCGTGACGTTTTCGGATTTGAATCTTTCCGTCCCGGCCAGGAAGAGATCGTTGATGCCGTGGTGCGCGGTGAAAACGTGCTCGCCATTATGCCCACGGGTGGCGGCAAATCGCTCTGCTTTCAACTCCCCGCGCTTGTGCGCGATGGGGTTACTGTCGTTATCTCCCCGCTCATCGCCCTCATGCGCGATCAGGTCCGCGCCCTGCGCGAAGCGGGTGTCGAGGCCGGGGCTCTGACGTCTGGCAATACCGAAGAAGAAACCGCCGCCGTCTGGGATGCGCTTGAGGCCGGACGCCTCAAACTTCTCTACATCGCGCCCGAACGGCTCGCCTCGGGGGCCGCAATGGGTATGTTGCGCCGTATCGGGGTCTCTTTGATTGCGGTGGACGAAGCCCATTGCGTCAGCCAATGGGGACATGATTTTCGCCCCGATTACCTCCGCATTGGCGAATTGCGCCGCACGCTCAATGTCCCTATCGCCGCCTTTACCGCCACCGCAGATGCCGAAACCCGCGATGAAATCGTCACCCGCCTTTTCGACGCAACCCCGCCACAAACTTTCCTGCACGGTTTTGATCGGCCCAACATCCATCTCGCCTTCGAGGCCAAAAATAGCCCCCGCCGCCAGATTCTCGACTTTGCCAACGCCCGCAAAGGCCAATCCGGCATTGTCTATTGCGGCACCCGCGCCAAAACAGAAAGCCTCGCCGCCGCCTTGAGAGAGACAGGCCATCTTGCGTTGCACTATCATGGCGGCATGGACCCCGACGCCCGCCGCGAGACCGAAGCACGCTTTCAACGCGAAGACGGCCTCATTGTCGTGGCCACCGTCGCCTTTGGCATGGGGGTCGATAAGCCTGACATCCGATGGGTTGCCCATGCCGATCTGCCGAAATCCATCGAAGCCTATTATCAGGAAATCGGCCGCGCGGGCCGTGACGGTGCGCCTGCCGAAACCCTGACACTCTATGGTCCCGATGATATCCGCCTGCGCCGCTCGCAAATTGACGAAGGCCTCGCCCCGCCCGAACGCCGCTCTGCCGATCATGCGCGCCTGAATGCATTGCTTGGCCTTGCCGAAGCCCTGCATTGCCGCCGCAAAACCCTTTTGGGGTATTTTGGTGAAACCGATACCTCCTGCGGAAATTGCGATCTCTGCGATACGCCTGCCGATGTTTTTGACGGCACAACCGCCGTGCGCAAGGCGCTCTCCGCGGCGCTTCGGACCGGAGAATGGTTCGGCTCTGGCCATCTGATCGACGTGCTTCTTGGGGCCGAAACCGACAAAATCCGCGAACGCGGACACGATAGCCTGCCAACTTTCGGCGTCGGAACAGAATATGACAAACGCCAATGGCAGGCGATCTTTCGGCAAATGATGGGCCATGACCTTCTGCGCCCCGACCCCGAGCGTCATGGTGGCCTGCGTATGACCGATGCAGCCCTTCCGATCCTCAAAGGCGAGGCGTCGATTGAGTTGCGCCGCGACACCATTCGCAAAGCCCCCTCTCGTCCCGCCGCCAAAGCCCTAGTAAACGAAGAAAACGCCCCGCTGCTTTCCGCGCTCAAAGCCAAACGCCGCGCATTGGCCGAAGCCGCCAAGGTGCCCGCTTACATCATCTTCAACGACCGCACCCTGATCGAGATGGCCGAAAAACGCCCCCAAAGCCTCGATGATATGGCCGGGATTGGGGGCGTTGGGGCCAAGAAACTCGCCTCTTACGGAGATGCCTTCCTCGAAGTGATCGTTGGCGAGGCCGCATCCCTTCATCCTTCCCGCCGCAAACTTGCCGGGCGCGAGGCGGGAAGCCTCTATGACCGCCTCCTTGAAGTGCAGGCCAATCTCGCTCGTGGTCCCGATGGGATCGACAAACCCATGTCCTGTTCGGCCTCGCTTCTGGCCAAGGTCGCCAACACCCGCCCAAAAGACGCCGACGGCATGACCCGGCTTCTGGGCGACAAACGGGCGCAGCGCTTTGGCGCGGCCTTTCTAGACGCCGTGCACGAAGCGGGCTAAATCTCGGGGCGGATCAAAAGGAGCCTTTGGGAATGCTTGTCGTCGTGTCGCCCGCCAAAAAGCTGGACTGGAACCCTGTCGAGGGTCACACCACCACCCCCGACTTTCAGGACGAGGCCGTAACCCTTGCCGAAACCGCGCGTGCGCTATCGGTTGAGGAGTTGCAAAAACTCATGGCCCTCAGCCCCAACCTCGCGATGCTGAACTATGACCGCTTCAAAGCCTTCGAAGCCAAGCCCGAGGCCGATGCGACCCGCCCCGCCGTGCGCGCCTTTGCAGGCGATACCTACACCGGGTTAGAAGCGACCTCACTTGATGAGGATGAAATGGCCTTTGCGCAGGATCATCTGCGCATTCTGTCCGGTCTTTACGGTGTGCTGCGCCCTTGCGACGCAATTCAACCCTACCGCCTCGAAATGGGTAGCCGCCTCAAGAATACGCGGGGCAAGAACCTATATGAATTCTGGGGGGATCAGATTTCCACCGCCCTCAACGCACAAGCCGCCGAGACCGGGAGTGACGTTCTCATCAATTGCGCAAGTCAGGAATACTTTGGCGCGGTTGACACGGACGCGCTCAAGCTCCGCATCATCACGCCGGTCTTTATGGAAAATAAGAATGGTGCGCCCAAAATCGTAAGTTTCTACGCCAAGAAAGCGCGCGGCGCGATGGCCCGTTTCATCATTCAACGCCGTTTGACCAACCCTGAGGGGATCAAGGATTTCGACCTTGGCGGCTACGCCTATCAGCCTGACATGTCAGAGGGTGATCGCTGGGTCTTTCTACGCAACACACCCGAGGCTTAGCCCGTCGGGCGGGCTTCGTCTGGAAATGGGTCTCGGACCCCCGGCGGACAATTAAGCGCGATTGCGTTGAAAATGGCCTCCTTGCGCAACGGCTTGGTCAAATATTGATCAAGACCAGCGGCCAGGATGCTCTCTTCGTCTCCATCGACCGCGTGCGCCGTAAGGGCGATGATCGGCACACGACCGCCCCGCTCAAGCGCACGAATACGTTGCGTTGCTTCCTTTCCGTCCATCTTCGGCATGGAAATATCCATGAAAATCAGATCGGGGGAGGCTTTTTGAAAAGCATCAACCGCCTCTATCCCGTTCTCCACAAACTGAAGATCAATCTCTAGTGTCTTGAGAAGCTTGCTAAGAACAAGGCGGTTGGTCTTGTTGTCCTCCGCCGCAAGAACCCGCATCAACCTCAGGTCCGGCTTTGTGACCGCACACGCATTTGCGTCCGGCGACACCATCGCATCTGCACCCTGGACAAGATCACGTATTTTGCGAAATAGCGCCCGGCGCACTGTTGGGGTTTTGAGAACTGCGACCCGCGCATCCGCACAATGTATGTCCCGCACCGCCGACTCGTTGCTCAAAAGAACCACAGGACCATCCCAGCCGCTCTTGCGCAGCGCCTCAACAAGGGCGTGTCCCCCTATGGCAGGCATCGCATTATCCGCAAGCACAAGGTCCACTTGCTCCACAAGGTCAGGTGCCTCCTTTGCATCGCCGCAAAGAACGGCGCGCGCGCCCATCTGCTCCATCTGCTTTTGCAACAAACTGCGATTGATCGCCTTGTCATCCACGATCAACACCCGCCTTACCTGGGCGGGCAAGGCCGGCGGCCCAAGCGTCAGGTCTTCATCAACCTTTAACGTCAGGCAAATCCCAAAGCTCGTGCCATCGCCTTCGACGGAGTCGACCCAGATATCGCCCCCCATAAGCGACACCAGCCGTTTGGTAATCGACAAGCCAAGCCCCGTGCCTTCGAATTGGCGATTGCGTTCATCATCGACTTGATTGAACTCGCCAAAGATATGGTCGACCTTGTCCGCCGGAATACCAATTCCCGTATCCTCGATGGTAATATGCAGCTCGCACAGGCCTGTCGCGGAATCCGTTGTGCCCACAACCCGGACCAAAACATGGCCAGCATTCGTGAACTTGACCGCATTGCCAAGAAGGTTGGTCAATATTTGCCGCAAACGACCGGGGTCGCCGACAAGCATTGTTGGCAGAAAAAGATCATAGTCCACAACAAACGAAAGACCCTTCTCCCGCGCAGTGGGTTGTAGAAGGGTCATGACCTCGTGGATGCATCTCTCAAGGTCAAAGCTCTCCGGGTGCAAAACGAGCTTTTCCGCCTCAATCTTCGAGTAATCGAGCACGTCGTTGATAATCACGAGAAGCGCCTCAGCCGAGTTCTTAATCGTTTGCACAAAAAGATCCTGCTCCTCACTGAGATCGCCATCTTTCAAAAGATCCGCCATACCGACAATACCGTTCATCGGCGTGCGAATTTCATGGCTCATATTGGCAAGGAACGAGGATTTGGCCCGGCTTGCCGCCTCGGCGCGGGCCTGTTCGGCCTTGAGTTTCTCCTCATAGCGGACCGTTTCCGTCGTGTTGAGCGCAAGGCTCACGATATCCCCGCCATGTCCCCGCTGATCGACAAGTTTGATATATTCCCCATTCCAAAGCCGCAGGGTGAGCGGCGGCGGGGCCGGTTGGCGCCATCGTTCGAGCATCTGTTGGAGCCACTCTTCGGGCCTGATGTCTCCGATATTAAAAATGCCTTCTTCGACGACAACCTCAAGAATGCGCGCATACGACACTCCGGGCTGCACCTCTCCAAGACCGTCAAACACCTTGAGATAGGCGTGATTGGCCCCGATCATCCGGTCTTGCGCATCGAAAAAGGCAAACCCGTCCTGGATCGTTTCAATGGACAGCCAAAGCCGTCGCTCGGCGATCTCCGTTTTTTCGTTTGCCGCCCTAAGATCGGTTTTCACGCGCTGGTTTTCGTCGCGCACGGTCTCGACCTCGGCCCGCGTTTCGACGATCTCGTTGGAAAGCGCCTCGGCATGCAGGCCGAGCTTGCGATTGGCGGCAAAAAGCTCCGCCTGCTTGAGATCAAGCAATCGTTCCGCCGCAAGCCGCGCCCGCCTTTCATCCGCCAATTTCTGCGTCAACGTCATCGTGCCACCGAAAATTACCCGAGTCGGTGCACCATGTTTGGCCCTATCAGGTAAACACCCGCTTAAATCAACAGGGCGGGAATCGTTGCCACGATAGTCTGCCTCATGTCACGATACGCCTATTGTTTCCGGGAGAGTGATATGCGTCTTTTTCTTGCCGCCTGCCTTGGTCTTTTTATGGCCCAAACTGCGCTTGCGCAGGACGCCACGATCCCCGAACGACGCGCCATCGTGAGTCGGGATGTGGATTTTTTCGGCGGTGACCTGACAAATATCTTCGATACGACATTCGAGGCCTGCAACAAAGCATGCCTCGCCACCCCCGAATGCAAGGCCTTTACATTCAATAGCCGCTCCGGGGCTTGCTTTCCCAAGGCAAACATCTCCGAACGCGAACCCTATGAAGGCGCAATTTCCGCAGAGATATTCGAGACCCCTGCCACAACCCTAGCACTTGGCCGGGATCGCGCCCCGGACCTTGCCTTTCTCTCTGCCTCTGACTGGCGTGAGGCCCGGTCACAGGCGGAAGATATCGGTCGCATCCATGCAGGCGGCCCTTGGACGGCCCAGGCTCTGCTCGAAGCGGCGCAGACCAAACGCGCCGAGGGCGATACGCTCAACGCCATGCGCTGGACCGGCGCGGCCGTGGCCAAGACCGACAAAAGCGATCTCTGGCTTGAATATGCACGCCTGAACCGCGACACCGCCGCATCGCAAAAGAACAAGAGCCGCTATCTGCACCGTGCCCTCTACGCCAGCATCAACGCTTACCTGCGCGCGCCCCTCAATCCTGCACGTGTCTCATCCCTCATGGTCATGGCCGACCTGTTCGAAGCGACCGGAAAGGGCCGTCAAAGCCTCCATGCCCTGCGCCTCGCCGAAACGATTCAACCGCGCGACGATGTGCTCTCTGCGCTTGACAAGGCCATTGCCAAATATGGCTTTCGTATCAGCGAACACAGCGTCGAAAGCGATTTGGCCACACCGCGAATCTGTGCCGAATTCAACGAACCTCTGGTCAAGACGGGCGTCGACTATGCGACCTATCTTCGCCTGCCCGATCAACGCCTTGCCGTCGAATCCGAAGCGCGCCGCATCTGCGTCACGGGTGTGTCACACGGCGAACGCTACCGCCTGACCTTCCGCAAGGGTCTCCCTGCTGCAAGCGGTGAAACGCTGGCGCGTGATACCGAACTGACGCTCTATGTGCGCGACCGTTCGCCCGCCGTACGTTTTCCGGGCCGGGCCTATGTCCTGCCGCGCACCGCCGACGCCGGGCTGCCGATCGAAACGGTCAACCTCGATACCATATCGCTGCGCCTGCAACGCGTCAGCGACCGCAACATTCTGCGCACGCTGCAGGACGATTATTTTGGCCAACCTCTGCGCCAATGGCAGATGGACTCGTTTGGTAAAGACATCGCCGAGGATGTCTGGACGGGTGAAGGCGTGGTTGAAAACACGCTGAACATCGACATGACAACCCGCTTGCCGATGGGCGATATAATCTCGGACCTGCCAACCGGCCTCTACGCACTGACTGCGGATCTTCCCGGCGCGGATCGCTATGACGACACCGCCACGACGCAATGGTTTATCCTCTCGGACATTGGCGTAACCACTTTCTCGGGAACCGATGGGCTGCATGTCATGCTGCGTGCGCTCTCCGACGCATCCGCGCTCGCTGATGCCAAGGTGACCCTCCTGTCCCGAAGCAATCGCGTCCTCGCCTCGATACGGGCCGACACCACTGGCTACGCCCTGTTCGAACCGGGCCTGATCCGCGGCCAAGGCGGTCAGGCACCTGCGATGGTTCTGATGCAGAATGGCGATGACTTTTCTTTCCTGTCGCTGACCGACCCGGCCTATGATCTTTCGGATCGGGGTGCTGAAGGCAATCCGCCCGCACCGCCGGTAGATGTCTTTCTGACCACAGACCGGGGCGCCTATCGCGCGGGCGAGACGATTCACGCCACTGCACTGGCCCGCGATGGCCTGACCAAAGCCCTCCCGGACCTTCCCCTCACAGCGACCCTAACCCGCCCCGATGGGGTCGAATACGCGCGTCGCCTGTCTTCTATCAAAGCGGCGGGCGGGCATGTCTTTTCCTTCCCCTTGGGCGAGACCGTGCCGCGTGGGACGTGGAAGCTCGCAATCCTGAGCGACCCAGAGGCCGCACCTCTGGCCGTGGAAAAGCTCTTGGTTGAGGATTTCCTACCCGAGCGGATCGACTTTGACCTCGCACTGCCTGATACTCCGCTTTCCCCGACCAAACCCGCAACCGCAACCCTCAAGGCGCGCTATCTCTTTGGTGCGCCGGGCGCGGGCCTGCGCGTCGAAGGCCAAACAACCCTGCGCGCCCGCAACACCCTTGAGGGATATAAGGGCTACCGCTTTGGCCGCCACGACGAACGCTTTACCCCCCGCACAGAGTATTTTTCCTCAAAAGACACCGATGCCAACGGGGAAACGATCATCACCCTCCCGATCCCAGAAAGCGAACAAACCGGACGCCCCCTAAGCCTGGAGATCACGACCCGCGTTTTCGAAGGCTCGGGTCGCCCGGTCGAGCGCCGTGCAACCGCCCCCATCGCCGTGACGGCGCCGCTCATCGGGATCAAACCGCTTTTTGATGAAGATGTTGTGCGCGAAGGCAGCGAAGCCGCGTTCGAGATTGCCGCCGTGCACCACTCTGACGAGACCGCTCCGATGCAGGTCCAATGGACACTCAACCGCGTGCGCACCACCTATCAATGGTATCATAGCTACGGCAACTGGGAATGGGAGCCGATCACCCGCCGCAATCGTGTATCCAGTGGCACAACAACACTTGGCACCAATCCTGTCGAGGTATCTGCCGCCGTCGACTGGGGCCAATATGAACTCGTCGTAGAAACCACCTCGGGCACCTACGTGGCAAGCTCCACGGATTTCTATGCCGGGTGGTTTGTTCCCGCCGACACCACCAAGACGCCGGATACGCTTGAGCTATCCCTCGACAAACCGGCCTATAAACCCGGCGATACGGCGATGCTCCGCATCGTGCCGCGCTTTGCCGGGACGGCGCTTGTCTCGGTCATGTCCAACCGCCTCATCACCAAACAGGCGGTCGAGGTTACAAAAGGCGAAAATCTAATTCCCATCCCCGTCACCGACAATTGGGGCACAGGCGCCTATGTAACCGCCTCCGTGCTACGCCCCGCGGATGCCGAGGCAGGACAAAACCCGGCCCGTGCGCTTGGCCTCGCCCATGCCGCGATTGACCCCGGAGCCAAGAAACTAGCCGTAACCCTCAACGCGCCCAAGATTTCCACCCCGCGCGGTCCGCTTGATGTTGAAATCAACGTCGCGGGCATCGCGACTGGCGAAACCGCCTATGTGACCCTCGCCGCCGTAGATCTCGGCATCCTCAACATGACCGGCTTTGCCGCGCCCGACCCCGCATCGCATTACTTCGGCCAACGCCGCCTTGGTATGGAAATCCGCGATATCTATGGCCGCCTCATTGACGGGCTTTCGGGCGAAATGGGCGCGCTGCGCTCGGGCGGGGATGCGGCCGGTAGCGCCTCGTTCCAATCACCGCCGCCAACCGAAGAGCTTGTCGCCTATTTCGAAGGTCCGGTGGTGGTTGGTCCCGATGGTATCGCAACCGTCTCCTTTGACATGCCCGAATTTAACGGCACCGTTCGCCTCATGGCCATCGCTTGGACGCCCAGCGCCGTAGGACAGGCCGACACGGACGTCATACTGCGCGATCCCGTCGTCGTCACGGCCAGCCTGCCGCGTTTCCTCGCCCCCGGCGACCAAAGCCGCCTACGCCTTGAATTGACCCATGTCGAAGGGGCGGCAGGTCGTATGGGTCTTGATATCTCTGGTTCTGGCGTGACGCTTTCGGGCAATGTGCCTTCCGGCCTGACCCTCAACGAGGGCGCAACCGAGAGCCTTGCGATCCCCGTCACGGCCTCAGAGGTCGGAGATCATACCCTGCGCATCGCCCTAACGACGCCCGATGGCAAACAACTGGTCAAATCCCTGACGCTCCCCGTGCGCGCAAATGACCCGGAAATCAGCACAACCCAACGCCTGACCCTCGCTGCAGGCAATGCCTTTACGCTGGACGAAAACCTGTTCGCCAACCTGCGCCCCGGTACTGGATCTGCTGTGGTCTCGGCGGGTCCAATCGCCCGGTTTGATGCCCCCGGCTTGTTACGTCGGCTTGATCGCTACCCCTATGGCTGCACCGAACAAATCGCCTCTAAGGCGATGCCGTTGCTCTATTTTGAGACTGTGAGTGCCGCCCTTGGTATGGGCGGACAAGACCAGATGCAGAAACGTATCGACGACGCAATCTCTGTTATTCTCACACGCCAAGCCAGCAACGGCGCTTTCGGCCTCTGGCGCGCTGGGTCGGGGGATTTCTGGCTTGATGCCTATGTCTCCGACTTCCTGAGCCGCGCCCGCGCCAAGGGCTACACCGTGCCGGACCGCGCCTTCAGAACCGCGCTCGACAATCTGCGCAATCGGGTAAACTACGCCCCCGATTTCGACAACGGCGGCGAGGATATCGCCTATGCGCTCATGGTGCTCGCCCGCGAGGGTGCGGCGAATATGGGCGATCTGCGCTATTATGCCGATGTTAAGGCCGAAGCCTTTGCAACCCCGCTCGCCGCGGCCCAGATCGGCGCGGCCCTCGCCTTTTATGGCGACCAGGCCCGTGCCGACCGCATGTTCGGAATCGCCGCTCAGGCCATAAACAACCAACGGCAAAGCACCACCAAACCGCTCTGGCGCGCGGACTACGGCACCAACCTACGCGATACCGCTGGCCTTCTGACTCTCGCTGTTGAGGCGGGAAGCGACCACATTGACCGTGATCGCCTCTCAACACAAATTGGCAGCGCGGATCGTTCACTTTCGACGCAGGAAACGGTCTGGTCGCTTATGGCCGCCCATGCCCTCATCGAAGACAGCGCGACACATGCCCTAACCGTCAATGGCGCGCCGCAAGATGGCCCTCTCATCCGCCACTATGAAAGCGACATGGCGCTTGACCCGCTCACAATCCGCAACACCGGCCCGCGCGATACTTACCTGACCGTGACCTCCCTCGGTGTGCCGGATTACCCGCTTACGGCGGGCGGCTATGGCTACGAAATCACACGGCGCTATTTTACCCCCGATGGCAAAGGCGCCTCGCTCGACGGCGCGCGCTCCGGGGACCGGCTTGTGGCTGTCCTGACCATAACACCGTTCGAGAAAGGCGGGGCGCGCCTTATGATCAATGATCCCCTCCCGGCCGGGTTTGAAATCGACAATCCCAACCTTCTGGCGAGCGGCGATATACGCGAGCTGAGCTGGCTCAAAACCGCCGAGACCCAAAACGCCGAATTCCGCTCGGATCGCTTCCTTGCCGCTGTCGACTGGCGCTCCTCCGAGAGTTTCCGCCTCGCCTATATGCTGCGCGCCGTATCGCCCGGCACGTTCCATCACCCCGCGACCTCGGTCGAAGATATGTATCGCCCGCAATACCGCGCCAACACGGCAAGCGGTGAGGTGACAGTGACTGAATGATCCGCCGCATCGCCCCTGTTGCGCTTGTCTTTGCGCTACTCTCCGGGGCAGCGGGGCGCGATGCGTTCGACGATTGGATCAGAGCCACAGATGTGCCCCCCCTTCTCGCCGAGACCTCTGCCGAGGTGCGTGACCGCAATGGCATGTTGCTGCGCGCGTATACGGTTGAGGATGGTCTCTGGCGGCTCGGAGCAACACCGGATCGCGTTGACCGCCGCTACCTCGATATGCTGATCGCCTATGAGGACAAACGCTTTCGCACGCACGCGGGCGTTGATCCGCTCGCCCTCCTGCGCGCCACCGGACAGGCGCTCATACAAGGTCGGGTGGTGTCGGGCGGATCGACCCTCACAATGCAGGTCGCCCGCTTGCTTGAGGATGGGCCAACCGGGCGCTGGCAAGGTAAATTGCGTCAGATGCGTCTCGCCCTCGCTCTGGACCGCCGTCTCTCCAAAGACGAAATCCTGACGCTTTACCTGACTCATGCGCCCTTTGGCGGTAATCTCGAAGGCATCCGCGCGGCGGCATTGGCATGGTTTGGCAAGGAACCAACCCGCCTGACGCCCGCAGAATCCGCCTTTTTGATCGCCATGCCACAAAGCCCCGAAAGACGCCGCCCGGATCGTGACAGGGCCGCCGCGCGCAAGGCGCGTGATCGTGTCCTAAGCCGTCTCACCGCGGTCGCCCTTGACCCCGAGACTGCGGCCGCCGCGCGCCGCGATGCAATCCCTATCGCGCGGCGGCCTTTTCCGATCCTTGCGCCGCATCTGGCCGACCATGCCCTTGCCGCCGCTCCCGATACGCTACGCCATGACCTGACACTGGATGCAACGCTGCAAGCCTCGCTTGAGGCGCTCGTGGCCCAGACCATGCGAAACAAGGGCGAGCGCCTCTCTATGGCCCTTCTCGTCGCCGACCACCAAAGCGGCGAAATCCTCGCCTCGGTAGGCTCCGCCGCCTATGACGATACCCGCCGCGAAGGGTTCGTCGACATGACACGCGCCCTGCGCTCTCCCGGCTCGACACTCAAACCCCTCATCTATGCTATGGGGTTTGATCAGGGACTAATTCACCCTGAAACGCTCATAAGTGACACACCCGTGCGCTTTGGATCATATGCGCCACAGAACTTCGATGGAGCCTTTCGTGGAGAACTTCGCGTGGCCGATGCCCTGCGGCTCTCGCTGAATATCCCCGTGGTGCTCGTCACCGATCAGGTCGGCCCCGCCCGCCTTATGTCAACGCTTCGAAAAACCGGAGCCGCGCCGCGCCTGCCAACCGGAAAACCCGGCCTTGCGATGGCTCTGGGCGGTGTTGGCATGACGATGGAGGATCTCATTCGCCTCTATGCCATGTTTGGGAATGGCGGTCGGTCGGTCAACGTTCACTGGTCCAAATCCGCCGAAACAGAGCCACACTCCCGCGTTATAAGCCGGTCCGCCGCATGGCAAATCGGCCATATCCTCGCCTCTCTCGCCCCACCCCACGGCGCGCCACAAAGCGGCCTCGCCTATAAAACCGGGACAAGCTATGGCCACCGCGACGCCTGGGCCGTGGGCTATGACGGGCGACATGTGGGGGCGGTTTGGATGGGGCGGGCGGATGGGACTCCGGTGCCGGGGGCGTTTGGGGGGGAGCTTGCCGCGCCGGTCCTGTTTGAAGCGTTCCAGCGTCTCAAACCCACGCTGGAGCCGCTTGGTCCGCCACCGCCCGAAACCTTGCTTGTGGGGGCTGCGGACCTGCCCGAGCCGCTGCGCCGGTTCCGGGGCCGCAATGCCGTGTTTGAGCGTGGCCCCGACGCCCCCCGCATGACCTTTCCGCCCAACGGTGCAAGGCTTTCCGGGCTTCAGGGCGGGCTTACCGTAAAGATGCGCGCGGGCACCCTGCCCTATACGATTTTGGCCAATGGCCGCCCCTTGGCAAGCGATATTCGGCGGCGGGAAATCACCCTGCCTTTTGCCGAAAAAGGGGCGTCTACGGTGACAATCATCGACGCCAAAGGACGCGCGGATCGGGCCAATATCTGGGTTGAATAGGGACGAAAACGCACGTCGGTATCACGTCGGTATTGCGTCAGTATCACGACAGTGCGGAAAATCACATGAAGTCCCGGCGCGAGACAGCCCCGCGCCGGGATGATCTGTCGCTTAGAGGCGCTCAATCGCGAGGGCGATACCCTGCCCGCCACCGATGCACATGGTGATCAGTGCGCGTTTGCCGCCAATCCGCTCAAGTTCGTATAGCGCCTTGACCGTGATAAGCGCGCCGGTCGCACCAACCGGATGGCCAAGCGCAATCGCGCCGCCGTTCGGGTTGACCTTGGCCGCATCAAGACCAAGACCTTTGTTCACGGCAATCGCCTGCGCGGCAAAGGCCTCGTTGGATTCGATGACATCGAAATCGGTGATCGAAAGACCCGTCTTGGCGAGAAGGTTCTCAACCGCCGGAATCGGACCAATCCCCATGACCTCGGGACGCACACCGGCATGGGCATATCCCAGAACCCGCGCCTTGGGCTTGAGGCCAGCCTTTTCCGCCGCCTCGGCCCGCGCCATGACAATCGCCGCAGCGCCATCGTTGATCCCCGATGCGTTGCCCGCCGTGCCGCGGCCGTCTTTCTTGAACACCGGGCGCAGCTTTGCGAGGCTTTCAGAGGTCGAGGCGGTCGGGTGTTCATCCGTATCAAAGGCAACCATGTCGCGCTTGACCTTGACCTCAACCGGCACGATCTGGCTTTTGAAATACCCCGCCTCAATCGCCTTCGCAGCGCGGGTCTGGCTTTCGAGCGCAAACGCATCCATATCTTCGCGGCTAACGTCATGTTCGTCGGCTACGTTCTCGGCAGTGACGCCCATGTGCCCGGTGCCAAACGGACAGTTCAACGCCCCAAGCATCATGTCGAGCGTCTGCACGTCACCCATCTTTTGGCCCCAACGCTGTGCCGGGACGATATAGGGCGCGCGGCTCATGTTTTCGGCCCCACCGGCAAGCGCGAAATCCGCATCGCCAAGCATGAGCGATTGCGCCGCCGATACGATGGCCTGTGCGCCCGACCCACAAAGGCGGTTGACGTTCATCGCCGGGGTTGTGTCGGGGATACCTGCGTTGATCGCTGCCACGCGGCTTAGATACATATCGCGCGGTTCGGTGTTGATCACATGCCCAAAGACCACATGCCCGATCTGTGCGCCCTCAACGCCAGAGCGTTCCATTGCGGCCTTGGCCGCCGCAGCGCCAAGATCAATAGGGGGCGTTCCGGCAAGTGCGCCGCCAAATGTGCCGATAGCGGTGCGCGCACCGTCGAGAATGACAATATCCGTCATGAGAACCTCCAGTTTCATATTCGGGCTGAGACTACTGCGCGCGGGCGAAGCCCGCAAACCCGCAGAAACACGCATCGACCGGCCAGAGCACAATGCGACGTAACGGAATTCGCGATGTTGGGCCTCTCTCGGCCTGGAAGGCGTCTAGGTCGGGCGCAATGCGCGGCGCCCCGCATCCTCAAGAACATGAACCTCGCGCCCTTCAAAAACCGCCGCCGTGATTGGCCGTCCATACCCCGCGCCGGAATCGAGGTTCACGCGATTGCCCTCATGCACCGGGGCTTTTTGCGGTGTGTGACCATGCACGACAAGCCAGGGATGGGCTGCGCGATACTCGAGGAAGTCATGCCGGATCCAGCAGAGATCATCCTCGCTTTGGTCAGCCAGCGGAACCTCTGGGCGAATCCCGGCATGGGCAAAGAGGAGGTCACCCACCTGATGATAGGCCGCAAGCCCCGCCATAAACGCGACATGCGCCTCGGGGATCGCCGCGCGCGCTTCCGGGTGCACCTGATAATAGCGCGAGGTGTCGTCCGTCTTGATGCCGTAAGAGGCCAGCGTCGTGCGCCCGCCAATCCGGTCGGCAAACCAATCCATCCCCAAAAGGACAAACGGATCGGGGCGCGGCACATCCTCCATGAAGTAAGAAAACATCCGGTCATGATTGCCGCGCAGCACGGTCCAGTTGCGTCCCTCTGCGACCCCCTTTTGCAAAAGGTCGATCACCCCCGCGCTCTCCGGTCCACGGTCCACGAGATCGCCGAGAAAGACGACCTCTGCATCGCGCCCTCCGTCTGCCTCGATTCGCGCCAGGGCGTCTTCGAGCATGGTTTTCTGGCCGTGAATGTCGCCGATGGCGTAAATTGGATGGTTCATCGCGCGCTCCTTGTCCTTCATATCTCCCTGCCTAAACGGAAAACGCCGCCCCGGACAGGGGGCGGCGTTTGTTTCACAAAATCACAGGGGCGATCACTACACGTCGAATTGAAGCGCCTTGACCTGATTGAACATCCCGGTCTGGCATAGCTTTTCGAGGATTTCCGGCGCAACCACATCGTCCACGTAGAGCAACGCAATCGCCTCACCCGCGACATCGGCCCGACCGAGGGTAAAGTTCGCGATGTTGACGCCGTTCTCGCCGAGGGTCTTACCAAGGGTGCCGATGATGCCCGGCACGTCATTGTTTGTCGTGTAGACCATATGCGCGCCAATCTCGGCATCAATATTGATACCTTTGATCTGGATAAAGCGCGGCTTGCCATCCGAGAACACGGTCCCGGCAATCGAGCGTTCGCGCTTGTCGGTCACGACCGTGACTTTGATATAGCCGTCAAACGCGCCCGATTTGTCCTGATTGGTGGTCGAAATCTTGATTCCGCGTTCCTTGGCGACGACCGGGGCCGATACCATGTTCACGTCCGGGTTGGCCTTTTTCATGATCCCGGCCACGACCGAACAGTTGAGCGCCTCAAGGTTCATTTCAGACACAACACCGTCATAAAGGATGTTGATCGCCTTGATCGGCTCGTCCGTCATCTGACCCGAGAAGGCACCAAGGTGATCGGCGAGTTTGATCCACGGCCCCATGATCTTGGCTTCTTCTGCGGTCACGCTCGGCATGTTAAGCGCGTTTTCCACGGCCCCGGTCAGAAGGTAGTTCGACATCTGCTCGGCGACCTGAAGGGCGACGTTTTCCTGTGCTTCTGTGGTTGCGGCGCCAAGGTGCGGGGTGCAAACCACGTTGGGCAGGTTAAACAGCGGGTTTTCCTTGGCCGGTTCTTCCGAGAACACGTCAAATGCCGCGCCGGCAACATGGCCCGCCTTGAGCAGCTCGGCCAGTGCCACTTCGTCCACAAGACCGCCGCGCGCACAGTTGATAATGCGCACGCCTTTCTTGGTCTTCTCAAGGTTCTCTTTCGAGAGAATGTTGCGGGTGCCATCGGTAAGCGGCACATGCAGCGTAATGAAATCGGCGCGAGTCAGAAGCTCTTCAAGCTCGACCTTTTCGACGCCCATCGTGTCGGCCTTTTCTTCCGACAGGAAGGGATCATACGCGATGACCTTCATCTTGAGGCCGCGCGCCCGGTCACAGACGATCCCGCCGATGTTGCCCGCACCAATGACGCCAAGGGTCTTGTTGGTCAGCTCAACACCCATGAATTTCGACTTTTCCCACTTGCCCGCATGGGTCGAGGCGCTTGCCTCGGGGATTTGACGGGCGACGGCGAACATCATCGCGATGGCGTGTTCGGCGGTGGTAATCATGTTGCCGAAGGGCGTGTTCATCACGATGACGCCCTTCTTCGACGCCGCTTCCTTGTCGACGTTGTCGGTCCCGATCCCGGCGCGACCCACGACCTTGAGGTTGGTGGCGGCGTCCAGGAGCGTCGGCGTGACCTTGGTCGCCGAGCGGATGGCAAGACCGTCATACTGGCCGATCACCTCGGCGAGTTTGTCTTTGTCCTTGCCAAGCTCGGGCATGAAATCAACATCAATGCCACGGTCGCGGAAAATCTGAACGGCGGTTTCCGAGAGTTTGTCGGATACGAGAACTTTGGGAGCCATGAGTTTGGTCCTTTATTGTGACGGGAGCGGTGGGTTGAAAACCCACCCTACAAATTTGGGGTAGGGTGGGTCTGTGACCCACCATTCCAATGCTTAGGATTGCGCTTCGAGAGCCTCTTCAAAGGCCCATTTGAGCCAGAGAGTCAGCTTTTCAACATCAGCCGACTCAATGGTCGCACCACACCACACGCGCAGACCCGCAGGGGCATCGCGATAGGCGCCGACGTCATAAGCCGCGTTATAATCTTCAAGCTTCTTGGCCACGGCCTTGGCAAAAGCCGCGCCATCCTTGATGCGCGCATCGGTGAACTTGAGGCAAACGCTGGTGTTCGAACGCGTTGCCGGATCAACGGCAAGGTTCTCGATCCAATCGTGACGATCACAGAAGTCCCAAAGCACCTTGGCGTTGGTATCCGCACGCGCCATGAGCGCCGGCAGGCCACCAATCTCGCGCGCCCAATCGAGCGCCACAAGGTAATCCTCAACCGCCAGCATCGAAGGCGTGTTGATCGTCGCGCCGGTAAAGATACCGTCGATCAGCTTGCCACCCTTGGTCAGGCGGAAAATCTTTGGAAGCGGCCACGCGGGCGTATAGCTCTCAAGACGTTCGACTGCGCGTGGGGATAGAACAATCATACCATGCGCCGCTTCGCCGCCCATGACCTTCTGCCAAGAGAAGGTCGTCACATCGAGCTTGTCCCAAGGCAGGTCCATCGCAAACGCCGCCGAGGTCGCATCACAGATCGTCAGGCCGTCCCGGTCCGCCGGGATCGCGTCGCCGTTGGGCACACGCACGCCAGAGGTCGTGCCGTTCCAGGTAAAGACCACGTCATTGTTAAAATCGACCGTCGCGAAATCAACGATCTCGCCATAGTCGGCGGTTTTGACCTCGGCGTCGATCTTGAGCTGTTTCACAACATCGGTGACCCAGCCCGAGCCAAAGCTTTCCCACGCCAGCATCTCTGCCTTGCGTGCGCCAAGCAGCGACCAAAGCGCCATCTCGACAGCGCCGGTATCCGACGCGGGCACGATACCGATCTTGTAATCGGCGGGGATGCCCAGAATTTCACGGGTGCCTTCAATCGCGTCCTTGAGCTTGGCCTTGCCAACAGCGGCACGGTGCGACCGCCCGAGAGCAGCGTCGGAAAGCTTGTCCAGCGAGAAGGTGGGGATTTTGGCACAGGGGCCAGAAGAGAAACGCGGATTTTCCGGCCGCGATGCCGGTTTTGCAATAGCCATCAATGCTATCCTTCCAGATAAGCGCCCCTCGTTGGGGAGGGGTGTCCCACCGACGCACATAGGGCCATTGCCCGGCTGGCACAACAGGCAAAATACGCACAAGGCGACTCTTGGCGCGCAAAAAACGACGCGTTCTGACGCCTATCGGAAACCTCTGCGCGCCGCCAAACTGGTGCTGGCCATGCCGCCTGCCCTTTGCTACTTGCCTCAAACACCGCATCTTCGGGAGACCCCCATGTTCATCGCCACGCTTCTGACCGCCCCGACCCATCCGACGCTCGATCCTGCGTTGGTCGACTCGCTACGCAATGCTTGGGGGGGCGGCGATGCCACATGGCTCGCCCCGGACGAGGCGGCTGAATTTCCCCTTGAAACCCTGCCCGCGAACCAATGGGATGTCTGGGCCGATCTTCAGGGCATGGGCGTTGACCTTGTGATCCTGCCCGCCGAAGGTCGGCAAAAGAAGATGCTGCTGGCCGACATGGATTCGACCATGATCCAACAGGAATGTATCGACGAATTGGCCGACGCAGCGGGCGTCGGAGATCACGTCAAGGACATCACCGCGCGGGCCATGAACGGCGAGCTGGACTTTGAAGGCGCGCTGATCGAACGGGTTGGCCTGCTCAAAGGGCTTGATGAGGGCGTCATTTCTGAGGTGCTCGAGACCCGCATTACCCTGATGCCCGGCGGCAAATCCCTCCTTGCGACGATGAAAGCCAACGGCGCCTATGCCGCGCTGGTCTCTGGCGGGTTTACCGCCTTTACCTCCCGCGTCGCCGCCACGCTCGGCTTTGACGAGAACCGCGCCAATACGCTTCTTGTGGAGGGCGGCAAGCTCTCCGGCGATGTCGCCCGCCCGATCCTCGGGCGCGAGGCCAAGGTCAAGGCGCTTGAAGAGATCACCGCCCGGCTTGGCCTGTCGCATGACGACGTGATGGCCGTGGGCGACGGGGCCAACGATCTCGGGATGCTTGGCCTTGCCGGGGCGGGCGTTGCGCTACACGCCAAACCCTCGGTGGCCGCCGAATGCGATATCCGCATCAACCACGGCGACCTGACCGCGCTTCTTTATATTCAGGGCTACGCCAAAGCCGATTTCGCCGCCTAAAGTTTCTTCTTGGCGCAAATACCTCAGGGGGTTTGGGGGACTGGTCCCCCATTTAATACTGGGGTCTGGGGGCTTGCCCCCAGCCACGCCCAACGCTTCTGAGGCGCGGGCTTACCCGCGTCTCAAAGCGGCGGGAGCACCCCCTCCACCGGGCGCATCCGCCCTGTCACCAACCCATCCCAATTCTGGATCGGCGCGTTGATATAAGCCTGCGCCACAGGATGTGCCGGATCAAGCGCTCCAAGCCGCACCAAGAGCGCCGCCATGACACATTGCGCGCCGCGCGTCGCGCCATCGGCAATCTTGATCGCAACCCCCCGTTTCTTTTCCGGCAGGATTGCCACGAAATACCCTTCGGCCCCGGTCTTGACCGCCCCTTTATGGTCCATCGCCCGCATAAAATCGGTGCAGGCACGCCCCTCCCCGGCGACAAGCTCGGGATAGGCCGCCATCGCCTCGCGCAGGCGCACCGCGGCTGCCTGCCGCCGATCTCCGTCCGGGGTCGCCGCTGCAAAAAACGCCATAGCGCGGGCCATGCCATGCATGGTTGCGGCGAAATTGGGGGCAGAACATCCATCAATACCATAGCCGGGGCTGTCTTCTTGTGTGACCTCCTCAAAGGCCGCCTTGACCGCCTTTTGCACCGGATGGTCAAGCGCGACATACTCCGGCCCTGCCTTGAGATATTTGGTCAGGGTCAGGAACCCCGAATGTTTGCCCGAGCAATTGTTATGATAACGACAGACCGGCTTGCCCTCACGGATCAACGCATCGCGGGCCGCGATATCGCGCGGCTCTTGCGGGCCACAGCAGAAATCCGCGTCGCTGAACCCAAGGTCGGCAAGCCACGCGGTCACGTGGTTTGAGTGGATCTCGGCCCCGTTATGCGAGGCACAGGCCAGCGCCAGTTGCGCGCGCGAAAGCCCCGCCGCATCTGCCGCGCCGCTCTCGATCAGGGGGAGCGCCTGAAGCATTTTCGACGATGAACGCGGCAGCACAACCGCCTCTGGATCGCCCCAGGCTTCGACGATCTGGCCAGCGTCGTCACAGATCACCGCATGACCGGCATGGACGCTCTCAAGAAACGGTCCACGCCAGATTTCCACCAAAGGAACTGCATTTGCCATGATGGACCCCTCTGTTTCAGGCAAAATTGTGCCGACAGGTCTTTTCCCTACCGACCAAATCAGGCTAATGTGACTTGATCGAGAAGAAAATATCCCGCAGCAAATACCGAAAACAAATTCGGACCGTGGGACGCAACGAGGCAAAGAACAGCTTGGAGGCTGTGAATTATGGGATCACGTATCGTGAAGGCGTGCACGAAGGCCGGTATCGCGGCGGCGTTTGTGCTATCCGCAGGCATCGCCTCGGCGCAACAAAGCAGCGAAAATCAGGTAAACGCCGTGACCGACTGGAGCGTTTTTACCGAAAGCGACCCCAAAGAATGTTGGGCCGTGTCGACCGCCAAGGAAACCGTCAACACCAAGGATGGCCGCGTCGTCGCCGTGCGCCGCTCGTCCATCCTGCTTATGGTTGTGTTCCGTCCGGGCGACAATGTCGCAGGGCAGGTCGGGTTTACCGGCGGCTACCCTTTCGCCAAGGGCTCGACCGTGGGTCTTGATATCGACGGAACCAGCTATGAGCTCTTTACCGAAGGGGAATGGGCCTGGCCTGCATCCGCCGCCGAAGACAGCAAGATTGTCACCGCAATGAAGCGCGGCACCAAGGCGGTTCTGAGCGCGCGATCCTCGCGCGGGACAAAAACCGTCGATACGTTCTCGCTTCTTGGGTTTACGGCCTCGGTCGAAGACGCCGAGAAACGGTGCCAATGAGGCGCTAAGATAAAATCGCGACGCCCGGACAAACGGGCGCGCACCTAACATGCCACCGCGGGGGACATCGGCCAATAAGGCCGGGCAAACCGCCAACGGGAGGCAGAGCAGTGCAGAACCCGGCTCTATTGGCCGCCGAACAGGACTCGGACTCCGTCTCTTTGACGGGGCTTCAGGCGGTTCTGAGCGGTAGCCTCATCGCAACACAACGTGGCGAAATCGCCGCCGAAGCCCTACGGCCCGGCGACAAGGTTGTCTCGCGCGATCGTGGCCTCGTGCCTCTGCGCTGGAGCGGACAGATCACCGTCAACACCCGTCGCACCCCGGAAAATGCGCCCGTCTTGATCCCGCGCCACGCGCTTGGTCGCAACCTGCCTTTTCGCGACCTCTATGTCGCCCCCGATCAACGGGTCTGGCTCAAGGGGGCGGCGTTTCGCGATCTCTTTGCCAGCAACGAAGTGTTGATCCCGGCGGCAGCACTGGCGGGCTGGGGCGGGGTTTCCACGGCCACCTACCTTACCGATCCGACCTATATACTTCTTCTGTTCGATCAGCCCGAAATCATCATCGCAGACGGGCTTCAGATCGAAAGCCGCCGCCCCGAGGCGGCGCTTTCCGGCCTGACCTGCACGGCGCGCGATGCGATGTTTTCGCTCTTTCCCGATCTCGAACGCCTTGCAGGGCGCGGCGCCCCGACACGGCGCAGCCTCAGCGAGACCGAAGCAAGCGCGGCGCTCACCCGGCAAAACCACGCCTGAGCCACATCGTGATCCGCGACCCGCATTAGGAATCTTTGCAATTGCCTGTTAATGGTGTATGCACCGCGCCTGATTTCCTGAAGTCCGAGTATGCCCATGACCACCCGCGCCCCCGTCACGCAGGACGTAATGACCATTCCGCGCAAATTGCCGGAAAGCGACAAGATGAACCTTGTCGGCCTCACCCGCGACCAGATGCGCGATGCCCTGATCGAAGCGGGCACGCCCGAGAAACAGGCCAAGATGCGCACCGGGCAAATCTGGCAATGGATCTATCAATGGGGGGTGCGCGATTTTGCCGAGATGACCAACCTCGCCAAACCCTATCGCGCCATGCTCGACGAGACATTCGTCATTGAGATCCCGGAAGTCGTCAGCAAACAGGTCTCGACCGATGGCACGCGCAAATACCTTGTCCGTATTGCGGGCGGCCATGAGGTTGAGGTCGTCTATATCCCCGAAGAGGATCGCGGCACGCTCTGTATCTCTTCGCAGGTGGGGTGCACGCTGACCTGTTCATTCTGTCATACCGGCACGCAAAAATTGGTCCGCAACCTCACTGCGGGCGAGATCGTCGGCCAGATCATGATGGCGCGTGACGATCTTGACGAATGGCCCGAGCGCGGCACACGCAAAGATGAAACCCGGCTTTTGTCCAATATCGTGCTTATGGGCATGGGCGAGCCGCTCTATAATTTCGAGAACGTGCGCGATGCGATGAAGGTCGCTATGGACCCCGAGGGTATTTCCCTATCGCGCCGCCGGATTACCCTCTCGACCTCCGGCGTGGTGCCGGAAATTGCCCGCACAGCGCAAGAGATCGGCTGTCTTCTGGCGATTTCCTTTCACGCGACGACAGATGACGTGCGCGATACGCTTGTGCCCATCAACAAGCGTTGGAATATCGAAACGCTTCTTGAGGCGCTGGCGACCTATCCCAAAGTGTCGAATTCAGAACGGATCACGTTTGAATATGTGATGCTTGACGGGGTGAACGACACCGACGCCGACGCGCATCGCCTGATCGAGCATATCAAGCGCCACAAGATTCCGGCCAAGATCAACCTTATTCCATTCAACGAATGGCCCGGATCGCCCTATAAACGGTCCTCGAACAACCGCATCCGCGCCTTTGCCAATATCGTCTATGAAGCGGGCTATGCGTCGCCGATCCGCAAGACGCGCGGCGATGATATTATGGCCGCCTGTGGCCAGCTTAAATCCGCCACCGAACGCGCCCGCAAATCGCGCAAACAGATCGAAGCCGAAGCCGGTCTTAAGTAGGGCGCCTGCGGCGCGCAGGGTTTGCGCGCCCTATCGGGCGCACGGGTGCGAGGCGCTGCCTCGCGCTCCGAGGTATTTTCGCCAAAAAGAAACAAATGCGCCCTGACTCCTTGATAGGACTCAGGACGGCTTCTTCTTGGGCGGTCATCGGCTCCTCAGCCTGTGCCGCCGGGGCATTGGAACGCGGCAGGGTTAACGATCCGTTGCCCTGCCTCAAACTTTCCTTATTTCCGGTGAAATTCCGCCCTGTTGAACAATCAGTTTCGATATCGTGAACAATAAAATCCCGAGGAGGATACAAAATGGCACGAGCAGATATCGGCAGCGCAATGATCGAAACGCCCATTCTTGACCTGATTACCCGCGAGCGCGCCAAGGCGCTTTCGCCGCGCGAATGGAAGTTCCGCCTTGCAGGCTATGGCTATGCGATCAAGGACGTCAAAGGCGCGCAGGTCGTGACCAAGCTGCCGCAGGGCATTGAGCTTGGCGTGCTCCCTGCGCATATTCATTAACGTCCTGGAATATCACCGCGCCGTTTGGCCTCGCCCCAGTTTAGGATGATATCGACCGCTTCCTCCGCTGTATCAACGTAGCGGAACAGGTCGAGGTCTTCGGGGCTGATGGTGCCCGCTTCGGCGAGGGCGTTGAAGTTGATGATCTTTTTCCAGAACTCGCGCCCGAAGAGCAGGATTGGCACCTGTTTCATGCGGCCGGTTTGAATCAAGGTGAGGCTTTCGAAGAGTTCATCCATCGTTCCGAAACCACCGGGGAAGATCGCCAACGCCTCGGCCCGCATGAGGAAATGCATCTTGCGGATGGCGAAATAGTGGAAGTTAAAGCAGAGGTCAGGCGTCACGTAGGGGTTGGGCGCCTGTTCATGCGGCAGCACGATATTCAGCCCGATGGACACGCCGCCCGCATCCGCAGCACCGCGGTTGCCCGCCTCCATGACGCCGGGGCCGCCGCCCGTCACGATCACATGCTCGCGCGTGCCATTGCCGTTACAGCGCAGGGTCATCTGGCGCGCAAATTCCCGTGCTTCATCGTAATATTTCGAAAGCTCCGCGAGGGTTTCCGTCCGGGCCTCGTGTTTCTTGGCAGGGTCGGGAATACGCGCGCCGCCGAAGAGGACGATGGTCGACTCGACCCCATATTCCTGCATCAACAGGTCCGGTTTCATCAACTCAAGCTGAAGTCGGACAGGACGTAGTTCTTCGCGGCACATAAAATCAAAATCGTCATAGGCCAGCCGATAGGATGGCGCGCGCGATTGCGACGTTTCGGGCACTTGGCTGGCGCGGCTGCGGTCGATATGGGCATTCGACAGGGGATGTTTGCGGTCCTTGGACATGGTAAAATCCTTACTTGCACGTTTGTCTCAGCCCTACCGCGTCCGGACCTTCGACGCCAGTGACAGGCCGGTGACAAGCCCGTGACAAGGATGCGGCGGCTATTGCGCGCGGATTGGTCGTTTTGGCAGGGTGACGCCGCGCCCGCTTGCGGCTATGAAGTCCCCAAACCTTAACATTGGAGCGAAACAACATGTCGAATGCCCAGCTCGAACAAGCCATCGAAGCCGCGTGGGACGCGCGCGATACCATCACCCCCTCGACCGGCGGCGAAACACGCGAAGCCATCGAGGAGACGCTGAATGCGCTCGATTCGGGCAAGCTGCGCGTGGCGGAAAAACAGGCGAGCGGCGATTGGCACGTCAATCAATGGGCCAAGAAGGCCGTTCTCCTTGGGTTCCGTCTCAAGGATATGGAACAGCAAGATGGCGGCCCGCAGGGCGGTCATTGGTGGGACAAGGTTGATAGCAAATTCAAAGGCTGGGGCGACGCGGAATGGAAAGACGCGGGGTTTCGCGCCGTGCCGAACTGTATCGTGCGCAAATCGGCCTATGTTGCGCCGGGCGTTGTTTTGATGCCGTCTTTTGTAAACCTCGGAGCCTATGTCGATGAAGGCACTATGGTCGACACATGGGCGACCGTCGGCTCTTGTGCGCAGATCGGCAAGAACGTGCACCTGTCGGGCGGCGTTGGCATTGGCGGCGTGTTGGAGCCGATGCAGGCCGGGCCGACGATCATCGAGGACAACTGCTTTATCGGCGCGCGTTCGGAGGTTGTTGAGGGCTGTATCGTGCGCGAGGGATCGGTCCTTGGCATGGGCGTCTTCATCGGCCAGTCGACCAAGATCGTTGACCGTGAAACCGGCGAAATCATGTATGGCGAAGTGCCCTCGGGTTCGGTCGTCGTGGCGGGGTCCATGCCCTCGAAAAACGGAATCAACCTCTATTGTGCCGTGATCGTCAAACGCGTCGACGCCCAGACCCGTTCCAAGACCTCGATCAACGAGCTATTGCGCGACTAAAGCGCAGCGTTTTCCAGAAACACCTCAAAGCGCCGGGCCAAAGGGTCGGCGCTTTTTTCGTGCGCCGCGCTATTGTGTGCGAAACCCTTGGCCGAACCACTTTTTGACCAGTGCGCCATAGCTTCCATCTTCACGCAACGCGAGAAGCGCGCGGTTGATTTCCTCGCGCAGCGGACTGCCCTCCGGCAGGGCAATGCCATAGCTTTCGGGCCGATAGACCTTGTCGATGAGCCGCGAATTCCCGGCGGCATCTTCCAACACGTAATAGGCGAGGATCGGACCATCAAAGACAACGGCATCCGACCGACCGCTGGCAAAGGCGGCGAGCATCTGGTCGGGGCTATCATACCCGACAAAGCTAATATCGCGCTTGGCGAGGAAATCCGCACTGGTAGAGCCGGACACCGTCACCACCTGACGACTGTCGAGATCGTTGATCGAATCGACACTTTCCTGAATCGCGTCCACGGTCACTGCGGCGGTGATCGTTGCGACGAACACCGACACAATGAACAGGCTTGAAATCACAAGCAGCACGGCAAAGACCCGACCAAAGCGGGACATCGGCATCCGTTCCTCAAAGCCGCCATTGACCACGAGATTGAGCGCCCACCAAAAGGACGGGAACATAGCATCGCCAAGCGGGCGGTCGAAATAGGGCTGCCGCCCGCGCTCAAAGACCCACATCACCATGCCGCCCGCGAACAAAAGGCCCAGCGCCAGCAGGCCAAGCGTCAGGATGTCGCCATTGAGCACCCCAACCAACCGTTTGAGCGTGCTATCCTCCTTCGGGAGCAGGATCTGAAGCCCGCTTTCAAAGATCGGCAGGCTAAAATCCATCTCGGATTCGCGCGCGGCCGTGATCGAGATATTGGCAATCGCCCCATCAACGGCCTCATCGCGCACCGCGTTGAGCATGTCGGCAAACTGTGGCTGCGGCGCAAAGACCAGGGGCCGATCAAGCCGCAGGGCAATGGCCTGCATCAGGTCGATACTAAAGCCGCTTGGTTCGCCATCCTCAAGTTTGGAAAACGGCGGGCGGTCCACCGTGGCAAATACCAGAGCGTCGGGCGCAATTCCGTCTTGTGCAAAGCCGCGATCCGGGAACACGGCACACGCCAAAAGGATCACCGCCAGCGCGCGAAGGCACATCATCAATTTTTGCAAGACCCCATGCCCTTTTCATGCAAAGCGGTTTTACCATGCCGTGCAAGTCAGGGGGGGTCAACATGTCAGACAAGGTTTGTCGCGGCGAATACTCCGCCGCAGCAGACCTTATACGTCTTGCATCTCCTTCAGGAGCGCCTGCGCCTCGTATTTGCGAAGCGAGATACGGGCTGCGGGGCCATAGCCATAGCCCATCATAGCATCTGCGTTGGGCATCAACCGCAGGATTTCCGCGCGGGTCTCTGGATCAAAGCTCTCGACGGTTTCTTGTCCGGGGTGATAGCTCTCGCTATCAAGCCCATTGCCGCGCACGATTTCGTGCCGATCAAAGAGCATGTGGACATAGGTGACCGTCTTGCCATCCGCGCGCGGCCGGATCGTGCGATCATTGACGAGATCCTTGGCCTTTACGAGAACCTCCGCCTCTCCGAATAGAAGGCTTGCCCGCGCCGAGGACAAAAGCACCCGGTGATTGGGCGAAAATTCAACCGCATCATGCGCCCCAAGCGCCCCGGCCTCAAAGCGGATCGGGGCATCAATCCCTTCAGCAATGCGCGTCGTCTGGCCGACCCAGCGCAGGGGTTGAAAGCCGTTGTCACGGGTCAGCACCATATCGCCGACCTCAAGCATCTCGACCGTCGCTTCGCCGTGGTTGGTAATGATGCGGGTGCCCGCCACAAAGCAAGGTGCCGTGGTGAGCGTCACAAAGCCGACATCGCTATTTCCGTCGGTATCCTCAATCGTGTAGGAAAACACGTTTTCGCCAAGGTCGCCGTCGGATTCTGCGGTAATCGTGCCATCGGCATTGAGGGTAATCATCTCGCCGGTGGGAAGGGTGATTGTCTGGCCGGCGACGACATCCTGGCCATTGATATGGGTGATGGTGAGCGCCGCGCCTGAACTGCTGTCGTCATTGGCAAGAATGTCGAAGTCATATTCGCCGGTCTTGCCAATGGTAAGGTCATCATCGCCCGCAACAAGCGCACATTGAACCGAGTCCCCCGCAATCAGGAGGTTGGAATCGTAGATTCCGTCGCCACCATCGGCAATCGCGATCTTGATGTCGTTGTCTTCGCCGGGGTTGACCGGCGCTTTGAGGGTCATGGTGACGGTGAACCCGTCCATCTCGGTATTGGCGACCTCGGCGTTCTGCGGGTTGTCGATATAGAGGTTTTCGTTCGACGTATTGTTGATGTTGTTGATGGTGATATCGCCATCCCCAACCGTCAGCTCGGCCTTTTCGCCGTTGACCCAAACGCCAACAGCGTCATTGAACCCGGTATTGACGTATTCGAGGTATTCTTCCGAAGAGAACGTGACCTGCATCGTCAGAACGCTACCGTCGGGCACGAAAGTCGCCTCGAAAATGGCGGCGTCATAGGTCTTGGCGTTGGCGATCGCTTCCAGATCGCTATCGCCGCTGTTGTGCCAGTTGGTTGATTCATCCGACTCCCGGTTGGCGTCGCCGCTGCCGTGGGTGATGTCGCTTGCCTTGCCGGTCGAGAGGATAACGCCGGTGTCGGAGGGTGTGATCGCGTCGGCCACGCTATCGCCGTTGGAATAAATACCCGATGCCTTGTCCGCGCCGGTATAGCTTGCCGATTTGATCGTGATCCCCGAACCGAACATCGCCTCGGCCATGTCCATATCAGAGGCATTTGTATCAATTGGAAGCTCAGCAGCCGTCACCATTTTACCATTCCTTAAAAATAGGGTGCCCGCGGACAGGCAAATCATTACCTAGGTCACCAAAGCGGCGCATACGCCGGGGAAATAGATAATACAATTCCCCGATAGCCCAAATTGGACGACATCTTGGCACCGATATAACCGAAACATGCTGAAGATTTATGGACTCAAATGAGGAAAACATGTGGCATTTGACGTTTTCCACGCCCAGAGGCGACACATGCCATCTTTTGTGCCGCTTGACGCCCGTGGCCCGCGCGGGATAAGGCCGCGCTATGGAAAACACGAAAAAGACATCTCGCCAACAGGTCTATACCTTGCTTGTTCAGGTCGGCCGCAAAGACGGTGACGGGCTTCCCGAGGGGGCCACGGGCGCGGCGCTCATGATCTATGCCAGTGGCGTGGACGAGGCCGAAGCCGTGCGCGAGACCGTGGCGATCCTCAAACAGGCCGACCTCGCGCCGCTTGACGTGACCGGCTATGGCACACGGGAAGAACGCGAAGCCCTCGGCCACGAGATCGCCGGAGATGAGCTTGAGTTGATGCAGCGCGCGCTTGACGAAAATTCCGTCGTCGTCGCGCAGATGACCGAATTCTATCACGGCGAAGAAGCCCTGCCCGCCGACGAGTCAACCGCCCACTAACCTCCCGCCTCCTGGCCGCATTCCGCGACGCCGCTCAGGCCGCACTCCGTTGCGTGGCGAGTGTGCTGGCTTCGAATGCGCCGAGCACGGGGTATGGTCGGGCGACATGTTCCGGCAGGCGATTGCGCCCCAGACCCGCAAGAAGGCTCGCGGCATGGAGATCGCCTTTGCGCCGGAGACGCCCGATATCAAGGCTTTCGAGATAGGCACCGGCGGCACAGATCGCATCCGCCTCGGGCAAGAGAAGCTGCGTGTAGGTCACAAGCTCATGGCCCCGCTCCCGCAGGCCCGCTGCGCCCCCGGCCAAATGCCCCGCAGGCACAAGCACATGCTCACGCCCGAAAAGATACTCGACCCGCGACCCGCCAACCAACATGCATTGGCCCGGCGTCACAACGATATCACGGGCAAGGCCGAAATAGGGATGACGCAGGCGCACCGGCTCAAAAAGTCCACGCGCGGGAACCGTCCGGCGCAGCACATCAAGCACCGGCACCAGCCTGCCATCGAGGGTTTCGACAAGATCGCCGCGCCGCAGATCGCCAAGCGCCCGCGTGCCCTGCGCCGTCTCGACCGGCAGCGACGCCATAAGCCCCGGCATCGGCCCAATCGGTTCAATACGGTCGGACACTGCCAGGAAAAGCACATCATCATCCACCACCGTCGCCACCGGGTCACAGATCATGTCGCGCACATCCGCCAACGTGAGAGGCACAGGCGTGCGCACAACGGCCTGAAAACAATGCGTGACATCCGGGCGTTCAACCGCAAGCCGCGCCCAGCCATGCGCCATGTCCCAACTATAGGTAATGCGCAACACATCGGTGCGCCGCGCTTCGGCATCATGGGTTAGGGCGGCATGGCACATCTCGCCGCCGCGCGTATGCACAAGCGAAATGCCACCCCCCGGCACAGCGCGCAGCATCAGGCTCATCGCCGCATCAAACCCGCGCTTCAGCCCCAAAAGAAGCTGTGGTCCCTCATAGGGCGAGAGCCGGGTCTCAAGAAGCACACTTCCGCGCGGCATAGGGCGGTCAAAATCCTCTGTCGCCGTCGCCCCGTCGTCACGCCTATTGGCAACCCCGCTCGGGGCAAAAATCGCGTCGTCGCGATCCCGTATGGCGATCCAGGTCATGCCACCCCCCCTCAGGCCACCCGCTTAACCGACCGCGTCAACACCGCCGCCTCATAGGTCTTGAGCGTGCGCCGCGCCGCACGGCCATAGCCCTCGCCGGTCGTTGGATTGAGTTCGGGGAACAGGGTACAGATTTCCTCGACGATCTCTTCTTCGAAGATATTTGAAATCTGCGGCCCCGGAAGGAAGCTCTCGGTTTCGAGACCCTGAGAGAAAACGATCTGATGCGTATCAAACAGGATATGGAAATAGGTGACATCACCGCCCGCCCGGCGCGTCACACGATGATCGTCGACAAGATCCCTGGCCTTGACCAAAACCTCTGGGCTATCAAACAAAAGCTCGGCCCGGCTATCGCGGATAAGAATCCGGTGCTGCGGCGACACAAGGAGCGTGCCGTGGTCGCCAAAACTCCCGGCTGTGATGCGGATCGGCGCAAGTGCGCCCTCGGCCGGAACCGTGCGCGACCCGACCCAGCGAACCTCTTGCGGGCCCTCGCCATAGGTCTCGACAAGGTCGCCCACATCAATATCCTCAATCGGCACATCGCCTTCTGGTGTGCGGATCAACGTTCCCTTGACGAAACAGGGCGCCGCCGTGGAATTGACCGTGACAAAGCCGACATCGCTCGTGCCGTCCTCATCCTCGATCGTATAGGTAAAGTTGACCTCTTCCTCGTCGCCATCCGTCACAACGTCAATCGTGCCGTCGGCGTTGAGCGTGATAACCTGCCCGGTCGAAAGCGTGATCGTATCCCCGGCCGAAACTTCCTGCCCATTGATATGGGTGATTGTCAGCGTGCTGCCGGCTTCGTCATTGGCAAGAACATCGACCGTCTTGGTCGTATTAAGCCCCATCGTCGTCTCGTCCGCCACGGCGACAACAGAGGTCTGAACCGAACCGCCCGCGATAAGAACATTGGAGTCATAGCTGCTATCGCCCACATCGACGATGCCGATGGTAATGTCATTCTCTTCGTTGGGAATAACATCCATCTTGAGGGTCATGGTGACGGTAAACCCGTCCATCTCTGTGTTATAGGCGTCGCCGGTATTGTCGAGATAGAGGTTCGAGTTGTTTGTCGTGTTGACCGTGGAAATGCTCGCATTGCCCGACCCAACCTCGACCTCGACCTCTTCGCCGTTGACGATAACAATCACGGCGTCGTTGTAGATCGAGTTGATATATTCGGGATATTCCTCCGAGGAAAAGACGAACTGCATCGTCATCGTGTCGCCGGTCGGGACGAATTTGACGTCTAGATAGGCCGCATCATAGGTATTGGCGCCGACAATATCATTGAAGACGGTGTTGTTATCCTCGCCGCTCGTATTGGTCGAGGTGTTGGTCGCTTGGTTGGTGTTGGTCGAACTGCCGCCCCACCACCAGCCACCGCCGCCGCTATTGGTAAAGTCGCTGGCATCCCCCGTCGACAGGATCACCCCGGTATCGCCCGGCGTCGCATCCGGCGAAATCGTATCGCCATTCGAATAAATCGCTGACGATCCGGTCGCGCCATTATAGCTTGCGCTGACAATCGTCACGCCGTCGCCAAAGAGTTCCTGCGCCATCTCTGTGGCGGACGCACCTGTATCGTACGTCAGTTCCTGCGCAATAGGCATACTGCTTGCCCTCAATTTATGCGAGGCAGCGCCTTTGGCCCGCGCACCTTTTTGGCGTCACGGGGGCGTAATATGGGTCTTGATGCCCGCTCGATTACCCTGCCTCGGGTTTATTATTGCCGCGATCATGCCAGATTTGTTCGGCCTTGTTAAGCCTTTAGAGCGCCTTAAAGAAAACGGAACACCGTCGCGGCGTGTTGTGTTGCATTGAAGCACGGGGGCGCGCGCGGTATCTCTGGGCCAAACCGCGCCAAAGGAGTGCCCGATGCCCAAGATCGACCCCGCCGACCTGACCGCTGACCTGATCCGCTGCCCCTCGGTCACGCCCGAGGAGGGCGGCGCGCTTGTGTTGCTGGAGGATTTGCTCTCCGACGCCGGGTTTGCCTGCACGCGCGTGGATCGGGGCGGCGTGGCGAACCTATTCGCGCGCTGGGGCGACAAGGGCCACGCGCGCACATTCGGGTTCAACGGTCATACCGATGTTGTGCCGGTCGGGGATGCGGCCGCATGGACCGTCGATCCCTTCGGGGCGGAAATTCGCGACGGGATCATGTATGGCCGGGGCGCGACCGATATGAAATCCGGCGTCGCCGCCTTTGCCGCCGCCGCCGTTGATTTCGTCCGCGAGACGCCCCTCGAGGGCGCGATTGTCCTGACCATTACCGGCGACGAAGAAGGCGATGCCGTGAACGGCACCACCGCGCTGCTCGATTACATGGACGCCGCGAACGAAAAAATGTCTGTCTGCCTTGTGGGCGAACCCACCTGCCCCAACGAGATGGGCGAGATGATGAAAATCGGCCGCCGTGGCTCGCTCACCGCATGGTTGACCTTTACCGGTGTGCAGGGTCACTCTGCCTATCCCCACCGCGCCAGGAACCCGCTCCCGGCTATGGCCCGTCTGATGGATCGCATGGCCTCGCATCGGCTCGACAAAGGCACGGATCATTTCGACGCCTCGACGCTGGCCATTGTCACAATGGATACCGGCAACCCGGCGACCAACGTGATCCCCGCAGAATGCCGCGCGACCGTCAACATCCGCTTCAACGACCTCCATTCCGGCGCGTCCCTGACCGACTGGATGCAGGGGCTTGCGGACGACATCGCCGCCGAAACCGGAATCGCCATCGGCATGGAGGTCAAGGTCTCCGGCGAGAGCTTCATAACGCCCCCCGGCCCCCTCTCCGATCTCGTCGCCGCCGCCGTCGAAGCCGAAACCGGCCGCACCCCAGAGCTTTCAACCTCCGGCGGCACCTCCGACGCCCGCTTTGTCCAGCATCACTGCCCGGTGGTCGAATTTGGCCTTGTCGGCAAAACCATGCACAAGGTCGACGAGAACGTTCCCGTCGATCAAATCCATCAACTCAAGCGCATCTATAGCCGCATACTTCGAGACTATTTCGCCTGAAAATGGCCCATCGCGCCCGCCTTATCATCATGCTCAAGGAACCGCGCCCCGGTCGTGTCAAAACGCGGCTCGGGCGTGATATCGGCATGACGCGGGCCGCATGGTGGTTCCGCCATCAAACCGCCGCGCTCCTGCGGCGGATCACCGATCCGCGCTGGGAGACCCTGCTCGCCGTCTCGCCCGACCACAGCGGCCTCGCGTCGCGTGTCTGGCCCGCGCAGCTGCCGCGCTTGGCCCAAGGGTCCGGCGATCTTGGCGACCGCATGGCCCGCCTCTTGCGGTCGCAACCGCCCGGCCCTGCCTGTATCATCGGTGGTGATATTCCCGGCATCAAGCCCCCCCATATCGCCAAGGCCTTCGCCGCCCTCGGATCAAACGACGCCGTGTTCGGCCCCGCGACCGACGGCGGCTATTGGCTCGTCGGCCTCAAACGCAGCGCGCCACCACCTCCCGGTTTCCTGCAAAACGTCCGCTGGTCCACCGAGCACGCGCTTGCCGACTCAATGGCCACCCTGCCGCAGCACCGCATCGCCCAGACAACGACGCTCCGCGATGTCGATACCGCCTCTGATCTTCATTTTGGCAAAAATACTCCGGGGTGAATTGGCTCATTTAGGGCCGCATGTCCGAGAAGCGCAAAACCGGTTCTCACTATTGCGCGACATGCTCGGGCACCAAGAGAGGCAGCGCACCCCTCTTTTTCCCGATGACGCGCCGCGCACCCCGTGATAGGCCACCCCCATGCGTATACCGACCAAAGCCGAGATCCTTGATTGGATTTCCGAGAACCCGACCCAGACCTCCAAACGCGACATCTCCAAAGCCTTCGGGATCAAGGGGGCCGCGCGGATTGACCTCAAACGCCTGCTCAAGGAGCTTGAGGAAGAAGGCCACCTGTCGAAACGCAAGAAAACCTATCGCGACCCCGATAGCCTGCCGCCCGTCTCGGTGCTGCAAATTAGCGGCCCGGATTCTGACGGCGATCTCTACGCCCGCCCGCTTGAATGGCAGGGCGATGGCGAAGAACCCCTGATCCTCGTCATTCCCCGCGCCTCCGATCCGGCGCTTGGTGCGGGCGACCGCATCCTTGCCCGCCTGACCGAAGTCGAGGGCGAGGCCTGGCGTTATGAGGGTCGCCTCATCCGCCGCATCGGCACCAACCCCAAACGCGTGCTTGGCATTTTCCGCCTGACCGCCGAAGGCGGCCGCATCCTGCCCATCGACAAGGGCGACGGCAAGGAATGGCAGGTGCTCAACGAGGGCATCAACGGTGCCAAGGACGGCGAACTTGTCGAAGCGCAACAAACCGGCCCGCGCGGTCGCCTCGGCCTGCCGCGCGCCAAGGTCGTCGAACGCCTCGGGGATCCAAGCGCGCCCAAGGCCGTGTCGCTCATCGCCATCCACCAACACGGCATCCCCGACGCCTTTCCCGATAGCGTCATCGCCGAAGCCGACGCCGCCAAACCCGCCCCCTTGGGGAACCGCGAGGATCTGCGCGACATGCCGTTCGTGACCATCGACCCGGCGGATGCGCGCGACCATGACGATGCCTGCTGGGCCCATGCCGACGACGACCCCAAGAACGAGGGCGGCCATGTGATTTGGGTCGCCATCGCCGATGTCGCCCATTACGTCACCCCCGGCTCCGAGCTTGACCGCGAGGCGCGCAAACGCGGTAACTCGTCCTATTTCCCGGATCGCGTCGTGCCGATGCTGCCCGACCGCCTCTCCGGTGATCTTTGTTCGCTGCACGAAGGCGTGCCGCGCGCCTGCCTTGCCGTGCGGATGCAGATCGACGCCAAGGGCCACAAGATCGGCCACCGGTTCGTGCGCGGCATGATGCGCTCTGTCGCCTCGCTCAACTACGCCGAGGTGCAAGAGGCCCGCGACGGCAATCCCAACGAGCGCTGTGCGCCCCTCATGGAGGAGGTCATCAACCCCCTCTACGAAGCCTATATCGCCCTCACCAAGGCCCGCGCCGCGCGCCAGCCGCTTGAGCTCGACCTGCCCGAACGCAAGGTCGAACTGACGCCCGAGGGCAAGGTTGCCTCGGTCATGTTCCGCGACCGCTTTGACGCGCATAAGCTCATCGAGGAATTCATGATCCTCGCCAATGTGGCTGCGGCTGAAACCCTTATCGCGGCCAAATCGCCGCTCCTGTTCCGGGTCCACGAAGAACCCAATCCCCAAAAGCTCGACGCGCTGCGCGAAACCGCTCAGGCAGCCGGGTTGACCCTCGCCAAGGGGCAGGTGCTCAAGACCCAACACCTCAACGCGCTACTCAATGCCGCCGCCGGAACCGAGGACGCCGAGCTAATCAACCTCTCGACCCTGCGGTCGATGACCCAAGCCTATTATAGCCCGTCGAATTTCGGCCATTTCGGTCTCGCGCTTCAGGCTTACGCGCATTTCACCTCGCCGATCCGCCGCTATGCCGATTTGATCGTCCACCGCGCGCTGATCTCGGCGCATGGCTGGGGCGATGACGGGCTATCGCCGCAAGGGATTGAAAACCTCGAAACAACCGCCGGGCATATCTCGGATACCGAACGCCGCTCCATGCTGGCAGAACGCGATACCAACGACCGCTACCTTGCCTCCTACCTGTCCGAACGGATCGGCAACGAATTCACAGGCCGCATTAGCGGCATCGCCCGGTTCGGCGTGTTTGTGAAACTCGACGAGACCGGCGCCGACGGGTTGATCCCGATGCGCAATCTTGGGCGGGAGTATTTCAAATACGATCAAGAGAGCCAAACCCTGCGCGGCACGGATACCGGCCTGACCCTCGGTCTGGGCCAGCGCGTGACCGTGCGCCTGACCGAGGCCGCGCCCGTGACCGGCGGTATTGCGCTCGAACTTCTGTCCATCGACGACAAATCCGTGCCCCAAGGCCCGAAACGTGGTCGGGGCAAGCCGGTGCGTCGCAAAGAAGGCAAGGCCCGTAAGAAAGCCGCCAAGACCAAACGCAAAGTAAGCCGCCAAAGGCGTTAACCCGCACGGTCCCTTAAGACATCGCACCGCGCGGTGGCCCCCACCGACGCGATACATACGCAATACCGACGTAATACCGACGTGGGTTTTTGCGTTAGGCTTTGTCGGCAATTCCCCGCGTGGCGACGCGGCGGTTGCTTCCGGGGGGACAACAATCGCGCTAGAATGCCCTAAAACAAAACGAGGCAAGAGCGATGCGATCTCCGATTCTGGGCCTACTTCTTGGTGCCACAGCCCTTGGCACCCCCGCACTTTCCAACGCCCCGGAGCACTCCCTGCGCCCTGTGGTCCGCACCGCGAAAACCCCCGTTTATTCGGTGGCGGCGGCCTCTCCGCAGCGGTCCCTGCGCCCGCAATTGCGCGACCTTTCCGCTGTGTCCGTCACGCCGCAAGCGACTGAAACCGCTGGCAATCTTGGTTTTGAGCGGTGGGTAAAATCGTTCCGAACCCGCGCCCGCGCCGCCGGGATTCAAAACTCTGTGCTTGAGACCGCGTTTCGCGGGGTGCGCTACAATACCAGCGTCATTCAAAAAGACCGAAACCAGTCGGAATTTACCAAAACGATCTGGGACTACCTGGCCTCTGCCGCCTCGAACACCCGGATCCGTAACGGCAAAGAGGCGCTTCGCAAACATGGCCGCACCCTCGACGCGATTGAACGGCGCTATGGCGTCGACAAAGAGGTCGTCGTCGCCATCTGGGGTCTCGAAAGCGCCTACGGCACCTACCGCGGCGACACCCCCACAATCGAGGCATTGGCCACGCTGGCCTATGACGGGCGGCGCGGAAAGTTCTTTGAAGCTCAATTACTTGCAGCGTTGAAAATCCTTCAAAACGGCGACATCCCCGCGCATCGCATGACCGGGAGTTGGGCTGGTGCAATGGGCCATACCCAGTTCATTCCGACCTCCTATCAGAGCTTCGCCGTCGATTTTACCGGCGATGGCAGGCGCGATATCTGGTCTGACGATCCCTCTGATGCGCTCGCCTCGACGGCGGCCTATCTGGCGAAATCCGGCTGGAAAAAGGGCAAGCCTTGGGGCGTAGAGGTGCAGCTTCCCAAAGGGTTCAACTATACGCTCGCCAATCGCAATATCCGTAAATCGCCCGCCCAATGGGCCGCCATTGGGGTTTCCGATATGAACGGGCGCGCCGTGCCCAACCGGCATGGCAGTGGGTCGATCCTCCTTCCCGCCGGAGGCAACGGCGCTGCGTTCATGATTTTTTCGAACTTTTCTGCGATTGAGAAATACAACACCGCAGATGCCTATGTGATCGGCGTCGGGCACCTGAGTGACCGGATCAAGGGCGGTCCGCCAATCAAGGGTAAATGGCCCCACGGCGATCGCGCCCTGACGTTCAATGAGCGCAAAGAGCTTCAGCGCCGCCTGACGCGCGCCGGGTTTGATACGCAAAAGATCGACGGCAAGATTGGCCCGCTGACGATCAACGCCGTGCGGGCCTTTCAAAAGGCGCGCGGGCTGACGCCTGATGGCTATGCGTCGCTGGCCCTGCTCAAGCAACTCCGCAAAAACTGATCGCGGCGGCTTCAACGCACAGAAAAAGGGGCGTGACCGCCCATTTTACTTTTTCTTAAACGCCGACCCGCATTATTGCGGCGACATCCCCCGGAGTCGTTCCGAACGACGGCGCAGCATTTCGACCGTCGTCAATAGCAGGATCGAAATCGCAACAAGGATCGTCGCCACGGCAAGGATCGTCGGGCTAATTTGTTCGCGCAGCCCGGTAAACATCTGCCAAGGCAGGGTTTTCTGACCCGCGGAGCCAACGAAAAGCACCACGACAACCTCATCAAAGGACGTGATGAAGGCGAAGAGACCGCCCGACACCACACCCGGCAGGATAAGCGGCATCTGAACCTTGAAGAAGGTTTTGACAGGGTCCGCGCCCATGTTCGCCGCCGCACGGGTCAACGACCGGTCGAACCCGACAAGCGTCGCCGTGACGGTGATGATGACAAAGGGAATCCCCAACGCCGCATGTGCAAGAACCACGCCGAGATACGTGCCCTGAAGGCCGATCCGGCTATAGAAAAAGTACATGCCCGCCGCCGAGATAATCAACGGCACAATCATCGGAGAAATCAGGATCGCCATGATCGCACGCCGAAACGGAACGTGTTCCGAGCTAAGACCAATGGCCGCCAACGTCCCAAAGCCGACCGAGAGGATCGTCGCCATCGGTGCGATCATCACCGAGTTTTTCAGGCTGTTCTGCCAGTCGCTACTGGAAAAGAAATCCTTGTAATGACGCAGCGAGTAACCTTCTGGGTCAAACCGGAGCATCTCTGGCGTGAAGGTAAAGAAGTTTTCCGCGTTGAACGACAGCGGTAGAACCACAAGAATCGGCGTGATGAGGAAGACGAAAATCGCGCCGCAGATGATGCGGAATGTGTAATGCCACAAGACTTGGCCGGGGGTCAGATAAGGGGCAAGCGTCCGGCGATAGCGGCTTTCTCCGACAAAGAAGATGAGCCAGCCAAAGAACCATCCCAAAAGCGCACCGATCACGAGCGCCGGAACGCCGCCAAGGGCATAACCCACGGCACCAAACCCTAGCACCGTCGCAAGGCGGGCGGGTTTTTCTTGTTTCAGGACTGTTTTGAACGCGAAGGCCAGCGCAGCGAGAACGCCGGACCCGATCAAGACCCCAAGGAGTCCTGACCCCTGCGCCGTGCCAATGAAAAGCCCGAAGAAGGCACCGAACGCGGCAGAGACCGCTGCGGTGAAACCGGGAGTTTGTGGAGTAACGGGTGTTAGTGCCATGTCTCTTATCCCAATTTCACGTTGTCGATGCCGACGATCTTGTCATAGGCCCAGTAGAGTATCAGGACCACAGCCAGAAGGATCGTCCCCAATGCGGCCGCAAGGCCCCAGTTGAGTGAGCTTGAAATGTGGTAAGCGATCCGGTTCGAGATGAAGACACCCTTGGTCCCGCCAACGATTTCCGGCGTGATGTAGTAGCCGATCGCGAGGATAAAGACGAGGATAGACCCCGCGCCGATGCCCGGCACGGATTGCGGGAAATAGACCCGCCAAAAGGCCGTCCAATTCGTCGCCCCAAGCGATTTCGCCGCGCGTAGATAGGTTGGCGCAATGGTCTGCATCACCGAATACATCGGCAAGATCATGAAGGGCAAAAGAATATGCGTCATGGCGACGATTGTGCCGAACTGGTTGTTGATCATAACCAATCGGGAATCGTCCGCGACCAAGCCAAGCCAGACCAACACATCGTTGATCACCCCCTGTTGTTGCAGCATCACTTTCCATGCGGATGTGCGCACAAGAAGGGACGTCCAGAAGGGGAGAAGGACAAGGATCATCAACATATTAGCCGTTCGTGACGGTAAGTTCGCAAGAATCCACGCCACGGGATAGGCAAGAAGAATACAGCTCCCGGTAATCATCAGAGACATGAAAAGCGTTCGCCCGAACAGCGTTATGTAGATCTGTTGGTTTTCGGGACGGGCCTCGGCGCCATCGACGCCTTTTTGCATATCAACCGAATTGAGGAAGTAGCCATTCGTCAGCTTCGGGCTATAGGTCTGAATCGTGCGCCAAACCTCAATGTCGCCCCAATCCTTGTCGATATCTATGAATTTTTCTTTGAACGGCGCGTCTTCAACAAGATCCCAGCGTTTGACCTTGCGGCCCGATTTGCGGAATAGCGAGGACATGCCCGTCTTTTCGTAGTTCAATCTCGAACCAAGACGCGTGTGGGTTTTTTCCTCGACCGCGACTTTCATGTCCGCGGCAAGGGCGGCGAAAACAGCTTCGCCCGGCAATTCACCGGAACTGGCATCCCAATCCCGCAACTCAACGACCGTTTTCGGAAGGGTTTCTGAGACAATCTGGTTCTCGACCGAGCGGAAAAGCATATCCACGATCGGGAGAATAAATGTCAAAAGAACGAATAAAAGCAGAGGCGCGATCAGCATCAGCGCGCGGAGCTTCTGTCTCCGCAACGCGCGCGCAAGGCTACGTTTAAGCGGTGTGCCGTCGGCCGCAAGAACCGGGCCGGTATCGGTGGTGTCGCTCATGTGGCTCCCCGTTTGTGTCGCCTATTTTCGGCGCTCATTTGGTCCGCAAGGACATTTGATGCGGGTTTGCATCGGATGCAGAGGGGCGTGCATCGCCCCCCTGCGCCATTTGGGTCGTCGATTTACTTGGCGAGCCAAGCCTGGAATTTCGCGTCGATGTCGTCGCGATAGTCAGCCCAGAACTCGTAGTTGTAGAGGAACGTGTTCTTGGCGTTTTCCGGGTCAGTCGGCATGTGCGGCGCCATTTCGATGCCAAGCTCTTCGTGCTTGCCAACCAGCGGTGCCGAGGACTTACGTGCCGGGCCATAAGAGATGTATTTGGCCTGATCCGCGAGACGCTGCGTGTCGGTTGCGAACATAATGTAGTCGAGGGCGCGTGCTTTGCGTTCTTCGCTCAGACCGGCGGGAATGATCCAGCCGTCAAGATCAAACACCTGTGCGTCCCAGAGCATCGCGACCGGCTGATCCTGCTCTTCGATGACCGAGAACAGACGACCGTTATAGGTCGAACCCATCACGACTTCGCCGTCCGCGAGAAGCTGCGGAGTATCGGCACCAGCCGACCACCAGATAACGCTGTCTTTGATCGTGTCGAGCTTGGCAAGAGCGCGCTCTTGACCCTCGGGGGTTTCGAGAACGTCATAGACTTCTGCTTTCGGAACGCCGTCGCAGAGAAGTGCCCATTCCATGTTGTTGATCGGACGCTTTTCGAGCGCGCGCTTGCCCGGATACCCTTCGAGATCGAACACGTCACAGACGCTGGTCGGGGGTGTGTCACCCACGAGGTCGGTGCGGTAGCCAAAGGTCGTCGAGTAAACGATCTGCGGGATGAAACACTCGGACACGAGGAGTTCGCCAAAGTCGTCAGCCGCCGAAGTGCCATCGGGTGCCGGTGCGAGCATGGTGTCCGGGTCGATTTCCATCGCCAGACCTTCGTCACACAGACGCATAGCGTCAGCCGCCACAACGTCCACAACGTCCCAAGTCACGTTACCCGCTTCGTTCATAGCGCGCAGCTTGGCCACGGCTTCGTTCGAGCTTTCATCGTTGATGATCTTGACGCCGGTCTTGGCCATATAGGGTTCGTGATATGCCATCTGCTGAGAGTGGGAATACGCGCCGCCCCACGATACGATGGTCATTTCGTCGGCCATATCAGCCGCAAAGGCCGCCGGTGCGCAAATCGCTGTCGAAAGCGCCAGTGCGGTCAGTTTGGTAAACTTCATAGTTTTCTCTCCTTGTTGAACTTTTGTTACGTGTCTCCCGGTCTCCCGAGAGATGCCGCGACGTGCTGGATTAAGCATCCAGCGCGCGGCAATCTTCCGGCAACCAGCCAATTTCGATAGTCTCGCCCGGCTTGAGGCGAACCTGGTCTGGTGCATTCCGGGTTTTGATGATGAACTCATCATTGCCCGCAACCCGAAGACGGGTGCGGAAAATGTCCCCCATATAGATAAACTCAAGCACTTCTGCTTTGAGCGTATGCGCCCCTTCCTGGAGGCGGTCTTTGTTATATTCGACACGCTCGGGGCGGATCGACACGCGAGTTCGCGCTCCCGCCTTCACGGATTCGTGGACCGGGCTACAGTCAATCAGCCCACCGTCATCAAGCTGAACCAGCGCAAGGCCATTCTTGATTTCTTTGACGGTGCCTTCGAGCGTATTGTTTTCGCCGATGAACTGGGCGACGAAGCTATTGATCGGCGCTTCATAAAGCTGATCCGGCGGAGCAAGCTGTTGAATCCGGCCATCGTCAAATACCGCCACGCGGTCCGACATTGTCAGAGCTTCGGTTTGGTCGTGGGTCACATACACCGTCGTGATCCCAAGACTATGGGCGAGGTGCGTGATTTCGAACTGCATCTTCTCGCGGAGTTGCTTGTCAAGCGCGCCAAGCGGTTCGTCCATTAGAACCAATTCCGGCTCAAAGACGAGGGCACGCGCCAGAGCAACACGTTGTTGCTGACCACCCGAGAGTTGCGACGGGCGGCGACCGCCAAAGTCGCCCATCTCGACCATATCGAGGGCACGTTTGATTTTTGCTTCACGCTCCGACTTGCCCATCTTGCGAACTTCAAGCGGGAAGCTCAGGTTCTCGGCGATCGTCATGTGCGGGAAAAGTGCATAGTTCTGAAAGACCATGCCAATGCCGCGTTTGTGCGGAGGAATGTTGTTGATCGAAACCCCGTCGAGGCGGATATCCCCATGCGTTGCCGTTTCGAAACCAGCCAGCATCATAAGGCAAGTCGTCTTGCCCGAGCCGGACGGGCCAAGCATCGTAAGAAACTCGCCTTTGGGCATTTTGAGGTTAAGATCTTTTACGACGAGCGTTTCGCCATCATAGCTTTTCTGAACGCGTTCGAATTCAACGAAAGCGTCGTTCGATGCAGAATCGGCCAAAACTGGCTCCCTGTGTTGTTTATCGGCAGATTGTCTCTGCCCTATTGCTTGAAATGTAAGCACACCCTCTTGGGTAAGTGCAACACCCGATACAAAACCCGACCCTAGGGCTGCTTTATCCGGCCAAACGGCATGCTTTGCGACGGTTTCTGTCTAAAAATCGACATTCCGCCCAGTTTGGAAGGGATCAGAATCATGAGTCGAAATGGGAAATTTCCTTGAAGGCCGTGTTTGGCACACCGACCCATCAACCAATGGTTGCGTGTGATTTTTTCACAAAATCAAAGAGGCGCCTAAAACTTGAGCGCCCCTTCTGGATTTGACAAATTTTTCATCACCTGACAGTCCAGCGCCACGCGGTTTTTCGTCATAATGTCAGAGCACTCAGGCATAAAGCCCTTCTTTGACAAGTTGCTCATACGTCAAGTCCAGCGCGCGCGTCGCTCTCTCGATCAGCGTGTCGATCTCGGCCTTCGAGATAACAAGCGGCGGGGAAATCACCATCCGATCCCCGACATGGCGCATAATCAGATTGTTGGCAAAGCAATGCTCGCGGCACTTGAAGCCTACCGTGCCCGCCGGTGCCTTAAAAGGTGCGCGCGTGGCTTTGTTTGGCGTAAGGGCAATCGACCCCATCATGCCGACGATCCTGGCCTCTCCGACAAGCGGATGGTCCGCCAAGGCCTCCCACTTCTTCTTGAGATAAGGGGCCGTCTCGGTCCGCACCGTTTCGATGATGTTTTCCTCATCTAGGATACGCAGGTTTTCAAGCGCAACCGCCGCGGCCACCGGGTGCCCGGAATAGGTATACCCATGATTAAACTCGGTGCCTCCGATAACTTCCGCAACCTCATCAGACAGGATCGACGCAGCAATCGGCACATAGCCCGAACTAAGCCCCTTGGCGACGGTCATGATATCTGGGCGAATACCAAGTGTTTGCGAGCCAAACCATTCGCCCGTGCGGCCAAAGCCACAGATGACTTCATCCGCGATCAGGAGAATCTCATATTTGTCGCAAATGCGCTGAATCTCGGGCCAATAGCTATCCGGTGCAACGATGACGCCCCCTGCCCCCTGCACGGGTTCTGCGATAAAGGCCGCGACCCGCTCTTCGCCCAGCTCAAGAATAGCCTCTTCAAGCTGGCGCGCCCGTGCAATGCCAAAATCTTCGGGACTCATGTCTCCGCCCTCAGCATACCAATCGGGTTGATCAATATGGTGAATGTCGGGAATAGGCAGGCCGCCTTGCGCGTGCATCCCACTCATGCCGCCAAGACTTGCCGCCGCGACGGTCGAGCCGTGGTAGGCGTTCTTGCGGCTAATGACGACTTTCTTTTCAGGCTTGCCCTTTTCGGCCCAATAGGTGCGCACAAGGCGCAAATTGGTGTCATTCGCTTCAGACCCCGACCCACCATAAAAAACATGATTCAGATCGCCCGGCGCAAGCTCGGCAAGCCGCGCCGAAAGGGCAATCACCGGGACATGGGTCGTTTGGAAGAAAGTATTATAATAAGGCAATTCGCGCATCTGACGCGCCGCGACATCGGCAAGCTCCTCACGGCCATACCCGATATTGACGCACCACAGGCCCGCCATTGCATCAAGAATTTCCACACCTTCGGAATCGACGAGCGTTACGCCTTTGGCCCGCACAATGACGCGCGCCCCTTTTTCAGCAAGCTCTCCCTGCGCGGAGAAGGGATGAACGTGATGCGCCGCATCCAGAGCCTGAAGCTCCGCTGTCGGCATGTGGTTGGTGATCATATTCATGGGCGTGCCTCTTTGTAACGAATAGCGTCGATAGGCCGTATCAACGCGGTTGAGGGCAGAATATGATCAAATTTTTACGTGTCAATCATCTCGCCCGTCAGCGCATTGCTCTCAAGCACTTCGCGCACCTGTTCCATCCCCTGCACAACGTCATCCCGAATGGCTGCGGCGACCGCCTCTTCATCCTCTGCACGCAAAGCGGCAACAGTTTCCTTGTGTTTATCCGGGAGGTTCTGCGTCCCCATACGCCCACACACAACGCGCAATGACGGGCCAAAACGCAGCCAGAGGCCTTCTACAATGGCCAATAGAACCGGTGTGCTGGCAATGGTGTAGAGCTTTGAATGAAATTCGTAATTCAAATGCAAATACGCACTGACATCGCCACGCGCGATCGCCGCGTCCAACGCGGTGTCGATCCCTTCCAAAATGTCGATATCCTGCGGGCTTGCCTTATGCGTTGCCCGCCGTGCAAGCTCTGGCTCAAGTGCTCTGCGGGCAACAATCAGTTCTTCGATACAAGCGGTATTGGGCGTCGGCACCGTGACGCGGCGATTGCCCTGAAATTCCAGCGCGCCCTCCGACGTAAGCCTTCGAATCGCTTCACGCACCGGCGTCATGCCGGCACCTAAGGTTTCGACAAGCCCCTGAATTGTTACCGGCTGTCCGGGTGCGAGCTCTCCAAAAAGAATACGGCTCCGAAGATCTTCATAAACCTGCTGGTGAACGGGAATACGTTGTGAGATTTCATCACGATAGACATCCACCTGTCTTGGGGCACTAACGCCTGACATTTGAGCAACTCTCCCTCTTGCCGCCGCCTTCGCGCGCATTTTTCCATGACTATGGAATAATCCGATGTTGCCATATGCCCTAAACTTGATCAAAAATTTTCTTGCAAATTCTGGTTGGGCATACGCCCACCAATCCAACGGGAGATAAAAATGAAACACACCCTTCTGACCTTGACCGCCACCGTGGCCATTGGCGCGATGGCCGCCAACGCCGAAGAAGTGCGCGTTTACAACTGGTCTGATTATATTGATGAAGAGCTTCTGACGAAGTTCGAAGAAGAGACCGGCATCGACCTGATCTATGACGTATTTGACTCGAACGAGGTTCTTGAAACGAAAATGCTGGCCGGTGGGTCGGGTTATGACGTCGTCGTGCCGACCGGATCGTTCCTAGCCCGTCAGATTTCCGCCGGTGCGTTTCAAAAACTCGACTTCTCGAAGCTCCCCAACGAACAAAATATGTGGGACAAGATCAAAGCCCGCACCGCGAATTATGATCCCGGCAACGCCTATTCGATCAATTATATGTGGGGCACGACCGGCCTTGGCGTGAATGTTGGTAAGGTGAAGGAAGTGCTCGGCGACGACGCGCCCGTGGACTCGCTGGCCCTGATCTTTGATCCGGCGAACATGGAAAAGCTGGCGAGCTGCGGCGTGCATTTCCTTGATGCGCCCGACGAGATGATCCCGGCTGCGCTCAAGTATATCGGTGAAAATCCCAATAGCATGGACGCCGATGTGATTGCCAAGGCAGAACCCGTCCTGATGGGCGTGCGTCCGTATGTTCAAAAGTTTCATAGCTCCGAATACATCAACGCACTGGCCAATGGTGATATCTGTGTCGCCTTTGGTTGGTCCGGGGACATTCTTCAGGCGCGCGATCGCGCGGATGAGGCCGACAATGGCGTTGAAATCGCCTATTTTGCGCCGAAAGAAGGCGCTCTGATGTGGTTTGACCAGATGGCGATCCCGATTGACGCGCCAAACCCGGAAGGGGCGCATACATTCCTGAACTTCATCATGGATGCCGAAAATATGGCGGCCGCATCGAACTATGTCTACTACGCCAACGGCAACCTGGCGTCGCAGGAATTCCTCGAAGAGGACGTGATCGGCGACCCCTCCATTTACCCAAGCGCGGAAACCGTCGAGAACCTTTATACCAAGGACGGCTACCCGCCGAAGGTTCAGCGCAAAGCGACGCGCATGTGGACCAAGATCAAGTCCGGCACCTGATCTAATGACCGATCAGGCCCGCGCATTCCCTGATGCCCGGGTCATTTACTACGGGAGTGGGCCACATGCCTCAGGACGTTTTCGCCCCTTGGCTCGATCCAGACGCCAATCCGATCATTCAATTCAAGAACGTCACCAAGAAGTTCGGTGATTTCGCGGCAGTTGATGATCTCACCATCGACATCTATGAGCGCGAATTCTTCGCTCTTCTCGGCCCTTCGGGCTGTGGCAAAACGACAATGATGCGGATGCTTGCGGGCTTTGAGGCACCAACAGAAGGGCATATCCTCTTATCCGGTCAGGACATGGCCCCCGTCCCCCCCAACAAGCGCGCCGTGAACATGATGTTCCAATCCTATGCGCTTTTTCCGCATCTTTCGGTATGGAACAATATCGCCTTTGGCCTGCGCCGTAACGGCCTTCCCAAGGACGAGATCGCCGCCCGCGTCGATGAGATGCTCCGCCTGACACGGCTTGAGAAATTCGCCCGCCGCAAACCGCATCAAATATCCGGCGGGCAACGCCAGCGTGTCGCTCTTGCGCGCTCTCTTGCCAAAGCCCCCAAACTTTTGCTGCTTGATGAACCGCTTGGCGCGCTCGACAAGAAACTGCGTCAGGAAACGCAGTTTGAGCTCATGGATATTCAGGAAAAGACAGGCACAACCTTTGTCATCGTGACGCACGATCAGGAAGAGGCCATGACCGTTGCCAGCCGTGTCGCCGTCATGGACCACGGCAAGATCGTGCAAGTCGCAACGCCTCCGGACATCTACGAGACCCCAAATTCGACCTATGTCGCAGATTTCATCGGAGATGTGAATCTGATCGAGGGGAAGGCCGGAGCAATGGATGGCGATAAACTTGCGATTTCTTGGGGCGAAGGGCTTGCCGACATCATCGGCACGCCGCACACCAATTTCGACAAGGGCCAGACGGTGTATTTCGCCATTCGCCCGGAGAAAGTCACGATCACCCATGACAAACCCGCGAACCCGATCGCCTTCCGCGGCAAGGTGCTTGATATCGCGTATCTCGGTAATCTCTCGACCTATCATGTCGAGCTACCAAACGGGCAGATCATCAAGGCCCAAACCGCCAACAACCGCCGTATCTCGCGTCGGGGTTTTACTTGGGAAGATAAGGTTTGGGTAAGCTGGACAGACACCGCCGGTGTCCTGCTGGAGAACTGATATGCGCCGCCTGATCCTTATCGCGGTGCCCTACATTTGGCTTCTGGCGCTGTTTCTTGTGCCCTTTATCATCGTGCTCAAGATCGCGCTTTCGGATGCGTGGCTTGCCATTCCGCCCTATGTGCCGACGCTCGATATTTCGGCGGGCTGGGCCGGGTTCAAGGACTTCTTGTCGGGACTGGATTTTGAAAACTTCATCTTCCTGACCGAGGATGATCTCTACTGGAAAGCCTATCTTTCGAGCCTCAAAATCGCGGCGATTTCGACCCTTTTCACGCTGTTGGTCGGCTATCCGATCGCCTATGGCATGGCGAAAGCCCCCGATGAATGGCGGCCCACACTGCTTATGCTAGTGATCCTGCCATTCTGGACCTCATTCCTGATCCGCGTCTATTCGTGGATGGGTATCCTGAGCCAAGAGGGCTATCTCAATCAGACCCTGATGTCGCTCGGGCTCATCTCCGAGCCGCTTATTATTCTGAATACCAACGCGGCGGTCTATATCGGCATCGTCTATACCTATCTTCCGTTCATGATCCTGCCGATCTATTCCGCCCTTGAAAAGCTGGATGCGAGCCTCATTGAAGCGGCGGAAGACCTTGGATGTTCGCGATTATCGGCTTTCTGGCTGGTGACGATCCCGCTCTCGAAACAGGGGATCATCGCCGGGTGCTTTCTTGTCTTCATCCCAACAATCGGTGAATTCGTGATCCCCTCGCTTCTTGGTGGATCGCAGACATTGATGATCGGCAAAGTCCTCTGGGAGGAATTCTTCTCTAATCGCGATTGGCCCGTGGCTTCGGCGGTCGCGGTCATCCTGCTCTTGATCCTTGTGATCCCGATCATTTTGTTCCAGCGCAATGAACAGAAACAGAGGGAGGCCAACGAATGAGGCGGTTTAGCTGGTTCAACGCAACCTCTCTTACGCTTGGGTTTGCATTTCTTTACCTGCCGATGGTGATCCTGATCATCTATAGCTTCAACGCATCCAAACTGGTCACAGTTTGGGCCGGGTTTTCGACCAAATGGTATGGCGAATTGATGCAGAACGAGGCCTTCCTAGATGCGGCCTGGGTCACAATCAAAGTCGCTGTGATCAGTTCGACCATCGCCACAGCTCTCGGCACTATGGCCGCGATTGTGATGGTGCGTAGTGGTCGTTTCCTTGGGCGCACCCTGTTTTCGGGCATGATTTATGCCCCGCTCGTGATGCCCGAAGTCATTACCGGCCTGTCCTTGCTCCTCCTGTTTATCGGGATCGGCTTGGATCGCGGCGTGTTGACGATTGTCCTCGCGCATACAACGTTTTCAATGTGTTATGTCTCGGTGGTTGTCTCGTCTCGTTTGGTGAGCTTTGATCAATCGCTTGAAGAGGCTGCGCTTGATCTGGGCTGCTCGCCGTTTCAGGCGTTTTTCCTCGTCACCCTGCCGATCATTGCGCCCGCCGTGATTTCTGGCTGGCTTCTTGCCTTTACCTTGTCGCTCGATGACCTTGTCATCGCGTCCTTTACCTCCGGCCCTTCCGCCACGACCTTGCCGATGAAAATATGGTCCTCGGTCCGACTTGGCGTCAGCCCCGAGATCAATGCCCTCTCAACGATCATGATCGGGATCGTGACTATCGGAGTCATCACGGCATCTCTGGTGTCGAAAAGCACCGTGGCGCGACAGCAACGTGAAGAACGCGCGGCGGAACGGCTCTCTGCCGGATGACGCGTGTTTGCGATTCCTTCGCCTATGGCGATGGGCCAGTGGGGGCCTGTTTCTGGAACGAAACGGTCGACGCCGCGCCCTATGCCGCGCTTGCCGAGGATGTCTCGGCAGATGTGGCGATTGTGGGTGGGGGATATACTGGACTTTCCGCCGCACTGCATCTTGCCAAGGCCGATCGAGACGTCGTTTTGCTTGACGAACAACAGCCCGGATGGGGCGCATCAGGGCGCAACGGCGGCTTTTGCTGTCTGGGCGGTAGCCACATGGAGCCAGCCATGCTCGCGCGGCGCATCGGTCAGGCCGAGGCAGAGGCCTATTTCCGAGCGGAACGCGATGCGATCCTTCTTGTCGAACAACTCTTGTCCAGTCACGCCATTAACGCTGATCGGCACTCCAATGGCGAAACCGTTCTAGCCCACCGCAAGCGCGACTTTCATACTCTTGAGAAAAAGGCGCAGGAGGTCTCTGACCTCTATGGTGTATCGCCGGATTTGCTCTCAAAAAATGATCTGCGCAATCAGGGGATGGGCGGGGCGTTTCATGGCGGACTTACAATTCCCGTTGGCTTTGCCCTCAACCCCAAGAAATATGCGCTTGGTCTTGCCCGCGCCGCCCAAGAGGCCGGCGCGCACATACATGGGCGGACACCCGTAAGCGCGATTTCTGGGCAAACAGGACAATACCGTCTGCAAACACCACGCGGCGCAGTGAAGGCCCGGCAAGTCATTATCGCGACAAATGGGTATGGGCGTGAAACGGTGCCGGAATGGATCGGCGGTCGCTTCATGCCCGCCCAATCAAGCGTGATTGTCACCCGTCCACTCAGCTTTGAAGAACAACAGGCGCAAGGCTGGACATCCGGCCAAATGGCCTACGATACGCGGTCGCTCTTGCACTATTTTCGCCTGATGCCCGATGGTCGTTTTCTTTTTGGGATGCGCGGTGGTCTGCGCACAACACGCGCTGCGGACCAAGACATGCGCCGCCTGATCCGGCTCGATTTCAACCGGATGTTCCCGGCTTGGCGCGGTATAGACACACCCTACTATTGGTCTGGCTTCGTGTGTTTCGCACGAGATCTAACACCGTTTGCAGGGCCAGTGCCGGGCCAAGACGGCATGTTTGCCGGGTTTGCCTATCATGGAAATGGCGTCGCAATGGCAAGCTATTGCGGCGCGCTTCTCGCGGAACAGGCTCTTGGGCGTCGGGATTTGCGGCACCCAAAGGCCATCACAACGCCGCCTGGCCGGTTTCCGGGCGGGCGCTTTCGTCGATTGGCCCTTTGGCCTGCTTACCTCGCCTATGCTATGCGAGATCTTTAGGAACCGGAGCATACAGTATCATAGTGGTGCGCGCAGCGCCGTCACATCTCGAGTCGCCACAACCTGTCCTCCAGCGAGGACAAGGGTCAGCCCACTCTCTTCAACGCGGGCCTCCTGAACGCGCCCATAGGTCTCAAGCACAGCCGACCCAAGGCTCTCGCCGGATGAGAACCCCTCGATAGAAAGCTCATACTGCCCATGCGGCGCAATGGACCCGCTTTGAGTTTCACCGCCCCAAGTCACTTCGAGCGCCTCAGGGTCTATAGTCGCTCGATATACCTCTGCACCGGCGTCATTCCGCACCACGAGATCATTCCGATCCGCCGCCGACTCTCGCTGAACCGTCGCTGTAATCTCTGCGCCATCGAAATATACGGCGCCTCTGCTCCGAGCTTCCATCCCAACCCAATCCGCCAAAGCCGCGAAATCGGAATTCGCAAGGCGCGCTTCGATGGATGTCAGAAGGTCATTTGTCAAAACCTGCTGCTCCACAGTCGAGAACGACGCAAGCTGTGCTGCGAAATCTGATGCTTCAACCGGGTTCAAGGGATCCTGGTTTTGCATCTGCGCCGTGAGCATTTTGAGAAAGGTTTCATAGTCAGACGAGTCGCCTGACATTCCCGCATTCTCCTTCGTAGTATTGGATGCGGCGGAATAAGCAGTATTTGGCGAAATGGCGTCCATCGGGTTTCCTTAGATTCGAATGTCGAGGCCAGATCCAGAAACAAGCATGGCGCGGCCCTCTAAGGGGGTCATCGCCGTGAGCGGTTCCGGCATCTCTATTGGCATGGTTTCACCCTCCGTCGTGTGGCTGTGGTTGCGCCCGCCGGAGTGGAAGGAAAAAGACACATCCCCATAGCCAATATCCCTAAATTCTTGGGAAAGGGTTTCGATATGCCGTCGCATTAAATCAAGGGTTTCGGGGCGGTCCGCTTGAACAATCACGCTCATTTTTCCATCTGCACCTGTAAGGCTCAAGCGGACCGATCCAAGCTCTTCGGGCCGCAACGCGATCTCGATCTGGCCAGTGGAGGACACGCGCACCGCCTCCGAGACCTGTCGAACAAGGGCCGTGCTCTGCGGCGACCCTGAATAGAGGGATGTTTCGGCAGGGCGCAGGGGCTGGGCAGTCTCCCGCCCAATCGCCAATGCGCGGTCAGAGAGAGGCAGGGGTTCGTCAATGACCGAACCCGTAATGTCCTCGCCGGGGGGCGTTTTTCCGGCCCTGATGTGCTTCTGCAACTCAAGGCCAATGCCCGCCTGCGCCGGTAGATTTGTGCCAATCACCGGCTGCGACGTCGCTCGACTCACTTGTGCAAGCTCTCTTTCGGAAAAGCGTTCATCACGGCCATGCAACTCATTCTGCGCTGGCCCCAAGGGGAGCGGCAGCGCGGTCTTATCCTGAGATGGTGCCTCAATCGCTGCAACACCCGTCGCACGCCCTGCGGTCATCGGCGACTGACCCAAGGGTAAGGCTATCGTCGTCATCCCCGGCTCGGAAAACGAGGCCGTCCTTTCCCCCGAGATAGGCGCAGGCGTCATCCTTCCCAATTCTGCGGCTTGCACCGTTGCCATCGGTGTTTCATGCGAGACCTTGGGTTTGTCTGCCGCAGGCACATTCGGCGCCTGTCTGACCGCGTTCTCCCGGCCCTGAACCTTGGCAGGAGATCCAAGATCATCAGGTTGCATCGCCTTGGCCGCTTGGCCGGATAGATCGTTTTGCCCGGCCTCTCCTGCCGCAAGTTTAGGGAGGGCTTCTTTAGAGAGAGCTTCGGCGCGGCTTCCATCATCTGCAAACTCATGGGCGGCCCAATCCTGTAGCGGTCGCATCGCCTCGCCAGTGCTCTCCGGTATATCCCCGACCTTATCGCGACGCTCTGCGGGCTCTTGGGCCTGTAAGTCCGTGATACTAGGGTCTTGATCCTCCACCCGGCCCCGCACAACGACCGGTTTTCCTGCTTCGTTCATCGACCCTCGCACGGATGGAAGCGAAATCGGAAAAGAAGAGTCTTCTCCTATCTCACTAAGTGCGCGAACGAATTTCGCATCCAAAGAGGCATCCTCTTCAGTCCCCTCCGCCGCGATATCATCTACGGCATCTGTTGGATCGTGCCTCTCGCCTTCATCGGCCTCACCCGCCACTAGTTCGAGGGAATTTGCATCAAGTTCAGAAAGAATAGAGACGAAATTTTCCGCAGGCATAGCTCCGCCTTTTTCCTGCTTAACGGAACTTGCCGCGCTGACGCGCAACGATGGATCAAGCATAATCTCAGGCAAGGCGAGGTCTCCGAAGCAAAGGCCATTGCCCTGATAAGAACGGCAATAGAGTTACTACTTCTTTACCGCTGCCGGTCAAAATCAGGAAAATCATATCAATTTGGAGACACCGACATGACCGCTCCCATTCAACCAGTTTCCGCGCAAGGGTCGCCTTCCGCGCGCCCCATTGACCCGCTGCGCGAGGTCGCGCGCGACCTTGAGGCAAGCTTCCTAGCAGAAATGCTCAAGTATTCCGGCCTCGGAAAATCACGGCAAAGCTTTGGCGGAGGCGCAGGTGAAGACCAATTCACATCGCTTCTCATTGATGAACAAGCGCGGGCGATGGTGGATGCCGGCGGCATCGGTCTTGCCGAATCCATCTTTCAAAGCCTGAAGGAGAAAGCACATGAATGACAAGCCTCACGCAGCCCTTTTTGCAGCCCTTGATAAATTGCTCGCGCGCGAGAAACACGCTTTGCTTGAGGGGGCGTTCGATAAACTTCTTGAGATAGGTGCGGAGAAAACGCGCCTCCTGGAAGCACTCGAAGCGCTTCCTCCTGCTGAACGCGCGCCCCTCAAAAACCTGCAAGCTGCTGCCGCTCAAAATCAGACCTTGTTGGAAAGCGCTCTGGCCGGGATACGCGATGTATCCGACCGAATGGCCCTCATCCGACGCTTGCGCACGTCCCTCCAAACCTATGACGCACAGGGTAAAAAGAACGATGTGTGCCTCGACTCGCCCAGCAAGCTAGAGAAACGCGCCTGAACGCGGCGCCTTTGGTTTACGCATATTTGCTTCAAAAGCTGTGTATCCAACTCGCCGCGATTAGCACTCCGTTAGCGATTACTGCCCCACATTCGACCCGCATCCAGAGGGATGGCGCCGCCCAATACTGGCCCGGCACCTGTCAGAATGACATCCATGACCGCGCCTTCGTGGTCGAGATTAACGGGCGCAAAGCGCCCAAGCATACAAGGAAAATACTATGTCCAGTATTCTGACAAACAGCAGCGCAATGGTCGCCCTGCAAACTCTCAAATCGGTCAATTCAAACCTTGCCGATACTCAGAACGAGATTTCAACCGGCAAGCGCGTTGCTACCGCAAAGGACAATTCCGCCGTCTGGGCCATCTCCAAGGTTATGGAATCGGATGTCAACGGCTTCAAGGCGATCTCTGAAAGCCTCTCCCTCGGGCAATCCACCGTCGCGGTGGCCCGGCAGGCCTCGGAAACCGTGACTGACCTCCTGACCGAGATGAAGGGCAAAATCGTAGCCGCACAAGAGGACAACGTCGACCGCGACAAGCTCAACGCCGATGTCACCGCCCTCAAGGATCAGATCGGTTCGGTTGTGTCCGCTGCACAGTTCAATGGCCTGAACCTTGTTGATGGATCAACTGCGAGCGCGGCGGTCATGGCATCGCTCGACCGGGATTCCTCGGGCAACGTCACAGCATCTTCTATCAATGTCACGGCACAGGATCTTTCGACCGGAGGGTATTCCGCAAAGGCCGCATTTACGGGATCTGATGGCGTCGCGGCGGATAGCGCGGATGCTTTTGGCTTCTCGCTTGATGGGGCTGGCGGCACCGATGATGCGGGCACAATCGTAATCACCGACCCAACCTATGCTGCCGGCGACAAAATCACCTTGCGCCTTGGTGAGGAGGAGGTCTCCTATACCGTAACGGCCGAGGATGTCGCGTCGTCAACGCCCGAAGATATCATTGCTGTGGGTCTCAAGTCAGCCATTGAAGCCACGTCTCTCAACGTGAGCGTCGATTATGACAGCGCCAACGCTGGTACGCTGGTCGTTACCAATGACGGCACGGATTCGATTCAGGTCAGTGGACAGTTCACAAACGCGGGGTCCGGCGGTTTGGGCGCTCTTGATTCCATTGATGTTTCGAACGCCTCCGGTGCCGCTGCGGCCCTTGGAGCCATTGAATCATTGATCGACACCGCCATCGACGCTTCGTCGGCATTCGGGTCGGTCGAAGGGCGTATCAATACCCAATCCGAATTTGTCTCCAAACTGACCGACTCCCTCAAGGAGGGCATTGGCTCGCTCGTCGATGCCGACATGGAAGAAACTTCGGCGCGTCTGCAGGCACTTCAGGTCCAGCAACAGCTTGCGACACAGTCTCTCTCGATTGCAAACCAAGCACCGCAATCCATCCTGTCACTGTTCCGCTAATAGACCACTGGACCGGGCGTAAACCGCGCCCGGTCTACCTGCAATATGAGCGTCAAGAAGGAACCAAAAATGGCTTTCCAGCAACTCGCGCAAGATCTCTACAAGACCTCACCGGCGCGAACCGGCGCGTCGCGTAGCGTCGAATATGATGCCGTTGCCCGCATTACCCGTCAGCTCCGCAATGCCTCGCGAAAGGGGGCCACGGGGTTTTCCGACCTTGTTCAGGCGGTCCACATGAACCGCCGCCTTTGGACGCTTTTTGCAACCAACGTCGCCGATACAGACAACGCATTGCCGGATAGTCTGCGGGCACAGCTTTTCTATCTGGCGGAATTTACCCAAGCGCATAGCGAGAAAATTCTGTCTGGCGAGGCATCTGTGCGCCCGCTTCTCGAAATCAACATGGCCGTACTACGCGGTCTGCGCGGAGGAACTTTGGCATGAGCGGTCTTGTTCTTAAGCTAAGCCCCAAAGAGAGGGTCTTGATCAACGGAGCCATCATCGAGAATGGGGATCGACGGTCGAGACTGTCGATCGTTTCGCCAAGCGCAAATATTCTGCGTTTGCGCGACGCTATCCATCCCGAGCACGCGACGACGCCTGTGACGCGCATCTGCTATGCGACACAACTTGTCCTATCAGGGGATGCCGATCCGCAAGAAAGCCGCCTTCCGCTTCTTCGGCGCATTGAAGAGCTTAGCCGGATCCTGACCGACAATGACAGTCGCGCGCGCTTAACAGCAGCCACCGACGCGATTCTTGAGGGGCGCTACTATCATGCAATGAAAGCTCTGCGCGCCCTGATTCCACGCGAAAGTCGGCTTTTGGCCGTGCACTCCAAATGAGTTTCCAGCCAATCTTGCCTATGGGCGGCCTTGCTGGATGGGCATTTCTAAAGCGCACACAGGATAGTCAGGAAACAGCCTTCAAAGCCTCTCCGCAACTGAACCGCGACACGGACTATTTCAAGGACAACATCGGCAACATATCAAGCGCCGAAGACCTTGTTTCGGACCATCGTCTTCTCAAGGTCGCCCTTGGCGCTTTCGGCTTATCGGCCGATATTGATAGCCAGTTTTTTGTGCGAAAGGTTCTTGAAGAGGGGACTCTCGCAGAAGACAGCCTCGCCAATAGAATGACGGATAGTCGCTACAAAGAGCTTTCCGCGGCCTTTGGCTTTGGCGATTTTGATACCCCGCGCACGAAGATTTCGGACTTTGGCGACAAAATCGTAGAGGCCTATCAAACGCGCAGCTTTGAGGTCTCCGTTGGGCAGCAGGATGATTCCATGCGGCTCGCGCTTAATGCCGAACGTGAATTGGCCAAGATCGCTCAGAAAGATCTTTCAGACGATGCTAAATGGTATCTCGTGATGGGGGATGGGCCTCTTCGCGAGGTATTCGAAACCGCACTTGGCCTACCGACAGGTTTTGGCCAACTCGACATTGACCAACAGCTAGAGGTCTTTCGCGATAAAACATCCTCCTTCATGGGCAATGGGGAGGTCGATCAGTTTACCGATCCAGAAAATGTCGCCTCCCTCATCGAGAGGTATCTTCTCATGTCCCAAATCTCAAACAGCGCCTCGACCTCTTCTGCTCAGATCGCCCTGACATTGCTACAGGGCGGTTAGTCCGACCCTCTCAACCTTGCTTCATGACACAGAAGCCCCACAGCGGCGCAGCATAAGCGATAATCTGGAAAAACTTGCCTCCACTGAATCGCTTTTTGTCGTCCAGAAACGCTCGAGCTCCGGCCAAATCAGCAACGCTTGGTCGAGGTCAGGATCGGTTCCTTCCTTATAGAGACCCGCTTTTACCATCATCTCCGACTGTTCGTATTTCGCAATCAAGCGACGTATCGCGGCGATGATCGCATTTTGCTCTGACGTGGCGGCAGAGGGGAGGCTTCGTGAAACTGACTTCGTAAGGTCGATAGCCGGAAACCTACCACGCTCTGCTATGTGCCGATCCATCACCACATGACCGTCAAGCACACCTCTCAGTATGTCAGCAATCGGCCCCTCAAGATCAGAACCGGCCACCAGCACGGTAAAGATCGCGGTAATATCGCCCTGATTTAGACACCCTGGACCCGCACGTTCACAAAGCGACGTAATGGTATGTGCCGTTGACGCAGGATACCCACGCAAGGCAGGCATCTCGCCGCTGGCCACGGCAACCTCTCTATGAGCCTCGGCAAAGCGCGTCACGGAATCGGCCAAGAAAAGCACCTGAGCGCCCTGATCCCGAAAATACTCCGCAACCGTCATCGCCGTCCAAAGACAACGCCGCCGTTGGGTCGGTGATTGATCCGATGTTGCGGCCACAACAATCGCGCGCTGCATGCCCTCCGCTCCGAGGCTTTCCTCGACAAACTCGCGCAGTTCGCGGCCCCGCTCCCCAACAAGAGCCAATACGACAATGTCTGCGGCCATGCCCCGCGCCAGATCGGATAGGAGGGTCGATTTCCCCACGCCGGATCCCGCGAACAAACCGATCCGCTGTCCTCGAACGATCGGAAGCATCGTATTGAAGACCGATAGCCCCGACTCAAGCCGCGCCCCAAGGGGGCGGCGCGATGCAGCAGGTGGCGGGGAGGCCTTGATGGGGCGCATTTCGCCGCCACGCATAAGCGGCTGACCGTCGAGAGGCCGTCCATCCGCATCCACCACGCGCCCGATCCAAGCCGGACCCGGCGCAATACCGACCAGCGGCATAAGCCGCACCGTATTCCCTATGGACACCCCATCAAGCACATCATCGGGCAAAACCGAAATATCATCTCCGTGAAGCTGAACAACCTCGGCAAAAAGGGTATCACCGTTCATTTTCGTCAGGATCGCCTGATCCCCGACCCGCGCAGCACCCCGCAACCCGGCAACGCGCACCATATTGCCTTCGACCGCACTCACCCGGCCAAGATCATAGGTATGTCGAAGACCCGACAATTCAGCGCCAAGCGCTGCCAATCCGGTTTTCATAGGTTTGATTCCTCCTAGGGATGTCTTCGGTCCATGAAAACAATTTCTAAAGGAATCAGGGTTAAGCCTTGATTTATGCCGTTCGAGGGAGAAGCCCGAATGTTTCAGAATCTAGAGATATTTCAATTATCTCAAGCTATGGCACGCCATGCCGCACAACGACAGGAAGTCGTTGCCGCCAACATGGCCAATGCCGATACGCCCGGCTATGCCGCACGTGACATTACCCCTTTTTCAGACCTCGTTGCCCATCGCCCCCACCAAACGGCGATGCGATCAACGCGCGCGGGTCACATAGGGTCGCACGCGCCCATCACGGTACGCGAGGTTCAGGCAAACGTCGAAAGTGCGCCCAATGGCAACACTGTCTCACTTGAGGAAGAGATGATGCGGGCCGTGTCGGTCCGCAAACAACACAATCGCGCCCTCGCCATCTACAAATCATCCCTAACAATCCTGCGCTCAAGCCTTGGGCGCCGTTAATAAGAAAGCTGTGTCATGAGTGATTTCTCTTCTGCTCTCGACCTGAGCACCAGCGGCCTGCGGGCACAAGCCAAGCGCCTGCGGCACGTGTCAGAAAATATCGCCAATGCGGATACGCCCGGATACCGCCGCAAGACGGTTTCGTTCCAATCCGTCGCCTTGGGAAGCGGTGCCGTAGAGGCCGGGCCGGTCAAACTTTCGCAAGGTGCCCTCCACAAGGTTTTCGACCCGAATCATCCCTTGGCCGACGCGACCGGGCATTTCTCCGGCTCCAATGTCGATCTCTTGGTCGAGATCACCGACGCCCGCGAGGCGCAACGCAGCTATGAGGCCAATCTCAAAATGTTCGACCAATCCCGACAGATGTCGTCCGCCCTCATGGAACTTCTCCGCCAGTAAGGACTCTCAACATGCAATTTCCGACCAATCTCGCCGCTCAAGGCTATCAGGCTCTCCGCCCTGCCACGCAACCCACAGAAGGCACTGCCGGTGTCGCAGAAACGATCCGCTCCGCTGCGACCTCGTTCCAGGATACCCTGGCACAAGCCGAGAAAGTTTCGATCGCATCCATGACAGGGGACGCCGACCCTCACAGCTTGGTACAGGCTCTAACTCAGGCAGAACTTGCCGTCGAAACGGCGGTCACAGTGCGCAACAAGGTCGTAGAAGCGTATCAGGAAATCCTCAGGATGCCGATCTAATGCTCGACGAAGTCATCTTCTATGACACGTTACGTCAGGCGCTCTGGGTGGCGGTTAAGATTTCGGCACCGATCCTGACGGTCGCCCTCATAGCTGGTGTGACGGTTGGCCTGTTTCAGGCGCTGACCTCAATTCAGGAAATGACCCTGACGTTCGTCCCCAAACTCTTGGCCATCGTCGTCGTCTTCTGGGCCTCGATGGGGTTCATGGCCAACACGCTCGTAAGCCTGTTTCAGGCGCACCTCATTCCAATGATCGCAGGAGGCTAACATGGACAATACGGGATATGTCGCCCTCACAAGGCAAACCGGACTTCTGCGCGAAATGTCCGTCATTGCCAACAATATCGCCAACACCTCGACCTCTGGCTTTCGCGAGGAAGGACTCGTCTTTTCCGAGTTCGTCAAATCTACAAAAGCGGGCTCATCTGTGTCTATGGCGCTTGGAAATGTTCAACATAGTTCCATGAAGCAAGGCGCGCTCGTCCCGACTGGAGGGCGGCTTGACCTTGCCATCGAAGGAGACGGGTTTTTCTTGGTGCAAACCGGGGATGGAAATCGCCTGACCCGGTCGGGAAACTTTTCTTCGGATGCCGATGGAACCCTTGTGACCAACGATGGCTGGCCCGTCCTTGATGCAAACGAAGGGCCAATCTTTATTCCACCGGATGCCACTGACCTCGCCTTTTCCGCCGATGGCACACTAAGCACCGGAGGCAAACCGCTTGGCATCATAGGTATTTTCGATGTCGAAGACCCAGTGCAACTCCGCCGTGAGAATGGCGTTCTTTTTAAGGCAGATGCCCCGATTGAGGCCCGTGCCGATAGCAAAGTGCTTCAGGGTTTTCTTGAAGACTCAAACGTCGATCCCGTCAGTCAACTCACCCGTATGGTCGAGGTTCAGCGCGCCTACGAGATGGGCCAGAGCTTTCTTGACGCCGAGAACGAGCGCGTAAAAAGCGCCGTTCAAACCCTGATCCGCTAAGAAGGAGGCCTAGAATGCGTGCCCTCAAAATCGCAGCAACCGGAATGAGCGCCCAACAATTGCGCGTTGAAACCATTTCCAACAACCTCGCGAATATGTCGACAACCGGCTACAACGCCCGTCGGGCAGAATTCTCCGACCTGCATTACCAACAGGTTTCTCGCCCCGGCACCGTCAACGCGGCGGATGGCACTGTGCTTCCGACGGGTGTTCAACTCGGCCTCGGGGTCCGTCCGGCGGCCGTCTCGATTCACCTCTCGCAAGGTGCGCTATCGCAGACTGGCGGCGACCTGGATGTCGCTATTGACGGGCGTGGATACCTTGAAATTACGATGCCCAACGGCCAATCTGCCTATACGCGCGATGGAGCGTTGAAACGTAATGCCGAGGGTCTAATCGTGACGTCCGACGGCTTTGCCGTTGTCCCGGAAGTCACCATCCCCACCGACACACGCAGTATTTCAATCAATGCCGAAGGCGAAGTCTATGGCTATTTTGACGACTCCGTCGAGGCCTCTCTTCTTGGGCAATTTACCCTCGCCACTTTCTCAAATGCCAAGGGGCTTGAGGCCGTCGGCAACAACTTGTTCCTAGAAACAGAAGCCTCTGGCGCGCCCCTTGTCAACGCGCCCGGAGAGGAGGGCGTCGGCACACTTCGCCAAGGATATCTCGAAGATAGCTCGGTCGATGCGGTTCGTGAAATCACTGAATTGATCGAAGCCCAGCGCGGCTATGAGCTCAATGCCAAGATTATCTCTGCGGCTGACCAGATGCTCGCATCCACAACTCAGGTGCGCTGAGATGGGTCGCTTCGCCGTGTTCCTATGCGTGATCGTATGGCTTCCTTCGGCTGCGGCATGGGCGGACACTGTCATCGCCAAGCATCTGATCCGACCACGCAGCACGGTTTCCTCCGTGGATATCCTGATCACATCGTCCAGCATACCAAACGGCTACTCAATGCCCGAAGAGGTAATCGGCCTCGAAGCAAAGACCCTGATCTATCCGGGACGACCGCTTGGCCCCCACAACCTGCGTATGCCCGCCGTCATTGAGCGAAACGCCGTTGTGACCGTGCATTTTGCCCGCAAAGGGCTGGTGATCTCAACAGAGGGCCGCGCCCTCGACCGCGCCGCCATCGGCGAATCGGTCAATGTCATGAATCTGGATTCCCGAACGACCCTCACGGGCCTCGCAATGGCTGACGGCTCTGTGCTCGTCGCCCAATAAAGGAGAAAAACATGCGGTTTCTGATCTGTCTTGGTGTCTTAACCTCGGTCACTGCCTGTGCGCGTATGGATCACATCGGCCAACCGCCTGAATTTTCCCCGGTCGAAAATAGCGCCGAACACTATGTGATGATGAATCCTCCCATGCCGCAAACCGTCCACCTAAAACATCCGGTCAAGGCATCCTCTCTCTGGACGGGGGATCAAGAATCCCTACTCGGCGACAGACGCGCCATGAAACAGGGGGACATTGTCACGGTCGTTCTTGAAATTGACGAAGAAGCCGAGATTTCAAACCAGACCTCCCGGTCACGCAACGGATCCGAGTCGCTCAACGTCCCAAACTTGTTCGGTGTGCCGCAGAGAATTGATGAAAAATTACCGGACGGCGCAACCATGTCCGAAGCTGTGTCTATCGGTTCATCAAGTCAATCCGGCGGTGACGGATCCGTAAGCCGGAGTGAAAAACTGATGCTGCGCGTTGCGGCAACGGTCGTTGATGTTCTGCCCAACGGGGTTCTCTCCATCAAGGGATCACAGGAACTCCGGGTTAACTACGAAATGCGAGAGCTTCTGGTATCTGGTTACGTGCGCCCGCAAGACATCTCACGCCAGAATGAAATCACCTATGACAAGATCGCCTCTGCAAGAGTGTCCTACGGCGGGCGCGGACATATCTCAGATGTCCAACAACCGCGCTACGGGCTTCAGATTCTCGATGCGATTCTTCCTTTCTAAGAGATGCCAGGATGAAAAAGTTACTCCCCATTTTCCTCGTTCTGCTTGCAACAGGTGCAGGTATTGGCGCCGGCCTTGTGCTACGCCCTGATGTGTCAAACGAAGCCGACGAATGTGCCTGCGACTGTGACACACAATCCAAAGACCTCGTGCAATCCGCCCCGGACACCACCGAGGCCGCCTCAGCGGACAAGGAATACGTTAAACTTAACAACCAGTTCGTTGTGCCTGTTCTGGCCGAAAGCAAAGTAACCTCCATCGTGCTTTTGTCCCTTAGCCTTGAGGTTGCCTTGGGAGAGCGCGAACATATTTTTGCGGTTGAACCCAAGCTGCGAGACGCTTTTCTTCAGACCATGTTCGACCACGCCAACATGGGCGGGTTTCAGGGCGCCTTTACCAATTCGTCCAACCTCGACGTTCTTCGCCAAGCACTGCGGGAAACCGCCCACAAGATAATCGGCATGAGCGTATCCGACGTCCTCATTATTGATATCGCGCGACAGGAAGTCTGATCCAAGCCTAGCGCAGGATCATATCATCCTCGATGCGTTCGGCATCTTGCCGATCCTGCTCTGCGTGATCGGCGCTCATTGTCCGATCAAGCATCCGCCGTAGAACCGCATCCCTGCCATAGGCGTCTTGAAACCGCACAAAAGCGCCCTCTTTGCGCGCCAATGTATTCGCGAGTTGCGCAGTCAGCCGCCTTCGATGCTGATCCGCCCAATTCATCCATGAAATATCTTTTCCGACCAAACGCATCGACGCGTCCCCGGCAAGGTCGTTGCGCGCTTTTTCTTTGCGTCTGTCCAAACCCTCAAGAAGCCTGCGAAGGCGTTTTTCTTCCTCACATATTGCCCGAAACTGATCCCGCTCCGCCCGAAAGCGCATATCCGTAACCTGCATCATCTGTCGTAGATCATTTGCCTTCATATCGCCCTGCTCCCTGCCTTTTTCCGCATGGCTTCGGCGAACCGGATTGCGGCCGCGACAGCGCGGTAGTGTTCCGGCTGAATTTCCTGTTCGAGCTCTACAGTCGCAAAAAGGGCGCGCGCAGTGGGTGGATCACTATGAATAGGAACCCCGTTTTCCTGCGCAATCTCCCGAATTCGATGCGCCGTTTCATCCACACCCTTGGCAACGCATACCGGCGCCTGATCTCGGGTCTGGGTCCATTTTAGGGCAACCGCGAAATGCGTTGGATTGACAATCACAACGCTCGCCTCAGGAACCGATGCCATCATTTGCGTTGACGCAATCGCCTGCGCCTTGCGTCGACGTTCGCCCTTAAGATGCGGGTCGCCTTCTGCTTCCTTGGCTTCGTCCTGCAATTCCTTATAGCTCATGCGATTGCGTAGATGAAATTCTTGGCGCTGCCACAGGTAGTCAATTCCGGCGATAACCGAAGAAATCAACAAGACGTTCACCAAAAACGCCACACAGATCTGCCCCATCAACGCCGCGACTTGCAAAGGCGATCCGTTCATAGCTCCGGTGATTTCAGACAACCGCCCCCTCGTCACGAGAAAGAGGCAAAGCGAAAACACAACGAGTTTTGCAAAGCTCTTGGCAAACTCGAACAGGCCTCGGCGTCCGTATTTCTGCCGCGCATTTTCAAGCGGATTTATGCGCGAGACCTTCAAGACAAGCTTGTCTGGGGCGAATACAATCGCCCGCTGTGCAAAAAGCCCGGCGAGGACAAGAAAAAACGGGATCGCGAACCACGGCGAAATCGCGACGAGCATTTCGCGAAAAACCCCGGCCAAGGCTGCTGATGGATGACCTTCAAAGACCATCGGAGCGAGATTATGCGTCCGATCTAGGAAAGAAAAGAGCACGTTGAACACCGACGACACCGTCGAAAGCCCCAGCACAACAAACGCGATCAGAAGGCCACCATAAGACGCCGCGGCAGAGATATCGGTTGACCGGACAACCTCGCCCTTTTTGCGCGCTTGGTCGAGTTTTCGCTGGGTCGGATCATGCGGTTTATCAGCATGCGATTCCTCACTCATCGCCCCGCTCCGATCGGGTTTTCGATAAAGGCATGAAACGCCTCAAGCCAAAGGCTCAGCAAGGGCGACGCCACTATGAACAAAAGCGCAAGACCACCGGCCGTAATCAGGGGAGCCCCCACAAAAGCCACCATGAGCTGTGGCATTGCGCGGTTAATAACCCCCATCGCAAGGTTATAGAGCGTTGAGGCAATCAGAAAGGGCGCGGCCAACCGAAAGGCAAGCGCAAACACGCCCGCGGCTTGTGTCACCCCCCATTGCGAGACATCGTCTGAAAGCGGCAAGCGCGCCATTGGCAGGAAATCATAGGAACGGATCGCAAGCTCAGCGACCCGCACATGCAAACCCGCCGTAACCGCAAGCGTGAGCCCGGCAAGCGTCAGGACATGGCCCATAGCGGGCATCGGATCGACCCCGGCCTGACCAAAAAGTTGTGACAAGGACATGCTCTGCGCGGCCATCGCCCCGGCGGTCTGAAGCGCAAAGACAAAAAACCGCAAACCGATCCCAAGCAAAAACCCAGAAAGCGTCTCCGTGAGAACGCTCCAGGCCAAACCGGCCAAGCCGGGCGCAAACTCAACCGGCGGCACGGCTGGCGCGACGATGAGCGCAAACGCCAGCGCGATCGCAAGTTTGACCCGCATGGGAATTGATTGTTCCCCGAATGCCGGAAGCAAAGCCACCAACGCGCCCAGCCTTAGAAAAACATGAAACCCATGCTCGCCCGCACCCGTGACAAACCCAATGAGGTCCGACATCGCATTCAAGGCGAAACCACCCCAACAAGGGCCGGGCGGGCATCGACCCCGATTTCTTCGAACGCCAAAACCGGGTTGCGGATTCCTTTCGCCGTCATGACAGTCTTGAGAAACCGGCGTTTGGGGGCGCTCGTCACCAGACCGGCGCTTACGCCCTGCGCTCCAATCTCGGAAAATTTCTCGGAAATGCCATTGGCAAGCTTGTTAAAAATGTCAGGTGGCAGGGCAAAATCCGACCCGCCCCGATCACCTTCGACCTGATACCCGGCAAAAACCTCGTCCCAATCCGGCGCAAGCTGAATAAGGGGCAACGTCCCGTCGTCGCGACGCATCTCGGCCACGATTTGAAATCCAAGCCTTTGGCGAACATGCTCACAGATGGCTTCCGAAGTCAGGTTTGGCGCACGCAATTCGACAATTGATTCAAGAATCAAAGGCATGTTGCGGATCGAAACCTGTTCATCAAGCAGCAGGCGCAGGACACGATGCAGAAGCTCAATCGGGATTTTGTCAGGGATCAAATCATCAAGCATGCGCCGGTTGGCCTCGGCTCGCGCGGGATCGCTTAGATTGACCATCTCATCAAGAAGCCGTCGCAAAACCTTGAGCGTCAAAAGTCGGCTCAGGTTGCGTTTGATGGTCTCAAGAAGATGAGTTGCCAAAACCTCTACAGGTTGAACCGTCGTTGATCCCGTGACGGCGGCCCGCTCTTGCTGATCTTGCGGAATCCAACGGGCCGGGGCACCATAGACCGGCTCTTGTGTATCTTCCCCCGCCGGGAGCCTATCCGAAGGGCCATCGGGCAACAAAAGAAGTACGCGTTCGGGCCGTATCGTAACCCGGTCATGTTCCACGCCGTGAATACGAATGACATATGTTCCGTCGGGAAGGGCCGGATTGTCCGTAAGGCGAATTTCCGGCAGGATTATTCCGTAAGCCGCCGCGATATGGCGGCGCATATTTTCGATCCGCGTATCAAGCCCCGCACCGGGATCAAGCACCATCTCGACAAGGTTCGGTGCGAATTCGACATGGATATCCTCAAGGTCAATCACATCGCCGATCCGTGCGCGCGGCGCAGGGACGTCTGCCTCAACCTCGCCCTCCTGAAGCTCCGCATTTGATTTGCTTTTGTGTAAGAAGAAGGCAACCGTCCCAAGAAGCGCCCCGCCTGAAATGAACGGCACAAAAGGAAGCCCCGGCACAAGCGCAAACAACACCATGAGAATCGCCACGGTCGCCAACGCCGCAGGATGACTTCCGAGTTGTTTAACCAAGGTAAGATCCGTGGTTCCCGTCGTGCCGCCGCGCGCCAGAAGAAGCGCCGAGGCAATAGAAATGATAACGGCGGGAATCTGTGTAACAAGACCATCGCCAACCGTTAAAATCGCATAAGTTTCAAAGGCCTGGGCAACCGGCATGCCATGCACCATGATCCCCATGATGACCCCCATCACAAGGTTCATGAGCGTGATCAAGAGGCCAGCAACAGCATCCCCCTTAACGAATTTCGATGCACCGTCGAGCGAGCCGAAAAAGGTTGTTTCCTGCTCCTGCTTGGCCCTTCGGGCCTTTGCTTCTTCGTGGGTGATCGCGCCAGCGGACATATCGCTATCAATCGCAAGCTGTCGCCCCGGCATGCCATCAAGCGCAAAGCGCGCGCCCACTTCGGCCATACGCGCCGCGCCCTTCGTGATGACCATAAAATTGACGATCAGCAGCACCCCAAAGACCACAAGCCCAAGGAAAACGCTTCCGCCCATGACGAATTGCGCAAACCCTTCGATCACATTTCCCGCCGCATGAGTGCCGGAATGGCCTTCGCCGATAATGAGTTTCGTGGACGATACATTCAGCGACAAGCGCAGCATAAGCGCCGCAAGAAGCACCGTCGGGAAGGATGAGAAATCCAATGGTTCTTCGATAAAAAGCGTCACTGTAAAGATGAGAATCGCGAGCGCAAAAGACCCCGCAAGCCCGATATCAAGAACCCAGGCCGGCATAGGCAGGATCATCATGACAATGACGGCCATAAGAGCCAGCGCAAGCAGGATCGTCGGGCTAAACAACGCGCGTAAGGACGGTGCCATCTGTCTAGCCCCCTAATGCAAGGAAAGGACGACGAGAAACAGCCGTTATGGGGACAAGTGACCCAAAAGAGCGCCCTTGGACCTTTTTTTGGGTTAACAGAGGATACAAATTCGGCCGCGCAACATTGATCGCTTGGGTTTGACGCACACTTTTGCCGGAACTCGGGGGAATGTCCAAACCTGCCAAAATGGATTGGAACCGGGATTTGTAACGCGATGCAAATTTGGGTGTGCGGGAATGGTATGCGGCGGCGGCATCCTCCCAATTGCCCTTTTCCTTAAAAAGCCTCTGTAGAAAACGGGCCGCATAAAGCGCATTTTCGAGCGGCTCGAACATGGAATTGACCGTATCGAACGCAGTGCCGTGCCACCTGTAATTGATCTGAAAACAGCCGACATCAAAGTTACGCGTGCCCGCCCCGACCACGGTCCGCAAAAAGGCCTCCGCCTCCGCCCGGTTTTTGAACCAGCGCCCCTTGCCTTCGACATTCATGCTCCACGGCCAAGGGGCAAATACTCCGTCTTTGCGACGCCCGGTTTCTGTGCGGGTCAAAGCCAGCAATATGTTTGCCGGAACGCCTGTTTGGCGCGAAGCCTGTGACGCGGCGCGATCGCATAGCACGCCACTGGCAAATGCCGCCTTGCCCGCCCCCAGCCCGAAAAAAAGGAACACAGCACAGAATACGCCTATCAGCGGGTCCATTCGGTATCGTTTTCGCACAAAGGCGGTTTTGTCGTGGTGCATGAGGAAAAACCTTCTGTCTTTCACACGTGAGCCTGGCGCGAATTGGTTGATTTTTCGTGAGCAAAATCCTCAAAAATCTGGCGGAGCATATTGCACGAGAAGGCCGTTGAGCTGCGCGCGGAGTTCAACACTCGCCCTAACCTCTGCCCTGTTCCTCGCCAAAATCCCGCCGACATCCCCCTCTATGGATGCGTTCGGATCACCATTCGGTTGGCTTGGCGCTTGTTGTGCGGTGGGCGTTTCTTGGGGGAGGGCCTGCGTCCAATCCCCGGCAAGCCAAGACTGGTGCGCCGCCGCTTCCTGCATCCCGATCTCGGAATAGGCGGCTGCGGCGCGCTCATGGTCCCCGGCTAGCGCGCGCGCGCGCGCCCGGAGTTTCTGGGCGTCAGGACTCTCTATCCCAAGCAACTCTGCCTCTGCTTGTCGAGGTCGCCCATTTGACAGAGCCAACCGTGCCCGCAAAATGCGTTCACGCTCGGTCATATGGAATGGGATGGTCCCTAAAACATCTGCGCCTTGGTCCGGGAAACCCATCGCAACAAGTCTTTCGGACAGGTCCAAAACCGCACCACGTTCCAGAGCCTTTTCAAGGCCAAGGTTTTGCCCAAGTGCAATCTTGAGGATCGTAGCATCATCGGCCTCTTTCAAAAGCATCGCAACGAGGCGCGATCGCAAAACCTGCGCCGCTGGCTCTCCATCGCGAGACGCGACATCCCTTGCAACATCAAAGGCTTTCTCGAAATGCCCCGCAAGCGCCGCTGCAATCGCATGGGCGCGGCGCAGATCCTGGCCAAGCACACTTCGGCGATGCTCAAGTGCAATGGCCTCAAGTAACGCAACCGTGTCAAGCGTCGGGGCAAATCCGCGCTCTGCATATAGATCGACCAAACTAATAAGAGCCTCTGGGGTGATCCGCTCCCCCTGTTGCACCATGTCGGCAAGCGCAGACTCCGCGCGCGCGCGCTCACTGGCTTCTTCTGCACCAATTTGTGCCTGCAACAGCTTTATTTTTGGGTCTGTATCTTCGCTTACCCGATCAATCATGGCCGAGACGACATCGGCGGTCGTGACCTCACCAAGTTCAAGAAAGCTATCGGCGATTCGCGGTCCAAGATGGCGGCGCAAATGCCCCGGCAAGGCCGTAAATGCGCGGAGTATAGCCTTTTCCTGATCACTATCGGGACTCCATGCCTCTTCGAGAAATGCCCAAAGAACTGCAAGCCCCGTGCAGTCCTCAGACCTAGGAAAAATCATGGTCGACGGCCCCGCCTCTGAATCCATAATCGCCGCCATTGCGCCCAGGATTCGTTTTTCCTCTGACGGCGGAGCAAGGCTAAGAACCTGACGCGCTTCTCTGCCGAAGGTCTGATATAAAAGAGCGCGGGCTTGGGCGAGCACGGCTTGGACATCGACCGCTCCGGCCTCGTCATAAAGCGATGCCCATGTCAAAGGACGCGCACTTGCCTCCTCTCCGCCGCCCTTCCATTGCGCAATATCAACAAGATCATCGGGCAAACAGGTGTTGGTCGGTAAGGCCTCTTCAACCGTAGAAAAAACCCTATCATAGCTCGTCTCGGTCCGAAGGTTGTTGCGCATATGCGCATCAATAGCGGCGTTTTGCGAGGCCGCCTCTGGTTCTTTCACCGCTGGTTTCTTCGTCGCAGGGGGCGATAGGGACACATTGGGGGCCACAAGCCCTTGCGAGGCTGCACGCGCCACGGCCCGCACAAGTTGGTTTCGATTATCTCGCTTGCGTTCTGTTTCATCGACAAACCTGTCTAGGCCCGTCCATTTTTGACTGGCCTTCTCACGTTCTTTTTCTGGCAACCGCAAGATCGTGCTTGGCGGTGGTGCATCTTGTTGAACTTGGGTCGCTTCCGGGGCTGGCGATAGGTCTTCGTCAGGAGAGCGGATATCGACGACAACACTGCGGGCGCCGAACGCAAAGGCCTCAACCACACAAGGGCACGCAAGCCGCATCAAAACCTCTTGATTGCCATCCGCCAACGTCAAAGCGGCAAGGCGCGTTCGAGGAATACGATCAAAGACCGTTGCCGCCGCGTATTCAGGCGCATTGGTGCCAATCCTGAGGACATACTCCCGATCCCCCCCGGAAACAGACCATTTTGTATTCGCACCCGGCAGCGTAAAAACAAGTCGGGTAAACCCATCATGTTCCCCGGATCGGACATCAACCGTTTCTGACGCCACCAAGGTCGCCCAAAACACAAGGAAAACGCCAAGGAAATACCGCATCATGCCGCCTCCTTCTTGGCAGCCTTTAGGGCATCCTCGAGGTCGGAATAGCTTGGCCGTGAATGTGCGGGCGTGTTTTGGCGACCAACCTCGATACAGATATTCGTTGGGTGGTTATGCAGGTTTGCGACCAAAACTTCGCGGATCAGTTGATAAAAGTGGCTGTCCTCTTCAACGACGGCCTTGAGTTTGGCCGCGAATGGACCAACAAGCCCATAAGCCAGGAACACCCCAAGAAAAGTCCCAACCAAAGCGCCACCAATCATCTTGCCAAGGATTTCCGGCGGCTGGTCAATAGACCCCATAGTTTTGATCACCCCAAGCACCGCCGCAACAATTCCAAGCGCCGGCAGGCCATCAGCCATAGTTTGCAGCGCATGGCTGGAGTGGAGGGCATGGTGAAGGCTCGCCTCCATCCGTTTATCAAGCACCTCTTCGACCTGATGCGGATCGTCATAATTCATCGACGCCGAGCGCATCGTGTCCGCGATCAACGCGACCGCCTCTGTATCTGCCTGAATTCTTGGGTATTTTCCAAAAATTGCAGAGGTTTCCGGTGCCTCAATATGTTCCTCGATGGCCACGGGGTTTTGACGCGCCAAACGGATCAACTCAAACAAGAGACAAAGAAGGTCTCGATAGTCGTCATTTTTCCATTTCGGCCCCTTAAAAACCTTTCCGACATCTTTGATCGTATGTTTGACGCTTGCGATGTCGTTGCTGAGCAAAAAGGCTCCGATTGCCGCGCCTCCAATCATGGCAAGCTCGAATGGCATCGCCTTGAGAATGATCCCAAGTTTACCACCAGCGGCAATATAGCCACCGAACACCATAACAAAAATCAGGACGATACCTACGAGGCCGATCACTGCGATTCTCCCGCTATTCTAAGCACATGAGAAGTTTGGCGGCTTGAGGTTAAGAAACCCTCAGCAGAGCCCTATTGGGTCGGCACAAGAGCATTTCGCCCCGCGATCACGACGCTAATGGAATAGGCCGTCTGCGGGGATAGTCCGGCCAATACGCCGGCTGCAGCCTCTGCCGACATTCTGCTTAGGAACCCCGCTGCGAACTCTGGCTCCATCTCTTCAAAAAGCGCCGCGGCTTCCTTGGGCTTCATCGCTTCATAGACAGTCGTAAGCTGTGTCAGATCATTTTCAGAGGCAGATTCGGCCAGGGCAATCGTCTCGCTCAACGCATCTTCGGCGGCCGTAAGTTGTTGCAATTTTTCGCTCACCCGATCGTCGGCAATACGCAGGGCGTGCATACGATCCCGCAGCGCGCTTTCTTTTGCCTCGATTCTTGCCTCACGTTCCGCAAGCGCTGTCAGGACCGCCTGAATATCTGGCGGCGGGGTGCAAGAGGCGGTGGCGTCCTGCAAGGGCGGGGTCTCTGCCAAGGTCGACTCTTGCTCCCGCGCGAGAACCTCACTCGCACCAATCGCCACGCGCAAAACGCCTGAAACAATGAGGAAACCGGCAATTGCAACAAGACTTCCGCGCGTGGGCCGGGCCTGTCTACGCGTTTTCTTACCCGCCATTATGCCTCTCCCCCATGCGTTTCGTTGTGGCGCATGAACACGGGTTCATTCGGAACCGTATCATCCCGTTGTGGCGTCGCAGTCGGGTCCGGGAGGTCATGCATCGACGCCACAAGAAGTTCGAGGCGACGCGCCACGTCCTCTGCGCGATCCGTCAGCCCCTCAAGCGACTCGGTCGAGGCACCGGCGGTCGAGCGTGCGGCCTCAAGGGTTTTCGTCAAATCATCGACCTGCGCGGAAAGCACGGCAACCGCACCCCCAACGCCGGATTCGAGATCATTGAACCGCGAAAGCCGGCGCGCAAGAACGAAGCAATACACACCCGCACCAAGAGCGCCTGCCACAAGAAGGATATCCGCAATCAGGTCCATTTGATCCTCCGTCAGTTCAATATGAATTCCGCGATCAGGAGATCACGCACACGGCCAACGCCGGTTATGATCTGCACACGTCGCAACATCTGTGCCCGCAACTTGATCAAGGCGGCGGGATGTTCGAGGTCCGCCGGCTCCAGCGCCCGCAAGTAGCCGTTCAAAACATCAACCACACGCGGCAGAACCGCCTCCACCTCTTTGAGGTAGGCCGTGGGAACCTCAAGATGCGCGCTAAATCGCAAATGCCGCGAAATCGCGCCTTGCGGAAAAGAAATGAGAATTGGATCAATCCGCACGAATCCGACATCCGCAAGGGACTTTGGTTCCGGCGCGGGGGACTCATCGGCGGTATGACCCTCTTCAGGGCCCAAAAGCAGCCCGGAATAGATCGCGAAAAACCCGCCGCCTCCGCCCAATAACGCAAGGCACAAGGATATCACCAGGACAAGTTTCGATCCCTTGCCGCTCTTCGTCTCTTGGGTGTCGTCCGTATCGGTCATGAGGCTTTCCGAATTCTTCGATCTTCCCTCTATAGGCCGAGAGAAACTAACCGATTGTTAAGGCTGATCGTCGAAAGATGCCCTCGGCGGTGCAGAACGCATCGTGAGACGGAGGGCGTCGTGTCGCAGCTATTGAATTTGTGGAAATCCTTCTCAAACCTGCAAAAAGCAGTGCTTGTTCTAACCACGGTCGCCGTTTTCGGCGCCGTGATCGGTCTCGCGCGGCTCGCGTCCGCGCCGAACCTTGTGCTTCTCTATAGTGGGCTGGAAAGCGGGCCCGCCGGGGAAATCGTGCGCGCTCTGGAACAACGTGGGACACCCTACAAAGTGCGCGGCGGGGCAATCTATGTTGACTCGTCGCAACGGGATGAGCTTCGCATGACCTTGGCAAGCGAAGGCCTGCCTTCCAATGGCAACCGCGGCTATGAAATCCTTGATTCGCTCTCGGGATTTGGCACTACGGCCCAAATGTTTGACGCTGCCTATTGGCGCGCCAAAGAGGGCGAGCTTGCCCGAACCATCGTCGGCGCAACAAATGTCGAATCGGCCCGTGTGCACATTGCACACGCTGGCTCGACGCCGTTTCAAAGACGTATCACACCAACGGCCTCCGTCACGGTCTCAACACGGGGCGGCGACCTTACCCCGGATCAAGCGCGCGCTTTTCGCTCTCTCATCGCCTCTGCCGTCTCCGGGCTGTCTCCCGAAGATGTCGCCGTGATTGACGCCTCCGGGCGCTTGATCGGTGGCCCCACAGACACGTCTGTCACCCATTCCGTCGAGACTCGCGCCGCCTCTCTTGCCGATAAGGTGCGCCGTCTTCTTGAGGCGCGGGTTGGCTATGGCAATGCCGTCGTCGAAGTCAGCATTGATACCGTCACCGAAAGTGAAACCATCCGAGAGCGGCGCTTTGATCCCGATAGCCGCGTCGCGATCAGTACCGATTCCGAAGAGCGCAGCACAAACGCCAAAAACGACGCAGCCGGACAGGTCACGGTTGCCTCGAACCTCCCGGATGGCGATGCCGCTGGCAATACATCAAGCAGCCAGAACAGCGAAACCCGCGAGCGCGTCAACTACGAGGTTTCCGAAACACAGCGCGAAATAAACCGCGAGGCGGGCGCAATCAAACGGATCACGGCTGCGGTTCTCGTCAATGGCATCCCCGAAACAATCGAGGACGGCACGATATCAATCGCGGCACGCCCCGCAGAAGAGCTCGAGATCCTGCGCGAACTTGTCCAATCTGCCATAGGCTTCGATTCTGAGCGCGGCGATATCGTAACCCTGAAATCCATGAGCTTTGAGCCGGTCGAGGTTATTGGCACCCCGTCACAAGGGGCACTTCCGTCGCTCGCAGACGTCAACCTCATGACCCTCATCCAATTGGCGATCTTCGCGATTGTCGCAATCGTTCTTGCCGTGTTTGTCCTCCGCCCTCTCCTGTCACGGGCCCGAGAAACCCCATCTTTACCGCGACCCTCCGACGCGCCCCAGGTGCCCTCGCCTAACGCGCCCGCGCTGACGGGCGAAATCCAAGACGGGGATGAGGCCTATGCCGCCCCAGAGCAGAGCGATCCAAACCTGCCCGCCGTTTCCAAAGCGACCGAGACCACAGCGGAGGCGGATCCGGTTGAACGGCTGCGCGCCCTGATTGCGGATCGTCAGGAGGAAACCGTCGAAATCCTGCGCAGTTGGCTCGATGAACCGAGGGAGCATACCTGATGTCGATTCAACACCTCCTTGAAGACTTCGCGACGGACTCCGCCAATGGCGCGCCCTTCGCCACGGAACGGGAAGACACCGAACTGCTTGATTCCTTCGAACAGGGCTACAAGGCCGGGTGGGAAGATGCGGTGCGCGCAAAATCCGAAGAGCAATCGAATATCTCCTCAGAGTTGGCCCGCACATTGCAAGACCTCTCCTTTACCTACCACGAGGCACACGCCGCCCTCCTGGCCGAGATCGCGCCCGTCGTCGAACACGCCATAATGGCGGTCGTGCCGGAAATCGCGCGCCATAGCTTTGGGCTAAACGTCGCCGAAGAAATCACGCGCCTCGCCAGCCAGGGCGACGCAACAGATGTCCTCCTGCATGTCTCGGCCCAAGACCTTTGCGCAGTTGAAGATGCTCTGCCCGACCCGGCTGCATTACCGACGCGGATCGAAATCGACGAGACCCTGTTGCCGGGTCAAGTACGGCTCTCATTCGATCATCGCGAACGCAAGATTGATGTCACAGAGATCGTGGCAAACATCGGCGAGGCTTTCTCTGCTTTCGTGCAACAGGCAAAAAAGGAAACGTCCCATGGCTGACACCGCTTCAAACAAATCCACGAGCCCTTTCGTCAATGTTCCGATTGAGGTCACGATCTCTGTCGGCAAGGCGCGCCCCTTTATCGGCGACCTTCTGAAGTTAGGCAAAAATGACGTTCTGCCGCTCGACCGTCAGGTCGAAGACCCTGTTGAGCTTTATGTCGGCGATCGCCTGATCGCGCGTGGCGCACTTGAAGAACTTGAAGGTGCCCAAAAAGGTCAGCTCGCCGTGCGTCTGACCGAAGTTGTGGCCTTCGACGGCCAAGCGTGATGATATCCGCCCGCCTCCTGCTCCTTGCCGCGCTGGCGAGCATCGCGCTGACCTCGCCGGCCTCCGCACAAGAGATCTCCATCGCGCTCGGAGAAGGCGGATCGCTGACCGGGCAGGGGTTGCAAATCATACTCCTGATCACAGTCCTTAGCCTCGCGCCGGGCATTGCGATCATGGTGACATGCTTTCCCTTTATCGTGACGGTTCTTTCAATCCTGCGTCAGGCCATCGGCCTTCAACAAGCACCGCCCAATATGCTCATCGTAAGTTTGGCCCTGTTCCTGACCTACTACGTCATGGACCCGGTGTTCACCGAGGCATGGACAACAGGCGTTTCGCCCTACCTCGAAGAGGCAATTCCCCTTGAACAGGCTCTAAATCGTGTGCTCGTCCCGTTTCGAGGCTTCATGTCGGCACGCGTCGATTTCGATACCTTCAATGCAATGGCAACCCTGCGCGACGACAGCATCGTCGAGGGCGCCATAAAGGACGCCCCGCTTTCCGTTCTGGTCCCGAGCTTTCTGCTCTCCGAGATCGCCCGCGCGTTTCAGATTGGCTTTCTGATCTTCCTGCCCTTCCTCGTCATTGACCTCGTCGTCGCGGCAATCTTGATGTCTATGGGGATGATGATGGTGCCACCAGCGATTGTCTCTTTGCCGTTTAAGCTTGCCTTTTTCGTCATCGCGGATGGCTGGAGCCTTGTCGCAGCAAGCCTCGTGCGCGGATATTTCTAGCGCCAACCTACCCCAGACCTACCCCCTAGCGCACCACGAATTCAGCATGAAGCGCGCCCGCAGCCTTGATGCTCTTGAGGATATCAATCATGTCGCGCGGCCGAACCCCAAGCGCATTAAGCCCCTCGACAACCTCGCTGAGCGATGTGCCGCCCGGCACCTCGGCAAGGCCAATCCCCTCCTCTTCCTCTATTTCGGCCTCGCTTCGAGGCACAATAACGGTTTCACCATTTGCAAAGGGGTTGGGCTGAATCGCCAATGGCGCTTCGCGCACCCGGAGGGTGAGATTGCCCTGCGAGACCGCCACCCGCGAGATCCGCACATCCTCGCCCATCACGATCGTGCCCGAGCGTTGATCGACAACGACCCGCGCCTTGCGCTCGGGTTGAACAGGTAGGTTTTCAATAGTCGCGATGACATGCGCCGGCGATCGGCCTTTTGCGCTTCCAAGGTCAAGATGCACGGTGCCCGCATCGCGCATAAAGGCAACACGGCGTCCAAATCGTTTGTTGATCACGGCCTCAACCCGGCCCGCCGTTGTGAAATCCGGCTCACGCAGGGCAAGACGCAGGCTCTCCATCGCCGCGAAATCAAACTCAACCTCTCGTTCCACGCGCGCACCCGCCGGAATAGCGCCCGACGTTGGCACGCCTTGAACGACCTGCGCCGCCTCGCCATCCGCCGATGCTCCGCCCGCGATCACTGCGCCCTGTGCGACGGCATAGATAAGACCATCCGCCGCGTTGAGGGGTGTCATGATTAACGTCCCCCCAAGAAGGCTCTTGGCGTCCCCAATTGCCGAAACCGTGACATCTATCCGGCCTCCAGTGCGCGCAAATGGCGGCAGCTCTCCGGTGACAAGCACCGCCGCAACATTCTTTGGCCGCATCTGCTCGCCCGCGACATTAACCCCAAGGCGTTCAAGGATGTTGGATACAATCTCTTCGGTGAACGGTGCATTGCGCAGCCCATCGCCCGTCCCGTTCAGCCCGACAACAAGCCCATATCCTACAAGATCATTCCCACGCACCCCATCAAATTCAACCAGATCCTTAATTCGCACGGGACTCGCCAAGGCGACCGCCGGGCACAGGAAAACAAGGGTGACATAATGGCGCATGAAACGGATCATCTGGTTATCCAAGATAGTTGGCAAGGGTAAGGTTCGAGAGGCGAGACGTAACGGAATAGAGCATTTCAAGCTGTGTTCGGGTCGATTCAAGCCGTGTGGCCGTGTCGTATGGATCAGCCCCAAAAAGATCTGCCCGCGTGAGTTCAAGGCTGGCGCGGGTGGCCGCATTGCGCACCCCGGCCAACTCAACCCGTTCCTCAAGCGCGCCGATCTCGGCCCGCAATTCGGTCACCCCATCCAGGCGCGCAAGAAGACCCTCGCCCGCGTCCTGCAATAGGCTCTGCTGCGCCGATTGAGACAGGCCAAATGCCTCATCCGTTGCAAAAGCGGCGGTCGCAACTTCAATCAAAACCGCCCGAATTTCATCTCGATCCGCGCGCAATTCATACCCGGCACTGGTCTCGCGATTGAGCTGAAATGGCGCAAGGGGGTCTGTCTCGCCAATATAGCCAACCGTCTCGAACCCGCCCCCGGCATCCATAAACCATGCCTCTATTTCGGCCCGGACTCCGGTCGCCGTCGTCTGTCCCGTCAAAGCCGCCGCAAGCGCCCCAAACATGGCGTCCGCATCGGCCAACGCCGCGCGATCGGCGCCGCTTCCTGCAAAAACAGAGCGTCCTGCCGCGCTCGCATTCAGGTTGCCCACGATGGTTCGAAACGTGTCTTGTGCGCTCTGGCTGGCCACATTAAGGCCTACGCCCGTCCCGGATTGCGCCGCCGTCATAAGGTTTGAGGCAAGCGCTTCGGCATCGTTTTGTATCGCCCCAAGCGCCGCCTGCGCCGTTGCAAGAAAAAGGCCAGCCTCCGTTTTTGAGGTATCATAGGCATCAAGAAGGCGTGTCGAGCGCTCAATATCCCCAAGAAGAAGGTAATCGCCGGTGATTGTGTCGGCCTTATCCGCGACCTCTCCCGTCACCAACATGTTGGTCAGGGTTGAAAGATCCTCGTTAAGGCGACTGTTTTGCCGCCCCAACATGAAATGCAGGGCCATATCCCCAATTCCGGTAACGCTCATCGTTCAAAGCCTCAAAAGAGTTGACATCATTTCATCGACCGCTTCGATCACCCGCGCATTGGCGGCAAAACTCTGCTCGATCAGGAGGAGGTTTTGCAGTTCCCGATCACTATCGACACCATTAGCAAGCTCCTGCGCCTCCAAGGTTTCTAACTGTCCGGCGTGAAACGACAGGGTTCGCTCCGCCGCAAGACGATCTGCGCCAATGGACGAAACGACCTGTGTTGCAAGGTCATGCAACGACCCTCCCTGCCCCATCAACGCGGCAGACGACGGCCCCTCGTTGGCGGCAAGTGCTTTGCCAAAATCCTGCAAAAGCGCGCCATCTCCGGTCGCTCCGGGCACCACAGCGCCAAGACCATCGCGCAACCGCCAGGCCTCACCGCCGGCATCCGGGTCAACGAGGCTATTCACCGCAATCCGCGACGCAAGACCGGCCTCATTTCCGGCGGCATAGATCCCGCCCGCGTCGGTAAAGAGTCCCGGCGCGCCCGGCGCAAGGCTTGGGTCAACCCCACTGTCCTGAAACCGCTCAATGACATCACGGGCAAGGCCATCAAGCTGTGCCTGCACGCGCGGTGCGCTTTCGTCACGGATCGCAAATTCCGCTGCAAGCGCCCCGCCGCCAAGCATCTGATGGGTCTCGCTCCAGACCTCCTGACCATTGCCAAGCGTGAGGCCCGATAACGGACCACTGGCCATATCATGGTGCACATCGACGAAACGCGTCGGCTCGTACACAAGGTCCTGTGCGCTTCCATCGAGGAGGATCGCTCCCCCCTCCGACACAAGCGCCACAGCACCATGATCGCGCGGCATCTGACGCACCGGAACCATAACCGAAATGTCGTCAATCACCGTCTGACGCGCATCCTCGAACCCTGCTGTCGATTGTCCTCGGCTCTGGGCGCTGATGATCGACCTGTTAAGGGTTTCCACCTCCGCCAAAAGCCCGTTCATGCGATCGACCATGCCATTGATCTTCTGGTCGGCGGCGCTCCGCATATCCTGCAGCCCGCCGGATATACCTTGGAACGTGTCGGTCATATCAACCGCCGCGCGCGCCACCTGCTCAAGGCGTAGGGACGATCCCGGCTGGCTTGCGGCCGAGATAAGCGTCGCTTCAAACTCGGCGATTTTTGCGGCAAGCGATGCACTATTGTCCGGCGTCCCGATCAGCGTTTCAAGCGACGCAAGGTGTGTTGTTTGCGTTTCGGATTCCGCGTTTCGCGCCGCCGCCTCGCGCCGTTGTCCCACAAGGGCTTGGTCCACATCTCGCACAATCCCGTTCACGCGCACACCGCCCGACGCCGATAGGGTTTGCGACGATAGGGAAAGGCTCCGTGTGCCATACCCTTCGGTTAATGCGTTGGCGAGGTTTGCCGAAGCAACGTCCGCCGCGCGTGAGACGGCGGTCAGGCCGCTCAACGCATTGCTCAAGGCACCTGTGATACTCATGCGAACCGCCTCCTCTCAGGATCAGCGCTTGATATTGGTCGTTTCCTGAAGCATCTCATCGACGGTCTGGATGACCTTGGCGTTCGAGCTATAGGAACGCTGAGTCTGGATCATGTCGGTCAATTCACCGGCAACATCCGTGGCCGATTCCTCAAGCGCATAGGCGACGATATCGCCGGTTGGTCCGTCCCCGGCATCCCAGAGGAAATAAGACCCGCTTTCGGGCGAAGGCACATAGGTTTGATGGTCAAGCGCGACCATGCCGTTTGGATTGGGAAGGTCGACCAGAGGCACCTGAAAGACAGTGCGGGTAATGCCTGTGTCGAAATAAGCATGGACGAAACCGTTCGCATCAACCTCAACAGAGGTCATATTGCCAACAGGCGATCCATCCTTGGAGATCTGAAGCGGAGCGAACGTATCTGAAAGCTGACCAATACCGTCGCTTTCTCCGGGTCTCCCGATATTGATCTCCATCGGCCCGCCATCAACGTTGACGATGATACTCCCGGTTTGCGAATCATACGTTCCGCCGGAATTCGTCACCACAGAGGCCAATGTGCCGCCGCCTGTGCGACTGTCGGAAAAGACAAGATCATATTCCCCGATCACCGCGCCGTTGAGGGCGGAATCCTTGAGAACCATAGACCATGAATTCGAGGACCCACTCGCCGCAACCACAGGCGTAAACTCTACGGCGATGGTCTGCGACCGGCCGAGGTTGTCGAAATATTCGACCGATAGCTCTCGCATGTCGCCACTGCTCCCGGCATCCGTTTCCGTTGCGGGCAGGTTCAGGCCAAGGGTCATTGTCGTGGTCGGATCACCGGTGAGCTGATTGACGTTGATTTGAACCGGCTCAAGTCCCTCGCTCGTATCGCGCGGATAGCTTGGCATGGTGCCATCCGCATTTGCGGGCCATCCCATCAAAACAAGGCCGGACTCTGTTGTCAGGTAGCCTTGGGAATCGGTGCGAAACGATCCCGTCGTCGTCAGGAGCATCTGCTCGGAGCCGTTTCCAACCTCAACCTCCGAGGCCTTCGCCACGGGCAGCATCCCCCGCCCCCTTACCGCGAGGTCAGTTGAATTGGCCGTCGAGAGCAGCGAGCCGCGCTCATCTATAAGCCGCTGTGTCGTGACCCGCACGCCGCCCGCCGAATAGGCGCCGCCACTGCCGGAAATGACCATAGAATGGAAATCCGCCTCCATCCGTTTATAGCCATAGGTTTGCGAATTCGCGATGTTGTCCGAAATGGCGGCAAGGCGGCTCGCATTGACGTTGAGCCCGGCCACACCGGCATTGAGAGAAGAAGAGATCGTCATGAACACGCCTTTCTGATGGTTCGATCTTTGGTCGATCCAACAGTTAGGCCAGCACCCTTAACAGCGCGCTAATGGATAAAAACGTTTCTACTTCCCCTCCCGAAGCAGGATGATCTCAATCCGGTT
>JAPHRE010000026.1 GCA_026195905.1 Pseudopelagicola sp. | reverse complement strand
TCGAAATGCTGGCGGAATTCCTTGTAGGTCGTAGACCCCATAGTGCGCAGCTTGCCACCCTGAAGCGCGGGCTTGAGGAGGTTGGAGGCATCCATCGCCCCACCCGAGGTCGCGCCTGCGCCGATCACGGTATGGATTTCGTCGATGAACAAAACGCCGTCCGGGTGTTCCTCAAGTTCGGTCACAACAGCCTTGAGCCGTTCCTCAAAGTCACCGCGATACCGGGTTCCGGCCAAAAGCGCGCCCATGTCGAGCGAAAAGATCGTGGTGTTGGCAAGAACCTCGGGGATGTCGCCCATGACGATACGATGCGCCAGCCCCTCTGCAATGGCGGTTTTGCCAACGCCGGGATCGCCCACAAGAAGCGGGTTGTTCTTGCGCCGACGGCAGAGCACCTGAATACAGCGTTCCACCTCGGAATCGCGCCCGATCAGCGGGTCAATATCGCCCGCCTGCGCCTTGGCGTTGAGGTCGACGCAATATTTCGCCAGCGCGCTTTCCTTGTTTTCGCTTTCGGGGGTGGCGTCGACGGTGCTTTCGTCGCCAAACTCTGCGCCGCTTATGGGGCGGCTCTCGCCAAAGGCGGGGTCTTTGGCGACACCGTGGGCGATATAGTTGACCGCATCATAGCGGGTCATGTCCTGTTCTTGCAGGAAGAAGGCCGCGTTGCTTTCGCGTTCGGCAAAGATCGCGACGAGCACATTGGCGCCGGTCACTTCGGTGCGGCCCGAGGATTGCACATGGATCGCGGCGCGTTGGATCACGCGCTGGAAGGCGGCGGTCGGGACCGCTTCGGAGCCTTCGATATCTGTCACCAGCGTGGAAAGATCGTCGTCGATATATTCCACGAGGCTGCCGCGCAGTTCATCTAGGTCGACATCGCAGGCCTGAAGGACGCGCACGGCGTCGGGTTCTTCAAGCAGGGCAAGAAGAAGGTGCTCCAGAGTCGCGAATTCATGTTTGCGGGCGTTGGCCTGAGCCAATGCTGCGTGGATTGCCTGTTCGAGCGTGTTCGAGAATGAAGGCACTGCTCTGGTCCTCCTTCGGGTTCTGGGTCGTCGGGGCGGGGTGCCCGTTCGACGATGGCCTCATGTTCTTAAAGTTTGGTCTATCTCGCCCGGTCTTCAAGGACTTTCTGCGTTTTCTTGGTCACATTTATCGTGAGACGGCGGTAATCGGCGCAGGAGTGATCCGATGCAAAGCGGTTAGAACGCATCCTTACGGTGGCGGATTTCGGTAAAAACCTCAATATCTGTCGCGGTCTCCATGCCAAGCTGGGCGCGGATACCTGGGTCGGCGGCGCGAAGAAACGGGTTGGTGGCCTTTTCCTCGCCAAGCTGCGACGGAATGGTCTGGCGGCCTGCCTTGCGGGTCGCGGCGATCTCTGCGACGCGCGCCTGAAGCGCGGGATTGTCGGGATCGACGGTCATGGCGAACCGGGCGTTGGTTTCGGTATATTCATGGCCAGAGTAGACGATTGTATCATCGGGCAAGGCCGCCAGGCGCGAGAGGCTCTGCCACATCTGTGCGGGCGTGCCTTCGAACAACCGCCCACAGCCCAAAGCCATTAGGCTATCGGCGGTAAACAAAAGGCCGGTGGTCGGAAAATGAAAGGCCACATGGCCGACCGTATGCCCCGACACATCCATCACCGTCATGTCCTCGCCGCAGACCGAGAGGTGATCGCCATCCGAAACCGCAACATCAAGCGGCGGCAGGCGGTGGGCATCGGCCTTGGCGCCGATAACGCGCGCCTTTTGCGCCTCAAGGATCGCGGTCAGCCCGTCAATATGATCCCAATGGTGATGTGTCAAAAGCACCGTATCGAGGGACCACCCAAGATCATTCAGCGCGTTGAGGATCGGGCCGGATTCGGGCGCATCGACAAGCGCGGTTTCGCCACTATCTGTATTGTGAACAAGAAACGCATAATTATCGGCAAGGCAGGGGATCGTCACGGTCTCAAGGGGCATGGATTTTCACCTTTTCATTGCTATGGTGCCCCCAGAGTTGCCGATCACATGGACAGTTGCAATGCATCTCGACGTGCAGGACCTCAGGAACTTCTATTATCGCAGCACGCTTGGCCGTGCGGCGCAAAAGGCGGTGCGCGATGAAATGCGCGAACTCTGGCCGGATGCCAAGGGCATGACGGTGGCCGGGTTTGGCTTTGCCGTGCCGCTCTTGCGTCCTTACCTTGCGGATGCGCGCCGGGTCATTGGCCTCATGCCGGCGCCACAGGGGGTCATGCCGTGGCCTGCCGGGTTGGCGAATGTGTCGGTGCTTTGCGAAGAAACGCTCTGGCCAATCGAAACCGGGCGCGTGGATCGTCTTGTGATGATGCACGGGCTTGAGACAAGCGAACGCCCCGCCGACCTATTGGCCGAAGCCTATCGGGCGCTTGGCCCCGGTGGGCGGGCGCTGTTTGTGGTGCCCAACCGCGCCGGGATTTGGTCGCGCAGCGATGCGACGCCGTTTGGCTTTGGACGGCCCTATTCCATAGGCCAGCTTGAATCCCAACTGCGCGATGCCGGGTTCATGCCGGAACGCAATCGCGCCACGCTCTACCAGCCGCCCTCGCACAAACGCTTTTGGCGCAAAACCGGGGGCATGTGGGAAGGCATCGGGCGCACCGTCGCGCCGGTCATGGCGGGCGGCGTTTTGATGGTCGAGGCAAGCAAACGCGTCCATGCACCGCGTGGACCGGGGGTCAGCGTCAAGGTGCCCAAATCCCTGGGCGTGCTCAGCCCGAAACCGGGAACGGCCCCTGTCTGAGGTCGCAGGCTGAGGTCGCAGGGCGACCTGAAATACCATCCCGGCGGTATCCAGCGCGCGGCGCGTGGCGGCAAAAAGGGGCTGTTGTCGCTAACATTTCATGCCCTGTCGCCTTTGGGAATCGCCAAAAATGACGGATTCCGCGATTTTTTTTTGACGCAGGGTCGCGAGCAAAGGGTCGCATGTGCCCGAACGCCTTAAAAATAAAGGGTTTCCCCGAAAATCGTAAAACGCCAAACAATGTTGCTAGGTGCGCGAGGCTCTGCTACATCCACGCAGGATTTTACTGCCCCGATCCAGCGGGGCCATGAAACGCCCCCGAGCGCAGCATACAATGGTATGCAGAAATTCGGGGCCAGAACGCGGAAGGGTGGACGTGTCCGAACCAGCTTCGATCTCCTCCGGCATCGCCGAACGCTATGCCACCGCGGTCTTCGAGATCGCGAAAGAGAACAAGACGCTTTCCAAACTGGAAGGTGGCCTTGACGACCTGAGCAGCGCACTGGGCGACAGTGCTGACCTGCGCGACCTGATTTCCTCGCCGCTCTATAGCCGCGACGATCAGGCCAAGGCCATTGCCGAAATCGCCGGAAAAATGGCACTTCAGCCGGTGCTGAAGAACGCTTTGGCCCTCATGGCCGAAAAGCGTCGCCTCTATGTCCTGCCCCACCTTATCGCCCAACTGCGTGACATGATCGCAGAGGATAAGGGTGAGGTGACGGCCGATGTCGTCACGGCCAAGCCGTTGACCAAGGCGCAGAGCGAAAAACTTGCCAAGACTCTTGCCGCGCGTGTCGGCAAAGATGTCAAAATCAATGCGGCCGTTGACAAATCTCTTGTCGGCGGTCTTGTCGTTAAAGTGGGCTCCAAGATGATCGACACCTCGATCGCCTCCAAGCTCGCCTCCCTCCAGAATGCAATGAAAGAGGTCGGATAATGGGTATCCAAGCAGCCGAAATCTCTGCGATCCTTAAGGACCAGATTAAGAACTTTGGCAAAGAAGCCGAAGTGGCCGAGGTCGGTCGTGTGCTTTCCGTCGGTGACGGTATTGCGCGCGTCTATGGCCTGGACAACGTTCAAGCCGGTGAGATGGTGGAATTTCCGGGCGGTATCCGGGGTATGGCCCTCAACCTTGAAAGCGACAACGTCGGTGTCGTGATTTTCGGGTCGGACCGTGACATCAAAGAAGGTGACACCGTCAAGCGCACCAACTCGATCGTGGACGTGCCTGCTGGTCCTGAACTTCTCGGCCGCGTGGTCGACGGTCTCGGCAACCCGATTGACGGCAAAGGTCCGATCAAAGCCACCCAGCGCAACGTCGCAGACGTCAAGGCGCCGGGCATTATCCCGCGTAAATCGGTGCATGAGCCGATGGCAACCGGCCTCAAATCGGTTGACGCGATGATCCCGATTGGCCGTGGCCAGCGTGAGCTTATCATTGGCGACCGTCAGACGGGTAAAACCGCTGTTGCGCTCGACGCGATCCTGAACCAGAAATCCTACAACGACGCTGCGGGCGACGACGAGAGCAAAAAGCTCTACTGCGTCTACGTCGCGATCGGCCAGAAGCGTTCGACCGTTGCGCAGCTTGTGAAAAAGCTCGAAGAAACCGGCGCCATCGAATATTCGATCGTCGTTGCTGCTACCGCGTCCGACCCGGCACCGATGCAGTTCCTTGCGCCCTACGCCGCCACCGCGATGGCGGAATATTTCCGCGACAACGGCAAGCATGCGCTCATCATTTATGATGACCTTTCCAAACAGGCCGTGGCCTATCGCCAGATGTCGCTGCTTCTGCGCCGCCCGCCGGGACGTGAAGCGTATCCGGGCGACGTTTTCTACCTCCACTCGCGCCTGCTTGAGCGTTCGGCCAAGCTGAACGAAGATTTCGGCTCTGGCTCGCTGACGGCTCTGCCGGTCATCGAGACACAGGGTGGGGACGTTTCGGCCTTTATTCCGACCAACGTGATCTCGATCACCGACGGTCAGATCTTCCTCGAAACCGAACTCTTCTACCAAGGTATCCGCCCGGCCGTGAACACCGGTCTGTCGGTGTCGCGCGTGGGCTCTTCGGCCCAGACCAAGGCGATGTCCTCGGTGGCGGGTCCGGTGAAACTGTCGCTGGCTCAGTATCGTGAGATGGCGGCCTTCGCCCAGTTTGGCTCTGACCTTGATGCCTCGACCCAGCAGTTGCTGAACCGTGGTGCGCGTCTGACCGAGCTGATGAAACAGGCTCAGTATTCGCCGCTGACCAACGCGGAAATCGTCTGCGTCATCTTCGCGGGTGTGAACGGCTACCTCGACAAAGTCGACGTCAAGGAAGTCGGTCGTTTCGAGCAGGGTCTCCTGCAACACCTGCGCGGCAAACACGCCGACTTGCTTCAGTGGATCACCGATGAAGATCCCAAGATCAAGGGCGATGCCGCTGACAAAGTCAAAGCCGCGCTGGACGAATACGCAGCAGACTTCGCTTAAGGGGTTCGGCCAATGCCTAGTCTGAAGGACCTAAAAAACCGGATCGCGAGTGTGAAAAACACGCGTAAGATCACAAAAGCCATGCAGATGGTTGCCGCGGCGAAACTTCGCCGCGCGCAGGAAGCTGCCGAAGCGTCGCGCCCCTATACAGAGCGGTTCAATGCCGTTCTCGGTGGGCTTGCGGCATCGGTTGGCGGCTCCGACTCTGCGCCCAAACTGCTTGCAGGGACCGGCAGCGATCAAACCCACCTTCTGGTGGTGATGACGGCTGAACGCGGCCTCTGCGGTGGTTTTAACTCGAACATCGCCAAGCTGGCGCGCGCAAAAGCACAGGATCTTATTGCTGCGGGCAAAACCGTCAAGGTTTTGACTGTCGGCAAAAAAGGCCGCGATGCGCTCAAGCGTGAGTATGGTGAGCTGTTCGTTGGCCATGTGGACCTGACCGAAGTGAAACGTGTCGGCTATGATGACGCGCAAGGCATTGCGCGCAACATTCTCGACCGGTTTGACGGCGGTGAATTCGATGTTGCCACGATCTTCTACGCGAAGTTCGTCAACGTCGTGACCCAGATCCCGACCGCACAGCAGATCATCCCGGCCTCCTTCGAGGATGCCGAGGCCGATGGTGCGTCGACCTTGTACGACTACGAGCCCAGCGAAGAGGCAATCCTTGCCGACCTGCTGCCGCGCGGCGTCGCAACACAGATCTTCGCAGCACTGTTGGAAAACGGTGCATCCGAGCAAGGCTCGCGCATGTCCGCAATGGACAACGCGACGCGCAATGCGGGCGACATGATCGACAAGCTGACGATCGAGTATAACCGCTCGCGTCAGGCTGTGATCACCAACGAGCTTATTGAAATCATCTCGGGCGCTGAAGCGCTCTAAGAACCGGAGACGAAACATGGCAAACGCAAAAGGCAAAGTGACTGCGGTCATTGGCGCCGTTGTGGACGTGCAGTTCGAGGATGAACTCCCGCAGATCCTCAACGCGCTGACCACCGACAACAATGGTAAAAAACTGGTTCTGGAAGTTGCCCAGCACCTTGGCGAAAACACTGTGCGGACCATCGCGATGGACGCGACCGAAGGTCTCGTGCGCGGTCAAGGCGTCGAAGACACCGGCGCGCCGATCGCCGTGCCGGTTGGCAACGGCACCCTGGGCCGCATCCTGAACGTGACCGGCGACCCGGTTGACGAAAAAGGCCCCGTGGACGCAACCGACAGCCGCCCGATTCACGGCGATGCGCCGGAATTCTCCGAGCAGTCGACCGCGACCGAAATCCTGACCACCGGCATCAAGGTCATCGACCTGCTGGCCCCCTATACCAAGGGTGGTAAAATTGGTCTCTTCGGCGGTGCCGGCGTTGGTAAAACCGTTCTCATCATGGAACTCATCAACAACATCGCAAAAGTGCACTCGGGCGTGTCCGTGTTCGCGGGTGTGGGTGAGCGGACCCGTGAAGGCAACGACCTTTACCATGAGATGATCGAATCCGGCGTTATCGTTCCCGATAACCTGCCCGAGTCGAAAATTGCGCTGGTCTACGGCCAGATGAACGAGCCGCCGGGTGCGCGTATGCGTATTGCCCTGTCGGGTCTGACCCTCGCGGAACAGTTCCGTGACGATACTGGTGCAGACGTTCTGTTCTTCGTCGACAACATCTTCCGCTTCACGCAGGCGGGTTCGGAAGTTTCGGCGCTTCTCGGTCGTATTCCTTCGGCTGTGGGCTATCAGCCGACGCTGGCAACCGACATGGGCGCGATGCAGGAACGCATCACCTCGACCAAGTCCGGTTCGATTACCTCGGTTCAGGCCGTGTATGTTCCCGCGGATGACCTTACCGACCCTGCGCCTGCAACCTCGTTTGCCCACCTTGACGCGACCACGGTTCTTGACCGTGCGATCTCGGAAAAGGGCATTTACCCGGCTGTGGACCCGCTTGGCTCGACCTCGCGTCTGCTTGATCCGCTGATCATCGGCGAGGAGCACTACAAAGTGGCGTCCGACGTTCAGCAGATCCTTCAGCGCTACAAGTCGCTTCAGGACATCATCGCCATCCTCGGGATGGACGAACTGTCCGAAGAAGACAAAATGGCCGTGGCCCGTGCCCGTAAGATCGAGCGTTTCCTCTCGCAGCCCTTCGACGTTGCGAAAGTGTTCACCGGCTCTGACGGTGTTCAGGTGCCGCTCGAAGACACGATCGCGTCGTTCAAGGCCGTTGTCGCTGGCGAGTATGATCACCTTCCCGAAGGCGCCTTCTACATGGTTGGCGGCATCGAGGACGTGATCGCCAAAGCCGAAAAGATGGCTGCTGAAGCGGCCTAAGGAGGCCCGAAATGGCAAACATGATGCAATTTGACCTGGTCAGCCCTGAGCGGAGCCTCGCTTCGTTTCAGGTGACCTCCGTGCAAATTCCCGGCGCAGATGGCGACATGACCGCCATGCCGGGACATGCGGCAACGCTGACCTCGCTGCGCCCCGGCGTGGTGAAAGTCCAATCGCCCGAAGGCGACAAGGACTTTGTCGTCACCCGCGGTTTTGCCGAGATTTCGGCAGATTCGATTTCCGTTATCGCAGAGCACGCCCATGTGGGCGGCGACGTGACAAAGGCCGATCTCGAAGACGTTCTCTCTGCGGCCCGCGCCGCAGCCGAGAACGCGGATGCGGATGACAAGGACGCGGCGGAGAAATTCGTTGCCGATATGGTTGACCTGCTCGACGCAATGGATTGATCCATCGGCCCGACAGGACCGGAACAAGGCTCCCTCCAGTATGGTGGGGGCCTTTTCTTTTGCGGCGTCTTTTGTTGCCGGATTTGTTCACAGGCGTTATGCCCTATTTCCAACGGCCAACGGCTTCGGAATGTCACGAGGCCGGGGCGACGACGGGACAATGACATGAAAAGACTGCGAAATCATCTTATCGGGGTAGATCAAGGGGATGTCCCCCTTTTTTCCGACTTCGAAGACGGCGGCGAGATGTGGACGGGCACCGGCCCGCGCGAACGGCGCAAGTCGGTCAGCTTTTCCGAAGCGTTTCGTCATGTCCCCGCCGTGCAGGTGGGGCTTTCGCTGTCGGATATGGATAGCGCCCACAATACACGCGCCGAGGTGAAGGCCGAAAATATCACAGAGACAGGGTTTGAGCTGGTGTTCCGCACATGGGGCGATACCCGGATCGCGCGGGTGCGGATGAGTTGGTTCGCGATTGGCGAATTGCACCATGCCGATGATTGGCAGATCGACTAATATAAAAGGGCGCCGAAAAGGCGCCCTTTTGCGTTTGATCGTATCCGCACGGATCAGCCCGCGTTGAACAGCCCCTCATAAGAGGGTTCGAGGGTCTCGGTCTCGAACAATGACGAGACACTGGTGCCGTTCCAGATATTGAGGATCGCTTGGGCGAAAAGCGGTGCAGTGGGCAGGATGCGGATATTCTGCGCCGCCTTGACCGCTTCGGTCGGTTCAATTGAATCGGTAATCACGAGCGATTTCATCACGGAATTGGTGATCCGCTCGACCGCCGGGCCGGACATGACGCCGTGGGTGATGTAGGAGTGGACCTCGGTCGCGCCGTGCTCCATGAGCACTTCTGCCGCCTTACAAAGCGTGCCGGCGGTGTCGCACATATCGTCCACGATGATGCATTTCTTACCGCTCACATTGCCGATCACGGTCATTTCCGCCACTTCGCCGGGTTTTTCACGGCGTTTGTCGACGATGGCCAGTGGCGCGTTGATCCGCTTGGCAAGCTCGCGGGCGCGGGCCACGCCGCCGACATCGGGCGACACGACCATAACGTCTTTTAGCCCGTCGCCGGGAAATTGGCTCATGATGTCGAGCGCGAAAATCGGCGAGGCATAAAGGTTGTCGACGGGGATATCGAAAAAGCCCTGAATCTGTGCGGCGTGCAGGTCCATCGTGAGAACCCGCTCAACCCCGGCCTCGACGAGCATGTTGGCGACCAGTTTGGCCGAGATCGGCGTGCGGGCCTTGGCGCGGCGATCCTGTCGGGCATAGCCGAAATAGGGGATCACGGCGGTAATGCGCGCGGCCGATGACCGGCGCAACGCATCGGTCATGATAAGCAGTTCCATCAGGTTGTCATTGGCCGGTCGCGAGGTCGACTGCACGATGAACATATCCTCGCCGCGGACGTTCTCGAACACTTCGACAAAGATTTCCTGATCGTTGAACCGTTCGACGCGCGCATCCACAAGACCGAGCGTCTTGCCGCGATGCATGGACATGCGGCGGGCGATGGCCTTGGCCAGCGGCTGGTTCGACGTGCCTGTGATGAGCTTAGGTTCGAGAATATGTGCCATATATGTGGTCCCCAGGGCGTGCTGTCGCCGCGTCGCTTTCCCTGCGATGACAGATTCGTGACATTGCACACCGCTTAACATGGGCCTACTCTCTGGCAAAGACATGCTGGGCGCGCGGAGAGAACAAATGCCACATATCGACTATTATTTTTCGACGATTTCGCCGTATGCCTATCTGGCAAGCGACCGTCTTGAGACCATCGCGGCACGTCATGGCGCGACGATTGCCTATAAACCTGTGGATGTGATCGCGCTTTTTGCCCGCACGGGCGGCACGGCCCCCGCAGATCGTCACCCCGCGCGCATGGAATACCGCGCACAGGATCTCGTGCGGCAGGCGAAAAAGAGTGGAATGGATTTTCATCTTAAGCCCGCCCATTGGCCGACCAATGCTGCGCCGTCGTCTTATGCGATCATTGCCGCGCAAGAGGCGGGTGGCGATGTTGGCGCGCTGGCGCGGGCGATCATGCGGGCCTGCTGGTCCGAGCAAAAGGATATCGCCGAGGATGGCGTGATCCGCGCCTGCCTTGAAGAGGCGGGGTTCGATCCGGGTCTTGCCGATACTGGCCTGCTTCTGGGGGCTGAAACCTATCCGCGCAACCTTGAAGAGGCGGTCGAGGCCGGGGCGTTTGGCTCTCCCTTTTATGTGACCGACGATGGCGCGCGTTTCTTTGGGCAGGATCGACTTGAATATCTCGACCTGCATCTTGCTGGAGACCTCTAGGATCATGACCATACACAGAACGGGCGCGCAGGCGCTCTACGCACGCCATTATGGCACGGGGCCGCGCAAAGCGTTGGCGCTGCATTGTTCGCTGGCCCATTCCGGGGCGTGGCGCGGGGTAGCGGACCGCCTGTCCGATACGCTCTCTATTACCGCGCTTGATTTGCCCGGTCATGGCCAAAGCCCCGCCTGGAGTGGCGATGGCGATTTGGTTCTGGAAACCCTTGAGGCCGTTCTGCCGTTTGTAACCGAGCCGGTTGATCTCATTGGTCATAGCTTTGGCGGTGTGCTGTCGCTTTTGATTGCGCTAGAACGCCCCGAGATGGTGCGCAGCCTGTCGCTCTTTGAGCCGGTCCTGATGGCGGTATCCCGCGAGGAGGACCATGAAGAACATAAGTGGAATCAAGCGCTTATGGATAAAATTGATGCCAATATCGCCGCCGGAGAGCCGGACAAAGGCGCGCGGGCTTTTCTGCGGGTCTGGGGCGATGGGCGCCCGTGGGACAAGTTGCCGGACGATCTGCGCGAATCTGCGACTCGCCTTATTCCCTTCATCAGTGCAAGCCAGCCGATGCTCGCTGATGACGCAGCCGGGATCATTCCCCGGCTTGGCAGTATCGACATTCCGTGTGTTCTGATGCGGGGCGAGACGTCGCCCGACCTGATGCGGGTTGTGCAAAACGGCCTTGCCGCAAAGATGCCCCGCGCGCGTCGGGTCTGTATCGCGGGCGCGGGCCATATGGGGCCAATCACGCATCCCGCCGAGGTGGCCGCCGAGATTCGCAAGACCCTGAGTGAGGCGGAGTAGCAAGTCTCAATATGCTGCATTGCGGCACCGGGTGTGAACTGATTTCCTATCCCCTTGCACAACGTCCCTTGCGGGGCGTGACAAGACACGCCTTCACGCCTATAACGCGCGCAAATTATCCCCGTTCGATGAAGGACACTTGCTCATGACCACCCTCGTTTTCGGCCATAAATCCCCCGATACCGATTCCACCGGCTCGCCCATCATCTGGGCGTGGTATCTCAACGAAATCAAAGGCGACCCCGCCGAAGCCGTGCTGCTTGGTGAGCCCAACACCGAAGCGGCTTTTGTTCTTGAGAAATGGTCCTGCCCGAAGCCGCGCATCGTCGAGACATTCGAAGACGGCCAAAAAGCCGTGATCGTCGATACCAATAACCCGGCCGAGCTTCCGGCGAATATCAACGCGCTCGACATCGTCGAGATCATCGACCACCACAAACTTGTCGGCGGGCTTGAAACGGCGGGTCCGATCGACATCACCATCCGCCCGCTCGCCTGCACCGCGACGATCATGTATGATCTCATGGGCGACGCGGCCGACAAAATGCCCGACTGGGTCAAGGGGATGATGCTGTCCTGTATCCTCTCCGACACGCTCGAATTCCGCTCGCCGACCACGACCGACATCGACAAGGCGCTGGCGCAAAAACTCGCGTCCGAACTCAATATCGACCTTGGCACCTATGCCTCGGAAATGTTCGAAGCCAAATCCGACGTGTCGGCCTTCTCTGACGCTGACTTGATCCGCATGGATTCCAAAGAATACGCGGTCGACGGCACCAAGTTCCGCGTCTCCGTCCTTGAGACCACCGCGCCGAAACTCGTCCTCGACCGCAAGGATAGCCTGATGGCTTCCTTCGCGGATGTTGCCAAAGAAGATGGCGTGGATGAGGTTCTGCTCTTCGTCGTCGATATCCTCAACGAAGAGGCGACCCTCTTTGTGCCCAACGACCTTATCAAGGGCGTGGCCGAGAAGAGCTTTGGCGCATCGGTTGAGGGCGACATGGTGGTTCTGCCGGGAATCATGTCGCGCAAGAAACAGATCATTCCCAACCTTAAGGTCTGAGTCTCGGACCTCAGTTTCGGGCGCATCAGCGCCAGTGCACAAAAAAGGGGCGCCTCGGGTGCCCCTTTAGTTTAGATTCCATTAATTTCAACTTTCGTGCGATAACAATGTGGCGATGATGCCACATTTCGGGCAAATACTTTCCCGCGCAGTAACATCAATTGGCGCTCCTTAGCGGCATTCGCTAGGGTCCATTCAAAGATTATTACGTATACCGCTGATGAGTTTCAGTGATTTGCGCCCGGATTTTTTTGCCTCTCACAGAGCGGGCGATTGATTGAAAAGGAAAGATCATGAAAACACGCATTCTCTCTGCCGTGGCTGCCGTAGCCCTCTGCGCCCCCGCAGCCTACGCACAAGCCACTTTTGAAGGCACTGTGACCTTGGGTTACTCGTCTGGCAAAATCAAAGCCTTTGGTGGCAGCCAGGACGTTGACGTGCCCAGCATCCGCATGGACTCGACGGTTTTCCTCGCGGACAACTTTGAATTTGACCTCGGCCTTGGTGCCCGCGCGGTTGATCCCGGCATCGGGCCGATTGAGCTGAACGTTACCGAATTCTCGCTCACACCGCGCTTCACTATGGCGAATGGCCTGATCATCGGCGCTTATTATGAAAACGTCGACTTCAGCCTTGATCCCATCGGCATCTCCACTGGCGGTGACTCTATGGGTCTAACTCTTGGTAAAGACTTCGGTCAGTGGGACATCGAAGGTCATATCGGCGTAAGCGACATGGATGTTTTGGGCCTCATCGGCAGCGTCGACATCATGGACGTGGGTGTGCGCGGCAACTACCAGGTCAACGACAAATTCTCCCTTGGTGGTCACTTCATCTACACCGATGTAGATATCCCTGCCCCGATCAATGGGGGGAGCATCTTCTCGGTCGGCCTCGGTGGCGAATACATGGTGCGTGATAATCTCGTCGTCTTTGGTGGCCTTGGCCGTCAGTGGGTGTCCGAGACCATCCTTGGCACCTCGATCGGCGCACATGCCAACCGTTACAGCATCGGCGCAGCCTACACCTTTGGTGGCAACGGTCAGATGATGCCGATGACGGCGAGCCTCGAACTGGTCCGCACCGATCTTGCGCTTACTGATCCGGTCAACGGCAGCGCCGACTATGACGAAATCCGCATTGGCCTGACCATTCCGCTCGGTCACAAAGGTCAGAGCCTGCCGCTCAACAGCGCAGCTTACAAAGCGTCGAACGGTGGTCGCACTGCAATTAGCCACCTCCTGTCGCTCTACTAAGTCCGGCAACAGAGCCTAAATCTTCAAAAGGCCCGCCCTCTCGGCGGGCCTTTCCTTTTTTGAAGCGGGCGATCAGAGCCGCTTTGCCACTTCCTCAAGCATGACCTCGGTCGCCCCGCCGCCAATGGCCTGCACACGGGCATCGCGCGCCATGCGCTCAATGGCCATGCCGCGCAGATATCCCGCGCCGCCGTGGAATTGCAGACAGTCATACATGACGTCATTGACCAACTCGCCGCAGAGCGCCTTGAGCATCGACACCTCGCGCACGACCTCTTCGCCATGCGCATCGCGCGCCGCGGTCTGATAGACGAGGGCGCGCGCCGCCGTGACCCGCGCGGCCAGCATCGCCATACGCTGACGGATGGCCTGTTTGTCCCAGAGCGGCGCACCAAACGCCTGCCGCTCTTTGACGTAATCGAGGGTCAGGTCGATCGCCGCCTGCGCTTCGCCGACCGCCATTGCGGCAATGACAATGCGCTCGTTCTGGAAATTCTGCATGATGGCGTAGAACCCGCGCCCTTCCTCGCCAAGGATATTTTCCGCCGGAACGCGCACATCCTGAAAGTTCAACTCGGCGGTGTCCGACGATCGCCAGCCATGTTTGTCGAGGGCGCGGCTTACGCTGAACCCCTCCATGCCTTTCTCAAGCAGGAACATGGTCACCGACTGGCTCGCGGGGCCGTCGCGGTCGGTCTTGGCGGCGACACAATAGAGATCGGCATGAACGCCGTTGGTGATAAACATCTTGGATCCGTTGAGGACATAATGATCCCCCTCGCGGCGGGCAAAACTGCGGATGCCTTTGACATCCGATCCTGCGCCCGGTTCGGTGACGCCCACGGCGACGATCTTCTTGCCCGCGATCACATCGGGCATATGCGCCGCGCGCTGGGCCTCACTCCCGGCATTGTAAAGATGCACCGAGGCCATATCCGTATGCACAAGCGCCGTGATGGCAAAACCGGAAAAGGTTGACCGGCCAAGCTCCTCTGCCAAAACGGCGGTGGCGCGGGTGTCCATCTCGCTGCCGCCATAGGCTTCGGGATAGCGGATACCGAAAAACCCAAGCGCGCCCATCTCGCGCAGGATTTCGCGCGGCACCATGCCTGCATCCTCCCATGCGTCGGCGACGGGCTTGACGCGCTCGTTGACAAAGCGCCGGATTTGGTCGCGCAAAAGCGTATGATCTTCTTCGAGAAAAAGATGCTGTTCCATGATAAGTCCTCCATTATAGAGAGGGTTTCACGCAGCGCGCGCCCCGTGTCCAGCGCGACGTTGCGCCGCCGCGTTGCAGCACAAACGCAATACCGACGTGATACCGACGCGATACAGACCCCGGTTTTGACTGGCATCGCTGCGCCTGCACTGTCATATCTTGGCCCGCAGACCACAGCCGACAGGACGCCCCAATGACCGAGATCATCACCGCGCTTTGCGACATTTCCGACCGCTATGAGGCGCTTTATGTGGACCTCTGGGGCTGTGTGCACAACGGGGTTACGGCCTACCCGGAGGCGGTCGCCGCGCTTCAGGACTATCGCCGCAAGGGTGGGGTTGTGGTGCTGGTGACCAACTCGCCCAAACCCCGCGCCGGGGTGGCGACGCAGTTGGTTAAATTCGGCGTCCCCAGCGATGCCTATGACACAATCGCAAGCTCCGGCGATTCCGCCCGCGCGGCGATGTTTACCGGGGCCGTGGGCGAAAAAGTCTACTTTATGGGCGAGTGGGAGCGGGACGCGGAGTTCTTTCAACCCCTTGATGTTATTGATGATCCTGTGGCCATCACCCGTGTGCCGCTGGCCGAGGCCGAGGGCATTGTCTGTTGTGGGCCGTTCGATCCGATGGCCGACCCAGAGGTCAATCGCGCCGACTTCCTCTATGCCAAGACAAAGGGGCTAAAGCTGCTGTGTGCCAATCCCGATATTGTCGTGGACCGAGGCGAGGTGCGCGAATGGTGCGCCGGGGCACTGGCGCGGCTTTATACCGAAATGGGCGGCGAAAGCCTCTATTTCGGCAAGCCCCATCCGCCGATCTATGACCTCGCACGCCGTCGCCTCATGGCGCTCGGCAAGGATATCCCCGCCGCTTCGATCCTCGCCATCGGCGACGGCGCCCAGACCGACATCCGAGGCGCTATGGGAGAAGACATCGATTCGCTCTTCATCACCGGCGGCCTCGCCGCCACCCAAACTCAAACCACCCACCACCCCAACCCCGACGCCCTCAAGGCCTATCTGACACAGGAAAACGTCGCGCCGAATTATAGTATCGGGCAGTTGCGTTAGGTCGATTGGGGGTTGATTTTCTGCGCCTGCAAAGTAATAAAGTTGCAAAACGCGGCTCAAGGCTGCTTGAAAATTACACAGCCAGTAAAGACCGGAGGGTGGAATGTTGGATAACCTGCCACGCGGAACGATCTGTATCGAAGACATCGAGATGGGTATGTCGCGCCACTTGCGTAAGGTAGTGACGGATGAGGACATCAAGATGTTCGCCGAAGTTTCGACCGACCATAACCCGGTGCACATGGATGACGATTACGCCAACGACACGATTTTCGAAGGTCGTATTGCGCATGGCATGCTGACCGCAGGTCTTATTTCTGCGGTGATCGGTGAACAGCTTCCGGGCCACGGCACGGTCTATATGGGGCAAACGCTCAAGTTTCTCGCGCCGGTGCGTCCCGGCGACATGGTCTATGCCGAGGTCAAGGTGATTGACATCGAACACGCCAAGCGCCGCGTAAAGCTTGAGTGCCATTGTTCGGTTGATGGCAAAAAGGTTCTGATTGGCGAAGCGACGGTTCTTGCGCCATCGCGCAAATTCGACTGAGCCATATCTCAGCAGGGATGCTCTGGGCCGCTTGTATCGGGCGGCCTTTTTCGTGGCTTGTTAAGCGCCCTGCCGTCGCGCCCCTCTTGCATGCCTTGGATCAACGGGCTACCTCCGCGTCATGCGGATTATTCGGGATTATAAGTTTGTCGCCAAGGAAGACCGGGGGGCCAGTGCGGCCATCGGGAATTTCGATGGTGTGCACCTTGGGCATCGCTCGGTGATTGATCTTGCCCGCGCCGCAGGGCAGGGCGCGCCGTTGGGTGTTATGACCTTTGAGCCGCACCCGCGCGAGTTCTTCGCGCCGGACGCCCCGCCTTTTCGCCTGACAAGCGCCGAAACCCGTGCGCATCGGCTGGCAAAAATCGGGGTGGAGCGGCTCTATGAGCTGCCCTTCAACGCAACGCTATCGTCCTTGACGCCGGAAGAGTTCGCGCGGGATGTGATCCATGAGGGTCTTGGCCTCAAGCATGTCGTGGTTGGCGCGGATTTTTGTTTCGGCAAGGGGCGCGCAGGCAGTGCGGAGGATCTTGTGGCGTTGGGTCAGGAGCTTGGCTTTGAAGTCAGTATCGCACCGCTCCTTGCGGGGGAGGGCGGACAGGTTTCGTCAACCGCGATCCGACAAGCCCTAAGCGATGGACGCCCGCGCGATGCGGCGGCGATGCTTGGGCATTGGCACCGGATTGATGGGCCGGTGATCGGCGGTGCGCAGCGTGGGCGCGACCTTGGGTTTCCGACGGCGAATATGTCTATCGACGGGCTGCACCCGCCGAAATTCGGCGTCTATGCGGTGCTGGTGGATGTGCTCGACGGGCCGCATGTGGGCAGCTACATGGGCGCGGCGTCGGTCGGTGTGCGCCCAATGTTTGGCAAAAACCGTGCCAATATCGAAACCCATATTTTTGATTTCTCTGGCGATCTTTACGGCACGCCGCTTTCGGTCGGGCTTATAGACTTCCTGCGCCCGGAATGGAAATTCGAAAGCCTTGAGGCGCTGGTGGCGCAGATTGATGCAGATTGTGTGCAATGTCGCGGCATTCTTGCGGACCTATGAGCGTGTCAGATCCGATTGAACGAGAGGGTCTTCGCGCTCGGTTTTGGGAGCGCAAGCCGCTCTCCAAGATGACGCGCCCGGAATGGGAAGCTTTGTGCGATGGCTGTGGGCGGTGCTGCCTCAATAAACTTGAAGACGGGGATACGGGCGAGGTTGCCCTGACGCGTGTGGCATGTCGCTTGTTGGACGATGAATCCTGCCGCTGTGCGCAATATGATATCCGGCATCAATTCGTGCCCGAATGTATCGTCCTGTCGCCCAAGAACATCGCGACCCATGCTTATTGGATGCCGCGCACCTGTGCGTATCGTCTGCTTTGGGAGGGCAAGCCGCTCTATGATTGGCACCCGCTTATTTCCGGGACGCCGCAAACCGTGCATGATGCAGGTATCTCGGTGCAAGGCTGGACGGTATCGGAGTTCGAGGTTCCCGAGGACGAGTGGGAAGAGCATATTATCGAGGAGATCACCTGATGTTTTTTGCCTCTGACAATGCAGGCCCGGCGCATCCGGCGATTATGGACGCGCTTGTCAAAGCCAATGAGGGCTATGCGCCCCCCTATGGCACCGATCCAATCATGGATGAGGTGCGCGCCCAAATCCGCGAGATTTTTGAGGCACCTGAGGCGGCGGTTTACCTTGTGGCGACGGGCACGGCGGCCAATTCTCTGGCCCTTGCAACGCTGTGCCAGCCTTTTGAGACGGTTTTCTGTTCGCCGGTCGCGCATATCCATGAGGATGAATGCAACGCGCCGGAATTTTTTACCGGCGGGGCCAAGCTCACATTGGTGGGGGATGCGGTCAAGATGACGCCGGATGCCCTGCGCGCGTCGATTGAGGCCGAGGAAAGCCGGGGCGTGCATGGGCCGCAACGTGGCCCCGTGTCGATCACACAGGTGACAGAGCGCGGCACCGTTTATAGCGTGGAGGAGTTGACCGCGCTTTGCGATGTGGCCAAGGGGTTTGGCCTGCCGGTGCATCTTGATGGGGCGCGGTTTGCCAATGCGCTTGTGGCGCTGGGCTGCTCGCCTGCGGAAATGACGTGGAAAGCGGGCGTTGACGCGGTGAGCTTTGGCGGAACCAAGAACGGCTGTGTCGGGGTTGAGGCGGTGATCCTCTTTGACCCCCAAAAGGCATGGGAGTTCGAGCTGCGCCGCAAACGCGGGGCGCATCTTTTCTCCAAGCATCGCTACCTCTCTGCGCAGATGAACGCCTACCTCAAAGACGATCTCTGGTGCGAGAGCGCACGTCGAGCCAATGGCAATTGCGCGCGGCTTGCCCAAGGGCTGCGCGCGGCGGGTGTGGCGTTTACCTATGCGCCGCAGGCCAATATCGTATTCTGTGCCATGCCGCGAGCCATCCACAAGCGCCTGCATGAGGCGGGGGTGGTCTATAATGTTTGGTCGGGATCGCTTGCGGGCGATGATCCGCAAGAGATGCTTGAGGCGCGGTTTGTCTGTGACTGGTCGATCGACAGCGCCGAGATTGACCGCTTTGTCGGGCTGGTCAAAGGTTAGGCTATGGCCGCGCTGCGCGAAACGGAGCTTTATGCGCCAGTCAAGGCATGGCTTGAAGCGCAGGGCTTTGAGGTCAAATCTGAGGTTGGCGCTGTAGATGTCATGGCGCGGCGTCCCGGCGAAGACCCTGTGATCGTTGAGTTGAAAACCGGCTTTACCCTCAAGCTTTTGCAGCAGGCCGTCGCGCGCCAGAGCGTGAGCGATTGGGTCTATGTCGCGGTGCCGCGTTGGTCGGGAAAACCGGCGTGGCGGATGTTCAAAGGCAATGTGGGGCTTTGCAAGCGGCTTGGCATCGGGGTCTTGTCGGTGCGGCTTGAGGATGGGCATGTGCAGGCGCATTGTGACCCGGTAGAGTTCCGTCCGCGCAAATCCAAGCCCCGCAAAGGCGCACTATTGAAAGAGTTTGAGCGCCGCCGGGGTGATCCCAATGCGGGCGGCACACGCGGCCAGATCACAACCGCTTACAAGCAAGAAGCACTGCGGTGCGCGGCTTACCTTGCGGAATATGGGCCAAGCAAGGGCGCGACTGTTACCAAGGGCGCAGAGGTGCCTCAGGCCACACGGATCATGCGGGACAATCATCTTGGGTGGTTCGTGAAGGTGGCGGTCGGCGTCTATGACCTAAGCGCTGATGGGCGCCAAATTCTTGCCGCATCGCAGCAAATATAAGATTTTCAGCCCCTTGTTTTTTATCGGGATTTCACAGGTGTCCCGCTGGTTTTGAATTCTGCTCAAAAAAGTCATGTGATCTGGTTGACTCGGGTTTGCGCCGATCCTAACTATGCGCTGTTATCACTCGCCGACAGGGAGTGATAACGACTCCGCTGAGGAGTCAGGGAGAAAATTTAGTTAGGGAAACCTAGACAATGGCACTTACACCTCTGCATGACCGCGTGCTGGTTCGTCGCGTTGAAGGCGAAGAGAAGACCGCAGGCGGCCTCATTATCCCCGATAGCGCAAAAGAAAAGCCCGCTGAGGGCGAAATCGTAGCCGTGGGCGCTGGCCTGCGCGATGATGACGGCGACCGCATTGCGCTCGACGTGAAAGCGGGCGACCGCGTTCTGTTTGGCAAATGGTCGGGCACCGAAGTTTCCGTCGACGGCGAAGAGCTGCTGATGATGAAAGAAGCTGACATCATGGGCATTCTGTCCTGATCGTCGCCCCAGAAAAGAATTCAAGAGAGGTAAAGCACAATGGCTGCTAAGGACGTAAAGTTCGATACCGATGCCCGCAATGCAATGCTGCGCGGCGTGAACATCCTCGCGGATGCTGTCAAAGTCACCCTCGGCCCGAAAGGCCGTAACGTGGTTCTCGACAAATCCTTCGGCGCACCGCGCATCACCAAAGACGGTGTTTCGGTTGCCAAGGAAATCGAACTTGAAGACAAGTTCGAGAACATGGGCGCGCAGATGGTGAAAGAAGTCGCCAGCCGCACCAATGACGAAGCCGGCGACGGCACCACCACTGCAACCGTTCTGGCGCAGGCAATCGTTCGCGAAGGCCTCAAGCAGGTTGCGGCCGGTCTGAACCCGATGGACCTCAAGCGCGGCATTGATCTTGCATGTGCCAAGGTTGTTGCAGGCATCCGTGAGATGGCCCGCGAAGTCAAAGACTCCGCAGAAGTCGCTCAGGTTGGCACCATCTCCGCCAATGGCGAATCCGAGATCGGCCAGCAGATCGCAGACGCGATGCAGAAAGTCGGCAACGAAGGTGTTATCACCGTCGAAGAAAACAAAGGCCTCGAAACCGAGACCGTTGTTGTCGAAGGTATGCAGTTCGACCGTGGCTACCTGTCGCCTTACTTCGCGACCAACACCGACAAAATGGTCGCAGAGCTTGATGATTGCCTCGTCCTGCTGCACGAGAAAAAGCTCTCGTCGCTTCAGCCGATGGTGCCGCTTCTCGAGCAGGTCATCCAGTCGCAAAAACCGCTCCTCATTATTGCTGAGGACGTGGAAGGCGAAGCACTGGCAACCCTCGTGGTGAACAAGCTGCGCGGCGGCCTCAAGATCGCAGCCGTCAAGGCACCGGGCTTCGGCGACCGTCGCAAGGCCATGCTACAGGACATCGCGATCCTCACCGGCGGTCAGGTTATCTCGGAAGATCTCGGCATGAAGCTTGAGAATGTCACGATGGACATGCTCGGCACCGCCAAGAAAATCCAGATCACCAAAGACGAAACCACCATCGTTGACGGTGCTGGCGAGAAGGCCGAGATCGAAGCGCGCGTCGCTCAGATCCGTAACCAGATCGAAGAAACCACCTCGGATTACGACCGTGAGAAACTGCAAGAGCGCGTTGCCAAACTGGCAGGCGGTGTTGCCGTGATCCGCGTCGGCGGCATGACCGAAGTCGAAGTGAAAGAGCGCAAAGACCGTGTGGACGATGCTCTCAACGCGACCCGCGCCGCCGTTCAGGAAGGCGTGATCGTTGGTGGCGGTGTTGCTCTCGTTCAGGCTGGCAAGGCTCTCGAAGGTCTCAAAGGGGCCAACCCGGATCAGAACGCCGGTATCGCCATCGTGCGCCGCGCGCTCGAAGCGCCGCTGCGTCAGATCGCAGAGAACGCTGGTGTCGACGGTGCCGTGGTTGCAGGCAAGGTGCGTGAATCCAGCGACAACAACTTTGGCTTCAACGCTCAGACCGAAGAATATGGCGACATGTTTGAATACGGTGTGATCGACCCGGCCAAAGTTGCGCGGACCGCTCTGGAAGATGCAGCCTCGATCGCTGGTCTGCTCATCACCACCGAAGCTATGGTTGCTGACAAGCCGTCGAAAGACGGTGGCGCAGCGGCCGGCATGCCCGACATGGGCGGCATGGGCGGCATGATGTAATCGCGCCGTTCCATCTGGAACATTCAAAGGGTCGCCTTCGGGCGGCCCTTTTTCATATTGGGTGGGGCCGGTGACGTTGATTGAGTTGCGCTGCGTGCCGCTGTCGCGCAGATTGCAGCTCTCGCCCTCTTTGGACCGGACCTCATGCGCCTTTTTCTTCTGACCGCTCTGACGATGGTCGCCTTTGCGGCCAATTCTGTTCTCAATCGCGTGGCGCTGACCGATGGCGGCATGGATGCAGAGTTGTTCGGCCTGCTGCGCCTCGTCTCGGGGGCGGCAATGTTGATGTTGCTTTTGGGGCTTCAGGGGCGGCGCGTTGACTTTGGTGGAGGGCAGAGCGGCTGGCGTCAGAGTTGGCCGGTGCTGGCGCTATTGGCATATATCTTCGGCTTTTCCGCAGCCTATGCCGCGCTTGATCCCGGATTTGGGGCGTTGATCCTGTTTTCGGTGGTGCAGATCACCATGTTTGCGGGTGCGCTTCTTGCACATGAGACCGTGCCCACGTCGCGTTGGATCGGGGCAGGTTTGGCGCTGGCGGGGTTGGGTTGGCTCTTGTGGCCGGGCGGTGAGGGTGTCCGTTCCGGGCCGCATATCGTGGCTATGGCGGGCGCCGGGATTGGCTGGGGGATATATTCGCTTCTTGGCCGCACTGCGGGCGATCCGCTTCAGGCGACCGCCGTCAATTTCTTGTGGGCGGCGATTGCCGGTCTGTTCTGGGTCGCGATTGCGGGCACATCCGGGACATGGTCTGCACAGAGCATCCTGCTTGCGGTGGTGTCGGGCGCGGTGATGTCGGGGATGGGTTATGCGCTTTGGTATCATCTGTTGCCAACGCTCGGCGCGGCGCGGGCCGCCGTGGCACAGTTGAGCGTACCGGTCATTGCCCTGATGGGCGGCGCCTTTTTCGTGCAAGAGCCGCTGACCCTGCGGTTTGTGTTGGCGTCGACGTTGGTGATGGGCGGTGTTCTTGTCTCTCTGCGGCGCGGCTGACTTGTTGCGCAGCGCGCGAGCGCCTAGGGTCGCGCCATGATTATTCGCGGTTATGGTCCCAAGGATGCTGCCAAGGTGCGCGATATCGTCAAACGCGCCTTTGGGCAGGATGAAGAAGCGGTGCTTGTCGAGGCGCTGCGCAAAGGGGGCTATATGGCGCTCGAACTGGTGGCCGAGGATCGGGGCCGGATCGTCGGGCATGTGGCTTTGTCGCGGATGGATAGCCCCAAGGGGTGGCTCGCCTTGGCACCTGTTTCGGTTGACCCCAAACGTCAGGCAAAAGGCATCGGCTCTGCCTTGTGTCAAATGGCGGTCGATTACGCCAACGCGCCGGTCGTGGTGCTTGGCGACCCGGCGTATTATGCACGGTTTGGGTTTGACTATACCCGCACGGCGCGGCTTCAGACGCCGTTTCCCGTCACCTACACCGGCCTTTACGCGCCAAAACTTGAGGCGCAACAGCCTGCTGAAACGCTCGTCTACGCGCCACCTTTCGGAGCCTGACGCGGTTTGACCAAAAGCTCTAGAGGGTCATAGCTGACCCCATCGCGGCCCCATGCCACATCCGGCAGGCTATCCGGCTTGAACCGGATGCCCGTCATCTCCGCACGGTCAAAGAAGCAGCGGCGATTGACGATGGCTTCGGGGTCTTGCCAATCATCGCGAAGCGTCCCGGCCATAATCCGACAGCGAAAATAGAGGTCGACCTGATGAAACCCGTCCTCTGGATTGTGAAATTCATTCACGAGACAGGGCGCGCCGACCGAAATGCGCAGGCCCGTTTCTTCCCAAACCTCCCGTGCGAGGTTGGCGGGGAGCGAGGCGTTCTTTTCAACCCCGCCGCCCGGCGCGCACCAAAGATCGTCAATGTCACCGGGGAAAGCATTCACCAGCAAAAGGCGATCGTCCTGCATGATAAGGGCGCGCACGGCGAGACGAGGCGTGGTCATGGGCTGTTTTCCTTTGCAACAGGGCTTTTGTAGCCGTCCAACACGGCCTATCTCAATAGGATGCGTCTCGTTGTTCTCATACTGGCCCTGATTCCCGCCCCTGCGGTGGCCGATTGCGTGATCCTGCTGCATGGGTTGGCGCGCACAGAGACGAGCTTTGTCGTGATGGAGGCCGCTTTGCGCCGCGAGGGCTATGATGTGGTGCGCCCCGGTTATCCCTCGACAAAGGCCGAGTTGCAGGCGCTCATCGACCCGCTCTTGCCGCAGGCCGTCGCGGAGTGCGGCGCGGGCAAGGTGCATTTTGTGACCCATTCGATGGGGGGGATACTGACCCGGCTTTGGCTTTCGCAGCATAAGCCCGAGACTCTTGGCCGCGTTGTCATGCTTGGCCCGCCCAATCACGGCAGCAAACTTGTCGATGAAATGACCAAGTGGGGCAAGGAGATCGAGCTTTGGGGTGAAGCCTTCGAGTGGTTCAATGGCCCGGCAGGCGCACAGCTTGGCACGGATGGGCTACCGTCACATTTGCCGCCTGTGGAGTTTGAGCTTGGGATTATCGCCGGGAGTCGCTCGCTCAATCCGCTCACGTCAATGCTCGTGCCGGGGCCGGATGATGGCAAGGTCTCGGTCGGGTCGACCCGCGTTGAGGGGATGGCGGATCATATTGTATTGCCGGTGACCCATACGTTCATGATGAACAACCCCCACGTGATTGCCGAGACCGTGTATTTCCTTGCCAATGGTCGGTTTCACCACGATATGTCGCTCGGGGATGTGCTTTTCTGGGCAGGGATCGGGCGATGAGATTGACTGGTATGCAAACCCTTGGCCCCGAGGGTTTTGAGGAGGGCGACATGGCCCTTGTCGATGGCCGCATCGCGCACAATGGAGAGGGGCGCGCGGTTGACCTGACCGGGCTTTGGGTGCTTCCGGGGATGATTGACCTGCATGGCGACGGATTTGAACGCCATATCGCGCCGCGCCGTGGGGCGCTTAAGGATCTCTCGCCTGGGCTTCATGCGGCGGATGCCGAGCTTGCCTCAAGCGGTATTACAACCGCCATGTTGGCCCAGTTCTTCTCTTGGGAAGGCGGGATGCGCGGCCCTGATTTTGCCGAACGTTTTGCCGCCGCCTTGCGCGACGAGCCGGGGCTTTTGACGGATATGAAACTGCAACTGCGGCTTGAGACCCATTTGCTTGAGGAGTATGCGCGGTTCGAGGCGCTCGTTGCGAGCAGCGGCGCACGCTATGTCGTCTTTAACGATCATGTGCCGCATGATGCCTTGGCCAAAGGCCGCCGCCCGCCGCGCCTGACCGGACAGGCGCTCAAGGCAGGGCGCAATCCAGAGACCCATCACGCGCTCCTGCAAGCGTTGCATGATCATCGCGACGCCGTGCCAGAGGCAGTGACCGCGCTGGCCTCTCGCCTTGCCGCCAAAGGCGTTTTTCTTGGGAGCCATGATGACAACACCGCCGCAGAGCGCGCGCAATGGCGGGGGCGTGGCGCGGCGCTTGCAGAATTTCCAGAAACCCATGAGGCCGCAGCGGCGGCACACGCCGCGGGCGACGCTGTTGTGCTTGGCGCGCCCAATGTGGTGCGGGGCAATTCGCATAAGGGCAACGTTTCGGCGACGGACCTGCTGCGCGACGGGATCGGCGATGCCATTGCCTCGGATTATCACTATCCGGCCATGCGGCAGGCGGTGGTGCGGCTCGTGGCGGAAAACATCATGCCTTTCGAAGAGGCGTGGCGGCTTGTCTCGGAGGGGCCGGCGCGGGTTCTTGGCCTGACAGATCGCGGTCGGATCGAGATCGGCAAACGCGCTGACCTTGTGGTCATGGACCCGAAAACGGGCCGCATCGGCGCAACCTTTGTCGCCGGGAGGATTGCTTATATGGCCGGGCCGATTGCGGCCCGGTTCCTGTCTTGATCGCCGGTTAGTCTGCCTTTGGGCGAACCCGGTTCACATGTCCCATCTTGCGGCCCGGCTTGGCGTCGGCCTTGCCGTAAAGGTGCAGGGCGGTATCGCCACTGCGCAAGAGTTGCGGGATTTGCGCGAGGTCGTCCCCAATCAGGTTTTCCATCACGATATTGGCGTGGCGCTGGCCGTCTCCGAGAGGCAGGCCCGTCACAGCACGGATATGCTGTTCAAACTGATCCACCACACAGCCGTTCTGGGTCCAGTGACCGGAATTATGCACGCGCGGCGCGATCTCGTTGACGACAAGCCCTTGGCCCGTCACAAAAAGCTCGACCCCCATCACGCCGACATAATCGAGCGCGTTCAGGATATTTGCCGCGAGAAGCACCGCATCCATGCGCTGCGAGGCGGTGAGGTTGGCCGGGACGGTCGTGGTGCGCAAGATACCGTCACGATGGACGTTCTCGCCCGGATCGAAACAGGCGACTTCGCCCGAAAGGCCACGCGCGGCAATCACCGAAACCTCATGGCTGAAATCGACAAACCCCTCAAGGAGCGCCGGGGCACCTGCCATATCCTCAATCGCGCGGGGCATATCCTCGGGGCCGTTGATCCGCGCTTGTCCCTTACCGTCATAGCCAAAACGCCGGGTCTTGAGGATCGCGGGTGCGCCGATATCTGAGACGGCGGCCTCAAGCTCTTCAAGGGTCTCCACGGCGGCATAGGGCGCGGTCTTGAGTCCAAGACCTTGCAGAAAATCCTTTTCCGTCAGGCGATCCTGGCTCACCCGAAGCGCCTCGCGGCCCGGTCGTATCGGGCGGTGCGCCTCAAGGATATCAAGCGCAGAGGTGGGGATGTTCTCAAACTCGTAGGTGATGACATCCACCGCGTCCGCAAACGCCTTGAGCGCGTCCACATCCTCATAAGGCGCGGTGGTCACCGTATCGGCAACCTGCCCGGCGGGCGGGTTGGTGCCCGGCTCGAAGATATGTGTCACATAGCCAAGCCGCGAGGCCGCGACCGAGAGCATCCGGCCAAGCTGACCGCCGCCGAGAATACCAATGGTGCTACCGAGGGGGAGGGGATCAGTCATCTTGCGGCTCATCAGGGATAGAGGCGGAAAGGGCATCGCGCCATGCGTCCAGGCGCGCGGCAAGGGCGGGATCAGAGGTGGCAAGGATACCCGCCGCCATCAAGCCGGCATTGGCTGCTCCTGCGGCACCGATCGCCATTGTCGCGACCGGAAATCCCTTGGGCATCTGAACGATGGAATAAAGGCTGTCGACACCTGAGAGCGCCTTGGTCTGTACCGGCACACCGACGACCGGCACCCGCGTCTTTGACGCCATCATGCCGGGAAGATGCGCCGCACCGCCCGCGCCTGCGATAATAACCTTGAGACCACGACCCGCAGCCTCTTTGCCATAGCTCCAAAGGCGGTCCGGGGTGCGATGGGCCGAGACGATCTTGGCCTCATAGGGGATCCCCAATTCGTCAAGAATATCTGCTGCATTTTTCATGGTCGGCCAATCCGACTGGCTTCCCATGATGATCCCAACTGTGATGTCGCCCATTCATGCCTCCGACGCCTTAAAAACAGGGGTTATAGACGATGCTCCGCGCGGTGCAATGCGGCAGGCCAAGAAACCATCACGCAATGATATCAGGGGTTAGGCGATCCTCGATTTGTGCGATGAGATCCTTCAGTCGAAGTTTTTGTTTCTTTAGCCTCTGAAGGGTCAATTGGTCGCCCGTATTGCGCTCGGTCAAGGCATGGATCGCCTCGTCAAGATCGCGGTGTTCCTGCCGGAACACTTCAAGCTCCACGCGCAATACATCATTGGTTTTCATAGACAGATCACGAGGGGCGTTCATGGTCGGGATTTCCTGATATTCGTCAGACCTCTAGCATAGCGAATAGCGTCTTGGCTGCAAAGCCCTTGCAGTCTGCGCGCAGCTTTCCCATATTTATATTTGTGGATCGCCAAAACGGGGTCTGCGCTGGACTGTCGCTTATGCAAGGACGTGTCGATGAGTAAACTGACTCTCAACGCTTACCCGAACATGCTCGGGTTTGAACAACTGGAACGCCTTTTGGAACGCACCGCGAAATCGGGCAACGAAGGCTATCCGCCCTATAATATCGAACAGACATCGGATTATTCCTACCGCATTACGCTGGCCGTGGCGGGGTTCGGCGAATCGGACCTTTCGATCACGGTCGAGGATCGTCAGCTCGTGATCCGTGGCCGCCAACAGGAAGACGATGAGGGCCGCATCTTTTTGCACCGCGGAATCGCCGCCCGCCAGTTCCAGCGCAGCTTTGTGCTCGCGGATGGGGTGGAGGTTGGCGAGGCCATTATCGAAAACGGCCTGCTGCATGTTGATCTAAGCCGCACCCGGCCGGAAACTGTTGTGCAAACGATAGAAATCAGGACGAAATAACCATGTATACGCATTATGATTTTGGTCAGGAACACGAAAACCGGATTGTCTATGTTCGCGAAGTGTCCGTAAGCGACCTCCCCGAAGAAATGCGCGATCAGGTCGAAGGCGCTGACGTGATCTATGCTGTTCATGCGGCGGATGGCGAACGTTTGGCGCTCGTCAAAGAGCGTAGCTTGGCATTTGTCCTCGCGCGCCAGAATGATTTTGCGCCGGTGACGGTCCACTGATCCCTGCGCGGGCGTGTTGCGTCCGGTATAAATTGCGCCGCAAAGAAAAAGCCGCCCCCGAGAGGCGGCTTTTGTCTTTTTTCAACCGGCTTAGTGCGCGGCGATCAGGCCCATGCTCTCAAGTTTGAGGATGACCTGATGCGCGCAGTTGTCGACATCGACATTTTCGGTCTCAACGCGCAGTTCCGGCGTTGCGGGGATGTCATAAGGGTCTGAAATCCCGGTAAATTCCTTGATCTTCCCTTCACGCGCCAGCTTATAAAGCCCCTTGCGGTCCCGGCGTTCGCATTCCTCAATCGAGGTTGCGACGTGGACTTCGATGAAGGCTCCAAATTGCTCGACATCTTCGCGCACCGCGCGACGGGTCGCGGCATAGGGCGCAATCGGAGCACAGATGGCGATACCGCCGTTCTTGGTAATTTCCGATGCGACATAGCCAATCCGGCGAATGTTCAAATCACGATGCTCTTTCGAAAAGCCAAGTTCCGAGCTGAGGTTCTTACGCACGATATCCCCATCAAGAAGCGTCACCGGGCGCCCGCCCATCTCCATCAGCTTGACCATAAGAGCGTTGGCGATGGTCGATTTGCCCGATCCAGAAAAGCCGGTAAAGAAGACGGTAAACCCCTGCTTGGAGCGCGGCGGCCGCGTCTTGCGAAGCTCAGAGACGACTTCGGGGAAAGAGAACCAGTCGGGAATCTCAAGGCCTTCCGAGAGGCGGCGACGCAGCTCTGTGCCGGAGATGTTAAGAATGGTGACATCGTCCTTGTCGGCGATCTCGTCAATGGCTTCGTATTGGGCGCGTTCCTGCACATAAACCATATGTTTGAAATCGACCATTTCGATGCCGATTTCCTCTTGGTGGGCGCGGAACAATTCTTGTGCGTCGTAGGGGCCATAAAAATCTTCGCCCGCCGAATTCTTGCCCGGACCGGCATGATCGCGGCCAACAATGAAATGCGTGCAGCCGTGGTTCTTGCGGATAAGCCCGTGCCAGACGGCCTCGCGCGGACCTGCCATACGCATGGCGAGATTCAGAAGCGACATCGTGGTGGTCGAGCTTGGGTATTTGTCGAGAACCGCCTCGTAACAGCGCACACGGGTAAAGTGGTCAACGTCGCCCGGCTTGGTCATGCCGACAACGGGATGAATAAGCAGGTTGGCCTGTGCTTCTTTGGCGGCGCGGAATGTAAGCTCCTGATGGGCACGGTGGAGCGGATTGCGGGTTTGGAACGCCACAACCTTGCGCCAGCCCAGCTTGCGAAAATAGGCGCGCAGCTCGTTGGGTGTATCGCGACGACCGCGGAAATCGTAATGGACGGGCTGCTGGATGCCGGTGATGGGGCCACCCAGATAGATCTTGCCCGCCTGATTGTGCAGGTAGTTGACGGCCGGATGCGCGTCGTCATCGGCACCAAAGACCTTTTCGGCCTCGCGCGCTTTGTTCGGGGTCCAGCGGTCTGTGACGGTCATCGTGGCAAGAATGACGCCCTCTTGATCGCGCAGGGCAATATCCTGCCCGATCTCGATTTCTTGCGCGAATGTTTCGGACACGTCGAGCGTGATCGGCATTGGCCAAAGCTGCCCATCGGCAAGGCGCATGTTTTCGACGACGCCGTTATAATCCGCTTCGGACAGGAACCCTTTGAGCGGGTTGAACCCGCCGTTCATCAGCAGTTCAAGGTCACAGATCTGACGCGGTGTCAGATCATGGCTCACCAGATCGGCGGCTTCAACTTTGAGTTTCTGGGCGCTGTCATACGACACATAAAGCTCGGTGATAGGCGCAAGGTTATTCTGCATGAGTTTGGTCCTGTATTTGAAGGGGACGAGGCCACTGGTTGTGCCGGTCAATTCGGCGTGGAGCGCGTCATATTCGTCGAATTTTCGGGCGAGAAATTGGTCGGCAAGGCGGGTTTTTTCTGCACCGCCTCGTGTTGTGAGCGCGTAGGCAAAACGTTGGCGTTTATCCGGCCCGACGCGTTCGGTGATCTTGATCAAGCCAATGTCGGCGGCCGAACGAAGCTGAGCGTTCAAACGCCCAAGGGAAACCCCCAAAGCCGCCGCTATTGCCCGCTGAGACGCGTCCGGCGTCAGGTCAAGCTGACGCAGAAGGCGAAAGAGTTGGTCTTCCTCTTCCGGGTTTAGATTTGGCTCGGGCGTGGACATGAAAGCAATCCAATGTGTGTTCACGGGTGAACGCATTGCATATTTTGCAGTCGCAGAAAAGAAAAAAGAAAGGCAATTCCGTGGAATTTGGCAAAATGAGCCGAATTGCCAACGCCACAAGCACGATCATTCAAAGGAGAGTTTTCGGCACGGCGGATCACTTTGGAACCCTGTTTGGGTTGGGTCGTGCCGTGGCGTGATCTGTTCATATGCGCGCTTTGCGTCGTGAAACCCGTTCACCGGATGCGCTGCAAAGGGGACGTGGCCGCATGTGTCTTTGCGGCCACGTTCGTGGGTTAATCGTCTTGTTCTGCGAGCCAGCGTTCGGCATCAAGCGCCGCCATACAGCCCATCCCGGCCGAGGTCACCGCCTGACGATACTTGTGATCCGTAAGGTCGCCCGCTGCGAAGGCGCCGGGCACAGAGGTTTCTGTGCTGCCTGGTTTGACGGCCACATAGCCGCCATTGTGTAGCTCAAGCGTCTCTTTTACCAATTCGGTGGCGGGCGCATGGCCAATCGCGACGAACACACCGCTACAGGGGATTTCGGTAATTTCGCCGGTCTTCACATGCTTGACCTTAACGCCGGTAACGCCCTTTGGGTTGTCGGTCCCGACGACCTCCTCCAGCGAATGGAACCAGAGCGGTTCAATTTTCGGGTTCTTCTTGAGGCGCTCCTGAAGGATCATTTCGGCGCGAAGCTCATCACGGCGGTGAATCAACGTAACCTTCGAGGCAAAATTGGTGAGGAAAAGCGCCTCTTCCACGGCGGTATTGCCACCGCCGATGACGACGATCTCTTGACCGCGATAAAAGAACCCGTCGCAGGTCGCACAGGCCGAGACCCCAAACCCCTTGAACGCCTCTTCAGAGGGCAGGCCAAGCCATTTGGCCCGCGCCCCGGTTGCAAGGATGACGGCGTCGGCTGTGTAGGCCGTGCCGCTATCGCCGGTCGCGGTAAACGGGCGCTTGGAGAGGTCGAGATCGGTAATGATGTCCGAGATGATGTCGCAGCCCATAGCCTTTGCGTGCGCTTCCATACGCACCATCAACTCCGGGCCTTGCACCTCTGTGTCGCCGGGCCAGTTTTCAACCTCGGTTGTGGTCGTAAGCTGGCCGCCCGGTTCGATCCCCTGAACGAGAATCGGCTCAAGCATGGCGCGGCTGGCATAGATCCCGGCGGTATAGCCCGCCGGGCCGGAGCCGATAATGAGAACCTTGGTGTGTTTCGTGTCGGCCATGAGGCACCTTTCCGTTCGACAATCTAGGGTATCGACAGGATATAGCGATCCCGCACCGCCGCGAAAACCCCGCTCATAGGGCAAAAGCGCAATGTCACACCATACAGTTGGGCAAGTGCATGTAAAATGATCTTGCGTCGGCGTGAAATAATATTGCGTGTGCTTGGGGTGGTGGTATAAGAACCGCAAATCCTACAGTGAGAGATACGCAATGCCCGGGACACGGCTCGATCCGATTGATCGCAAAATTTTGGCCGAACTTCAGGCCGATGGGCGCATGACCAATGTTGAACTGGCCAAGCGCGTCGGAATCTCGGCACCGCCCTGCTTGCGCCGTGTCCGTACGCTTGAAGAGGCCGGGTATATACGCGGCTATCATGCGGATGTCGATGCGCGCGAACTTGGCTTTGAGGTGCAGGTTTTCGCAATGGTCGGCCTTGTAAGCCAGGCCGAAGCGGATCTCGCCGCTTTTGAAGAACGCTGCCGCAAATGGTCGCTCGTGCGCGAATGCCACATGCTCAATGGCGAAGTCGACTTTGTCCTCAAATGCGTCGCGCCGGACCTGTCGACGTTTCAGAGCTTTCTGACAGAAGACCTGCTCAAGGCCGACAATGTGGCCAGTGTGAAAACATCGCTGGTGATCCGCTGTGCCAAAGATGATCCGGGCGTGCCGTTTGACGTGCTCGAAGATCGCCTGAGCCGCGAAGCCTGAGACCTGTCTATGAATTAGAAAAGACCGCGCCGGATTGCTCTGGCGCGGCCTTTATCATGTGCTGTGGGGGTCTTAGGCGGCGCTGCGCTCAAGTTTGAGCGCGTTGCGCTTGGAGATAAAGGCCTGACGACGTGCGCCTCGCGCCCAAGGCATTGCGGGCACATCCGATTTTGCGCCGTCCATGATTGATTTGATGAAGCGGGATTTGCCTGCCATGTCTTGTCTCCTTTGCTCCGAGCCCATGCGATATGAGCTGCGCTGTATCTTGGTTGCCCTCAATGTCGCGCTGAAATGGGGCAAGGATACGGCGGGAACGGTCTGTTTTTAGGAAAATGCCGGTCTCTTTTCGAGGCAGCATGGCAGCAGATCAGAGCCGGATGGTGGAGATAAGCCGCCCATAGTCCGCTTCGCCCGCATGTGTGGTGCGCCGAAACGAGAAGAACCGGGCCGGGTCCGAATAGGTGCAGTGACGGGTCCATTGGGCCTCTGCAATGCCTGCCTTTCGGAGACGGTCCAACCCATAGCCGGTAAGGTCAAACAAGGCCTTGTCGCCGCTGCCACCGGCAAAAAAGCGCCCGTTGTCCCTATCCTCAATGAGGAAATCCTCAAGAAACTCTGGCCCAACCTCATAGGCGCGCTGGCTGATCGATGGGCCAATCACGGCGACAATGTTGTTGCGTTGCGCTCCAAGCCCTTCCATCGCGGCGACGGTCGCCTCAAGGATGCCGTCCCGCGCTCCGCGCCACCCCGCATGGGCTGCGCCAATGACCCCGGCCTCGTGGTCGGCAAAGAGAACCGGCTGACAGTCCGCAGTCAAAATGGCAAGAACAAGCCCCGGTGTCTTTGTCACCATCGCATCGGCTTCGGGGGGCTTTGCCTGAAACGGTTCTTCAACAACCGCCACATCGTTGGAATGGGTCTGGTGCACGGTGATGAGGTTGTCTGGCGTGACCTGCATGGCCTGGGCCACCCGGTCACGATTGATGCGGACAATCTCGCTCTGGTCCGAAGACCCCGCGCCACAGTTCAGCCCCGCAAAGACACCAGAAGACGCACCGCCCTTGCGGGTAAAAAAGCCATGACGCAAAGGCGTCAGGTGATCGGATGTGATGATTTCAAGCATCAGGCCTCGAATCCGGGGGGCGGGGGGGCGGTCGTTGGGTAGACTGCCAGCGTCTTGAACAGGTTTCCCATTTCATCCGGGTGCGTCAAGCGGCGATGTGCGGCGATATGGCTCTCAAGGGCGGCCCCGGAGAGGTTTTGGGCAAGTGTCCGCGCACGGGGAGTAATCCCAAGCCGCTCAAGGAAAACACCCTGCGAAATCAGCTTACTATGCGCTGACGGCGTGGCCTTGGCCAGCGCTTCGAAATCCACATGGGCGGTTAAATCGGCCTGCCCCGGCGCGTCGAGCGGGGCCACTTTTTCATGCGCGCGCAGTGCCTGCAACGTATCCCCAAGCGAGCGCCAGCCGCCATAGTCGATCACGATCGCCGCCCCGCCATGCGCCTCGATTCGCGCCCCGATGGCGGCCATAATCGGTGCGGCCTGCGGCGAGAGTTCGACAAGATCGCCCTCTTGTGTGTCCGCGAGCCGATGCTTCAGCGCCGGTTGTGCCAGCACCTCCCCAAGCCCAAAGGCAAGGCGGTCGCCCTCCAGCCCGACAAGCCGTTCGGCCCAGCCGGGACCGCTGCGCAGGAATTGACGGATGGGCAGGGCATCGAAGAATTCATTAGCCACAAGGAAAAGCGGCGCATCATCGGGGAGGCTTTCGGCGCTGTCATGCCACCGCGTCGCATCCCCAAGCCGCCTCTTTTGGGCATCGCGCAGCGTGGGCGACGCTTCAACAAGATGCAGGTTTGCCGCCTCGCGAAACCCCGGCACCGCGCGGGTTGCGCGCAGGATATCCGCCATCAATGTCCCGCGCCCGGGGCCAAGCTCGGCCAGGGTAAACGGGTGCGGACGGCCTTGGTCGATCCAGGTCTGTGCAAGGCAAAGGCCAATCATCTCGCCAAACATCTGCGAAATTTCCGGCGCGGTGGTAAAATCGCCCTCTGCGCCCAACGGATCGCGCGTCGTGTAATAGCCATGCGTGGGGTTCAAAAGTGCCTCGGACATGAATTCCGAGATCCGCATCGGCCCTCCAGCACGGATTCGTGCCATGAGATACGCTGTCAAATCCGTCACGGGATCACCCATGCCGCGCCCGCCGCACCAACCAGACCCCAAAGAGGATCATCGGCAGTGATAGAAGCTGTCCCATCGTAAGCCCATAGCCGCCGACTTCAAGCGCAAGGCCAAGCGGATTGCCCGGCGATATGAATTGCGCATCCGGTTGGCGGACGAATTCGACTAGGAACCGCGCTATACCGTATCCGGCAAAGAAAACGCCCGCGATGACGCCGGGCCTCTTGAGCGCCCCGCGCCTGAAGGCAAGATGGATCAGCAGTCCGCCAAGGATAAGCCCCTCAAGCAACGCCTCATAGAGTTGCGACGGGTGGCGCGCACAAATCTCGCCCACAGCCTGCCCGCACTCTTGGGCGTGATAGCCCGGAAAGGCGACGCCCCAAGGCAGGTCCGTTGGCCGTCCCCAAAGCTCGGCATTGATGAAATTGGCGATCCGTCCAAGGAACACCCCCGGCGCAACGCCCAGCGCCATCGTATCGGCCAGCGACAGGCGCGGCACATTCTGGCGTCCTGACCAAATCCATGCGGCGATCACAACGCCAAGAAACCCGCCGTGAAACGACATGCCCCCCTGCCAAATCACAAGTATCTCGGTCGGATTGGCAAGGTAGTAGGCCGGTTTGTAAAACAACACATACCCAAGCCGCCCGCCAAGGATCACCCCAAGAATCACCCATGTCAGCAGGTCTTCGCTTTGCCGTGCATCCATCGGTGCCCCCGGCGCGCGCCATAGCTTTGGACGCCGCAGGGCCATCACGATAAGCCGCCAGCCGATGATGATGCCGACGATATACGCAAGCGCATACCAACGCAGGGCAATATCAACGCCAAACAGGCTAAACGAGAAGAGTTCGGGCGAGATATCGGGGAAGGGGATCATGGCGCGCATGGGCAAGGTTTTGTCCATGCCTCGCACAGGAAGTCAACCTTGTGCCGCGTCGCATCTGCCCCCATATAGGGGCCAACGCAATTGCCGGAGACGATCATGCAGACCCGCAACAAAATCATGGACGATATTTCCCAATTGATGACCAACGCTATGGGCGTGGCACAAGGGGCCAAGGACGAAGCCGAAACCGCAATGAAATCAATGATGGATCGTTGGTTGGCGGATCGTGATTTCGTGACACGTGAGGAATTCGATGCTGTGCGCGCTATGGCCCAGAAAGCCCGCGAAGAAAACGAGGCGCTCAAGGCACGGATCGAGGCGCTCGAAGCAAAATAAAATGCATGAGGGGCGCTTTTATGGCGCCCCTTTTTGCGATGCCTGCGCCACGTGTCGGCGCGAACGGGCCGAATATCCTTGCCGCCCCCGCTTGGTCCGCTAGCCTCTGGCGCAGGATGGCTCAGAATCACACATTCAAGACAGAAGGTCTGACCAAGACCTATGGCGAGGGCGAGGCCGCCGTTCATGCCTTGCGCGGGGTCGATCTCGAAATTCCGCGCGGCGAGATTGTCGTTCTTCTTGGTCCTTCCGGCTCCGGGAAATCGACGCTGCTCAATATTCTTGGGGGGTTGGATCACGCGACAAGCGGCACGGCCTTTTTCGAGTCAGAGAACCTGACCGAAATGTCGGATCGTGCGCTCACCCGATATAGGCGCGATCATGTGGGGTTCGTGTTTCAGTTTTATAATCTCATGCCTTCGCTGACGGCACGGGAAAATGTCGAACTGGTGACCGAAATCGCCAGTGATCCGCTCGCCGTTGAAGAGGCGCTTGGACTGGTTGGCCTAGAAGAACGTATGGATCATTTCCCGGCCCAAATGTCGGGGGGCGAACAACAGCGCGTGGCCATCGCGCGTGCCATTGCCAAGAACCCGACGGTGCTCTTTTGCGACGAACCCACCGGGGCGCTCGATTCGACCACGGGACGCGCGGTGTTGCATGTCTTGAACGATGTGAATGCCCGCCTTGGGGCGACGGTCTTGATCGTGACCCATGCGGCGGCCACCGCGCGCATGGCGCATCGGGTCATTCATTTTGCCGATGGTGCGATTCGGGACGTGGTCGAGAATGAAATCCGCCAAAGCCCCGACGAGATCGAGTGGTAGGCGATGCGCGCCCTTGATCACAAATTGATGCGCGATCTGTGGCGAATACGCGGACAGGCGGCGGCCATCATGCTTGTGGTTGCCGTCGGTGTGAGCCTTTTGGTGATGATGTCGGGCATGCTGCAATCCCTGCGTGAGACGCGGCTGCAATATTATGAAAGCTACCGGCTTGCGGAAATCTTTGCGCCCGTGACCCGCGCCCCTATGCCGATTGTCGAGCGCGCCGCCGAGATCAAGGGGATCGCCGCTGCCGAGGGGCGTATTCGCGGCGCAGCCCTTCTTGATATGCCAGGCCAAGCCCTTCCTGTGCGGGCTGCCGCCCTATCGCTACCCCGCTCCATGACGCCGCGCCTCAACAATCTCTACCTCAAAAATGGGCGATTGCTCACGCCCGGACATATGGACGAGGTCGTGGTGCTGGATAGCTTTGCCAAGGCCCATGATCTCGCGCTCGGGGATCATCTTGTGGCGACCATGCAAGGCAACCGCCGCGCGTTTCAGATCGTGGGCTTTGCCGCCGCGCCAGAGTTTCTTTTTACCACCGCGCCGGGCGAGTTTGTCCCCGACGATGCGCGCTTTGCCGTGTTGTGGATGCACGAAGAGGCGCTGGCTGCGGCCTTTGACGTCAAGGGGGCGGTCAACGAGATACTCGTCAGCCTGGAGCGTGGGGCCAATCCGCAGGACGTCTTGACCAAACTCGATCATCTTCTGGATCGCTATGGCGGGCAGGGGGCGTATGAGCGCAAGGATAGCATGTCGGACCGCTTCATAACCGAGGAGATCGCCGGGTTGTCCGCAACATCTGTTGTCGTGCCACCGATCTTTCTCGGGGTGGCGGCGTTTCTGCTTTATATCGTAATCACGCGACTGGTGCAGGCCGAACGGGAGCAAATCGGCCTTATCAAGGCGTTTGGCTACACCGATTTTGAGGTCGCGCTGCACTATTTCAAGATGGTGGTTGTGATCGCCGTGCTGGGGGCGGCGATGGGCTGCGCGTTGGGCCTTTGGGGCGGGCGCCTGATGGCGGGGATTTATCAAACCGTCTACCATTTCCCCTTTTTGGTGTTCCGGGTCGAACCCTCTTCTCTTGTAACCGGCGTCCTGACGTCGGTTCTCGTGGCATCTGCGGGCGGGATATTTGTGTTGCGCGGGGTTTTCCGCCTTACACCCGCTGTTGCCATGCGCCCGCCCGCTCCGATAGATTTCTCCCGCACCGGCGCGCTCAACAACCGTCTGCGCCGCTGGCTCGATCAACCAACACGCATGGTTCTGCGCCGCATCCTGCGCAATCCCGGACGCATTGGCGGCTCGGTCCTCGGGATTGCTGTGGGGATGGGGCTATCCTCGGCGCAGATGTCGCTGATGTCGGGCTTTGATGATACCCTGGACCTGACCTTTGGTGTTATCGACCGCTCAGATGTGGCCGTGTCCTTCTTTGAACCGATGCCCGCAGAGACCGTCAACGCGATGGCCCATCTGCCGGGCGTGCTTGAGGTCGAACCCGTGCGCGGCGTGGGTGCGGTCTTGCGCAATGGGCGCGAAAGCTACCGTGGGTCCGTGACCGGGCTTGTCGAAAATGCCCGCCTCAATCGCGCGGTGAACAAAGATATGAGCGATATCACCATGCCCTCACAGGGCATTGTTCTCGCCCGTGCCTTGGCCGACACGCTCGATATCGGCCCCGGCGAAACGCTGCGCGTCGAGGTGCTTGACGGGCGGCGGCCCGTGATTGACGTGCCCGTGGCAGAGGTGGCCGAGACCCTCCTTGGGGCGCCCGCATTTATGCGGTTTGATGTGTTGAACGGCGCGCTTGGCGAATGGGGCAGGGTGTCGACTGTCTACCTAAGGGTGGACGCCTCCGAGATGGACGCGCTTTATGCCGCGCTCAAGGACATGCCGACCGTTGCCGGCGTGACCCAACGCGAAGATGCCCGCGCCGCGATGCAAAAGCTCATGGATACCGGGGCGGGCGCGATGCGCTATGTGATGGCGGCGATTGCCGGGATTATCACCTTTGGCATCGTCTATAATGCCGCCCGTATCGCCTTTGGCGAACAGGCTCGCGACCTTGCAAGCCTACGCGTGATGGGATTTACACGTGGCGAGACGGCCTATGTTCTCCTTGGCGAACTTGCGGTCGTTGTGCTTTTGGCGGTGCCGCTTGGGGTTGGGATTGGCTATTATCTATCCTTCCTGATTGCCGCCGGATTCAGCACCGATCTCTATCAAATCCCAACGGGTTTTCGCCCCGACGCTTTTGGAACCGCCGGGGTGGCGGTGCTTTTGGCAACGGTTGTTTCCGGGGCATTGGTGCGACGCGATATTGACAAGGTCGATTTGGTAGCGACCCTCAAGACGAGAGAGTGAGGCGAAAATGGCGACGCGGAAATCTAGAAATGCGCTCATGGTTGGGGTTGCGGGCCTCGTAGCAGCGGCGCTTGTTGCGGCCTTCTGGCCACAGCCGACAGAGGTTGATCTTGGCGCGGTGAAACGCGGGGCCATGCGCCTGACGGTTGATGAGGAAGCCCGCACACAGGTGCGCGACCCTTACGTCGTATCGACGCCCATCGCGGGGCATCTTCTGCGCATTGACCTGCAACCGGGGGACCGGGTTGAGCAAGGCCAAACCATTGTCGCGCGGATGCTGCCAACCAACCCGGCTGCGCTCGATATCCGCACCCGTGAACAGGCCCGCGCCGCCATTGATTCCGCCAAGGCGGCCCTGCGCGTTGCCGAGGCCGACCTCAAGAGATCGCTGGCCGACCGGGATTTGGCCCAAACCGCCCTTGAGCGCACCCGCAAACTTTTTGCTCAAGGAAACGTCTCGCAGGCGGCCCTGGAGCAATCCGAAAGCGCCATGCTCACCGCGCAGGCCGTTGTCGATACCGCCCGTGCCGCTATTTCTATGCGTGTGGCCGATCTCAACAATGCCGAGGCGAACCTTATTTCCTTCGACAATATCGGCCAGGCCCGGAGCGCGAGCGAAGCCATAGACCTGCCATCCCCGATCACTGGCGTGGTGCTGCGCGTGATCCAGGAAAGCGAAACCATCCTGCCCGCAGGTGCCCCCGTTGTTGAGATCGGGGATACTGCGACGGATCTCGAAATCGTTGTCGAACTTCTCAGTAGTGATGCGGTGCGCGTTGCCGTGGGCGATCCGGTCGAGATCGACAATTGGGGCGGCGAGGGCGTTTTGAAGGGTGTGGTTGAGCGGATTGACCCCTTCGGCTTTACCAAGTTTTCGGCGCTTGGCGTCGAAGAACAGCGCGTGAACGCCGTTATCCGGTTTGCCGATCCGCCCGAGGTGCGCGCCGGGCTTGGGCATGGGTTTCGTGTTGAGGCCCGCATTGTTGTCTGGCAAAGCGAAGACATCCTGATTGCCCCGTCCAGCGCGTTGTTCCGGCACGAAGGCGGCTGGGCCGTGTTTGTTGTCCGCGACGGGCGTGCGGTGCTGACCCCGGTTGATGCCGGGCGCAACAATGGCTTTGAGGTGCAAATCCTGAACGGCCTTGATGCGGGCGACGCCGTCGTTCTCTACCCGTCGGCAACCCTGGTGGACGGAACCCGCATTGCCCCGCGCAGCGCCGGATAAAACACGCATCATGCGGGTTTCGCATCGTGCTGCCGGATATGCCGCGGCCAAGGCAGAGAGGCCTTAGGGGCTGCGAAGCTGACGCCGTTACCATGACAGTTTCTTGTGCCATTCGCCGAGTAATCCACAACTTATTGCGTTATCCACAAATATTTTGCTTTACAGCCGCCCCTCTCTACCGCCACCATATATAGTAAGGGGCGCGGGAATTTCCGCTGTCCCTAGAGCAGGCACCAAGCGCTAGGGGCGCCGCCATTCCCCCGGCGTAAAAGAGAAAGAGGTGGCGCTATGGCATTGTCCGAGCAGTTTTTCGAAGACGATATTCACCCGATCGACATCGTCGAGCATATCGCAGAGCATCATGACTGGACCTTCGATCGGCTTGGAGATGACCAGATCGCGATGGCCGTAGAGGGCCAGTGGCGCACCTATTCGATTACCCTTGCATGGTCGGATTATGACGAAACGTTGCGGCTGGTCTGTTCCTTTGAAATGGAGCCTCCCGAAGAAAAACTAAGCGCGCTACACGCCGCGCTCAATGCGGTGAACGATCAATGTTGGGCCGGGGCATTTACCTTCTGGGCCGAGCAAAAGCTGATGATCTATCGCTATGGTCTCGTTCTTGCCGGCGGCCAAATGGCAAGCCCCGACCAGGTCGATACAATGATCCGCGCCGCAGTCCTCAACGCCGAGCGATTTTACCCCGCGTTTCAGCTTGTCGTCTGGGGCGACCGCAAGGTCGAAGACGCGATGCAGGTCGCCATTGCAGAGGCTTACGGTCGCGCGTAACACTTCCCCCGGAAAAGCTATTGGGGGACATCATGGATATGAAACACGTCGCCGCGCGCGGTCTCGTTCTGCTCGGATGCGGTAAAATGGGGTCGGCCATGCTTGAGGGCTGGCTCGCAGGCGGGCTTCCAGCCACATCCGTTTGGGTGCAGGATCCGCACCCGAGCGATTGGGTCAACGCCTCGGGCGTGCATGTGAACGAGCCCCTCCCCGAAACGCCCGCCATCGTGCTGGTCGCGGTCAAACCGCAAGTGATGGCGGATGCGCTGCCGGTTCTGCAACCGATGGGCAATGGCGAGACGCTCTTTATTACGGTTGCTGCGGGCATTGGCTGCGCCACCTATGAAGACATGCTGGGGGCCAAAACGCCAATCATCCGCGCCATGCCGAACACACCGGCCGCCGTAGGGCGCGGCATCACCGCGATTATTGGCAATGCACAAGCAAGCGCCGATATGCTTGATCTCGCCGAAAGCCTCCTCAAGGCCGTAGGGCAAGTTGTGCGCCTCGAAAGCGAAGACCAAATGGATGCCGTGACCGGCGTAAGCGGCTCGGGCCCGGCCTATGTCTTTCATATGATCGAGGCCTTGGCCGCCGCGGGCGAGGCGCAAGGGCTTGCCCCCGAGCTTGCTATGGCATTGGCCAAGGCGACCGTGGCCGGGGCAGGGGCACTTGCCGAGGCCGCCGATGAAACGCCCTCGCAACTGCGCGTCAACGTCACCAGCCCCAATGGCACGACCCAGGCCGGGCTTGAGGTTTTGATGAATGAGGAGACCGGCTTGCCGCCCCTTATCCGCAGAACCGTTGCCGCCACCGCAGATCGCTCGCGCGAGTTGGCCAATGGCTGAGATTTCTTTTGACGAGTTCCTCAAGGTTGATATCCGCGTCGGCACCGTGACCCGCGCCGAACCTTACCCGGAGGCGCGCAAACCCGCGATCAAGCTTTGGGTGGATTTCGGCGGTGAGATCGGCGAGCGTAAAAGTTCGGCCCAGATCACCAAGCATTACGACCCCGAGAGCCTGATCGGCAAACAGGTCATGGCCGTGGTCAATTTCCCGCCGCGCCAGATTGGCAAGTTCATGTCGGAAATCCTTGTCCTTGGTCTGCCGGATGAGGCGGGCGAGATCGTCCTGATCGGACCGGACCAAATCGTGCCACGCGGCGGGAGGATGCATTGAACCGCCTTCTTGTGACGCGCCCCTTGCCCGCGCCCGTCATCGACAAGGCGCGCGAGATTTGGGACGTGACCATCCGCGACAGCAACGCGCCCCTTAGCCCAAAGGAATTGCGTGCAGCCTTGCAGGATTATGACGCTGTGCTGCCGACGCTTGGCGATCTCTTTAGCGCCGAGGTTTTCGCCGATGTGCCCGCGCCGCGCTGTCGTATGCTGGCCAATTTCGGGGTCGGGTATAACCATATCGACGTGGCCGCAGCCCGCGTCGCGGGAATCGCCGTGACCAACACGCCCGGCGCTGTAACCGACGCCACTGCCGACATTGCCCTGACGCTGATGCTGATGAGCGCGCGACGGGCAGGAGAGGGCGAACGGATGTTGCGCGCCGGAGATTGGTCTGGCTGGCACCCGACCCAGATGCTCGGCCTACATCTTTCGGGCAAAACGGTCGGGATTGTCGGCATGGGTCGCATCGGCCAGGCCATCGCGCGGCGTTGTCATTTGGGCTTTGGGATGGAGGTGCGGTATGTCAACCGTTCTGCCAAAGACCTGCCTTTTGAGGCCACGCAGGTGGCCTCTTTGCACAATCTCGCCGCGCAGGTGGATATGCTCGCCGTTGCCGTGCCGGGCGGAGCAGAGACCCGCCACCTGATTGACGCAGATGTATTTGCCGCGATGCAACCGCATGCGCATTTTATCAATATTTCGCGCGGCGACGTGGTGGACGAAACGGCGCTTGTAACTGCGCTCAAAGCGGGGGCGATTGGCGGCGCGGGTCTCGATGTGTATGAACAAGAACCCAAAGTGCCAGAGGCGCTGAAAGCGATGCAAAACGTGGTGCTTTTGCCGCATCTCGGCACCGCCGCACTTGAGGTGCGTATCGGTATGGGACTGATGGCCGTTGAGAACCTCGCGGCGTTTGCGACGGGCAACCCGCTTCCCAATCCGGTCTACTAACCCGCGTCGATCGCGTCGCCCATCGCCTCGCGCCAATGACGCCGACAGAGCGAGACATAGCTTTCGTTGCCGCCGATCTGAACCTGCGCCCCCTCATGAAGCGCGCTGCCATGCGCATCCATACGCACAACCATTGTCGCCTTCTTGCCGCAATGACAGATCGTGCGCACTTCGCGCATCTCATCCGCAAGCGCCAATAACGTGGCCGAGCCGGGGAAAAGTTTGCCCTGAAAATCAACGCGAAGACCATAGCACATGACCGGCACGCCAAGGTCGTCAACCGCGCGGGCCAACTGCCAGACCTGAGCGTCTGACAGAAATTGCGCCTCATCAAGAAAAACACAGGCACAGGACCCCTCGGCAAGCCGCGAGCGGATCATGTGATAAAGGTCATCTTGGGGGCGGAACGCGGTTGCCGGGCTTTCAATACCGATCCGCGAGGCAATCTTGCCTTGCCCCGCGCGCGTGTCCACGGCAGCCGTCAAAAGATAGGTCTCCATGCCGCGCTCGCGATAGTTATGCGCCGCCTGAAGAAGGACCGTCGATTTCCCGGCATTCATAGTCGAGTAATGAAAGTAGAGCTTTGCCATAGCGCGGTCATAAGCTGGTCATGGGATCGGATGCAAGAGCGCCGCAAACGGGGGGGATTGGGGACGGAGGCGATCAAATGATCAACCGCTCCGCGCCTGTCGGCAGCTCGTTACTCTGCTCTCCGGGAGACCGTGGTCTCTGGGGATGGCCGGAAAGCGCCACTTATTACCAAACTGACAAGCTGTCTTTCGCGAAACGCCGCGAGAGACACCCCCCTGCTTTTCGGGCACGGTTCCGAGGGATTGCACCCGATTGTCCTCACGTAATTGCATGAAATTCGCCAGAACACTTTATCAATGACATTGAACCTGTAAGTCTTTAAGGGGAAACAAATTGAAGGTTTCCCCATATCATCTTGGGGAATGTGATGTTTCGGGGGTAAACTACATGAACGCGATGGGGTCGTATCTGAAAAAGCACTCGGAGGCTCTGGTCAAGGATGTTGGAATCGAAGCCGCCTGCGCGTTGACGGGGAAATCCAAGGCCACGCTGGGGCGCTATTACTCTCAGCATCCCGAACATGAAGATCGCTTCATGCCGATCGACGCCGTAGCGCTTCTTGAGGAAGCATCGTCTTATCCGCACGTCACGGCCGCCTTGGCCGAACTCAAGCGGATTACCCTGTCCTACGATGATCGCCGCAAGAACGACACCCGCGAAGGCGGGGTAAATTCCGATGTCGTCGCCCTGAGCCAGCGGTTCGCCATGCTAATGGCCGAATATAGCCAATCAATCGAAGATGGCATTATTACCGTCAACGAGGCCAAGCGCCTTCTCAAGGAAACCGTCGCGCTTCAACATGTGCTGATCGACATGAAACTACACCTCGAAGAAGAGACGACCTGACCGCGTTAACCTAGGCGACGCGGCGCAGGATCACCGACCCAACCGAGTATCCCGCCCCAAAAGAACAGATCAGGCCAAGCTCGCCATTCTCGAAATCGTCGGAATATTTGGCGAAGGCAATGATCGACCCCGCCGAAGACGTGTTGGCATAATCCTGAAGGATGTTGGGTTGCTCTGCCCGCTCTGGGGTGCGGCCCATGACCTTTTTGCCAATAAAATCGTTCATCGACTTGTTCGCCTGATGTAGCCAAAGACGATGCAGGTCTTGGCCTGTAAACCCTTCATCGCCAAGATGGGCAAGGATATGTGCCGATACCATCGGCACCACTTCCTTAAAGACCTTGCGCCCATTCTGCATGAATTGCATGTCGCGGCGATCCGCGACACCGGACGGGCGTGATCGGCGCAAGAAACCGTTGTTGTTGCGGATATTGTTAGAGAATTCCGTTGCACAGCGGGTTGATAGGATATCGAACCGCCCGCCCTTGGCATCTTCTGCGCGCTCAATAACCGTTGCCGTGGCCACATCGCCAAAGATGAAATGACAATCCCGGTCGCGCCACTCAAGATGCGCCGAGCAAATCTCCGGATTGACCACGATGGCCTTTTTGGCCGATCCCACGCGCACCATGTCGGCGGCGGCCTGAATGCCGAACGTTGCCGAGGAACAGGCGACATTCATGTCAAAGGCAAAGCCCCCCGCGCCAAGCGCCTTTTGAATTTCAATCGCCACCGCAGGATAGGCGCGCTCCAAATTGGAGGCGGCACAGATCACAAGGTCAATCTCTTCCGGCGCAATACCCGCCATATCGAGCGCCTTTTGACACGCATCCAGCGCCATTTCCGCCATCAGCGAAATTTCATCATCGCTGCGCTGGCGCAGCAGGGGGTGCATGACCTCGGGATCAAGTATCCCGGATTTGTCGATGACATAACGTTGCTCGATCCCAGAGGCCTTGAAGATGAACTCTGATGATGAATGGTCCATCGGTGCCATGTCGCCCGCGGCAATGGCTTCGGCGTTTTGTTCGTTCATCCGGTCAGCATAGGCATTGAACGCCACGACAAGCTCGTCGTTGGTGATGACCTGTTCTGGGGTGAAGACTCCGGTGCCGGTAATGGCGGGCTGATACATGGCGAACCTCTTGCAAGCGGTTTTCTAGCAATCCCTAACCCTGACCAGTTGGTCAAGGGGAGAGGGCGAAAAATCGCCCCAAGGCGCTAGATAAATGGATCGTCGGGATAGCCAACCCCGGCAAGGTAAAGCCCCTGCGGCGGGCAAACCGGCCCACAGGCGGCCCGGTTTTTCGCCTCCAGCGCGGCGCGCACCTGTTCGGGGGGCCAAGCTCCGGCACCGACACGCTCTAGTGTGCCGACAAAGCTGCGCACCTGATTGTGCAGGAACGACCGCGCCCGCACATGGAAATGCACCTCCGGCCCCCAAAGCGTTTCGATTTGTTCTACGCGCAATGCGTCCAATGTCTTGACCGGGCTTGCCGCCTGACAGATCGAACTGCGGAACGTGGTGAAATCGTGATGCCCAAGAAGCATATCCGCCCCGGCCTGCATCGCGTCTGCATCAAGGCGATGGTTGATTTGCCAGACCAACCCGGCCTGATGTGTCGCCGGTGCGCGACGCATGAGGATACGGAAAAGATATCGCCGCTCCACAGCCGAGAACCGCGCATGCCAATCCTCCGCAACCCGCGCCGCCGCGACAATGGCCACCGGATTGGGCTTTAGATGATGGTTGAGCGCCTCCGAAAGCCGGAATGGGTCCCAATCCTTCTGCATGTCGCAATGCGCCACCTGCGCCAACCCATGCACGCCTGCATCCGTGCGCCCGGCGGCGGCGATGCTATGCGGCCCCGGCTCGAGCCGCGCCAACGCGGCCTCAATCGCCCCCTGCACCGAGGGCTGATCGGCTTGGCGCTGCCACCCCGCAAAGGGCGCACCATTGTATTCGACTTTGAGGGCGTATCTCGGCATGGCCTGCGCATAGCCCATGTTTTACCCCGCGAAAAGAGGGGGAGCATATCGTTGACACTCCCCTCTGGCAAAATCCGCCCGCCACACATAGCTTGAACGCGTAACACGAAAGGGGACCGCGTGGTCATATCAACGCTTGCCGACGGCCTGACACGCAGTGTCGAGACCGTGGGCGATACCATCTCCGAGACCTTCTTCGAGCCGGTGATCCGGCTCGGCGTGACCGGGCTTGCGCGCTCGGGGAAGACGGTTTTCATTACCTCGCTGGTCGCCAACCTGCTTGATCGGGGCCGTATGCCCGGTCTCTCCGCCGTGGCCGACGCGCGCATCATCGCCGCCCATCTTCAGCCCCAGCCCGATGACACCATCCCGAGGTTTGACTATGAAACCCATCTCGCGGCCCTAACCCGCCCCGATCCCCACTGGCCCGAAAGCACTCGCGCCGTCAGCGAGCTGCGCCTGTCGCTCAAGGTGCGGCCCACGGGCCTTCTTGGCGGTATGCAAGGGCCGCGCACGGTACATATCGACATTGTGGATTATCCCGGTGAATGGCTGCTCGACCTTGCCTTGCTCGACAAAACCTATGCCGAATGGTCCGCCCAAACCCTCGCCCGGCTTGAGCACCGCGAAGAGGCGCTCGCCTTCCGCACCCTTCTACGCGACACCGACCCCCGCGCACCGCTTGATGAGCCCGTGGCCCAAAGCCTTGCCGCCACCTTCACCACCTATCTCAACGCCGCCCGCGATGCGGGAGCCTATGACTGCACTCCGGGCCGCTTCCTCTTGCCCGGTGATCTCGAAGGCTCGCCCGTCCTGACCTTCGCGCCGATGCCACCGCAAACTGGCGCGCCGCGCCGGTGCCTCTGGCGCGAGATGGAACGTCGGTTCGAAGCCTACAAGGCCCGTGTCGTCAAACCCTTCTTCCGCGACCATTTCGCCCGCATCGACCGCCAGATCGTCCTCGTCGATGCCCTCGGCGCGATCCATCGCGGCCCCCGTGCGGTCGAGGATATGCGCGGCGCTATGGCCGACATCCTCTCGTCCTTCCGGCCCGGTTCAAACCGTTTCCTGGCGCGCCTGCTGCGTGGGCGGCGGGTTGATAAAATCCTCTTTGCCGCGACAAAATCCGACCACCTGCACCATACCCAACATCCCCGGCTTACGGCGATCATGCAGGCGCTGACCCGCGATGCCGCAGACCGCGCCCAGTTCGCCGGGGCCGCGACCGAGGCCTTGGCCCTCGCCTCGGTGCGCGCCACGACCGAGGATACCCTGCGCCACGATGGCAAGATGCTCGACTGCGTGCGCGGCACGCTGCTTGAGACCGGCAAACAGGCGGCCTTTTATCCCGGCCTCCTGCCCGAAGACCCATCCCAGCTCCTGACCCCGGCGCGTGACGGGGCGGAAAAATGGCTTGATGGGGATTTTCAGGCGATGCAATTCGCCCCGGCCCGCCTGTCGCTCAAACCCGGCGAAGGCCCGCCCCATATCCGCCTCGACCGTGCGGCGGAATTCCTTTTGGGAGACCGGCTATGACCAATGGCCCCGTTCTGATCGACCTCGAAAACGACGACAAAACCCCCTCTGTGCAAGAGGCCGCGCCGGTGCCCGACCTCGCCATACCCGCGCCAGAGGGGCAGGCCATGCTGATGGCCAGCCGCCTTGCCGCGCGCCCAGCCTCGCGCTTGGCGCGCTGGTTCTGGGGGCTATTGGGGCTTCTCCTTGGCACGGTGGTATCCGTGGCTGCGTGGGATTTCCTCAATGGCCTGCTGGCCCGCACGCCAATCTTAGGCTGGGTTGTGACCGGGCTTGTGGGCCTTTTCCTTATCGTGGTTTTCGCGATTGCCCTGCGCGAGTTGGCGGGATTTGCCCGCCTGCGCCGCGTGGATAGCCTGCGCACATCCGCCGAGCTTGCCTTGGCGAGCGATGATCCCAAGGCGGCGCGCGATGTGGTGGCGACGCTCGACAGGTTCTATCGCGGACGCGCGGATACGGAATGGGGCCGCGCCCGCCTGGCCGAGCGCAAAGACGAGATCATGGATGGTGATGCGCTCCTCGGCCTGGCCGAGACCGAACTCCTCGCACCGCTCGATAAGGCCGCCACATCAGAAATCGAATCGGCCTCCCGGCAGGTCGCCACGATCACCGCGTTGGTGCCTATGGCGCTTGTCGATGTGGTGACGGCGCTTGGGGCCAATATTCGCATGATCCGCCGCATTGCCGAGATTTACGGCGGGCGCGCTGGCACCCTCGGAAGCTGGCGGCTGCTGCGCGCCGTGATGACCCACCTTGTCGCGACCGGGGCGGTGGCCATTGGCGATGATATGCTTGGGTCTCTGGCCGGAGGCGGGGTTTTGTCGAAACTGAGCCGCCGTTTCGGCGAGGGCTTGGTCAACGGCGCGCTGACCGCGCGCGTCGGTGTCGCGGCGATGGAGGTCTGCCGCCCGATGCCCTTTACCAAGACGCGCCGCCCCTCGGTTGGCGGTATCGTCAAGCGCGCATTGACGGGGCTTTTCGGGAAATAATCGCATCGGCGGTGTTTCTCTGCGGCTTTCCTATGGACGCTCTGCGTTGGCTTTGGCAGGGTAGCCTCATGACCGAGCACGGACACAGCCAGGCAGAAGTTGAAAAACGCATAAGAGACCCGCGCGGGCGTGGGTATTTGCGTGATGTGGTTTATGGGGCGATTGACGGATCGGTCACGACCTTCGCCATCGTCGCCGGGGTTGCCGGGGCTGGGCTGTCGCCTTTTATCATTGTTGCGCTGGGCTTTGCCAATGTGCTGGCCGATGGGTTTTCAATGGCTGTGGGCAATTACTCCGGCACCAAGGCGGAACTGGATGACGCCGAACGTCTGCGCGAGATTGAGCGCCGCCACCTCAAGGATCATCCCGAGGGCGAGCGTCGCGAAATCCGCGAAATCCTGCGCCTCAAGGGGCTGGATGGGGCCGTGCTTGAGGCCGCAACCGATGCGATCTTGGCGGATGAAGAGGCCTCGGTGCAGCTCATGCTTGAAGGTGAATACGGGCTTTCAGGCGTTGACCCGCATCCGATGCGCGCGGCACTGGCGACCTTTATCGCCTTTCTTGTCGCCGGGGTGATTCCGCTCTTGCCCTTTGTTCTTGGCTTGGACAACGCCTTCCGCATTGCGTCGATCCTGACGGCGTTCGTGTTCTTTGGCATCGGGGCGCTCAAAAGCCGCTGGGCGCTTGTTCCGTGGTGGCGATCCGGCCTTGAAACCCTGCTGATCGGCGGGGTCGCTGCACTGATCGCTTTTGGCGTTGGCAGTTTCTTCAACGTCTGACGGGACACGCGCGGTTTTCCCGCATCAGTTCCACCTTGCCGCGCTTGCAGCACAGGCCTATAACGCCGCCATGACCCGCTATTTCGCGATCATCATTCGAATTACATGCCCGGCGCTCTGATCCAGACGAGCCGCCGGGACAAGGCGTATGGGAAACCGCGCCGCCTTCACAAATCCTGACATGATCCGAACCGCAAGGACGCCGAAAGATGTGCGCCGAGACGCTTGACTACAAAGACACGCTGAACCTTCCCAAAACCGATTTCCCGATGCGCGCGGGCCTGCCCAAACGCGAGCCAGAATGGCTCTCGCGTTGGGCCGACATCGGCATCTATGACCGCCTGCGCGAGAAAGAGGGCCGCACGCCCTTTATCCTCCACGATGGCCCCCCCTATGCCAACGGCCACCTGCATATCGGTCACGCGCTGAACAAGATCCTCAAGGACTTCATCGTCCGCAGCCAGCAGATGCTTGGCCGCGACGCGCGCTATGTGCCGGGCTGGGATTGCCACGGCCTGCCGATCGAATGGAAGATCGAAGAACAATACCGCGCCAAGGGCAAGGACAAGGACGACGTGCCCGTGGTTGAATTCCGTCAGGAATGCCGCGCCTTCGCCGATAGTTGGATCGACATCCAGCGCGACGAATTCAAACGCCTCGGCATCACCGGCAAATGGGAAAACCCCTACCTAACGATGGATTTCCATTCCGAGCGCGTCATTGCCGAGGAATTCATGAAATTCCTCATGAACGGCACGCTCTACCAGGGCTCCAAACCCGTCATGTGGTCGCCGGTCGAGGAAACCGCTCTGGCCGAGGCCGAGGTCGAATACCACGACAAGGAAAGCTTCACTATCTGGGTCAAGTTCCCGGTCGCAACCGAGGGCGCGCTTGAAGGGGCCAACGTGGTCATCTGGACCACCACCCCCTGGACCATCCCTTCGAATAAGGCGGTGGTGTTTGGCGACGCCTATTCCTACGGTCTTTACGAAGTGACCTCTACGCCCGAGGAATGCTGGGCCAAGCCGGGTGAACGCTTCCTCCTTGCCGACAAACTCGCGGCTGACGTGATGAGCCGCGCGCGTCTTGACGACGACATGTGGACCCGCGTGCGCGATGTGCCGACCTCTGAGCTTGCCGGCCTGACCCTGCGCCACCCGCTGGCCGGGGCCGAAGGGGCCAATGGCGAATGGGACGACCTGCGCGATTTTCGCGCCGCCGATTTCGTCACCGACGAGGAAGGCACCGGCTTTGTCCACTGTGCCCCCTCGCACGGGATGGAGGAATTCGAGCTTTACCGCGACCTTGGGATGCTCGAACAGGTCATCACCTACAATGTCATGGATGATGGCGCGTTCCGCCAAGACCTGCCGTTCTTTGGCGGCAAGCGTATCCTGCGCAGCAAGCCCAAGAAGGGCGATTGGGAAGGCGACGCCAATAGCGCGGTCATGTCCAAGCTGGCCGAGGTTGGCGGGCTTCTGGCGCGTGGCAAGATCAAGCACAGCTACCCCCATAGCTGGCGTTCCAAGGCGCCGGTCATCTATCGCAACACGCCGCAATGGTTTGCCGCCATCGACCGCGAGGTTGGCGACGGTCAGGACACCTACGGCAAGACGATCCGCGAACGCGCGCTAAAATCCATCGACGAACTGGTGACATGGACGCCGCAAACCGGCCGCAACCGCCTCTATTCGATGATCGAAGCGCGCCCCGACTGGGTGCTGTCGCGTCAACGTGCCTGGGGCGTGCCGCTGACCTGCTTTACCAAAAAGGGCAGCCTGCCAACCGATCCTGATTTCCTTCTGCGCGACGATGCGGTCAACGCCCGTGTCTGTGCCGCGTTCGAGGCCGAAGGCGCGGATGCGTGGTATGCGGATGGAGCCAAGGCGCGCTTCTTGGGCACGGACTACAACGCCGATGACTATGAACAGGTGTTCGACGTGCTCGACGTGTGGTTTGATTCCGGCTCGACCCATGCCTTTGTGCTGCGTGATCGCGAAGATGGCGCGCCCGATGGGATTGCCGATCTCTACCTCGAAGGCACCGACCAACACCGCGGCTGGTTCCACTCCTCGATGCTTCAGGCCTGTGGCACCAAAGGTCGCGCGCCCTATCGCGGCGTGCTGACCCACGGGTTTACCCTCGATGAGAAGGGCAACAAGATGTCCAAATCCTTGGGCAACACAATCCTTCCCGAAGAGGTCGTTAAACAATACGGTGCCGATATCCTGCGCCTTTGGGTGGCCCAGACCGACTATACCAACGATCAACGGATCGGCCCGGAAATCCTCAAAGGAACCGCCGATAGCTACCGCCGTTTGCGCAACACCATGCGATTCATGCTTGGCGCACTGGCCCATTTCGATGAGAGCGACCGTGTGGACCCCTCGGACATGCCGGAATTGGAACGCTGGGTGCTGCATCGTCTGGCCGAGTTGGATCACAAGGTGCGCACCGGCTATTCCGCCTACGACTTCCAAGGCGTGTTTAGCGCGATCTTCAACTTTGCCACGGTCGAGCTTTCTGCCTTCTACTTCGATATCCGCAAGGATGCGCTCTATTGTGACGGCGACACGGCCCGCCGCCGCGCGTCGCGCACCGTGCTGGATCTTTTGTTCCACCGCCTGACCACATGGCTCGCGCCGGTGCTGGCCTTCACGATGGAAGAGGTCTGGCTCGAACGTTTTCCGGGCGAGGGCGCATCGGTGCACCTGACCGATATTCCCGATACACCTGCCGATTGGCTCAATGAACCGCTTGCGGCGAAATGGGCCAAAGTGCGCGAGGCGCGCCGCGCCGTGACCGCCGCGCTCGAAGTGCAGCGCACGGATAAGGTCATCGGGGCATCACTTGAGGCGGCACCGGTCGTACATGTGCGCGAGGCCGAGGTGCTTGAGGCGCTGAAATCGGTGAACTTTGCCGATATCTGCATCACCTCCGACATCCGCCTGACTGGTGATCCGATGCCCGCCGAAGCCTTCCGCCTGCCCGAAGTTGATGGCGTCGGCGTGGTGTTTGAAAAAGCCGAGGGCGAGAAATGCCAGCGGTGCTGGAAAATCCTGCCCGATGTGGGGCGTCATGCCCATGCTTCAGTATGTGGCCGCTGCGATGAGGCGCTCGGGTAAGCGTCCGCGTGGTATTTTAAGTTTGAAAACGTCCCGCTTGCGGGGCGTTTTTTTATGGGTCACCCTTTTCACATGACAGAGCGCACAATCAAAAGCCCGGTCGGGGCGTTACGGATCGTGGAAACCGACGGCGCGATCACGCGACTTGCATGGGGGCAGGGCGCTCAGGACGAGACGCCGCTCCTCCGAGAGGCCGAGGCCCAGCTTCATGCCTATTTCGCCGGACAGCGTGAGACGTTCGACCTCGTGCTTCGTGTCGATGGGAGCGATTTTCAGCGCGCGGTCTGTGCGGCCATGTCGGCGATCCCTTTCGGCTATACCCGAACCTATGGCGAGATCGCCCGCGAGCTTGGCGCGCCTGCACAGGCGGTCGGGCGGGCCTGTGGTGCGAATCCGATCCCGATCCTCATTCCCTGTCACCGGGTGATGGGGGCCAAGGGGCTGACCGGGTTTTCAGGTGGCAACGGCATCGAGACCAAGGTCGCACTTCTGCGCCTTGAGGGCGCGGCGGGGCTATTGATCTGAGAAAAAAACCGCACCGACGCAATACCGACGTAATACCGACGCGATACAGACGTGCTATTTTGCCGGAAAAACCTGCTGCGCGATGCCCGCAAAAAGCAGGTAAACCGAGGTCACGACAAGCCCCCAATGGGCCCAGCTTTCGGGATGAAAATCAACCCAAGCGGCCCATCCCGCAAAGAAAGTCCACGCAAACGCCACTGGCAGCGACACGCTGCGCCACCGCTCTGTGCGGACCGGATGAATGAATTTGAGGGGCAGGAACATCGCGACGGATAGCACGGTCACAAGCGTAAACGAGACCCAGAAATTCGGCTCAAGTGCGAAGATCACCAACACCAGCATGTTCCAGCAACCGGGAAAACCATGAAAGGAATTATCCTTTGTTTTCATGCGGGTGTCGGCAAAGTACATGGCTGACGCAAAGGTAATAACAATGATCGACGCCCACCCGGTCCAGCCGCCCATGAGGTCGGATTTGAAAAGGGCAAAGGCCGGGATAAAAACATAGGTCAGATAGTCGATGATCAGATCAAGCAATACGCCATCAAACTCTGACGCGTTGGTTTTGACGTCGTATTTTCGCGCCAAAGGTCCATCAAGCCCATCCACGGCAAAGGCCACGACAAGCCACAGAAACATCAGACTCCACTTACCGTCGACCGCGGCAAGCATCGCCAACATGGCAAACACCGCCCCAGTGGCGGTAAACAAATGAACGCTAAGCGCAAGGGTTCGAGCTGACATACCCCGTCATGCCGCAATTGCCCCGTCACTGCAACGGTTTCCCTTATTTCTATGGGCTTCGAGGGGCGTGTGGGTCATTTAACGATATGTTCGTCTTTCACGAACATATTGGCCCATGCACGATCAATAAGGGCCGGGGACATTTGGTAGGGAATACCCTCAAACTCGCAGATCGAAATAATTTGGTCGATGAGGAAGACCGGCTGATAGTTGGCGTAGATATTGTCGATTGCCGGATATTTTGCCTTGAGTAGGTAAATAAGGGATTCTTCGTCGAGCGGAACTTTCTTCTTCTTGGCGACCAGCGCAAAGATCTTGAGAAAATTCTCTTGGTTTGGTCCGTCGATTTTGATTTTGAAGAAAATCCGGCGCAGGGCGGCCTGATCGAAAATCTCGTTTGGATGGAAGTTGGTTGAGAAGATGACCAATGTATCAAAGGGCACCTCGAATTTCTCGCCTGATTGTAGCGCGAGAATGTCCTTGCCCTCTTCAAGCGGAACAATCCACCTGTTGACAAGGGACTGTGGCGGTTCTTCCTGACGCCCAAGGTCATCAACGATGAATATCCCACCTGTTGATTTGAGTTGCAGGGGCGCTTGATACGTGCGGGCCGTCGGGTTGTAGACGAGGTCCAACATGCTCAGCGATAGCTCGCCGCCTGTGATGACTGTGGGCCGATCACATTTGACATAGCGGCTATCAAACCGGCCCACACGACGCAGCGATGTTGCATCGTCTTCGTCCGCTTCGGCCGCGGAATGCACGATGGGATCGTATACGGTGATCACTTGTCCGGCGTATTCAATCGCCCGTGGCACATAAATCTTATCGCCCATAGCATCGCGGATCCCATTGGAAATAGAAGACTTTCCGTTGCCGGGCGGGCCATACATAAGGATGGAGCGCCCCGATCCAACGGCGGGGCCAAGATGATCCAAAAGGCTATTGGGCAGGATGAGGTGCCCCATAGCATCGGTCAATTGCTGGCGTGTAATTTGCACGTTCTTGATCGACTGGCGTTTGACCTGTTCGCGGTAAACGTCAAGCGGCACAGGCATAGCCCCATAATATTCTGACTGCGACAAGGCATCGAGAGCACGCGCTTTGCCCGCATCGGTAAGCTGATAGCCCATTTCATTGGCACTACTTGCATTGAGTGTGCCAGTCGCCTCGACGAGGCGTTGTTCGCGCGCCATATCGACAAGCTCCTGCGTGACCGCAGAGGGAAGACAGAGTGCCTTGGCGATATCCGAAACCAAGTCGACATTTTTGCGGAACATTGTTTTGATAAGAATGTCGCGCATCATCACGATCGGCAATTGCATATCACCAACCCGCTTTGGGGCCGGTGGAGCCACGACATTGGAAACTTGCATATTCATTTTGCGCCTCGACGGTCCCGGGTTGCCTTTGCGCAGGTGCCATTGAATGCAGGACTCCTGTCGCTTTCCCCTAGTTTAACCGAGTAAAAATGGCGAATTTCGGGCCGAGATCAGGCGCCGTAAAGACATCCCAGGATCAGGTAGAGCGACAACGCCCCCCCAAGGGCAAGGCCCATCGGAAAGTCCCAGCCTTGGTCCCAGCTTTCCCAATCTGGAACAAGACGACGGATCGGTGAGTATTTTGCAAGCCTATGCGTCACCCAAGCCGCCAGTAGAGTCGCGGCAAAAATGGCCATTAGAAACCGCACATCGCTAAGGAAAACAAAGGGCGCCGACGCAGCTGCGAATTTGGCATCCCCGGCACCGATCAGGCCGCCAGCGTTGAGCACCATGCCGACCAACAGAACGACAAGCACATGCAAAAGGTGCCACGCGTAGATTGGTAGCGGCAAAGCGATCAATCCAACGACGAGGTAGATCGCCAACAGCGCAATGACAGATCCGTTCGGAATACGCATCGCGCGCATGTCAGACCACGCCACGAAGAAACTCAGAGGGAGCACAAATGGCGCGAACCAAAGGGCTGCGCTTGCGGGAATATCCATTGACATCGTGGGCGCCCTATCAGGTTTCTTCTAGCGCCCGCAGTGCACGCACTGCGGCTTCGAAGTGCTGTGGATGCGTATCAATGGCTTCGCGCAGAAGGGTTTTACCGGTTTGCGTATCATTCTGTTTGATCGCAGACAGGGCCAAGGTGTGCAGAAGTTGAGCGCGCTCGATCTGGCTCATGGGGACGACGGGAAGCGTATATTTCCGTTGAGCACCGCGGGCGAGAACCATGTTGTTCTTTGCTGTAAAGAGCGATGTATCCTGCTTGATGGCGTCCGCGAACAACCGTTCGGCATCGGCATAATCGCCCCGTGTGAGCTTGGAATAGCCCCAGTTGTTGAGAACCCCGGCCGGACGCGTTGTCAGGCCAACAGCCGTTTCATAGTAGCTGTCCGCCTTATTCCACTCGTTATTGGAGTCTGCAATCATGGCCTCAAGGCGATAGCGTTTGAACGTCTCATGCGTCGGTGGGATTGCGTCGAGTTGTTTTTCCGCCTCTTTCCATTTTCCAGCGCGAACCAGAGCATCCGCGTAGTCAACGTGATCGACGCTTGTCGCGTCAGCGTTCTTGAGAACCCGTTGCCACGCGGGAACAGCCTCAGAGAACCGCCGCGCCCGCACCAAGGAGAGCGCGAGGCCGCGCTGAATATCAATCCGGTCTGGATTGTCTTTGAGGGTGCGTTGGAAATAGGACACGGCTTCGTTCGGATCTGCCACGGTCAGCATGATATCCGAAAGGTCGCTTTCATCGACCGCGTTCACATCCTGCAGGGCGCGTTCGACGGACGAAGTTTTCGTTTGTTCACAGCCTGCAAGCGCCACAGCGCCTATCAGACATATGGATACGATAAAAGGTTGGCGCATGTTTGCGACCTCTTACTGCTCTTGCCATTTTTATGGTTTTTGCCGGATCAGGTAGCTTGACCGTCCACGACGCACCAATTTGTATTCGTTTGCCTGAGCATCATCATAAGCGGGATTTTCCAATTTTGCGAGTGCTAACCGCAGATTGTCACGAATCATGTCGCTATCGCCGTTGTCGAGAGCATAGGCCTTGCGAAATATCTGCACGGCTTCTGATACGGCGCCCTTCTCAAGCAGGATCACCCCGAGATTATTCCATGCATCCGACCGCGTCTCGTCTGCTTCAAGCGCGCGGCGCAAAAGGGTCTCGGCTTGACCAAGGCGACCAAGCGCGAGATTGGCCGAGCCGAGCGAAATAAGGACGTCCGGCGTCATGCCGTGATCCCCGGCCGCGCGAATATAGGACTTGAGCGCAAGCTCGTGCTCGCCAGACTCCATCAGGCGGTCGCCCACAACAAGCCCGTCTACGGCGTCTTTGCGATGATCGACGCCGGGGGCATAAGGCCCTTTCTCAGGTGTGCCGAGGCCGCCTGATTCACAGGCGGCCAGAGCAAACACGACAAAAATAACAAGCGTCGATCTTAATACAGATCGCATTGATCCGCCCTCTTGAACTGGTGCCTACTGGGCTCCCAGCTTGGTGATGCTGTGTACCGATGGTCCTACCAGAATGATGAGGAGTGGCGGCACTGTGAGCATCATAGTGGCAAGGGTCATCTTGGTTGGCAACTTGTTTGCCTTCTCTTCGGCGCGCATCACGCGCTTGTCACGCATCTCCTCTGCGTAGACACGCAGCGCATCCGCAATAGACGTCCCGAAAGAGGTCGATTGGATGAGAACCGTGACGAAAGAGGACACGTCCTGCACACCACAGCGTTCGCTCATGTCGCCAAGCACGGCGGCCTTGTCTTTGCCGGCCTTCATTTCATACGAAACGATTTCGAACTCGTCTGCCAGGGAGGGGTAGGATGCACGCAATTCTCGAGCAACGCGTATAATCGACTGATCAAGCGATTGCCCCGCTTCGACGCAAACCAGCATCATGTCGAGAGCGTCGGGGAAACCGGAAGTGATCTCTTCCTTGCGCGTTTCCACGCGGCGGGTCACCCAATATTTGGGCAGGAGATACCCTGCGCCACCCGGACCCAAGATGTGCAGGAGCGTATCCTGTGTTCCAGTGGAGACGCCTTCCTTGACGATAAAAAAGTAGGCCAGCCCGAGCACCAGACCACCAATACCCAACCCCATCTGGGCAAGGTGGAATGCTCGCACCGCATCGCGGGAATGATACCCCGCCTGAAGCAGCTTGAGGCGCAAGCTCGAAAGCTCTTCCTCGTTTTTGGGTTCTAGAAAGGCTTTGTATTTGGCCAGACGCTGGTTGTTCGCGCCGCGGCGCAATTTTTCCTTGTGCGGCCCTTTGGATGCGGCGCTGTCGCGCTCGTTTCTTTTGAGCTTGTCGATCGGATCATTGCCCGCCTTGAGCATCATGGGAATGGTTGCGGCGATCATCAAAACACCGAGAACACCTACGATGATCAGGGGGCCAAATGGGCCAATCATATCGGTCAGAAATTGCATCGCAGTTTCTCCTTAGACTTTGATGTCGGTCAGAATACGCATCACGAACAGGTTCACGGCAAGAAACAGCCCCACAGCAATACAGGCAGGAATGAAGAGGGCATGGGTCTTCACCTCGTCATAGTAGTGTGGATCGCTTAGATTGATGAAAATGAGCGCAGCCACGGGAAAACCGGAAAGGAACTTGCCCGACCACTTTGCTTCTGCGGTGATGGCTTTGACCCTGCGGAAAAGACGGAAACGGGCACGGATTACTTTGGAGAGGCCCGCAAGAATTTCCGCGAGGTTACCACCAGACTGCTGTTGGATGGTCACGGCAACGGCAAGGAACCGCATATCCTGCATATCAAGGCGTTCCGCCATGTCCTTCAATGCCTCGCCAACATCACGACCGTAGGCGCTCTCGTCCGATATTACACCGAACTCTGTTGCGAGCGGGTCTTCGATCTCACGCGACACAATCTGAATCGCAGCGGAGAACGGATGACCGACGCGTAGCGAGCGCACCATGAGTTCGATGGCATCGGGAAGTTGTTCTTCGATCATGGAGAGCCGCTTGCTCGCCTTCATGGAGACCCAGAAATAGATGCCGCCGACCCCCATCAAGAGCGAGATAATGATATTCATTACCAGGCCGGTATTGGTTCCAATCGTCAGGCCGATGAAAGCAAAAACCGTAACGCCAGCCATCATCAGCATGAGTTGCTTGGGGGTGAAGGCGATTGCCGCTTTTTGGGCCTTGGATGCCAGCATCGAATACAGCGGGATGGACCGCACCTTGCCGTGTTGCTGCATTTCCTTGCGCAACTGATCAAGCACTTCTGCGCGCTTGGTGCCTTTTTCGAGCATCTCTAGGCGACGGTTGACGCGACTATTCAAGCTGATTGAGCGGCCGAAGATGGTAAGGTAAACCCCTTCGACAAGCGCGAGAACGGCGATAAAGATCACACCATAGATTATGAGTTCTGGACTAAAAGGCATTTTGGTTATCCCGCGGTTGGTTCATAGACGGATGCTGGCAAATCATACCCCCAGAGGCGGAAACGCTCGGAGAAATGGCTGCGAACACCAGTGGCCGTGAAGTGGCCCATGATCTTATTTTCCGGCCCGAGGCCCGTGCGTTGAAAGCGAAAAATCTCTTGCATAGAAATGACATCGCCCTCCATGCCGGTAATCTCGGTAATAGACGTCATGCGGCGCGACCCGTCTTGAAGCCGCGAGGCCTGAACGATGAGATTGACCGCCGATGCGATTTGTGAGCGCACGGCTTTGATCGGCATTTCGATACCCGCCATTGCGATCATGTTTTCCAAGCGGGCAATGCCGTCACGCGGGTTGTTGGCGTGGATCGTGGTCATTGATCCATCGTGACCCGTGTTCATGGCTTGAAGCATATCGATGACCTCGTCGCCCCGTGTCTCGCCAACGATGATCCGGTCCGGGCGCATCCGAAGGGCATTCTTGAGGCAGTCACGCGGCGAGACGGCGCCCTTGCCTTCAACGTTGGGGGGGCGGCTCTCCATGCGTCCGACATGGACCTGTTGCAGCTGAAGTTCCGCCGTGTCCTCAATCGTGAGAATTCGTTCGGAATTGTCGATGAAGGACGACAGCGCGTTCAGGGTTGTTGTCTTACCAGAGCCGGTCCCGCCGGACACGATCACGTTCAGGCGTGTGGACACTGCTGCTTGCAAATAAGCGGCCATCTCTTCGGAAAACGCCCCAAAATTGACGAGGTCGTCGATGCCGAGCTTATCTTTTTTGAACTTACGAATGGAAACCAGCGACCCGTCGACGGCAATCGGCGGCACCATAGCATTGAAGCGCGATCCATCCTGAAGGCGCGCATCGACATACGGGTTGGATTCATCCACGCGACGCCCAACGGCGGAAACAATCTTGTCAATGATCCGCAGAAGGTGCTTTTCGTCTTTGAATGTCGTGTCCGACAGTTGAAGCTTACCATCGCGCTCGATGAAAATCTGTTGCGGGCCGTTGATCAGGATATCGCTGATCGTATCATCCTTAAGGAGCGGCTCCAGCGGGCCCAAGCCGGTGACTTCGTCGTAAAGCTCTTGGTTGATGAGCGCGCGCTCGTCACGGTTCAGCACAATTGCGCGCTCTTGAAGAACCTCCGAAGCGATGGCGCTAATCTCATTGCGCAGATCTTGTTCAGAGGCGGATTCGAGCGCCGAGAGGTTCAGGTTGTCGAGCAGCTCACGATGCAACTCGACCTTGATCTCGCCAAGGCGTTCTTTGCGCTTGCGTTCTTTGTCGGCCGGTGCCGCCTTCGCGGGGCCGCGTTGTGCGGGTTTGCGCATCGACGGTTTGGGCGCAGCCTCAGCGGCAGGGGTAGCGGCAGGCGGCGGCGCGGTTGCTGCTGGTGTTGCCTTGGCCGGGGCGGCCTTGGGGACACCGTTTGCTGACGGCTGGACCGGTTTGGCGGGTTCTTTTTTGTATCGCGAAAACATGTTCTTTTCCTCACGCTGCTTTCGGATCGCTTTGATCCACTTCGAGCAGGCTCTCGGCCAACTTGGCGATTTCTTTGCGAAGCGGGTTTTTCGGCGCTGCAATCCCAAGGGGCTGGCCGTGATCCGCGCCGTTCATGACCGGCCTGCCGCCGTCTGGAAGCAGAAGATCTATGGAGATCGACAGGCTATCAGCCAGCCGTTTGACACGACTTTTGCCAGCAAGGTCGGTGAACTTTGGGGCGCGGTTGAGCACATAGCGTAGCTTTTCATAGGGCAAATCTTCGGCTTGCAACGCCCGTTTGATCCGCATCGCGTTTTGGGCCGAGCGCATGTCGATTTCCATCGTCGCAAGATAAACATGCGCGGCGCTTAGAACGGCTTCTGTCCAGACGACGAGCGTCTTGGGCATATCGACGATGACATAGTCATAGTGTTGGCGCGCGGTTTCGATGATACGTTCAATATCCTCGGAGCTGAGCAAATCCAGCGGAATGATGTCGGGCGGCGCGGTCAAGACGCTCATCTTGCCTTCATATTCTTGCAAGGCCTGGCCAAAGCTTTCGCTGTCCATACCTTCGGTGTCTGTGATCAACTCGAAGACCGCTTCGCGGCGAGGCAGATCAAGATAGGTCGAGACCGAACCGAATTGGACATCGAAATCAAGAAGACAGACACGCGGCGGGCTATCCTTGGAACTATTGGCCAATTCCCATGCAAGGTTCACTGCAAGCGTTGTTGCCCCGGTGCCGCCCGAAAGGCCGTGGACCGCAAGAAGGACGCCTTCTCGCGATTGCGCATTGCTTTTAAGGGCGACCGTTGCCGGAGCAGTTGGAGCATCTTCTGGCGCAGCCGCCGCGTTCATCCGTGCAATGACGTCTTTGAGCTCGTTCTCGGGAAGCGGGTAGGGGATAAAATCGTCGGCCCCATTGCGCAGGAGCTTATGAAGCGACGCGGGCGTGACATCTTCTGCGATCAAAATCGAGTGGATGCCGCGCATTTTGGCGGCGTTGATCACGTCGAGCAGTAAATCAAGGTTGTCTTCATCGTAGTCGTCAATCGCGATGGCGATGAATTCGAGCGTTTCTGCATCGGGTTGGGCGAGAAATTGAAGCGCATCATCAAACCCGAGATCGCCCCATTGTTCGCCCATGATGTCTTCCATATCGACAATCAGCAGCTCAAAATTTTGCACGTCCCTGCAAACCGTACATGCCAGGATCGGGCTTTGCTCTGAATGTATCGTGGCGTTACTGGTCATCTGCAACCTCAAGTTCCTTGGTCTTTTGGGCCTCGGAAGGGGGATCAGCATATTCACAGACACATACACGTCAGCGTCATACTGTCTTCCGAGGAACCGGCGACCGACTCACGTCGGACGCACTATTCCCTTTGAAGACAACTTCGCTTGGAACTTGGGCAACATTTGGGCTTAAATGCCGAAATTGTGCGATATCTGGAGACGATAGACGGCTCTGAGCGCGATTACTCTTCGCTACTACCGGTGTCGGTGCCGCTCAAAACCGTCGCAGCTTGGCCGCTCGCAACGTAGTCGCGATAGACGATCTCTGCGTATTTTCCATCCAGCACAGAAGGATGGCGCTCAACGAAACCAGAGACTTCTGTAACGGTACGTCGATTGCGCCGTTCGCGCCCTTCGGTCACGATCAGCGGTTGTGTTTCTCCGCGCGAGACAAGCGCCTCAAGGCGATCGCGCCCGATTCCGAGGCTGGACAGGTAGCCGACGATTGCCTGCGCGCGGCGTTTTCCAAGGGCATAGTTGTATCCTTTGGAGCCAACGGCATCGGTGTGTCCAAAGACACGGAAACGAACTTCGGGGAATTGGCGAATCCAATCCGCTTGCTGACGCAGGATTGCGCGTGCATCAGCATCAAGTTGGACGCTATTGAATGCGAAATTCACGGTTGTCGTGACTTCGTTTTCGAAACGGTGCGCCAGATCGAGGGTATAGCTTTTCTCGCCCGTCTGAATGCCAGCGTTATTTGCCGTGGCATACCCGAAATGGCCTTGGCGGTCGACGTCTCGCCCGGCTTCCGGGTAGTTTTCCCAGCTACATGCGGTAAGGGCAAGGATCGGGAGAAGGGCGAGGTAGCGTTTCATGGTGGTGTTTTCCCTTAATCCAACACGTAGCCGTACGATCCGGAAAAGTCCTGTTTTGCGACTTCACCAGCGGCACCACGCGTTGGTGCTTTTTCTTTGGCCACGCGACCAAAGAGGAAAAGATCTTTTTCGCTCGGCGGTTTGACGCGGTCGGTCGGTAGGGCCAGCGCCTCTCCGCGTGTCGGTGTAACGAGATGAGCCGTCACGATAATGACAAGTTCAGACTGCGAACGCTGATAGTCGGCGCTGCGGAAAAGGGCTCCCAAAACAGGGATATCCCCAAGCCAAGGCACTTGCGTGTTATTATCCTGAAAATCATCTTGCAAGAGGCCCGCCACGGCAAAGCTCTCACCATCGCGCAGTTCTACGGTTGTAGAGGTTTCGCGACGTTTGAAGGCCGTGATCGTGAAAGTGCCGTCACTATAAGCGTTGGTGGCATCAAGCGAAGACACGGCGGCCTGAAGCTCAAGGTTGATCAAGTCACCATCAATGACGCGAGGTATGAAATTCAATTCGACGCCGAACGGCTTGAACTCAACGGTCACTGTGCCGCCTTCTTGGCTCACGGGAATCGGGTATTCACCGCCAGCCAAGAATTTCGCCTCTTGCCCGGAAAGGGAAATCAGGTTGGGTTCTGCCAGTGTGCGCACGACGCCTTTTGTTTCAAGGGCTTCGAGCAGCATACCGAGTTCGACATGACCTACTTTGATTCCTATGCTCATGGTGCCCATTGGGTTGGACATTGAAGAGCCCGAGGCAATTGCTCCAGCTATCCCAACGTCATTGCTACTACTAGCAAAGGCGCTAAACGTGTCGCCGAAAGTGGCCCCAAGAGATTTCGATACTGACCGCTGCATCTCGGCAAAGCGCACCTTGAGCATCACTTGCTGCACACCGCCGACCGTCATGAGGTTGGACACACGCTCGGGTGCATACCGCTGCGCGAGATCCAAGGCACGTTGAAGACGCTGTGCGCTCGACACGGTGCCAGAAAGCACAATCCCATCATTGGCCGTGCGCACTTCAATTTTTTCGCTGGGAAGAATTTGGCGCAGGCGTTCCTTGAATTCCGAAATATCAGGCGCGACCCGCACCTCGACATTGGTAATGAGCCGCCCGGAGGCGTCAAGGAGGGTGAGGGTTGTTGCGCCGGGAGCTTTACCCAGAACATAGATAGAGCGATCCGAAAGCGACGAAATATCCGCAATCGCCGGGTTGGCAATACTCAGTTCGGCAAAAGGCGTGTCGCTTTCGACAACCACAGCGCGGTTCATGGGAACGTTGAGCACGGATTCAGTGCCGTTGCGCACGACGCGTAAAGCCTCGGCCTGAGCCGAGATAGGGGCCAACGCGGGCACCCCGGCAATGGCCAGCCCGAATAGGGCGGCACCGATCAGTCTTCGATATGTCATGTGACCTGCCTTTTTGATCACGCCTCGTTTGTGGATCTTTTGTCCACTCTTGCAAGCAATGTGCGGCATTTGCATTTTTTTTGCAAGAATCAATGGCTTTGAGGGTGATTTGCATGTGTGCTGGGGAACACAGTTGAGAATGCGACTGGAGGGCTTTGCGCGTAGCAAAGCCCTTCAAGTGATTGATAAGGCGTCAATTTGTGCAAGGAATTGGGATTTCCACCACTTCCGATCCGCGCCGTGTTCGTATCGTGCATTCCGGCTTGGCTTCTTCCAACTCGACTACTTTTTCTTGTTTCTTGATCCCGAGCAGACTTCGCTGATCGACCTCGATGGCTTCGGCAACCGTGTCATCCTGCGCCCCAACAAGTGCCAGCGAAAGGCTTCCGGTTGATTGCGCTTGGGCAAGGGCGGCAACTTGATGCGGCTTAACCGCGACGGTTACAGTTCGGGCGACGCGACCTGACTCGATGTCTTGGTTGGCACTCTGATCAATGGCGATGAGATCAATATTGGCTTGAATCAACTTGGTCACATCGTCATTCCCGATTGCCCCACCAGACCCTTTAACGTTTCCAGTCCAGTAGACATCCACTCGATCACCCGGGCGCAGGAAACCTGCGACCCCGCTGGAGACATCAACTTTGATTGCAAAGGCGCGCATGCCCTTTTCCAAGCGGGCTTGGAGGCCGGCATCTTCGCCTGGCTTGGTGATTTTGACCGCCATCAGCGGCTCCATCGCTTCAAGCTTGCGGAGAACGACACGCTTGCGGTCGTCGTTCTCCGGGAAAAGATCGTCGGCACTTGTAAAGACGCCTTCGGGGAGCGATTCCTTGGGGAATTTGACGAGTTTCACATCCTCAGATGTGAGCGTGTCGCCATATTCCATAGCGCGTTCCAGGACGAAAATTTCAACCGTCTCAATAGCCGGCTTGCGCGCGGCCTTTTCTTTGGCAAGGGCGGATTGATAGCCTTCGATATAGCTCTGGGCCATGTAAACGGCGAACCCGGCGAGGCCGAGGCCCACCAATAGAACTACTGCAAAGATCACTCGCATGACGTTTCCTCTCGTGTCTAACATGGCTCTGATGCTCAATCATCGATTGGGCGAACGCATGTATCCACTGTTGAGTTTGGTGCAGGAATGTGGCGAAAACGCGGGTAAAACAGGAAGCTTTGAAGGAAAGCGTTTTCGAGGTGGTATAAAGCGAAGACGCGATCTGCGCTTTTCTCACGGCGCTGGTTTAGTCAATGCCTTTGGCAATCTGCTCGCCTGTCGATGTGGCGAGGTCTGTTGCCTCGGTCTCGATCAGGGTCATAACCGCGACCCCCAAGGACACAACTCCGGCAACAATAACAACCCAGTCGACGGTGACTGCGCCGCGTTCGCTGCCACGAAACTTTGCAATAAATCGCTTCATTGTGTCATTCCTTGAACTGGCCCCTGGTCGTTTGCCACTGTGATGCACTGGAGAATGGCGACCGTGTGTTAAGAACTCGTAATATGCGAAAGGGTTACCTTTCGAAAATGGGCCGCACCATCGAACGAGGCGCGGCCCAAGACTTATGCGCATTAGGCCTGCGACGTATTATTCTTCGTTGATTTGCGTTTTGATGTCAGCCGCAGCCTGAGCGGCCAGATCTTTCGTGTTGGTTTCGATGGCGGCGTATGCAGCCACTGCGAGGCC
>JAPHRE010000016.1 GCA_026195905.1 Pseudopelagicola sp. | reverse complement strand
CCGCCGCCACGCCCAGCGCCTCGAGATGCGCCTCCCGGTTCTGGCGCGCTTCGTCGCTCGTCGGGATAAATTTCGACTCTAGTTTCATGACCGCGTCTCCCAATTCGCCCTTTCGCGGCCCCGCCTGAACGGACACCCCTCGGGCCTTTTTTCAAAGACGCCGCATCCGACGCCAATCCTGCAAACGGGCGAGGACCGCCCCGGCTATATGTCGCGTTCCGAAATGCCGCGCCCCGCTGGCCCTGGCCCACAGATGCGCGGCAAATGCGAATGCGCACGCCCCTTTCGGGCCGTGCCGCGTCCTTAGCTCATCTTGCTCATCAACTCGCGCCCAACCAGCATACGACGGATTTCCGACGTGCCCGCACCGATCTCCATCAGCTTGGCATCGCGGAAGATCCGGCCCACCGGGTTATCGCTCAAATATCCAGCGCCACCAAAGGCTTGCACGGCCTGATGCGCCACAACCATTGCTTCTTCCGAGGCATAAAGACAGCATGCCGCCGCATCCTGGCGCGTGATATCGCCACGGTCGCAGGCCTTGGCTGCCTCATAGACATAAGCGCGTGCCGAGTTCATCTTGGTATACATGTCGGCAATCTTGCCCTGCATAAGCTGGAAATTCCCGATCGGCTGGCCGAATTGCTTGCGCTCAACCATGTAGGGCATGACCTCATCAAGACAGGCCGCCATGATGCCGGTGCCAATCCCGGCAAGCACCACACGCTCATAATCAAGCCCCGACATCAGAACCCGCACACCCTTGCCTTCTTCGCCAAGGACGTTCTCGAACGGCACTTCAACATCCTCAAACACCAATTCCGCCGTGTTCGACCCGCGCATGCCCAACTTGTCGAAATGGTTCGAGGTCGAGAACCCGGTCATCTCTTTTTCGATGATAAAGGCGGTAATGCCTTTTGGTCCGGCATCCGGGTCGGTCTTGGCATAGACCACAAGCGTATCGGCATCCGGGCCGTTGGTGATCCAGTATTTGTTGCCGTTGAGCACATAGCGGTCGTTCTTCTTCTCCGCCCGCAGTTTCATGCTGACAACGTCCGATCCTGCCGAAGGTTCCGACATTGCAAGCGCGCCAACCTTCTCGCCCGAGATCAGGCCGGGAAGATACTTATGCTTTTGCTCTTCGTTCCCGTTGAGCTTGATCTGGTTGACGCAAAGGTTCGAATGCGCCCCGTAGCTGAGCGAGACCGAGGCCGAGGCCCGCGCGATCTCTTCCACGGCGATCACATGCGCCAGATAAGACATCCCCGCACCGCCATATTCTTCCGGCGTGGTGATCCCGAGAAGGCCAAGATCGCCAAATTCTTTCCAAAGCTCGTTCGGAAACTCGTTCTTGATATCAACTTCGGCGGCCATCGGCTTGATGCGCTCCTGCGCAAAACGATGCACCATCTCGCGCATGGCATTGACATCTTCTCCAAGGTCGAAATTCATCGTGTGCATGAACATTGTTCAAACTCTCCCATCTAAGCATTTTGCGAAAACCCGCCGCATGGGTTTTCGAAAAACGCCCCGCCTCACGCGCCTGCCTCACTCAAGCGTTCCGCACCCCGTGTCGAACATATCCTCCGGTTCGACTCGATCCGCTTTATTGAACGCTTGTTCATATAAATACGCGCAGCGCCCAATTGGGTCAACTATTTTCCTCACCTCCCGCATTTCTACCGATACACCGCGCCGCTTGCCCCGCCCCAGGCTTCGTGCCAAACCCACCCCAACACCCTACGAGGATAGCCAATGCGCCCTGCCCGCCCCATTGATGCCCCGCCGCTCCGCCTTGCCGAGTTAATCGCGATTGCCCTTGGCGGCATGGTCGGCGGCGGTATCTTTACGATCCTCGGCCTCGGCGTGGCGACGATTGGCGTCTGGACGCCGCTCGCCATCGCGCTTGGCGGCGGCGTCGCAACCCTCGCCGCCTATTCTTACGTCAAATTGGCGCTCTACTACCGCGACGAAGGCGCCACCTATGCGTTTTTCAAGCTCAGCTTTCCGGGCCATGACTTCGCCGCCGCCCTGATCGGCTGGTGGGTTGTCTTTGGCTATATCGCCACAATTGCGCTCTATGCCTTTACCTTCGCCTCATATGCTATTGCGCCCTTTTCCGACGACCCGACCCTGCGCCGCGTGGTGGCCATCACCGTGATCGCGGGATTTGCGGGCGTCAACCTCTGGTCCACCCGTGGCATGGGCCGCCTCGAAGACCTCATGGTCTATACAAAAGTCGTGATCCTGCTGGTCGTGGCGGGGGTCTTGTGGGGCAATGCGCGAACCGCCCTGCCCGATCTCGTGGACCCTGCCACGCCGCTGCCGATCTTTGGCATCCTGATGATCGCCTCTGTAACCTTTGTCGCCTACGAGGGCTTTCAACTGGTGATCCACGCGATGGGCGAAATGAACGCCCCCGAAAAAAACATCCCACGTGCCATCTATTCTGCGGTGGCACTGGCCACGCTCATCTACGTGGTGATTGCCATCGGCGCGGTGCTCGCCATTCCCTTTGCCGACATCATCGCCAATCAAGAACACGCGCTGGCCGCCGGGGCGGGCGATATCCTCGGCCCCATCGGAACACAGCTCGTGATCGCGGGCGCACTTCTCGCCACCATGAGCGCCATCTCCGGTACACTCTTTGGAGCCTCACGCCTGATTTCCGTCATTGCCCATGACGGGTTCTTTCCCGCCCGCTTTGAAAAACGCCACAATGGCATCCCGCGCGCCGCCGTGCTGGCGATGGCGGGGTTTGCATCGCTGCTGATCGTGATCGGCGACCTGCGCCTGATCCTCGAGTTTGGCTCGATCACCTTCCTTCTGGTGTCGATCCTCATGGCATGGGCCAACCATATTCACCGCGTCAAAACAAACGCCCACCCCGCGATGACCCTGCTTGCCATCTTCGGCCTCTCCGGCGGTGCGCTCCTGATCCTGATCTTCGAAGCCCGCCACGCCCCGGCGCAACTTGCCTTTGTGCTCTTCCTCTATATCGCCCTAAGCCTCGGCGCCTATCTCTACACGCGCCTGCGCTGAGGCTTCATCTTGGCCAAAATACCTCTGGGGTGAGGCCGAAGGCCGAGGGGCAAAGCCCCTTACCCCCCCTGATAAACCGCGCCAACCTCGGCACGGATAATGCGCGCAATCACCGCACAATCCGCCTCTGAGAAGGTCAGCGGAAGCCGCATATCAACGATCCCCGCCAAAACCCGATCGCTCGCAGGCATCGGCTCGGCCTGCACATAGCGCCATGAATCATAGCGCGACGTAAACGCCACCGGTTCCGCCCCACCGAACCATTTAAGCTCTACCCCGCGCGCGCCGCAGCGCCGCAAAACCTCCTCGACCGCCGCCTCGGACCAATCGAGCAAAAGGAACTGGATCGACGAGCCGACATAGCTCTCCCCCTCGGGCCGCGCCACGACTGTCAATCCCGGCGTGCCACTTAGCCCCGCCTCGACAACACGGTAAAGCGCGTTCCACCGCGCCACCTGCCGCTCAAGCTCGCGCAATTGCGGCCGCAGGATCGCAGCGCGCAAATGATCCATCCGCCCCGACACATTCGGCGTCACATATTTCGCCTTCTCAAACGCCGCAGCAGGAGGCCGTGCAAGATGGCGTTCATAAAGCATATAGGACCCTGAAAGAAGGATCGCCCGCGCCATCAGATCATCCTCATCGCTGAGGATAAGCCCGCCCTCGCCGGAATTGACATGCTTATAGGTCTGCGTCGAGTAACACGCCATAACCCCGTGCCGCCCCGAGGCGGTGCCACGCCACTGCGCCCCCATCGTATGCGCGCAATCCTCAATCACGCGGACCCCTGTGCCATCGCAAATTTCCATCAACCGATCCATATCACAAATATGCCCGCGCATATGGCTGAGCATAAGAACATCCGCCTGCCCGACCTTCGCGGCCAAATCCTCAAGATCAATCACCAATCCTTCCGTGACCCCGACGAAAACCGGCTCTGCGCCCACGCTGGCAATCGCGCCGGGCACCGGGGCAAGGGTAAAGGCATTGGTGAGAACCTTATCCCCCGGCCCAACCCCAAGCGCCCGCAACGCACAGCCAAGCGCATACCCCCCCGACGCCACGGCAAGACAATATTTCGCCCCCATCTGCGCCGCGAATTCCTGCTCAAGAAGCGAAACCTCCCCCGGCGCGTCACCGACAAGGTTATAGCGATGCAATCGCCCGCTTTGCAGCACCTCAAGCGCCGCCGCGATCGCCTCGTCGGGGATCGGGTCTTGCTGGGTAAAGTTTCCGGTAAACTGCTCTGTCATGGCGCGATCCTTGCTCCCTCAAACCGGCCTGTCAAAGATTGCGCCCGATCAGCGCCTCAACCATATCCGGCAGATCGGCGTAATCCTCCAGCAGGGCTTCCGGCTCAAGTGCGGCCATGTCGTCACCACTCGGCCCAAAGGTCACAAGCACCGACGGAACCCCCGCCGCCCGCGCCGTATTGCGATCCGTATCGCTATCGCCAATAAGCACCGTCCTTGCCGGATCGCCACCAAGCCGCCGCGCCGTTTCGCGTAGAGGCTCCGGGTCCGGCTTGCGCACTGTCAGCGTATCCGCCCCCACAAGCGCGCCAAACGCATCCCGCGCCCCAAGCGCCACCATGAGCTTTTGCGCAAGCGCCTCGGGCTTATTGGTGCAAATCCCAACCCCATATCCACGCGACGTAAGCACCTCGACGGCCTCCATCGCGCCGGGATATAAAACCGTATGCTCGGCAATCGCGCCGCCATAGGCCTCAAGCAAGACCGGGTAATACCGCTCGACCACGGCCATATCCATCCGCCCCAGCCGCTCAAGCCCTGCGGTCAACATCGCCTTCCCCCCGCGCAGCGCGATTCCCTCATCGCGCTGGGGGTGCAAAACATCGCCGACGCCCATGTCGCGAAAACAGACATTCGCCGCCGCAAGCAAATCCCCGCTCGTATCGGCAAGTGTGCCATCAAGATCGAAAACCACTGTTCTCATGTCGTTCCTTTCGCCTTGGCGATGAATCGCCTATCGCTGTTACACCCGGTAATGCGAATTGATTCATAACGCCCTTGCAGCGATACATCGAACCGATAAAACGGCCCCAAAGTTATTTCAAAGAGAAAACACATGAGTATTGCTCTCGTCATCCTCGCCGCCGGCAAAGGCACCCGGATGCAATCCGACCTTCCCAAAGTCCTGCACGAGATTGCCGGTGCGCCGATGCTGGTCCACGCTATGCAATCCGGGGCGGCGCTCGATCCTGCCCGCGTGGTGATCGTGGCCGGGCATGGGTTTGAGGCCGTGCGCGATACGGTCGCCGCCCATGATCCCGACGCCACCGTCGTGCGTCAGAAAGACCAGAAAGGCACCGCCCATGCTGTCGATGCCGCACGCGATGCCCTGGCCGATTTTGACGGCGATGTCATCGTTCTGTTTGGCGATACCCCTTTCGTGCGCCCCGAAACCCTCACCAACATGGTTAAGGCGCGCGGCGACAACGCGGTCGTTGTGCTTGGCTTTGAGGCCACGGACCCCGGCAAATATGGCCGCCTTGTGATGCAGGACCAAAGCCTCGAAGCAATCGTTGAATATGCTGATGCAACGGATCAACAGCGCGCTATAAGCTTTTGTAATAGCGGCGTAATGTTGGCAGATAGCAAGGCTCTTTTCTCGATGATCTCCGAGATCGAATCCGACAACGCCCAAGAGGAATATTACCTAACGGATGTGGTCGCCATCGCCCGCAAGCGCGGCCTTAGCGTCACCGCAGTTGCCTGCGCCGAAGAGGAAACGCTTGGCATCAACTCTCGCCTGCATCTCGCTGAAGCAGAAGGCATTTTTCAAGAACGCGCGCGCCGCGACCTGATGGAGCTTGGCGTGACCCTGCAAGATCCCGCCAGTGTGATGCTGTCCCATGATACGGTGATCGGGCGCGATACGGTCATTGAACCGAATGTCTATTTCGCTCCCGGCGTGACCGTCGAAAGCGGCGCACATATCCGCGCTTTCTCCCATCTCGAAGGCTGCCATGTGTCGCGCGGCGCGATTGTCGGCCCCTATGCCCGCCTGCGCCCCGGCGCGGAACTGGCCGAGGATGTGCGCATCGGCAATTTCGTTGAAATCAAGAATGCGATCCTCGATGAGGGTGCCAAGGTCAATCACCTGACCTATATTGGTGACGCCTCTGTCGGGGCAGCGGCCAATATCGGCGCGGGCACCGTGACCTGCAATTACGATGGGGTGATGAAACACAAGACCACCATCGGCAAACGGGCCTTTATCGGCTCTGACACAATGCTTGTCGCCCCGGTCACGGTAGGCGACGGAGCCATGACGGCCAGCGGATCAGTTATCACTGAAGATGTGCCCGATGGCGCGCTTGCGGTTGCCCGCGCCAAGCAGGTCAACAAACCGGGCCTTGCGGTAAAATTGTTCGAATTGTTAAAGTCTAAAAAGGCTAAACAGGATAAGGAGCGCGTATAATGTGCGGAATTGTTGGTGTTCTGGGGAGTCATGAAGCTGCCCCACTCCTCGTCGAAGCTCTCAAACGGCTCGAATATCGCGGCTATGACAGTGCTGGCATCGCGACCGTCAATGACGGAACGCTCGCGCGTCGGCGCGCGATTGGCAAGCTGGTCAACCTGTCCGATCTTCTCGTGCATGAGCCGCTCTTGGGGCGCTCGGGCATCGGTCATACCCGTTGGGCGACTCATGGTGCGCCCTCCGTCGACAACGCCCACCCCCATCAAGCCGGTCCGGTCGCGGTTGTCCACAATGGCATCATCGAGAATTTCCGCGAACTGCGCCAGGAGTTGGCGGAAGCTGGTCTTGATTTCGTCACCGAAACCGATACCGAGACCGTCGCCCTCCTGACCGAGCGGTATATGAGCGAGGGTCTCTCCCCCGTTGATGCTGCGCGCAAAACCCTGTCGCGGCTCGAGGGCGCATTTGCGCTGGCCTTCCTGTTTGAGGGCCAAGACGACCTTATCGTCGTCGCCCGCAAGGGATCGCCCCTCGCGATTGGTCACGGCGAAGGTGAGATGTATGTCGGCTCTGACGCCATTGCCCTTGCGCCGATGACCCACCGCATCACCTATCTTGAAGAGGGTGACAACGCGGTCCTGACCCGCACCTCGCTAGAAATCCGCAACGCCGATGGCGAGATCGTCAATCGCGAGATTCGCGAGATTTCCATTGATCAAACCAATGTCGACAAGGGCGGCCACAAGCATTTCATGGCCAAGGAAATCGCGGAACAGCCGACCGTGTTGGCCGATGCGATCCGCCACTACCTTTCGGACGGCGCAGAAATCGCCCTTCCCGACCCCGGCCTTGACTTTACCAAGATCGAGCGCCTGACGATGGTCGCCTGTGGCACGGCGTTTTATGCCTGCCTGACAGCGAAATATTGGTTCGAGCAAATCGCGGGCCTTCCGGTCGAAGTCGATGTCGCGTCCGAGTTTCGCTATCGTGAACCGCCGATCACCAAAGGCACCGTCGCCCTGTTCGTGAGCCAATCCGGCGAGACAGCGGATACGCTGGCTGCCCTGCGCTATTGTGCCGGCAAGGCCGACAAGATCGTCTCGGTCGTCAACGTCCCCGAAAGCTCCATCGCCCGCGAAAGTGATCTCGCCCTGCCAATTCTTGCCGGGACAGAAATCGGCGTTGCCTCGACCAAGGCATTCACCTGCCAATTGACCGTGCTGCTCTTGCTTGCCCTCAAAGCCGGGCTGGCTCGCGGCACGATCACCGCCGACGAGATGCAGGAAAAAAGCGCCGCGCTGCAAACCCTGCCGGGTATCCTCAACAACGCGCTAGAGATCGAAGCCAAAGTTACCAAGGCGGCCCGCAAGCTGTCCGAGGCCCGCGATATCCTTTTCCTCGGCCGTGGCCTGATGTATCCGCTCGCTCTCGAAGGCGCTCTGAAACTCAAAGAAATCAGCTATATCCACGCAGAGGCTTATGCATCGGGTGAACTTAAGCATGGCCCTATCGCCCTTATCGACAAACATGTCCCTGTGGTGGTTCTCGCCCCCCGCGATGCCCTGTTCGACAAAACCGTAAGCAACATGCAAGAGGTCATGGCCCGTGGCGGCAAGGTGCTTTTAATCACCGACAGCCAAGGCGCCGAGGAAGGCGGGCATGGCGTCTGGGATACGATTATCCTGCCAGAGATCGACCCGATCCTCGCGCCGATCCTTTACGCGATCCCGGCCCAGCTTCTGGCCTATCACACCGCCGAGGCCAAAGGGACGGATGTCGATCAGCCGCGCAACCTCGCCAAATCCGTGACGGTTGAGTAAGCGGCACATGACGCTTGATGACGCCCTTGCCGCCCTGCGCGCCCGGATCGAACCGGGGCGCGCCGAGGGGCAGGCGAAATACCATAAGCAAACGCGCGAGGTTCTTGGCATTCCCAACCCCACGCTGAATGCGCTGACGCAAGACTGGCGTCAGAGCCTCTCGGTTGAGGACCGCATCGCCCTTGCCGATGCCTTGTGGAAGACCGACATCTTCGAGGCCCGCATCGCTGCGGCCAAGCTCCTGACCCAGGCGCGCATCCGTCCCGATGATGCCGCGTGGGATATGATCGTCTCCTGGGTGTCCGAATTCGATAGTTGGGCCATCGCGGATCATGTCTCTATGGCCGGGCAAAAACGCCTCATGGCCGATCCCACCCGCCTTGAGACGGTCGAGGGCTGGACCACATCCGATCATATGTGGACCCGCCGCGCCGCGCTCGTCATGACCTTGCCGTGGACCAAACAGAACCACCCCAAGCCCGCCGACCTTGCGATCCGCGACCGCATCCTTGGCTGGGCCGCGACCTATGTCGACGATCCCGATTGGTTTATTCAAAAAGCCGTGGCATGGTGGCTGCGTGATCTGTCGAAACATGACCCCCTGCGCAGCCAGACCTTTCTCAAGACCTATGGCGACCGCATGAAGCCCTTCGCCCGCAAGGAAGCGGCGAAATACCTGCCTTAACCGGCTGTCACCCGCACTTCGGTCAGGCCGGTCAACGGCAACTCAAGCGCCCGCATCGCCGCAAGAGACATGCGCGACCCGGCTGTTGCCGCGCCCTCGATCGGGATCAACGTCACCGCAAGCCATAGCCCCTCGTGATACACACGCCCCTTTTGTTCGCGATCCACAAGCGGCGTCTTGAGCCACATCCCCGGCTCGCTCGCGGCCCCAAGCGAGACCACCGTCGTGCCAAGCTCGCCCGCGATGGGCGGCGGCGCAACCTCGTCTTCTGTCGCATCAGGCGTCGCATCGTCGATTTCAGTCGGCGTATCCGGCGCTGCCGCCTCGCGCCGGTCGAACAAATCCCAATCCGGCATGGTCATGCGCGGCCCCCCATCACACCCCGCCAAAACCACAAGAGCCCCCCCGACAATTCCCCATTTGCGACCTTGAACTGCAAGCATCCGCCCTTGCCCCCTCTTGTTTCTAAGACTACCTAAGACTCATGACCGATACACCATTGATTGACCCCTTCCAGCGCGCTGTCAATTACCTGCGCGTCTCTGTGACGGATCGTTGCGACTTTCGCTGTGTCTATTGCATGGCCGAAAACATGACCTTTCTGCCCAAGAAAGAGCTTCTGACACTTGAAGAACTGGATCGAGTCTGCACCAATTTTGTCGAACTCGGCGTCGAAAAACTGCGCATTACCGGCGGTGAACCGCTTGTGCGGCGTGGGATTATGACCTTCTTCAACGCCATGTCGCGCCACCTTGAAACCGGCGCACTGCGCGAACTCACGCTGACCACCAATGGCTCCCAGCTTGAGAAATACGCCGCCGATCTCTGGGCTGCCGGGGTGCGTCGGGTCAATATCTCGCTCGATACCATCGACGAGGCCAAATTTGCCGAGATTACCCGTTGGGGCCGCCTGCCGCAGGTGTTGCGCGGCATCGACGCGGCCCAGCGTGTGGGCATGCGCGTCAAGATCAACGCCGTCGCGCTCAAGGGCTTTAACGAATCCGAGCTGTTCGACCTGACCGAATGGTGCGCCTCGCGCGACATGGACCTGACATGGATCGAAGTCATGCCTATGGGCGATCTTGGCAACGAAGATCGGCTCGATCAATATTGGTCGCTCAAAGACATGCGCACCCGCCTTGCCGAACGCTATACCCTGACCGATCTTGCCGAAAGCTCCGGCGGCCCGGCACGCTATGTGCGCCTTGAAGAAACCGGCCAGAAAATCGGCTTTATCACGCCCCTGACGCATAATTTCTGCGAAAGCTGCAACCGCGTCCGCCTGACCTGCACGGGCGAACTCTATATGTGTCTTGGACAGGAAGACATGTATGACCTGCGCCCCGCCCTACGCGGCGGCGGGGATGACACGGTGGTCAAAGACGCCATCCGCGCCGCCATCGCCCTCAAACCCAAAGGCCATGATTTCGACTATTCGCGCCAGCGCGCCGACGGGCAAATGCCCCGCCACATGAGCCACACGGGCGGCTAGGTTGAGCACCGCGTTGCTATGGGCCTACCGCGGCCTCACATCAGGCATGCCGGGGCTGCTTTGCGCCGTTGCACGACGCGCCCATACCCGCCAAGGGGGCGATCCCGCGCGTCTTGACGAACGCTTTGGCCGCGCGACGCAGCCCCGCCCCGATGGTCCGCTGATCTGGGGTCATGCCGCCTCTGTCGGCGAGGTGCAGACTCTTGCGCCCCTCGCCCCCGCTCTGGCCGCCCAAGCACAGCTCCTTGTAACCACGGCAACACATACCGGCGCAGCGCGGGTGGCCTCGGCCCTGCCGCCCGAAACCCTGCATCAGTTTCAACCCATCGACACGCCCCGCGCCGTGGCCCGGTTCCTCGACCATTGGCGTCCTGACCTCGCGGTATTTTCCGAGGCCGACATGCCCCCCAACACGCTCCGCGCCCTGACCGCGCGTGGTGTGCCCTGTGCGCTGGTGGGCGCGCGCCCCTCCAAAACCCGGCGGCGTGCGCCCAAAACTGCCCGCGCCCTGCTGCGCCATTTCGATGCCCTCACTGCCGCCTCGCCAAGCGTCGCCACAGACCTGCGCGCGCTCGGACTAAAGGTGGACGCCATCGAAGACCTTAAGGCGCTACGCCCCCCGAACGCGCCGCCCCCCGACTGGCCCGAGGCACAGCGCAACCGCCCCCTATGGCTCGCCGCTTCGACCCACCCCGAAGACCTGCCGCTGATCTTCGCCGCCCAGAAACGTCTGCTGGAAACCCGCCCCGACACGCTCCTCATGCTTGCCCCGCGCCACCCAAGCGAGGATCGCGACTGGATGCCGCCATCTTTCGGCGCGCGGTTCGCCTCTGATAAGACCCCCCCGGACAACGACACACAGGTGTTCGTCATGGATCAAATGGGACAACTTCCGGGGCTGCACGCGCTCACCAAAGTGACCTACCTTGGCGGCGGCAACGGCACACGCGGCGGCCATAGCCCGTGGGAGGCCGCCGCCGCAGGCAACGTGATCCTGACCGGGCCGGACATCGCCAACAATGCCCCCGCCTTTGCCGGCCTTGCGCACCAGATCGTCACCGACCCCGAGGCGCTCGCCCGCGCGGTGCAAAACGCCTGGCACGCACCGCGCACAATACCGCACCACCCCGTGACCACCGGAGACACCGCCCATGCGGTGCTCGCACTTCTGGAAACGAGATCCGCATGACGGTTTGGAACACTCTTTCACTCGCGCACCGTTTGACAAGCGGATCCCGGCGCGCTGAAATCGCAGCATTGCTCGCCTATCGCGACAAAGGCGTCGCGCGCCCTGAGATCGTTGTCGCGACGCCGCCTCGCTTTCTCTCCCTGCGCAAGCTCATCAAGCCCAACACAGCCATCGACGCCATGTTGCGCATCATGCACACGACCTTTGCCCAAGCACAGATGCGCGGCCTCGGCAGCGACCTGCGCCTGTCGCACCGCCCCTTGCAGGACCCCGCCCCCAAGCTGTGGCTATCGCATCATACGATTAGAACCCCCGCTTACGACGCCTTGACGCAAAAGGGGGTGATGGTGCGGCATTTCAAAGCCGCTGATATCCCCGATCACACGGTGGTTGACCCTCTGGGGTTTTCCGGTTGGTCCTCTCTGGCCGACGCCGACATCAATGATCTTGACCTGTCCGGCGTATCTCAACACCAGATCGACACCTTCTTTGAAGAGACCCGCGCGCGCACAATCGCGGGCAACCTGTCAAAATATACCCAAACAAGCCAAGCCGAAGAGCTGCCTGAACCTTATGTTTTTGTCGCGCTTCAGACCATTGACGACATGGTGCAGCGCAACGCCCATATTCCAATGCTCGATATGCTATCCATGATCGTCGCCTTTTTTCATGACAGCGGCATGCATGTGGTGGTCAAACGCCATCCCAAATGCCGCAACCACCGCGTCTCCCGCGCGCTCAAAAAGGCTGCAACCGCGCCGCATGTGACCCTCACTAACGGCTCCATACATGAAATCATGAGCGGCGCAGCGGCACTCTTTACCGTGAATTCCGGCGTCGGCGCGGAATCCATTATCCACAACGTCCCGGTCTATTGCTTTGGCAAAGCCGACTACATGGCGGTGGCGCATCAAATTCGAACCGCCGAAGACCTCGAAAGAACGGCCAAACCGCTACGGTCCGCCTGCTCCGATGACGCCCGAAAACGGTTTCTATACTATTATCGGAACGTCTATCAGATACGCCACGACCATACCCTCGGGCCACGGCTGGGCCAACTGATCGACGCCGCCTGCGCCTAAGTTTCTAGGAAAGAGCCTGCTGCAACGCCGGATCGCCCGCAGCACGCGCCTCTAGCGCCGTGGCAAAATCTACATCCGCCGCCGCCATACGCTTGAGAGTCGCAAGCGTGGCTGGCCCGTCCTGTGCGATCCCGTCAAGCAACGGCTCTAGAATATCGCGCATCGGGCGCTCCCGCCCAAGACGTCTGCCGGGCCACGCCTTGACCGGCTTGCTGCCTTTGCCCCGTCCGTGGGCATAATAGCGGTCAAGCACCTCTGACTTGAGATCATAGGGCGGCAAGGTGTCGACAAACGCGCCGGGCGTCTCTCCGGCAATGATTTTCGCCACATGCACCTGCGCCGCCCGAAGCGTCTCACGGATACGCCCGACCTGCGCCTCCAACGCCGCGCGCTCGGCCTCCTGATTGGCATTCACCGCAAGCGCCTCGGCGACAATAGCATCGGTATCGGCAAACCCATGCACCGGCCGCGTCATCCCCAAAAGCGAAACCAGCCCCTCGTTCTTAAAGGAATTTCCCGTCAGGATCACATTTGGCGTTCCCGCCGCCGCCGACAGGATCGACATATGATAGCGCCCCGACAATAGGAACCGACAGCGCGCAAAAACGCCCGTCACCTGCGCATAGCGCGCATCCGACGGGATTCGGGCATAGCTTCCGCGCGGCCATTTCATCATCGCCCGCAGGGTCATTTTGTAATCCCGTGACAAGGCCAGAATCGGCTTTAATCCCGTCGCCTCACGGATCGCCTCGGCCTGCGCCATGATATATTCATAGCGCCGTGGATCTTTGAGGGCCGATCCCGACACGGCGAAATACCCTGCCTCGTCGCCAATTGGGTCCGGTGTCATCGCCGGGCCGCGCGGCGACAAGAACGCCACATCCGGCACATAGGCCGCCTGCGCAACCCCCGACGCCCGCGCAAGCGCCACCGACGCACCCTCACGAAACGCCGAAAAATCAAAGCTGCCAAAGGCTTCGGCGGCGTTCTTGCGGATGATCTCCTCGTGCGAATAAAACGACTGGTTCATCGACACGACCCGCCGCCCCCAAGCGTGTTTGGCCACGAACGGCAAAAGCATAAGACGCGGACCACGGGTAAAATTGGCCCCCATCCCCATGCTGCCCTCGGCCTGAAACACCACGAGGTCGGCATTGCGCACATGCTCGGCCCAGACCCCATAGCGCGCCTCGCACGCCCGCGTCAGATACGCGAGCGACGACGCCGCCCGGTCGGTCCCTGCCGCCACATCGCTGAACGCGGCAAAAACCCTGTCAAGATCGCGATCATACTCCACATCAACCCGCGACGACGGCAGAAGCGGCACAAAGTGAAACTTCAACGCCTCGTCTTGCGGGAAACACCCGGCGATGAACTTCACAAGCTCGATGCTCGTCGCCTGACAGCCCCAGTTGCCCCGGAAGCCGGTGAAATTGATGATCGCGATCCGTTTCATTGCGGCTTTACCCTCACGCCGCCGGCATCCGCTGCTCGACGATCTCCGCCCACCAGCTACAGCCCGCCGGAATGGCCTCATCATTAAAGTTATATTCCGGGTGATGCACCATCGCCGTGTCGCCATTGCCGACGAGGATATAGGCACCGGGCCGCTCTTCGAGCATAAAGGCGAAATCCTCGCCCCCCATGACAAGCGGTGCCTCGTCGCAATCGCCACTGATGGACTTGGCAACCTCTGCCGCAAACTCCGTCTGGGCGTCCGAGTTGACCATGACCGGATAGCCCCGGTGGTAGACAACCTCGACCGTGCCGCCAAACGTCGCCGCAACCCCGTCGCAAATCCCCTTGATCCGCGCTTCGGCCAAATCGCGCATCTCGGGGCTGAGCGTACGCACCGTGCCCTTGAGAAAGACCTTCTGCGGAATGACATTGAACGCCTTGGAGGAGGTTTCAAACGACGTCACCGACACCACGACCTGATCAATCGGGTCGGCATTGCGGCTGGCAATCGTCTGCAACGCCGTGACCGCCTGCGCCGCCATGACCGTGGTATCAATCGTCTCATGCGGTTTCGCCGCATGGCCGCCCTTGCCCTCGAACGTAATATCGAACTGGTCCGTGGCGGCGAAAAACGGTCCCGAACGGATCGCAAAAGACCCGACCGGGTTGCCCGGCCAGTTGTGCATTCCGTAAACTTCCTGAATGCCGAACCGCTCCATCATGCCATCGTCGCACATTTCCTTGCCGCCGCCGCCGCCTTCTTCGGCGGGCTGAAAGATAACCACCACGGTGCCATCGAAATTGCGCGTCTCCGACAGGTATTGCGCCGCCCCCAAAAGCATCGCCGTATGCCCGTCATGGCCACACGCATGCATCGCGCCATCGGTTTTCGACGCATAGTCCAACCCCGTCTGCTCATGAATCGGCAACGCATCCATATCCGCGCGCAACCCAATAACCTTGCCCGACCCGGTCGCCTTGCCCTTGATGACGCCGACAACGCCCGTGCGCCCGATCCCCGTCACCACCTCGTCACAGCCAAACGCCGCAAGTTTTTCGGCCACAATCGCGCTTGTGCGGTGGGTCTCGAAAAGGATTTCGGGGTTTTCATGAAAATCGCGCCGCCATGCGGTGATCTCGTCCTGCAATTCTGCAAATCTGTTCTTAACGGGCATGTCTCTCGCTCCTGTTCTGCACGTTTAACCTGCGCCCAACGGCATCCGCCGTTCGACCAATTCCGCGAACCAGCTACACCCGAACGGGATCGCGTCATCCTCAAAGATATAGGCCGGATGATGACACATCGGCCCCTCGCCATTACCAAGGAAGATATAGGCACCGGGCCGCTCTTGCAGCATGAAAGAGAAATCTTCCGCCGGCATGACCGGCGCGGCTTCGCCATCAACCTGCCCCGAGACCGCCCGCGCCGCCTCTAGCGCATAGCCCGTCTGCTCCGCGCTGTTAACCGTCACCGGATAGCCCTCGGTCCAAATCACCTCGGCCTCGGCCCCGTAGGCTTTGGCCGTATGCTCTGCAATCTCGCGAATACGCGCCTCGGCAAGGCCGCGCCCCTCGGGGTCAAGCGTGCGCACTGTGCCTTTCATCCGCACCTGATGCGCGATGACATTGGACGCGTTGCTATCGGTCGCGAATGTGCCCACCGTAAGCACAACCCGATGCACCGGATTGATATTGCGCGCCACGACGGATTGCAGCGCGACAACGATCTGCGCCCCGACCAATGTCGTATCCACCGCCTCATGCGGGGCCGCCGCATGGCCGCCCTTGCCGGTTACCACGATCTCAAACTCATCCGCCGAGGCCAAAAGCGGACCAACCCGCGTCGCAAACGCCCCCACCGGCAGACCCGGCATATTGTGAAGGCCGTAAACCTCCTGAATGCCCCAGCGATCCATCAGGCCATCCTCGCACATCGCCTTACCGCCCGCGCCGCCCTCTTCGGCGGGCTGAAAGATCAACACCACGGTGCCGTCGAAATTGCGCGTCTCCGCAAGGTAGTGCGCCGCCCCCAAAAGGATCGCCGTATGCCCGTCATGTCCGCAGGCATGCATCTTGCCCGGCACCGTGCTGGCATAATCCACCCCCGAAGCCTCATGGATCGGCAGCGCATCCATATCCGCACGCAGCCCAATCACCCGCCCCTTGGTATCGCTCTTGCCCTTGATGACCGCGACAACCCCGGTTTTCCCGATCCCCGGCGTGATCTCATCAACACCAAATTCCTTGAGCCGCTCAACGACAAACGCCGCCGTCTCATGCACATCATAAAGAAGCTCTGGATGCTGATGCAGATAGCGCCGCCACGCGGTGATATCCTCCTGCATTTGCGCAAAACGGTTGCGAATTGGCATCCCCTTACCCCTTATCTTTGCAAAACATCATATATCCGGCCCAAGATCGAGCTTGGAGCCATCCGTGAACCGCGAGAGCCGGAACCGGCTGAGGTCGTGGCCGATCTCGCCCCCCGACACCATATCCGCCATGATCCGGCCAAACGCCGGGCCAATGCCGAAGCCGTGGCCGCACATGCCGGTGCAAATCGAAAGCCCCGGCACCGGCGCACGATCCACCACCGGCACAATATCGGGCAACGAGTCGATCATCCCGGCCCAGCTCGCCGCGATCTCGACCTTGCCCAAGGCCGGGAAAAGCGCCTCAAACTCTTGGCGAATGCTCTCGATAATCGTGCCATTCGCCACCGGCGCGAGGATCCGCATCGCCTCAAACGGCGATGGTCCCGCGCCATCAAACCGCCGCTTGGTGCCCCAGGCATCCGGGAATCCTTTCGGCGCCAAGGGCTTGTAGGCCCGCGCAAATGGTTCGCGGATCAACTGCGGAAGGTAGGTCGGGAAATGGCGAAAGGAATCCGGGCCGATGTAAATCTCGTGATACCCCGCAGACGCAAGGCTATACCCCCCGTCCTGTCGGCGCCGAAACGCAAGGCGATCCCCGACCGCGCCGCCGCCGTGCACATCCGGCAAGGCCTTGGTCGCCGCCACCGTGGCGCGCACCGAAAGCTGCGGAATATTCACCCCCTCATTGCGCAGGAAAAGCGCCGACCAAGCGCCCCCCGCGACAATGATCTCCGGTGCGCGAATCCGCCCCTTCTCGGTCACAACGCCCGCAACCTTGCCGCCCGCGCGGTCCAAAACCCGCGCCGCACAGCCCTCAAGGATCACCGCCCCCGCCTTGACGGCGGCCCGCGCCAACGCAGGCACCGCGACAAACGGCTCGGCCTTCATATCTGAAGGCGTATGCAAGGCCGCCCGGTAGGATTTGCGCATACCCGCAAACATCGCGCCAATCTCGTCGCGCGATAGCATCCGGCTATCAACGCCCATCGGCTTGGCATCCGCCAGCCAGGCCTCATAGCGCGCCTCGTCCGCCTCATCGCTGGCAAAATAGGTCAGGCCACAGGTCTTTAGGCCAATATCCTCACCGACCTGCGCCGCCAAATCCTGCCAGAGCCGGTTCGCCTCGCGCATGATCGGCACCTCGGCAAGGTCGCGCCCCTGCTGACGTATCCAGCCCCAGTTGCGCGAGGATTGCTCGCCCGCGATCCGCCCCTTCTCAAGGACAACCGCCCGAAGCCCCTTCTTGGCAAGGTAATACGCCGCCGCAACCCCGATGATCCCGCCGCCGATGAGGACCACATCCGCCTCTTTCGGAAGCGGTCCCTCATGCTCGGGCGGGCGCGCCATATGAATTGGAAATGCCATCCGTCTTAGCCGCGCAACATGTCGACCAATCGTCGCATGAAATCGACGCCCGCATCGAATTGGGCCACGGTGAGAAACTCATTGGGCTGATGCGCCTGCGCAATATCGCCGGGACCACAAATAACCGCCGAATAGCCCGCGTTCTGAAAATGCCCCGCCTCGGTGCCATAGCTGACAACCCGGCTCGCATTGTCGCCGGTCAGACGGCGCGCGATCTGCTCGGCCTCGCCATCACGCTCAGGCACCAATCCCGGCACGGCGAAATTCTCGGTTAGCGTAATATGCGCCTCCGGGCGCACCGCCTGCATCTCGGCCTCGACCTCGGCAACCTTCTCGCGGAACCGCGCCGTCCAATCCGCCACGCGATCGCCCGGCACAAATCGGAAATCAAACCCAAACCGGCAATCCAGCGCCGTGATATTATGCGCCGTGCCGCCCGTCACCGTGCCCACATGAAGCGTCGTCCACGGCGGCTCGAACATCGCGTCGATCTCGCTTGGCGCTTTGGCTTGGTTCTCGGCATTCATCGCATTGGCCCAATCAATGATCTTGGCCCCATACATGATCGCATTGACCCCGGTATGCAGGATCGAACTATGCACCTCAAAGCCGCGCACATGCACGCCAAACCCCGTGCCGCCCTTATGCCCCGAGACCGCCTGCATCATCGACGGCTCTCCCACGATCACCGCGCTGGCCTTGGGCACGATGCCATCCATCACCTCGATGAGCGGCGGCGCGCCGGTGCACCCGATCTCCTCGTCATAGCTCAGTGCAATCTGAAGCGGGCGGCGCACATCCGCCTTTTGCGCCTCGACCAACGCCCAGATCGCTTGCGCATCGAAACTCTTCATGTCGCACACGCCACGCCCGAATAACTTGCCATCACGCTCCACAACCTCGAACGGGTCCGACGTCCAAGGCTGCCCCTCGACCGGAACCACATCCGTATGCCCCGAAAGCACAATCCCGCCGTCGATATCCGGCCCCACATGGGCAAACAGCGCCGCCTTGTCGTTGGTCTCGTTATAGTGGCGATGCACGGTGATCCCGTGGCCGCTCAAATACGCATCCACCCATTCGATCAAAGGCAGGTTGCTCTCATGGCTCACCGTGGGAAAACTCACGAGTTTTTCCATGATCTGGCGCGCTGTCAGTGTCTCGCTCATCGCTCTGCCCTCTTTATCTCTGCCCCACGCCCATAGCGACTCGGCCGCCAAAGGCCAACGCCCTGCGCGCCCGCACGATCTGCACGCGCTGTTGGATATATGGGTCGCTCAATAGCCGCTCTCGGTCGTCAATATCTTATGCCCCGGCGATACCTCGCGATATGCGCTCGGCGCAGGCTCGTATCCAATGGGATGAATTGGTGACGGGATCGGCTTGAAGTTAAGGTCTTTTTCGCTCTTGCGCTTGCGCGGATCGGCGATTGGCACCGCCTTCATAAGGGCGCGCGTATAGGGATGCTGCGGGTCTTCAAAGACCGCCCGACGCGGCCCGATCTCGACGATCCGACCCAAATACATGACCCCGACATAATGGCTGACCCGCTCGACGACCGCCATATCGTGACTGATAAACAAGTAGCTGAGGCCCAATTCCGCCTGCAATTCCATCATCAGATTGAGCACCTGCGCCTGCACCGACACATCCAGCGCCGAGACCGCCTCATCCGCCACGATCAACTTGGGATTAAGCGCCAGTGCACGCGCAATCGCGATCCTCTGCCGCTGTCCGCCTGACAATTCATGCGGGAACCGCTTCATGAAGCTGCGCGGCAATTCCACCCGGTCAAAGAGATGCGCCACCCGGTCCTGCATCTCGCTGCCCTTATGGGTGCCGTAGTTGCGCATCGGCTCGGCCACCTGCTCCATAAGCTGCATCTGTGGATTGAGCGAGGCAAACGGGTCCTGGAAAATCATCTGCATGTCGCGGCGGATCTTGCGCAATTCCTTTTGCGACTGCGCAAGCACGTCACAGCCATCAAACTGCACATGCCCCGCCTCCGGCTCCACAAGCCGCATCAAAGACCGCCCCACCGTCGATTTCCCACAGCCCGACTCGCCCACAAGCGAGAGCGTCTGCCCCTTGTTAACGGTGAACGACACGTCCTCGACCGCATGCACCCGCGCCACCGTGCGGCGCAGCAAACCGCCCTGCACCGGAAAGCGCGTCACAAGGTTTTTGACCTCAAGAATGGGCACCTCCTCGCCGGGGATCGGATCAAGATTCTGCCCCTCCACCCCGAATAATTTCATCGGGCGCGGCAGATCGGTGCCCGTCATCTCGCCCAATTTCGGCACCGCCGCCAAAAGCGCCTTGGTGTAATCATGTTTTGGGGTCTCGAAAATCTCCTCGACCGTGCCTTCCTCAACCTTGTTGCCCCGGAACATGACAACAACCCGGTCCGCCATCTGCGCCACCACGGCCATATCATGCGTGATGAACATCACCGCCGTGCCGGTCTCGCGCTTGAGCCGGTCCATAAGCGCAAGGATTTCCGCCTGAATCGTCACATCAAGCGCCGTGGTCGGCTCGTCGGCAATCAAAAGCCGTGGCTCACAGGCCATCGCCATCGCAATCACAACCCGCTGCCGCATCCCGCCCGACAATTCATGCGGATATTGCTTGAGACGGCGCTCCGGCTCCGGGATACGCACCTCGCGCAACAATTCGAGCGCCCGCGCCTCGGCCGCCTCACGTGATAGTTTTTTGTGCAACCGAAGCCCCTCGGTAAGCTGTCGGCCCACCGTGAAAACCGGGTTGAGCGCGGTCATCGGCTCTTGAAAGATCATCCCGATCTCATTGCCGCGAATCGTGCGCATCAGGCTTTGGTCGGTTTTGGCGAGGTCGATCTCCTCGCCTCCCTTGCGATCAAACAGCAGGCGACCGCCCGAAATCTCGCCGCCGCCATAGTCGATCAACCGCATCAAAGACAGGCTCGAAACCGACTTGCCCGACCCGGATTCGCCAACAATACAAACGGTTTCCCCCGGCTTGATGTCAAACGAGACATCCTCGACGCCGACCACGGTGCCGTTTTTGGTCTCGAATTCGACACGCAGATTTTCAATTGTGGCGATCGCATTATCCAACATCTGCTGGCATCCCTGCTGATTTTTCCATCTGGTCAATAGCTTGACGCTAACGATAGCTTTGCCCGACTGTCAAATACCCGCAAGGCGCGACTGTATTTGCGTCGGGTAAACTTGCCCGAGAGACTTGCTTTTTGAAAATCCTTGGTCTGAAGTAATGACAGTCGAGAGGGGATGTCACAGAGCACACCAAAAAACGGGGTGGGCTTTTGGGTATTGTTTCTCCAAGACAACCAATTGCGAGCGGCAGGAAAATGCCGTCGCTCTCATGCGCATCACGCGCACCAACAAGGAGTGAGACATGAAGGTTAAAACCCTTTTGCTTGGCGCTGCCGCCGCCTTTGCAATGGCCCCCGCGGTCATGGCCGAGCGCGGATCAGATGGTCATGTGAACATCATCTATTGGCAGGCACCATCGATCATGAACCCGTTCCTGTCGGGCGGGACCAAGGATATCGAAGCCGCGTCGCTGGTGATCGAACCGCTTGGCCGCTATGACCCAGACGGCAAACTCGTGCCCTACCTCGCACAGGAAATTCCGACCGTGGCCAACGGCGGCGTGTCCGAAGACCTCAAGTCGATCACGTGGAAACTCAAGCCTGGCCTGAAATGGTCCGATGGCACCCCCGTGACCTCGCGCGACGTTCAGTTTACCGCTGAATACTGCATGCATCCCGAAGGCGGCTGCGCGCAATTCGCCAAGTTCGAAGGCGTCAGCAACGTCGAGATCGTGGATGACCTTACCGTGACCGTGAACTTTACCGAACCCAAGCCGAACCCCTATTCGGCCTTCATGGGTGGCCAGTCACCGATCATTCAGGCGGCACAATTTGCCGACTGCCTCGGGGCCAAAGCGCCCGAATGTACCGATGCGAACTTTGCCCCGATCGGCACCGGCCCGTTCAAGGTTGATGAATTCAAGCCCAACGACGTGATTTCCATGTCGGCCAACCCCAACTACCGCGATCCGGCCAAACCGGCCTTCGCCACGCTGACCCTCAAGGGCGGCGGCGACGCGACTGCGGCGGGTCGTGCGGTTCTGGAAACCGGCGAATTTGACTACGCCTGGAACCTTCAGCTTGCCCCCGACGTCCTCGCCAAAATGGCCGAAGGCGGGAAAGGCAAGACCGTGGCGGCCTTTGGCTCTCTCGTGGAACGTCTTGAAATGAACATGACCGACCCGAGCCCGGACCTCGGCCCGGATGTGCGCTCGACCCGCAAAGCGCCGCACCCGTTCCTGTCCGACATCAACGTGCGCAAGGCGCTCTCGATGGCCATCGACCGGCGCCTCCTCGTCGAAATCGGCTATGGTCAGGCTGGTCGCCCGACCTGTAACCTCGTGCCCGGCCCGGCGGTCTACGCCTCCGACAACACCGACTGCTTCGAGCAGGACATCGCCGGAGCCAAGGCGCTTCTCGACGAGGCTGGCTGGGTCGATAGCGACGGCAACGGCATCCGTGACAAGGACGGCGTTGAACTGTCGATCCTGTTTCAGACCTCGACCAATGCCGTGCGTCAGGACTTTCAGGCGCTCATCAAACAGTGGTGGTCGGAAATCGGTGTCGAAACCGAGCTGCGCAACCTGAACGCGTCTGTGTTCTTCGGTGGCGATCCCGGTTCGCCCGACACGTTCCAGAAGTTCTACGCCGACGTGGAAATGTATGCCAACAACTTCGATGGAACCGATCCGCAGGCCTATCTCGCGATGTATCGCTGTGGCAACGAGCCCAAGCCTGAATCGCAATGGCAGGGTGAGAACATCAACCGCTTCTGTGACCCCGAGTATGACAAGCTGGTCGCCGAACTGTCCAAGACCTCGGACCTTGAAACGCGCTATGCGCTGGCCAAGAAGATGAACGAGATGCTCACCAAGGAAAGCTACACCATCGTGCCGCTGGTGGATCGTGGCCGTGTCTCGGCGCATTCCAATACCCTCGGTGGTGTTGATCTCAACACCTGGGATTCCGAGCTTTGGAACGTCGCAGACTGGTATCGTATCGACTAACCTCTGAAAACCGACCCGCCCCGGATAAATTCGGGGCGGGTTGCACCAAGAACAAGCCCCGACAAAGGCGACACCCATGCTGACATTCACGATCCGCAGGTTGATCCTCGCAGTGCCCACGCTGCTTTTCATCAGCCTTGTGATCTTCCTGCTACTGGAACTCGCCCCCGGCGATCCAATGGCACAAGTCCCGCTCACCGTCCCCCCCGAAGTCAAAATGAAGATGCGCGAGGCGCTTGGCCTCGGCGAACCGCTGCATATCCGCTATTGGAAATGGCTGGTGCAATTCTTCTGGATCGAACCACAGGTTCTCTTTGACAATCTCTTCGGCACAACATTCTCCGAAGGCAAACAACGTATCCTGTCCTGGCAGACCCGCTCGCCCGTCATGGATATGGTCGCCCAACGCCTACCCCAGACCCTCTGGGTCGTCGGCATGTCCTATGTCGTCGGTATCCTGATTGCCCTGCCCATCGGCATCTACTCGGCCTACCGCCAGTATTCGATCTTCGATCAGGCCGGCACATTCGTGACCATGATCGGCTTTTCGATCCCGCCCTTCTTTACCGGCCCGCTGCTGATTATGATCTTCGCGGTGCAACTCGGCTGGTTCCCCTCGGTCTATGACACAACCCACGTGGTCAACGACTGGGATAGTTTCATGGTGCAACTGCGCCAGATGATTATGCCCGTCATGGTCCTCGCCCTGCAAACCACCGCCCAGATCAGCCGCTTCATGCGCGCCTCCATGCTCGACAACCTCAACCAGGACTACGTGCGCACCGCCCGCGCCAAGGGGCTGCCGGAAAAGGTCGTCGTGCTGGTGCATGTGCTGCGCAACTCGATGATCCCTGTGGTGACCGCCATCGCTCTCGGCGTCCCCGGTATCTTTGGCGGCGCGATCATCACCGAGGTGGTGTTCAAGGTAAACGGCATCGGCGATCAGCTCCTCAATGCGCTGTTTGCCAATGACCTGCCCTCGGTGCAGACCCTCGCCTTCATGATCGCCGTGCTGATCGTTCTCTTCAATCTCATCGCCGATGTGCTCTACGGCGTGCTCGACCCGAGGATCCGCTATGACTGAACCGCTTGAAACAAAGATCGAGCCGCTTCAGGATCTTACCCCCTCCGAGCCGCCCCATTCGCAATGGAAAGACGTCTGGGACCAGTTCAAGAAACACAAAGGCGCCCTCATGGGCGGCTCTTTCCTGTTGCTGATTACCCTCGGTGTGCTGTTTGGCGAATATATCTGGACCATCGACCCGCAAAAGCTCGACATCCGCAACAAGGACATCCGCCCGATCTATACGATCCTCTGGGATAGCGGTGCCAAGGTGCAATGGGCCCATCCCTTGGGGACCGACAACCTCGGGCGTGACGCGCTGGCCAATATGATCGTCGGCGGGCGCACCTCGATGGCCGTCGGTTGGGTGGCGATGCTTCTGGCGCTCTCCATCGGGACCACCATCGGCGTGCTGGCCGGGTATTTCCGCCGCCTCGATGGCCCGCTGATGCGCTTTACCGACCTCGTGCTGTCGCTGCCGATCCTGCCGCTGCTGCTTGTGGCCGTGACCCTGTTCCGCGACGCGCTGCGGGCGCAATTCGGCCCCGAAACCGGCATGTTCCTCCTCATCGTCGGCGTCGTCGGCGTGACCTCATGGATGCAGACCGCGCGGATCGTGCGCTCCGAGGTGCTGGCGCTCAAGGAACGCGAGTTCATCCTCGCCGCCCGCTCCATCGGCACCACCCCCGGCGCCATCATCCGCCGTCACCTGTTGCCCAACGTGATCTCGCCGATCATGGTCTCCGCGACCCTCGGCCTTGCCACCGCGATCATCACCGAAAGCGCGCTCTCCTTCCTCGGGGTCGGCTTTCCGCCCGACTTCCCGACATGGGGCAAGATGCTCGCAGACGCCGTGCCGCGCATGGATCAATACCCCGAACGCGTGGTGCTTCCGGGGCTGGCGATTTCCTTTACCGTGCTCTCGGTCAACTATCTCGGCGACGGGTTGCGCGACGCGCTCGACCCACGCATCCGGGGCCGCTAGAGCCAAATAAGAACGCCTCCCCCCTGTTGCCCCAAAAGGCCGGACCGTTTGGTTCGGCCTTTTTCCATCTCTGGAACGCATGTCCCTTTAACATCGCAAGAAAACGGAATATTATCCCTATCAGGCGCCAAAATCGCACATCCTGGCCGCTTGATTCAAATCATTCCCTGCGTCATCTGGAAGAATATTCCAACCCGCGCGAGGAAGACCCATGTTCGAATCCCTTGGCTTTGAGAGCTACACCGCCCCCCAAGTCGCCGTCGGCTTTGCCCTGCTCCTGGGCCTTGCCTATGGCCTGCTGGCCGAACGCACCGGCTTTTGCCTGCGCCGCTCCCTGATTGGAGAGGACCGCCGCGCCGCCGCAGGTGTCTGGCTCTCGGCCCTCCTCGTGGCCCTGATCGGCACACAAGCCATCGCCCAAGCGGGCCTCATCTCCTTTGACGACCACCGCTTCTTTGCCGCCGACCTGCCGCTGCTCGCCATCATTGTGGGCGGCCTCCTGTTCGGGGCGGGCATGGTGCTGACGCGCGGCTGTGCCTCGCGCCTGACCGTGCTGACCGGAACCGGCAACCTGCGTGCCCTAACCGTGATCCTCGTCTTTGCCCTCACCGCCCACGCCACGCTCAAAGGCGTGCTGTCGTCGCTGCGCACCGGGCTGGGCGCAATCACCGTTCCGCTTGAGACCGCAACCCTTCCGGGCAACCCGCTGCTCTGGACCGCGCTGATCGCCGTAGCCGCGATTGCCCTCATCCTGCGCTCGGGCAACCGCCCCCGCGCGCTTCTTGGCGGCGCACTCATCGGCGCACTGGTGCCGCTGGCATGGGTCGGCACGGGCTATGTGCTTTATGATGATTTCGACCCCATCGCGCTTCAGGGGCTTTCCTTCACCGCCCCCGCCGCCGATACCCTGTTCTTTACCGCCGCCTCGACCGCCGTATCCGCCAATTTCGGCGTCGGCCTGATCGCAGGCGTGACGCTCGGCGCGCTCGTCGCCTCGCTCGTCTTTGGCTCGTTTCGCTGGCAGAGCTTTGAGTCCCCGGCCCAAACCGGGCGCTATCTCCTCGGCGCTGTACTCATGGGCTTTGGTGGGGTTCTCGCGGGCGGCTGCACCGTGGGCGCGGGCCTCTCGGGCATCCCGACGCTCTCGCTCTCGGCCCTGGCCGCCATCGCCGCAATCGTGACCGGCACTCTGGCGACCCAACGCCTGCTCAACGCCGCGCCGCGCGCCCTGACCGTTCCGGCAGAGTAACGAGATTTTTCTGGAAAAATCTGCCCCTACAATATCCCCAAGAAGATTTTGCCAAACCACCCCGGATCAGGTGCTCAATGCATCTTGCGCCTGATCCGGCGCACCATGCCCCAAACCGCCAACACCACCGGCAGCACCAAGAGCGCCGTCAACTCGCCCTTGCTCAGACCAACCCAACCCGCCACCGGATAGGCCAGATAGGCCGCCAGCGACAACGCGTAATAGCTGATCGCGACAACCGATAGCCCCTCGACCGTTTCCTGCAACCGCAAGGCAAGGTCCGCACGCCGGTCCATACTCTCAAGCAAGGCCTGGTTCTGCGCCGACCGCGCCACATCGACCTTGGTGCGCAACAAATCCCCGGCCCGCGCCGCCCGTTCCGACAACTCATGCAGCCGCTTTTGCGTCGATGTCACCGTGCGCATCGCCGGATCATAGCGCCGCATCATGAACTCGCGAAACGTCTGCCGCCCGTCCACACGCTCTTCACGCATGACCTCGATGCGCTGATGCACGATCGCCTCATACGCCCCCGTCGCCCCAAACCGGAACGCGCTTTCCGCAATCATGTTTTCCAACTCCGCCGAGACCTGCAACAACTTGTCGAGCGTCTCTTCCGGGGCTTCGTCCTCCTTGCGGATATTGCCCATAAGCTGCGTCAGGCTGGTATCCTGCGCTCCCAACCCCGCCGACATGCGCCGCGCGCGGCTAAACCCGAGCATCGACAGGCTCTTGTAGGTCTCGATCTCACAGAGCCGCTGCACGATCCGCCCCACGCGCCGCGATCCCGTCCCCGGCTCGACAAAGACCGCCATACGCATATGCCCGGCCGGGTTGATGCGGAAATCCGTCGCAATCACCGCCGCCCCATCAAGCACCGCCGACGCCGCAAGGCTTTCGGGCACAAACCAATCGCTCAGGTTGTCGCGCAAAACCTCGCGGGCCGGGGTTTCGCTGATCCGCACAAGCGCCGACGTGACCCGCACCCCCGGCGCGTCCGCCAACCAATCTTCGGGGAAAACCTCGAACTCCGCCGGATCAAAGGCCCGCACACTCAGGCCGCTGGTAAAAACCGTGTAGGTGACAAACTCCGTGTGTTGCTCCCACTTGAGCAAATGCCGCCCGATCTTGCCCGAATAATGCGTCGCCCCCGGCTGGGGATGTGCCGCGCCATGCCGGTCAAGCAACGCACACAGATGCGCAAGATCCTTGGCCCGATCCCGCCCAACCGCGTCCTGCGGCTGTTTGATCGCAAGGAACACCGCCGTGCACGGCACCTCAAGCGAGGGAAACGGACGCGCATGAAGCTCGTTGGTCAACGTATAGCGCAGCGGATGATCTTCGATTGGCGGCATGGGCGCGGCTCCTGAACTTGCTGCCAACCTACGCGTTTTTGCGATAAAGTAAAGAAATGAGTTATTTCAATGTGTTAGCGGAATACAATGGTATACAACCGCCGCCAAAACGAAAAAGGCACCCCAAAGGGTGCCTCTCTCATTCGCATCTGACAAAGATTACTTGATCAGCGTCAGCAGGGTATCAAGAGATTGTTTCGCATCGCCATAGAACATGCGCGTGTTCTCCTTGAAGAACAGCGGGTTCTCGATCCCCGAATAGCCCGTGCCCTGGCCCCGCTTCGAGACAAAGACCTGCTTGGCTTTCCAGCACTCCAGAACCGGCATCCCCGCGATGGGCGAATTGGGATCTTCCTGTGCCGCCGGGTTCACGATGTCGTTGGAGCCGATCACGATGGCCACATCCGTCTCCGGGAAGTCGTCGTTGATCTCGTCCATTTCCATCACGATGTCATAAGGCACCTTGGCTTCGGCGAGAAGTACGTTCATGTGCCCCGGCAGACGCCCCGCAACCGGGTGGATCGCGAAACGGACCTCTTTGCCCTGCGCCCGCAGACGTTTGGTCAGCTCGGACACCGACTGCTGCGCCTGTGCCACGGCCATGCCATAGCCCGGAATGATGATGATCGAGTCGGCCTCATCAAGCGCCTGCGCCACGCCTTCGGCATCAATCGCCACCTGCTCGCCCTCGACTTCCATCGCCGGACCCGCCGTGCCGCCAAAGCCGCCGAGGATCACGCTGATGAAGGAGCGGTTCATCGCCTTACACATGATGTAAGACAGGATCGCCCCCGACGAGCCGACAAGCGCGCCAACCACGATCAGAAGATCGTTGCCAAGCGAGAAACCAATCGCCGCCGCAGCCCAGCCCGAGTAGGAGTTGAGCATCGACACAACAACCGGCATATCCGCGCCACCGATCCCCATAATCAGATGATAGCCAATAAACAGCGCCATCAACGTCAGGATCAAAAGCGGCAGGAACCCGCCCGACGAGAAATACCAGATCAGGCAGAGCAGCGAAATAATCGCCGCGCCCGCATTCAGCGCGTGACCGCCCGGTAGCTTGGTCGCCGCCGACGACACCTTGCCCGCCAGCTTGCCATAGGCAATCACCGACCCGGTGAAGGTCACGGCACCGATCCAGACACCAAGCGCAAGCTCGACCTTGAGGATGTTGACCTCAACCGACGACTTATGCGCCAGAAGCGCGGCAAAGCCTTCAAGACCCTCGCGCGCGGCTTGGTCCATCGCCATGACATTGCCAAGCTCGAAATGCGCGTTATAGCCGACGAACACCGCCGCCAGACCCACAAGCGAATGCATCGCGGCCACAAGCTGCGGCATCTCGGTCATCTGCACCTTTTGCGCCACGTAATAGCCAATGGTGCCGCCCGCCGCGATCAACACGACCGACAAGAGCCACAGGCCCGAACCGGGGCCGATCAGCGTCGCAAAGACCGCAAGGCCCATGCCGACGATCCCATACCATACCGCGCGTTTTGCGCTTTCCTGCCCCGAGAGTCCCCCGAGCGACAGGATGAAGAGGACAGCCGCAACCACATAGGCGGCCGTTGTAAATCCGAATTCCATTGTCCTCTAACTCCTTACGATTTCTGGAACATGGCGAGCATGCGCCGTGTCACGAGGAAGCCGCCAAAGATATTGATCCCGGCCATAAAGACGGAAAGCGCGGCGAGGAGGATCACCAGGAAGGAACCCGATCCGATTTGCATCAGGGCACCAAGGATGATGATCGACGAGATGGCGTTGGTCACAGCCATGAGCGGGGTGTGCAAGCTGTGGCTCACGCCCCAGATCACCTGGAAGCCGACGAACACGGCCAGAACAAACACGATAAAATGCTGCATAAAGCTGGCCGGGGCGACAAGACCGACCCCAAGAAGAAGCGCAGCACCGACCGCCAACAGGGTCACCTGCTGTTTGGTCTGGGCCTTGAACGCGGCCGTTTCTGCGGCGCGTTTTTCTTCCGGTGTAAGCTCTTTGGGCGCTTCCTTCTTTGGCTGCGCGGCGATGGCCTGAACCTTCGGCGGCGGCGGCGGGAAGGTGATCTCTCCCTGATGCGTCACGGTCGCGCCGCGGATCACGTCATCTTCCATGTCATGCACGATCTGACCGTCTTTTTCCGGGGTCAGGTCGGTCATCATGTGGCGGATGTTTGTGGCATAAAGCGTCGAGGCCTGCGCTGCCATGCGGCTCGGGAAATCCGTGTAGCCGATGATGGTCACGCCATTGTCGGTCACGATCTTCTCGTCCGGCACGGTCAACTTACAGTTGCCGCCCTTTTCCGCGGCAAGGTCAACAATGACCGACCCCGGCTTCATCGCGTCGACCATATCCTTGGTCCAAAGCTCTGGCGCTTCGCGGTTGGGGATGAGGGCCGTGGTGATGACAATATCAACGTCCGGCGCAAGTTCGCGGAACTTGGCAAGCTGGGCCTCACGGAACTCATCGGACTGCACCGAGGCATAGCCGCCGGTCGACGATCCGTCCGCCGTGTCCTCTTCAAAGTCGAGATAGACGAATTCCGCGCCCATCGATTCGACCTGTTCGGCCACTTCCGGGCGCACATCGAACGCCAGCGTGATCGCGCCAAGGCTGGTCGAGGTGCCGATTGCCGCAAGACCGGCAACCCCGGCCCCCACGACAAGAACCTTCGCCGGGGGCACCTTGCCCGCCGCCGTAATCTGGCCGGTAAAGAAGCGGCCAAAGTTGTTGCCCGCTTCGATGACGGCGCGATAGCCCGCGATATTGGCCATCGACGACAGCGCGTCCATCTTCTGCGCGCGGCTGATGCGCGGCACCATTTCCATCGCTATAACATTGGCGCCCTTGGATTTGGCAAGCTCAAGGCCTTCCTCGTTTCCGCCCGGATTAAAGAACGAAATCAAGGTCTTGTTCTTGTTGAGACGTTTGAGTTCCGTCTCATTGGGCTGACGCACCTTGGCGATGACATCTGCCTCTTTCCAGAGTGCGGCCGCCGTTTTGACGATCTCCACGCCCGCAGCCTCATAATCTGCGTCCGCGAAACCTGCCTTTACGCCTGCGCCGCTCTCGATGGCGCACTCATAGCCTAGTTTCTGTAGTTGCTTGGCGGAATCCGGCGTCATCGCGACGCGGTTCTCTCCGTCAAACACCTCTTTTGGTGTCCCGATCTTCACGTTTTCAGTCCCCCTTCGGTCAAAGAGCTCGAAATTTTATTTCACGCAAACCCTGTTGCGGTTGCGGATTGTTCTAACGTGACCACGAATGCTGCACAAGCAAACTACACCATCCGGGCCTTTTTTCGTCGTTACGTCATCAGACCCAACGCCTTGTTTTCTGCGTGTAGCGGAAAAAATCAGCGCGGAATTTGCGCCGCAGCCGGTTCTCTTCCGGGATGATGAAACGCCGCTCGATGACCCAAACAAAGATCGGGATGAGCGGCAGCGAAAGCACCGCATCCATATTCAGGATCAGCCCCGCAAGAAAGAGCGTGTCCCCGACATAGATCGGATTGCGCGTGCGGCTATAAATCCCGCTGGTGACAAGCCGTTCGGCGTCACGATGCGGGATCAGCGTCGTTTTCATCCGACGCATCTCATAAAAGGCCAAGAGCATAAGCACGACCCCGCCCCCGGTAAGCAGGCCACCGACAAAATCGGCCCACGCCCCGCCAAAGGACAACCCCAGCGGATAATAGGTCGCCTGCGCCCAGGCCAACACCAAGGCAGCCAAGAGCCACATCGGTGGAATATCAATCCAGTTCTTCATTCAGACCCGTCACTTTACTCAGGTTTATACGCCGCTGTCTCGCGCCATCCGGTGATCCCGCTCTGCAACACCACCACATTCTCGCGCCCCATCAGACGCGCGGCAAAGGTCGCCTGCGCCGACAAAGACCCGGTATTGCAATAAAGCACCACAAGCCCGCTCTCGGGCAAGCCCGCAATCCGCACCGGCACTTCGCGCCATTCAATATGGACCGCACCGGGAATATGGCCCGCCTCGAACTGTTCGCGATCGCGCGTATCAACGAAAACCGCCGCCTCGAACACATCCCGGTCAAGCTGCGCCGGAAGAATGATGCCCGCCTCATAGGTGGCAAAACCCATGTAATCGGTGATCGCCTCGGCCACGGCGTCCTCGTCCGCAAAGACAGGCAGAGCAAGACAGCCCGCAACCAGAATGGCAAAAACTTGTTTCATGGACATTCCTTTACAGCAGCAGCCCCAACGCGCAACGCGTCATGTCGCGAAAGGCCGGGAAAGGGACGATATGTCACAAATTTCCGGCCCTTGCATGCCCCCCCGAGGGTATTTTGGGGGGTTACTCCCATTCCATCTCTTCGAAAACACGGCCCGCGTTCTTGGTCGCAAGCTCTTCGAACGTGTCGAGATATTTCCATTTTTCCTGATCGACGTAATAGGCACCGGCAAGATCGCCGCCCTCATCAATATGCGCGCCGATCTTGTCGCGCAGATCGCTGAGATATCCGACGGTCTCCTTGGTCACCATCGCCATATTCGTCGGATGGCCGTGGCCGGGAATGACATAGGTCGCGCCCAGATCGGTAAACGGCCCCTCAAAGGTCTCGATCCAGCACGAGGTGCAGATCCCCTCGAAAATCGGCGGCATCCGTTCATGGAACGCAATATCGCCGGCAATGACGAGATCCCACTGCGGAATCCACACCTGCACATCGCCCGGATCATGCGCCGGACCAAGGTGCAGCGCCTGAATGCTCACGCCGCCCATCTCGATCTCGTATGTGTCCTCAAAGCTCAGGTTCGGCGCCACCGCGCGCGTGCCTTCGGCCTTGTCGCGGTTATAGCGCTGCATCCCCTGTAGGATGAAATCCGCCTCCGAGGTAAACGCCTCAATCGCATCGACATGGCCAAGGATATCAACCCCCTGATCGGCCCAATAGGAATTGCCAAGCATCGCATGGCCCTGCCCGTTCTCATTGATGACGAGCTTGACCGGCTGGTCCGTGACCGCCTTGATTTCCTCATGCAACGCCTGCGCCAAACGCGCCGACGCGCCGCCATTGACAACCACCACGCCCTCATCGGTCACGATAAAGCTCAGGTTGTTGTTATGGCCCGAATTTTCATAGGTCGGCGGCGCGGTCGCCCCGATGGCGGAATAGACGCCAGGAATAACCTCATAGGGTTTGGCGTATAACTCTGACTGCGGATATTGATCGGCAATATCCTCAAACGCCGCGGCGGCCCCCGCGCCAAACGCGCCAACCGCGAATGTCATCCCGGTAACGGCTCCAATAAAACGGGTCATGTGCGCTCCTCCCTTGGTTTCACAAGCTCCACCCGAAGGAATATCCAACAAATTCACAAATGTGAATTGTTTTAAGTGACGGCACGACCTCCCTTGCCACACAACCGCCCCCCGCTAAGGTCAGAGCAACGGCCAAATTAAAAGGCCCGATCATAAGGAGGACACCACATGCACCATCTCAAAGGCAAACACGCCCTGATTACCGGCGGCGGCACAGGAATCGGCCTCGCCATCGCCAAGGCGCTGGCCGCCGAAGGCGCACATGTGACAATCACAGGACGGCGCGCTGACGTGCTTGAGGCCCAAGCCGGAAACGGTCTCTTTGCGCTGCAAATGGATGTCGCGGACGAGGACTCGGTCGTCTCCGGCGTCGCCGCCGCCGTCGAGGCCCGTGGCCCGATTCAAATCTGCGTCGCCAATGCCGGGGTGGCCGAAGGCCGCGCCCTGCACAAATCCTCGCTCGAGGAATGGCGCTTCATGATGGGCATCAATGTCGATGGCGCCTTCCTGACCATCCGCGAAAGCCTCAAATCCATGATCACGACCGATTGGGGCCGCGTCATCGGCGTCTCCTCCGTCGCAGGCCTGCGCGGCCTCAAAGGCGCGCCCTGCTACTCGGCCTCGAAACACGCGCTCAACGGCATGATCAAGGCGCTTTCGGCGGATTACGCAAAAACGCCTTATACCTTCAATTCGCTCTGCCCCGCCTATGTCGACACCGACATCATTTCGCGCAATGTCGAAAGTATCTCGAAACGCGCCGGGGTGAGCGAAGAAGAAGCCCGCCACATGATGGTCGGCGTGAACCCGCATGGCCGCCTCGTCACTTCCGAAGAAGTGGCCGAAGCCGCGATATTCCTCTGCGGTGCCCATTCCGGCAGCATGAGCGGCCAAACCATCCAAATCTCCGGCGGCGAGATGTAAGCCCCCGCGCCCGCTTCGGCGGGCGCAACGCTTTCTTCACATTCCTAAACGCCGTCCCGCCCATTGGCGCACCGACGCAATACCGACGTGATACAGACGCGATACAGACCCCTGTTTTGCCCTTGCCGCCCATAGGTAAACCGATAGTCTGCCCCCGCCAGAGCCGGAGTATCGCCATGACTGATTTCGCCCAGACCAAAGCCCTGTTCGACCTGCCCGAGGGCGTAATTTACCTCGATGGCAATTCCCTCGGCCCGCTGCCCTCCGCCGCCCCCGCCGCGATGCAAAAGGTGATGCACGATGAATGGGGCAAGATGCTCATCACCGGCTGGAACAAGGCCGGATGGATGGCCCAACCCGCCCGTGTTGGCGACCGTATCGCCCGCCTGATCGGGGCCGAACCGGGCCATGTGGTCATGGGCGATACGCTGTCGATCAAACTCTACCAAGCCCTTGCGTCTGCACTGGAAATGCGTCCCGACCGGCGCGTCGTGCTGTCGGATTCCGGCAATTTCCCCTCCGATCTCTACATGGCCCAAGGGCTGTTGAAATCGCTTGGCCGCGACTATGAACTGCGCGTCGTGCCCCCCGAGGACGTGGCCGCCCATATCACCGACGAGATCGCCGTTTTGATGCTGACCGAGGTCGACTACCGCACCGGCCGCCTGCACGACATGCGCGCCCTCACCGAAGCGGCCCATGCCGCCGGTGCGCTGACGGTTTGGGATCTGGCCCATACCGCAGGCGCGACCGAGGTCCAACTCGCTGAAAACAAGGCCGATTTCGCCGTCGGCTGCACCTATAAATACCTCAACGGCGGCCCCGGTGCCCCGGCCTTTATCTACGTCGCGCCCCGCCACGCCGACACCGCCCGACCCGCGCTTTCGGGCTGGCTCGGACACGAAGCCCCCTTCGCCTTTGACCTTGACTATCGCCCCGGCGCAGGCATTGAGCGGATGCGCGTCGGCACGCCCCCGGTGCTGGCCCTCGCGGCGCTGGAAACATCCTTGGATATCTGGGACTTAACCACGATGTCCGAGATCCGCGCCGCCTCGCAATCTCTCACCGCTTTGTTCATTGAAGAGGTCGAAAACCGCTGCCCCGACCTCGCCCTCGCAACCCCCCGCGACCCGGCCCAGCGCGGCTCGCAGGTCTCGTTCCGCTTCGAGAACGGCTACGCCGCCATGCAAGCCCTGATCGCGCGCGGCGTCATCGGCGATTTCCGCGCCCCCGACATCATGCGCTTTGGCGTCACACCGCTTTATATCGACGCCGCCGACGTGCGCGCCGCCGCCGAAACCCTTGAAGATGTGATGAAAAATCGCCTCTGGGACGATCCCGCCTACCAGACCCGCGCCGCCGTAACCTAAGCTGTAGCCTAGGCCGACTTGCGCACCGCGCCGCTATTGGCCCAGGCGCGCACCGCATCGCCAAAGGCCTCGAACAACGGCCGCGACACCGGATCATTGGCCGCGTCCCATTCAGGATGCCATTGCACGGCAAGGGTAAATCCCGGTGCATCCTTGATATAGATCGCCTCGGGCGTGCCATCGGGCGCAGTGCCGTCAATGACAACCCGCGCCCCCGCGCGCTTGATCCCCTGCCCATGCAGGGTATTGGTCATCACGCTCTGGGCCCCCATCAGCCGATGAAACACCCCGCCCTCGGCAAAGCGCACGCTATGGCGCAGGGCGAATTTCTCTTCCAATGTCCCGTCCGGCGGCATCCGGTGATTGTCGCGCCCCGGAAGGTCGCGAATTTCCGGGTAGAGCGAGCCGCCCATCGCGACATTAACCTCCTGAAATCCCCGGCAAATCCCAAGGAACGGCTGCCCCCGCTCAACACATTCTCGCACCAATGGCAGCACAATCGCATCCCGCGCCCGGTCAAAATCGCCATGCGCCGCCGTGGCCTCTTCTCCGTAGTGTTCAGGATGCACATTGGGCCGCCCGCCGGTGAGCAAAAACCCATCACAGCGCGCCATCAATTCCTCAACCGAAACGAATCTCGGATCGGCGGGCACCAGAAGCGGCATACAGTTCGCCACAGACGCCACCGCCTCGGAATTCATCGCCCCCCCGGCATGCGCCGGGTATTGATCATTGATAAGATGCTGGTTGCCAATAATGCCAACGACGGGCCGTGCCATGCTGTCCTCGCGCTTGTCCTTGGCGCTAACATAGGCCCGCCCCGCCAGATTGGCAAAGGGGATAACGCCGATCAGGCCTCCCCAATAAGCCCCGCCGCCTCGATGCCCGCCAAAGCGGCAGTGGCGTCATTGTCCGAGGTGTCGCCCGTGATCCCCACGGCCCCGATCACCGCGCCCTTTTTGTCGCGCAACAAAACCCCGCCCGGCACCGGCACAACCTGCCCGCCGTAAACGCCGTTCACCGCCGCCATGAAATAGGCCTGTTGCTCGGCCCGCGCCATCTGCGCCGTGCCTGCCATACCCAGCATCACCGCGCCATACGCCTTGCCATGTGCAATCGCGAACCGCCCCGGCGCCGCACCATCCTCGCGCTCGAACGCCTGCACGTGCCCGCCCGCATCCAAAACAACAACGGAAAGCGGCTTAAGCTCCGCCGCGCGCCCCGCCTCAAACGCCTTGCGAATGATCGTGCGCGCTTTTCTCAGTGAAATGCCCATACCCTGCTCCTTCATCTTGGCAAAAATACTCTCGGGGGAGCGTGAGGGGGCAGACAGCCCCCTCACCCCCGCATCTTATCCCGCCGCCTTCAATTCAAGACGCCGCGCATGCAACACCGGCTCGGTATAGCCCGACGGCTGCACCCGGCCCTTGAACACAAGGTCGCAAGCCGCCTGAAACGCGATCCCGTCAAACCCCGGCGCCATTGCCCGATAGGCCGCATCGCCCGCGTTCTGACGGTCCACCACGGCGGCCATCTTCTGCATCGCCGCCATGACCTGCGCCGCGCTCACCACCCCATGATGGAGCCAGTTCGCCAAGGCCTGAGACGAAATCCGACAGGTCGCCCGGTCCTCCATAAGCCCCACATCATGGATATCCGGCACCTTGGAACAGCCCACGCCCTGATCGACCCACCGCACCACATAGCCAAGAATGCCCTGGGCGTTGTTCTCGATCTCCTGCTGGATGTCCGCCTCCGAAAGGTTCTCGCCCGCCATCACCGGAATGGTGAGCAAATCCGCCAAGCTGCCACGCGCCCCGCCCGCCTTGATCTCGCCCTGACGCGCCAGAACATCGACCTTGTGATAATGCGTCGCGTGTAGCGTCGCCGCCGTCGGGCTCGGCACCCAGGCGCAATTGGCACCGGATTTCGGATGGCCGATTTTCTGGTCGAGCATATCCGCCATAAGGTCCGGCATCGCCCACATCCCCTTGCCGATCTGCGCCTTGCCCTGAAGCCCGCAGGCCAGACCAATATCGACATTGCGATCCTCATAGGACGCAATCCACGGCGTCGCCTTCATCTCGCCCTTGCGCAGGAACGGCCCGGCCTCCATCGAGGTATGAATCTCGTCGCCCGTGCGATCAAGGAAGCCAGTGTTGATAAAGGCCACCCGATGCTTTGCGGCGCGGATACATTCCTTGAGATTGACACTGGTGCGCCGCTCTTCATCCATGATGCCAATCTTGACCGTATGCCGCGGCAGGCCAAGGATGTCCTCCACCATAGTGAAAATCCGGTCGGCAAAACCAACCTCTTCCGGTCCATGCATCTTCGGCTTCACAACATAGACCGAGCCATGCAGGGAATTGCCGCCCTCGGCCTGCAAATCATGCATCGCAATCATCACCGTGGTGAGCGCATCCATAAGCCCTTCGCCAATTTCATGCCCATCGCGGTCAATCGCTGTCGGGTTGGTCATCAGATGCCCCACATTGCGCACAAGCATCAGCGAACGGCCCTTAAGGACCGCCGCCGTGCCCGCAGGCGTGGTGTAGGAAATGTCGTCGTTGAGCTTGCGGGTAAAGGACTTGCCGCCCTTCGTGACCTCTTGCGCAAGGTCGCGCTTCATCAGGCCAAGCCAATTGCCATAGGCCACCACCTTGTCCTCGGCATCGACACAAGCCACCGAATCTTCGCAATCCATGATCGTCGAAAGCGCGCTTTCAAGCGTCACATCGTTGATCCCCGCCAGGTCCGACGCCCCGATTTGGCCGCCTGCGTCAATCTCAAGGATCACATGCAAGCCATTGTTTTTCAACAAAACCCGCGTCGGCGCGTCGGCTGCACCAACATAGCCCGCAAACTGCGCCGGATCGGCCAACGCAGGCACCAACGCCCCGGCCTCAATGCGCAGGCCCGCCGCCTCGGCCCATGACCCTTGCGCCAACGGCACCGCCTCATCCAGAAACCCCTTGGCCCAGGCAATCACCCGCGCGCCGCGGCCTGCGTCATAGCCCTTGCCCTCGGGCAAATCGCCCATCGCATCGGTGCCATAAAGCGCATCATACAAAGACCCCCAACGCGCATTCGCGGCATTGAGTGCAAAGCGCGCATTGGTGATCGGCACCACAAGCTGCGGCCCCGGCACATGGGCGATCTCCGGGTCGATATTGGCGGTCTCAACCTCGAAATCCTCGCCCTCGGACAACAAATATCCGATCTCGCGCAGGAAGGCTTCATAGGCCTCCGCGTCATGTGCCTCGCCCTTGCGCGCCATGTGCCAGCCGTCAATCTTCTGCTGCATCTCTTCGCGCAGCGCCAGCAAACGGCGGTTTTCCGGCCCCATCTCATGCGCCAAGCGGCTCAACCCGTCCCAGAATTGCGCCGCTTCAACGCCCGTTCCCGGCAACGCGTGGCCCTCGATGAACTCCACAAACCGGGGATCAACCTGCAATCCCGCCTTCTCGATCCGTCCCGCCATTTTACGCTCCCGTTCTGGTCCAATATCTTGGTCTAGGGAGGAATTAGAACAAAAGTTTCCTATAGGCAACAAAATTGGTTATTTTTCTTTACCAATATGAGTTTCAAGTTTTCCAAGCCAATCTAGCCCGTCTTCTTCCCCCGCCTACAACATGCGGAACAATACCGAACCTCATCCCAAACCGCCTGCCACTTGCGCCGCCATGTAAAAGGCCGCCCGCAGGTCGCACAGGTCTTGCTGGGAAGATGGGGTTTCTTATGCGCCATGCTCAAAATCCGAAATCCGTCTGACGCGGGTCGGCCCGCTTGGCAGGGGGGCGCCGCCGCGTTTGTTTGCGGCTGGCATGGCGCTTGACCACATCTGCCGCCTCTTCGCGAAACGCTTGGCTGCGCCGCATCCCCCACAACGTCTCGCGCGCCCGCCGCGCTGCCGCCTCAGGCTCGACAACCGGCCCCGGATAGCCAAGCCCCGCCGCCCCCGGCCAGAGCCACGGCACCTGCAAAAACGCCTCCGGCACCGCCTCCAACTCGGGCAGCCATCGTCGCGTGAACGCGCCCGTCGGATCCTGATCCCGACCCTGTTTCATCGGGTTATAAATCCGAATGGTGTTCATCCCCGTTGTCCCCGATTGCATCTGCACCTGCGGCCAATGAATCCCCGGCTCATAGTCGCTAAACATCCGCGCCAGATGCCGCCCCGTCCTCCGCCAATCAAGCCAGAGCTGATAGGACGCAAACGACATCACCATCGCCCGCATCCGAAAGTTGAGCCACCCCGTCGCCCGCAAACTGCGCATACAGGCATCGACAAACGGCACGCCCGTTTGTCCCGCCTGCCAGCGCTCCAATCGCTCCTGATCCGGCACATCGGACCAGACGTTCTGCATGGCCGAATGCATCGCCCGGCATTCCATCTCGGGCGCATCTTCCAATTTCTGCATGAAGTGATCGCGCCACGCCAGCCGCGCCTGAAACGACCTGAGCGACCCGGCCCATCCGTCCCGCGCCCCTTTCGGTATCTGCCTTTGCCGCGCCGCCGTCGCCTGCACCACCTCGCGGATTGACAGCGTACCCAGCGCCAGATGCGGGCTGAGCCGTGAACAGGCCGCCGCACCCGCAAGCGGCGACGACATCGCCTTGCGATAGCTCCGCCCCCGCGCCTCAAGAAACGACCGCAACGCCGCCTCCGCCGCCGGGCGCCCGCCTTTTTGTCGCTGGGGGCAAGGGTCGACCAAATCAAACTCCGGCCACGGATCGCTGGCCAACACCGACGCCGCCTCAACCGCCGGAACCGGCACCTGCGCGCGCGCCACAAACCCATTGCGCCGCGCGCCCCATGCGTCGCGCCCATTGAGCCGCCGCACCACCCCGCATTGCGCCACTTCCTGCCACTGAACCCCCTGCCCCCGCGCCCAAACCGCCACCGCCTTGTCGCGTTCATAGGTCCAGAGGGTGCCCGTCTCCTCATGGCTGACCAAATGCCGCGCGCCACTGTCGCCCCGCAGCGCCTCAAGCACCGGCACCGCCTCACCGACCCGGATCACCAGCGGCACCCCGATCCGCGCCAGATCGCGCTCCAGCCCCGCCACCGCCTCGCGCAGGATCTCAAACTGTCGCCCCGACACATCTGGCTGCGCCCAATAGCCCGGCTCGACAATATAGACCGCCAACACACGCCCCAACCCCGCCGCCCGCCCGAGCGCCGGATGATCGTCAACCCGCAGGTCGCGTTTGAACCAAAGAAGCACAGTCTCCCGCATCTTCCACAGGTAGCGAGCGCCGCCACAAAGGAAAGGCCGCTTGCAGCCCGCGCATGATTGTCTACATCTGTGAGGTAAGACAATTTTCAGGAGCCCCTCATGCGCGATGCCGCCCCCCAGACGATCTACCTCAAGGACTATACCCCCTTTGCCTACCTGATCGACGAGGTGTCGCTGACCTTCCGCCTTGATCCGCACAAAACCCGCGTGCTGTCGCGCATCGCGTTTCGCCCCAACCCCGACGCGCCCGACCGCCGGTTTTTCCTGCATGGCGAAGACCTGACCCTGATCTCGGCGCGCATTGACGGCCAAGACATCGAGACCCGCAGTGTTAACGGCGGGATCGAGGCCGACGCCCCCGACGCGCCCTTCATCTGGGAGGCCGAGGTCGAGATTGCGCCAGCCTCCAACACCGCCCTTGAAGGCCTCTATATGTCCAACGGCATGTATTGCACCCAATGCGAAGCCGAGGGTTTTCGCAAGATCACCTATTACCCCGACCGCCCCGATGTCATGGCGCCGTTCCATGTCCGCATTGAGGGTGCAGAACCTGTGCTCTTGTCCAACGGCAACCCCGGCGCGGCGGGCGACGGCTTTGCCGAATGGCATGATCCTTGGAAAAAACCGGCCTATCTCTTTGCGCTGGTGGCCGGGGATCTGGTCAACCATGCCGACACCTTCACCACCAAATCAGGCCGCCATGTGGACCTCAACATCTGGGTGCGCCCCGGCGACGAGGGCAAATGCGCCTTCGGGATGCAGGCGCTCAAGAATTCGATGAAATGGGACGAAGACGTGTATGGGCGCGAATATGACCTCGATCTCTTCAACATTGTCGCCGTGGATGATTTCAACATGGGCGCGATGGAAAACAAGGGGCTGAATATCTTCAACTCTTCCTGCGTCTTGGCCTCTCCCGAAACCAGCACCGATGCCAATTTCGAACGCATCGAGGCGATCATCGCGCATGAGTATTTCCACAACTGGACCGGCAACCGCATCACCTGCCGCGACTGGTTTCAGCTCTGCCTCAAGGAAGGCCTGACCGTCTTTCGCGATAGTCAGTTCACCGCCGACATGCGCTCTGCCGAGGTCAAACGTATCTCCGACGTGATCGACCTGCGCGCGCGCCAATTCCCCGAGGACCAAGGCCCGCTCTCGCATCCGGTGCGCCCCGAGAGCTTTCAGGAAATCAACAATTTCTATACCGCGACCGTCTATGAAAAAGGTGCCGAGCTGATCCGTATGCTCAAAACCCTTGTCGGGGATGAGGCGTATGCAAAGGCGCTCGACCTCTATTTTGACCGCCACGATGGTGACGCCGCCACGATCGAGGATTGGCTCAAGGTGTTTGAGGACGCCACGGGCCGCGACCTGACGCAATTCGCCCGCTGGTATGCCCAATCCGGTACCCCGCGCGTGACGGTGCGTGAAGACTACCAAGGCGACACGCTGACGCTTCATGTCTCACAAATGACGCCCCCAACGCCCGGTCAGGACGAGAAATTGCCGCAAGTGATCCCGCTCGCCGTGGGCCTCCTGAACGACAATGGCGACGAGGTCATGAAGACCCAGATCTTTGAGCTGACCGAGGCCGAACAGAGCTTTTCCTTCCCCGGTCACGCTACGCGCCCCATCCCTTCGATCCTGCGCGGCTTTTCCGCCCCCGTGGTGCTCGACCAGGATATCGACAACGCGCGCCGGGCTTTTCTCCTCGCCCATGACACCGACGCCTTCAATCGCTGGGACGCGGGGCGGATGCTGGCGCGCGATGCCCTCCTGCGCATGATCGTGGAAGGGGCCGCGCCCGATCCGGCCTATCTCGACGCGCTCACAACCTTGATGCGCGATGCGCGCCTTGATCCTGCCTACCGCGCCCTGATGCTCGGCCAGCCGACACAATCGGAACTCGCGGGCCTCTTGCACGAGGCGGGCCATATCCCCGACCCACAGGCAATCCATGACGCTTCAGAAGCCCTGCGCGATGCCAAGGCGGCGGCGCTCTCGGACCTGCTGCCCGCCCTTTACGCCGACAATCAACTCGACGGCCCCTTCTCGCCCGATGCGACTTCGGCGGGCAAACGCACGCTGGCCAATGCCGCACTTGCGCTGCTGACCCGTCTTGACGGTGGCGCGGCAGCAGCGGCGCAATATGACCGCGCCGACAACATGACCCTGCAACTCGCCGCGCTCTCCTGCCTGCTCGACGCGGGTCAAGGGGCCGAGCAACTTGCCGCCTTCGAGGCCCAATGGACGCATGACCGGCTGGTGATGGACAAATGGTTCGGCCTTCAGATCATGCAGGCCGCCCCCCAAGACACCGCCGCCACCGCCGCGCGCCTTGCCGCACATCCCGACTTTGACCTCAAGAACCCCAACCGCTTCCGCGCGGTCTTTGGCGCGCT
>JAPHRE010000024.1 GCA_026195905.1 Pseudopelagicola sp. | reverse complement strand
CCCCGGCGCCTTTGCCCATCCGACCGTGACCAACGTGCACCCCTATGTGATGCTGAACTACCTTGGCAAACCGCGCGATGTGATGACGCTGGCCCATGAGCTTGGCCACGGCGTGCATCAGGTCCTCGCCGCCGATCAGGGCGAAATGCTCTCCTCGACGCCGCTGACCCTCGCCGAAACCGCCTCCGTCTTTGGCGAGATGCTCACCTTCCGCAAAATGCTCGACAGCGCCGAAACCAAAGAACAGCGTAAAGTCCTCCTCGCGGGCAAGGTCGAGGACATGATCAACACCGTGGTGCGCCAGATCGCCTTTTACGATTTCGAATGCAAACTCCACGCCGCGCGCCGCGAAAGCGAACTCACCCCCGAGGACATCAACGCCCTCTGGATGTCGGTGCAGGCCGAATCCCTTGGCCCGGCGTTCGACTTTATGGAGGGCTATGAAACCTTCTGGGCCTATATCCCGCACTTCGTCCACTCGCCCTTCTACGTCTATGCCTACGCCTTTGGCGACGGCCTCGTGAACGCCCTCTACGCGGTTTACGCCGAGGGCGGAGATGGCTTTGAGGACAAATATTTCGACATGCTCAAGGCGGGTGGCTCCAAACACCATAAAGAGCTCCTCGCCCCCTTCGGCCTCGACGCCTCCGACCCCACATTCTGGGACAAGGGTCTGTCGATGATCTCCGACATGATTGACGAATTGGAAGCGATGGAAGAATAAGGCAACGAGAGCGGGGAGCCTTCCCCGCTCATGCCACGTTTATTGCTTCCAAGAGAACTTGCCGGTCTGTTTGCCTTTCATATCGTGAAACGTCCCTTTGCCCCCGGCGCGGAACAGGTAGATCACGCCATAGCTCTTGAACGCGACCTGCAAACCTGACTTGGTTTTGGTCATGGGTTTGTTCGCAGGGGATGTAGTCGTATCCCGGAGACACAGCCCACTATTCGATTTGCATGAAACGATTTTCGGGCTGTAGGGGCCGCCATTTTTCTTGTGCCAGTCTGACGTGATGGTGACGCGCGAGCCAGCCGTGATCTCCTGTGCCGTGACGACACTGGCCGTCGTCAGGAGAACACAAAGTAGAGCACCCAAAGTAAAACGCATTGAAATTCCTTTCCCTGTCTCAAACTGAATACCGGGATACTGGCAGACTTGGGGAAAATCTCAAAACTCATCAAAGGATGTCCAACACCCGTGACTCCTTTGGGCCGGGCCGAATGCCCCCACTCCCCTCCTGCGCACCCCGGAATTCGTCTAAAACTCCGGCCCGATTGCCATTCACCAAATCGTAACCCGTGCGCCGCGTTAAGGGCCGCGTTTGGCCGGTCCATACCGACGCAATACTGACGTAATACCGACGTGATACAACCGCCCCTTTGCGGCCTTAACCTTTCGAGTCGCACCCGGGCTTATTTTAGCTGGCTATCCTTCGATCCGCGCCGGTTAATCCCGCCGCGCGCCGTCGCCGCACCGTCGCGCTCCTGTTGACAGTCGATACAGAGTTTGACGCCGGGGATCGCCTTGCGGCGCGCCTCGGGAATTTCCTCCTCGCATTCGGCGCAATGGCTAAGGCTTTCTCCCACAAGGGTTTTTCGCGCCTTCATGCGCTCCAATTCATCGCTGATCGAGGCTTCAATCTGTTCACTCACCGCGCCATCGCGCGCCCATCCACCGGCCATGCGTCTCTCCTTTGTGCATAGGGTAAACCCGCCCCGGCCCCTTACGCAAACATCGGATTGCACCTCTTACAGGCCCGCAAACGCTCAATATCCTCGACAAACACCTCCTTGAGGTGGCTGTGCACCCCAACTTTCTTAAGCGCCCTGAACGCCCTCGATAGGCTCTCGGGTTTCATCCCAAGAACCGAAGCAAGGATAACCTTTTCAAAAGGAAGGATAATTCTCCCCTCCTTGCCACGGACCTCAACCATATCAACAAGGTAATCTGCAAGCCGCTCGGTCGTGGTATTGACCTTCATCCGCTCAAGTTCACTCATCATCTTTTGCATGTGATCCGCCGCAATCCCAAGCACCGCCCGGTTGATTTCCCCATAGGCCCAATGGGTTGGCCGGATGTTATCAAGGTTCACAAAAAGCAGCGCACAATCCGTCACCGCCTCAACCGACGCAAAACAGGTTCTCTTGTTCAGAGCCGCAATTTCATCAAAACTATCGCCGTTGGTCAGGGTCGCCAAAACGGCCTCTTCGCCCTGCGGAGACACCCGGTAACACTTGGCCCATCCCGCCAACACGACCTTGAGGCTGCTTGGCGCTTCCCCTTGTAAACAAACGGTTTCCCCGCGATCAAAAGACCGCATACGGGATTGGGACAAAAGACATTCTCTGGTTTTGGCTGACATCTGCGCAAGAAACGCAGAGCCCGCCCATAGGCTTGCTTCACACGCTGGCATCTGGCTCTCCTGTTCGCGTCAACACCTCCTGCATAGAAGGCCCGGTTCCTCTATCCTTTGACCCAGATCAAAGACATTTGCCGACCAAATATGCCCCTACCCAATTGAAAAAGCATAGCTTTATCAATGGCCGACTTGAGGTCGGACCCTATCCCCCTGAAATCGTGCGATTTCCCGCATCTTTTATTTACGTAATAGCCGCCCACCTCCCGCGAATCGTGTGGGGGCAATAGTTTTTCTCCCTAAACTTGCGCTGACATTCTGATTTTCGCACCTGTTTTCCCCACCGCTCTCTCCGGCTCTGCCCTTGCGCTGCCCCTACGCCAAACTTGGCAGCTATGCCGCCGCCTCCCACGCCCGCGCCGTAGGCAAAACCGTGGGAGGCGGCGCACTGCATGGCGATGGCAATCACGGGCTGACCGACTCTGGCCGCGCGGTGGTGCAGGCCGTGGTTGATCGCGGCCTGATCCTTGACATCGCCCATTCAAGCCCAAAACGTCCTTGCCATGACCGACATCCCGGTGTTGCAAGCCATACCGGCATCCGCATTGCCGCGCCGGGCGGGGTCATCGGGATCGGCTACTGGTCGATGTGACCTGCGACGATACCCCCGATAACCTTCCGGTGTCGCCGCCACGGCTCTGAGCGGCGCAACACGCCGACAAATGCCATCAAGCACCTGAGAGAGGCCCATAGAAAAAGGGCGGCGCTTTAGCACCGCCCTTTGGGATGGGGAATACATGTCAAAAGGCCGGATTAGGCCGAGGCCAAAAGCCCCTGCTCGGCCGCCAGCGTCTGCATCCGCTTCTGTAGCTTTTCGAACGCACGCACTTCGATCTGGCGAATACGCTCGCGGCTGACGCCATACTGACCGCTCAGCTCTTCCAGCGTCACCGCTTTCTCCGCGAGGCGTCGTTGGGTCAGGATATCTTTTTCCCGATCGTTGAGCACCTCCATCGCCTCCGCCAGAAGCGCCCGACGTGCCTGAAGCTCATCGCGGGCCTCATAGTCTGCGGCCTGGTCAGCGTCCTCATCCTCTAGCCAATCCTGCCATTCCATCGTGCCCTCGCCCTCAGAGCCGATCTGGGCGTTCAGCGATGCATCCCCGCCGCTCATACGGCGGTTCATCGAGATCACTTCTTTTTCCGTCACGCCAAGGTCATGGGCGATGCGTTTGACATTCTCGGGCCGAAGATCGCCTTCTTCCAGCGCCCCAATCCGCGCCTTTGCCTTGCGCAGGTTGAAGAAAAGTTTCTTTTGCGCCGAGGTCGTGCCCAGCTTCACAAGGCTCCACGAGCGCAGGATGTATTCCTGAATACTGGCCCGAATCCACCACATCGCATAGGTCGCAAGGCGAAAGCCTTTTTCCGGGTCAAACCGTTTTACCGCCTGCATCAGGCCCACATTGGCCTCGGAAATAACTTCGGCCTGCGGCAGACCATACCCGCGATAGCCCATAGCGATTTTCGCCGCGAGGCGCAGGTGCGATGTCACCATCTTATGGGCTGCCTCGGTGTCTTCCTGCTCGACCCATGCCTTGGCAAGCATATATTCCTCTTCCGGCTCCAAAAGCGGAAACTTTCGGATTTCCTGCATATAGCGGTTCAAACCGCCTTCCGGCGTCGGGGCCGGCAGATTTGCATAGTTACTCATAACGTGTCCCCCTCTAATGTAACAGAGCTTAACATTGAGATAGGTTGGCGCTAACAGGGTTTCAAGCGCCTGCCTCATGTTTTCTAAACGAGATATGAAAGCGATTCCGTCGCTTTGCCATGATGATTACCATCGCCTCACGCGGATGTGTGCTTTGTAACGTGAATACCGATTATACCATGCGTTTTCATGCATGGGCACACAGCGGCCAGATAATTCCAGTAGGTTCGCGCATAGTAAAATCCGCACCGAACCGGCATGTGCGCATTCAGACCCAGAGGCTTGTCCTGTCATCCGCCCCCTTTGCCCGCCACGCCCAACTTGCCGGGCGCTCCCTCGGGATTGTTGTCTTTGGCATCACGGGCGAGGCCGCATTACATGGATACACCCCGTCTCCCTGATCCCGGTGATCGCGGAGACCAGCCTGGCGCTCGGGCTATTGGTCAGGCGTCGGGGGCGTTAACCGCGCAGCGCCGCGATCAACGCCGCCATATCCTCGGGAAGATCGGCCTCAAACCGCATTATCTCGCCCGACACAGGATGCTCAAACCCCAACACCGCCGCATGCAGCGCCTGACGCGCAAAGCCCCTCGCCGCCGCAAGCCCCGCCGCCGATAGCGCCTTTTCCGACAGTTTGCGCCGCCCGCCGTAAACCGGATCGCCGATCAACCCATGCCCCGCATGCGCCATATGCACCCGGATCTGATGCGTGCGCCCGGTCTCAAGCCAACATTCTACAAGCGCCGCGACGCCCGGCGCGCCAAACGCCTCGACAATCCGCGCCCGCGTGACCGCATGCCGCCCCCCGTGGAACAACACGGCCTGTTTCTGGCGGTCCGTCTTGTGCCGGGCAAGCTGCGTGGTGATGCGCATGATATTGCCGCTCTCGAAACTGACACCCTTCACACCACGCAAGCGCGGATCATTGGCATCCGGCACACCATACACCACCGCCTTGTAATAGCGTTCGACCGTGTGCTTCTCGAACTGCGCCGCCAACCCCTGATGCGCGCGATCCGATTTCGCCACCACCAAAAGCCCCGACGTCTCCTTGTCGATCCGATGCACGATTCCGGGCCGTTGCACGCCCCCGACGCCCGAAAGACTCTCGCCGCAATGATGCAAGAGCGCATTGACCAACGTCCCGTTCGGCGTGCCCGGCGCAGGGTGCACAACCATCCCCGCAGGCTTGTTGATGACAATAAGGTCGTCATCTTCATACACGACCACGAGGTGAATATCCTCCGGCCCAATATGGCTCTCATCCGCGACCGGAACCGCGATCTCCACAAGGTCGCCTTCGGAAACCTTCGCCTTGGCCTCCGTGACAACCGCGCCGTTAATACGCACCGCCCCGTCGCCAAGCAACCGCGCCAACCGGGTGCGCGACAGCACCGCTTGTTCTGGAACATCGCGTGAAAGCGCCTTATCAAGACGCTTGGGCGGATCCTCAAGGATCCGAAACGAGATAAGGGACAAGGTCATGGATGAAACTCCCGAACCGGCCGAACCGGCAAACTTGCGTTTCCTGCGCCTGCTTGTGACCGGGCTGACAGGGATCATGATTGTCGGGCTTGTAGTGGTTGTCGCTCTGATTGTCATCCGCCTCAATGAGAGCGGTCCAACCATGCCTGACGAGATTACGCTGCCTGACGGGGTTTCGGCCACGGCACTGACCATAGGCGAAGGCTGGTGGGCCGTAGTCACCGACGACAACCGCATCCTGATCTACGATCAGATGAGCGGCGCTCTGCGCCAGAGCATCGCAATAAATCAACCTTGAAAGGAAAGAGTGGTACCACCTCCCCGGCTCGAACGGGGGACCTCCTGATCCACAATCAGGCGCTCTAACCTACTGAGCTAAGGCGGCACTGAGGGCGATTTATCGTCAGCGCCGCGTGATTGCAAGTCTGGAATCACGATTTTTTACCGCCGCTTTTGCGCGGGACGCCCTGCGATCTGGCCTGTCCTGCCATCTTGCCAAGCGGGCCACATCACGATAGGCGAAACCCGAGCCACAAGGAGACTCGGCATGGGCATCAATACCGAACGCGACATCGAAGCCAACCTTCAGATCGGACCGACCGACCAAGGCTTTGTGCGGATATTCATCGAAGCTGGCGACTTTGAAATCCCGATGGATTTCTCCCCCGAAGAAGCCGAGGAAATCGCCGAGGAAATCCGCGCCGCCGCCGCAACCGCAAGCAAGATCTCTGAATAGAGATCGCGCTAGCGTTCTGCCGCGCGTTCCAATGCCGGATAGCGCAGTCCAAGCGTGACGCCGCGCGCCACGAACGACACCAAAAGCGCGCCCCAAAGTCCGAAATTGCCGAACACCGGGCTGAACACAACGACCGCCACCGCGTAGATGACCAACGACAACGCCATCATGTTGCGCATGTCCCGCGTGCGGGTCGCCCCGATGAAGATCCCATCAAGCATAAACGCCCCAACGCCCAACACCGGCGCCAAAGCCACCAGTGGCAGGTAGCGCCGCGCCTCGATCCGCACCTGCGGCGCCGTGGTCATCACATCAATAAGCCATCCCCCCGCCACGAGGTAGACCGCCGAAACTCCGATCACGATCACCGTGCTCCAGAGGCTCGCCAAGGCCGCGCCCCGGCGCAGCGTCGCCCGATCCCGCGCGCCCAAGGCCTGTCCGACGATGGCTTCGGCGGCAAAGGCGAACCCGTCAAGCGCATAGGCCGAGATCGCAAGGAACTGCATCAAAACCTGGTTTGCCGCCAGCGTCACATCGCCAAACTGTGCCCCAAGAAACAAGAACGACATGAAAATCGCCTGAAGCATCAACGAGCGCAGCATGATATCGCCATTGACCGCCATCACCTGACGCAGTCGGACCAGATCGAAAATGCGCCCCCAATCGTGCCACGCGGGCTGTCGAAACGCCGCCCGGCAAAGCCATAGCCCAACGCCCAACCCGCTCCACTCGGCAAGGAAGGTCGCAAAGGCCACGCCCTCAACGCCCCACCCAAGCCCAAGCACAAACCAAAGGTCGAGCACGATATTGAGGCCATTCATCCAGACCTGAAGCAACAGAACCGCCCGCGTGCGCTCCAGCGCAATAAGCCATCCCGTCACGCCATAAATCGCAATCGCCGCCGGCGCACTCCAGACCCGGATCGAAAGATAGCTGCGCGCAAGCCCCTCAACCTCCACGCTCGCGGGCGAAAGGGCAAAGCCAAGCCAAAATAGCGGCAGCTGCAACAGAACGATGCCCGCCCCCGCCGCCAGCCCGATCATGAGCGCACGGGTCAGCATGGCCGAAACCTCGCCCGCCTGCCCCGCACCATAGGCCTGCGAGGTGAGGCCGGTTGTCCCCATCCGCAAAAATCCGAAAACCCAATACAGGCCCGTCAAGATCACCGCACCGATCCCAACCGCACCGATTGGGGCTGCCTCGCCCAACTGTCCGACAACGCCGGTATCCACCGCGCCAAGGATCGGCACGGTGGCATTGGAAATCACGATTGGGATCGCAGTCGCAAGAACCCTGCGATGTGTGACCTCTCCGACCCTAGCCATTACTGCGCGGTGGCATCAGGAAATGCCCCGTCGCCTGCGCGAACAGACGCGACCGCTGATCCTGCCAGGCTTCAACATGAACGCTCGCATACCGCCGCCCCGAGCGGTTGACCCGCGCCCGCGCATAAGAATCGCGCGGCAGCCCCGACCGCAGGTAATCCACATTGAAATCAATGGTCTTGGGCTGGCGTGGCAGTGTCCCCGACGCCAGGTCGTCAATGGCGATGACCCCGCTCTCAAGCTCTTCCCATAGGACCGACCATGCAAGGCCGATAACCGCCGTGACTTCAAGAAACCCTGCAATCGCGCCGCCATGAAGCGCCGGGATCATCGGATTGCCAATCAACTTGTCCTCAAACGGCATCACCGCCGTTAACTCATCTCCGCGCCGATCAAACTCGATCCCGAGAAACTGAACATACGGCACGCCATGCACAATCGCATTCAACGCCGCATCGCGCCGCTGTTTGACAATCTGAACTGGTTCTGGACGTTTCAGCGCCATCACTTCCCCTCCACGGTAAAGGCGCCTGATGCGGTCGCAACCGGGCGATCTTTGTCCTCGTCAAACGCCGTGGCGCGCACAAAGGCCACCGACCGCGTGATATGGTAGCATTCTGCACGTGTTCTCACCGCCTGACCCGGCGTTGCAGCGCGCATATAGTCGATCCGAAGGTCGATGGTTGCGGTGCCCGCAGGCGATGACGGGTGGCTCATCGCCGCCGTGCCGCAACAGGTATCCATCAAAGCTGAAATCGCCCCGCCATGAATCACGCCCGTCTCCGGGTCGCCCACAAGCGCCTTATCATAGGCAAGCTCCATCTCCGCCACACCATCTTCGATCGAGGTCAACTTCATGCCCAGCGCCTTGCAATGAGGCACCATAGAGATGAACTGTTCCGCCATCTTGATCTTTGCCGTGTCCATTTTTTGCTCCTTGTCGCTTAGCCGTGACTATGATCCCTATTTCGCAGGCGCGGCAAGGGGGCGGTTGCACCTTCTCACGCAGCGTCCTAAGTTCCCGCCAGAGGGAGAAATGCCAAATGTCAGACACCCGTCTCAGTTTCAAGGAAATGTGCGCACGCTTCGACGTGACACCGCGCACCTTGCGCTATTACGAGTATATCGAACTCCTTCAACCCGAACGCGAAGGCCGGTCGCGCTTTTTTGGCCCAAGCGAAATTGCCCGCATGACCCTCATCATGCGCGGTCGCCGGTTCGGCATCAAACTCGAAGATATCCGCCAATGGCTCCTGATCTATGAACAGGATGGCACCGAGGCCCAGATGCGCGCCTTTATCGAGATGGCCGACCGCCAATATGGCGAACTCGAAGAGCAAAAAGTCCAACTCGAACAAGCCATGCACGAATTGAAATCCCTGCGCGACGAAACCGAATCCGCACTGAAATCTCTCTGAGATCGGCCCCGCCCGTTCGACCCGCCCCCGTTCGGCACCGGTGCGCCTGCGCGCGGGCCGTGCCTGCCTGCGTTTAGGGCATTTCTTCACACGAACGTGACCTCGCAATCTGTTTTCGAGGGCGGCCCGACACCTTACCTTCATAGACGCCACGTAAACTTTTTAAGTGACGTGGCGTTATGATTACGTTAACGTCAAGCATTATTGTAATCCGGCGATCAGACACCAATTTCATGACGAACGCCAAGCTCAGGGTAGCCGCCATGCACGATACAACGATGACCATTCGCGAGATGTGTGACGCCTATGACGTCACGCCGCGCACCTTGCGATTTTACGAAGCCAAGGAACTTCTGTTCCCGATCCGCGAGGGACAAAAACGCCTGTTTACCAAGCGGGATCGTGCGCGCCTCAAACTGATCCTGCGCGGCAAACGCTTTGGCTTTTCGCTCGAAGAAATTCGTCAATTGCTCGACCTCTACGACATGGGCGACCAGCAAGCGACCCAGCTTCAGCGCACCTATGAAATCGCCCAAGCGCGACTTCAGGACATGGTTGAGCAACGCGACGAGCTGAACGAGGCCATCGACGACCTCAAGGAACAGCTCAAATGGGGCGAGAAAGTCATCGTCTCCATGACCAAAACTGAAAAAGCAGCAGAGTAATAAGGGAAGAGATCTGATGCCGACCTATACCCCCCCCGTAAAAGACATGCAGTTCGTCCTTCACGATGTTCTGAACGTCTCCGGTTCCGACATCCCCGGCTATGACGAACTGGAAACCGACTTTACCAACGCCGTGCTCGAAGAAGCGGGCAAGCTGACCTCCGAAGTTCTCACCCCGCTCAATGTGGTCGGTGATACCGAAGGGTGCCGCCTTGAGAATGGCGTCGTCTATACCCCGACCGGCTTCAAAGACGCCTTTGAGCAGGTCAAGGAAGGCGGCTGGCCCGGTCTCGACATGCCCGAGGAATATGGCGGCCAAAACATGCCTTACGTGCTTGGCACGGCTGTGGGAGAAATGTTCTCTGCCGCCAACCAGGCCTTCACCATGTATCAAGGCCTGACCCACGGGGCCGCCTCTGCAATCCTCGCCCACGGCACCGATGCACAAAAGGACAAATGGCTGCCCAAGATGGTCTCCTGTGAATGGACCGGCACCATGAACCTGACCGAACCCCATTGCGGCACCGATCTCGGCCTGATGCGCACCAAAGCCGAACCGCAAGACGACGGCAGCTACAAAATCTCCGGCCAGAAAATCTTTATCTCCGCCGGCGATCACGACATGGCCGACAACGTCGTGCACCTTGTCCTCGCCAAAATTCCCGGCGGCCCCGAAGGCATCAAGGGCGTCTCGCTCTTTATCGTGCCCAAGTTCAAGGTCGACGATGACGGCACCATTGGCGCCCGCAATGGCGTCTCTGTCGGCAACATCGAGAAAAAGATGGGCATCCACGGCAACTCGACCTGTGTGCTAAACTATGACGAGGCCGAAGGCTACCTTTTGGGCGAAGAGCACAAAGGCATGCGCGCCATGTTCACCATGATGAACGAAGCCCGCATCGGCGTCGGCATGCAAGGGCTTGCCCAAGCCGAAGTCGCCTACCAAAACGCCGTGGACTACGCCAAGGACCGCCTTCAGGGCCGTGACGTCACCGGCACCAAGAACCCCGACGGCCCCGCCGACCCGCTGATCGTGCACCCCGATATCCGTCGCTCGCTGATGGATCAGAAAAGCTTTGCCGAAGGCGCGCGCGCCTTTATCCTCTGGGGCGCAACGCTGATCGACGCCGCGCACCGCAAGGGCGACAAAGACGCCGATGGCCTGATCTCTCTGATGACCCCGGTCATCAAGGGTTTCCTCACCGATGAGGGCTATGACATGACCGTGCTGGCCCAGCAGGTCTATGGCGGCCACGGCTATATCGAAGAACACGGCATGTCGCAGTTCACCCGCGACGCCCGGATCGCGATGATCTATGAGGGTGCAAACGGCGTTCAGGCGCTTGACCTCGTGGGCCGAAAACTGGCGCAGGACGGTGGCAAACACGTCATGGCCTTCTTCGATCTGGTCAAGGATTTTTGCAAGGAAAACAGCGACGACGAAGGCCTCAAGGACTTCATCGAGCCGCTCAAGGCCGCGTCCAAAGACCTTCAGGCCGCAGGCATGTATTTCATGCAGAACGGGATGAAAAACCCCAACAACGCCCTGTCGGGATCGTATGACTTCATGCACCTCTTCGGCCATGTCTGCCTCGGCCTGATGTGGGCCCGTATGGCCAAAGCCGCCAACGCGGCTCTGGCGTCTGGCACCGGCGACGCAGCGTTCTACGAGACGAAGCTCGCGACCGGCCGGTATTACATGGTGCGGCGTCTGCCCGCGACCGCGCTGCATCTCGCGCGCATCCAGTCCGGCGCAGATACCGTCATGGCGCTCGACGCAGAAGCGTTCTGAGTGCAACACTGATTGGCACGGGCGGGGGACTTCCCCGCCCTCGCCTTTGGAAAGTGAAGAAGGAGAGAACGCGCCCCACCCGACAGGTTGACTGCTGCTGGCATGGGCGGATTTGAGTATTTTTGCCAAGATGAAGAGACAGGTCCACTCCGCCACCCAGGCCCGGTCTGTCTTGGACGCACCCGGGCGGGGCAGCGGAGCTTCACCTTGGGCGGTCATCGGCTCTCCAGCCTGTACCGCCCCCTGAAGACACCGCATTACCCTTAACGCCCGGTAAACCGCGCCCCTTCATCTTGGCTAAAATACTCCACGGGGGTGCGGGGGTGTGAAACCCTCGCTCTGTCGCGGACCACACACGGCACTGACGACTGGGAGGACGCCATGACCATCAAACTTCACTGCTTCGGCGAAAGCGGCAACGCGTATAAGGCGGCACTGGCGCTGGAGCTTTCCGGCCTCGACTGGGAGCCGGTCTATTTGGATTTCTTCGCCGGGGTCAATCGCAGCCCCGAATATCGCGCCATGAATGTCATGGGCGAAGCGCCCGTGATGGAAGATGGGGATCTGCGCCTGACGCAATCCGGCGTGATCCAGGATTACGTGAGCGAGAAATCCGGCAAGTTCGGCGGCACCACCCCCGAAGAGCGCCGTGAAGTGCTGCGCTGGGTTCTGTGGGACAACCACAAGCTCTCGTCACAGGCCGGCATGACCCGTTTCCTGATGAACTTCCTGCCCGAAGACAAGCGCCCCGCCGAGGTCATCGGCTTCATGCAGGGCCGCCTCAAGGCCGCATACAAAACCCTCGACGAGCATCTTGAGGGCCGCGACTGGATCGTCGGCGACGCGATGACCAACGCCGACCTGTCGTGCTGTGGCTACCTGTTTTACCCCGAACCCTTTGGGTTTGACCGCGCCCAGTGGCCCAATATCGACCGCTGGCTGCGCAATATCGAACAAACACCGGGATGGAAACATCCCTACGACCTGATGCCCGGCTCCCCTGCGGACCGCGCCTGATAGAGTCCCTGAGAAAGGAGATCATGATGACCGAAGCCTATATTTATGACGCCGTGCGCACCCCGCGAGGCAAGGGCCGCAAAGACGGTAGCCTGCACGAGGTGACCTCCGTGCGTCTCTCCGCCGGGGTGATGAACGCCCTCAAAGAGCGCAACAATCTCGAAGGCCATGCCGTCGAAGACGTGATCTGGGGCAATGTCACCCAGGTCAAGGAACAGGGCGGCTGCCTTGCACGGACCGCCGTGCTGGCCTCCGACCTTGACGAGCGTATCCCCGGCCTTGCCATCAACCGCTTCTGCGCCTCCGGTATGGAAGCCGTGAACATCGCCGCCAACCAGATCAAGGGCGGTGCGGGCAACGCCTATATCGCCGGTGGCGTGGAAATGATGGGCCGCGTGCCTATGGGGTCAGACGGAGCGGCCATTGCCGTAGACCCTTCGGTTGCTATGGAGGTGTATTTCGTCCCCCAAGGCATCTCGGCTGACATCATCGCCACGGAATACGGCTTTAGCCGCGAACAAGCCGATGCGCTTGCCGTGGAATCTCAGCGCCGCGCCGCCAAGGCATGGGAAGAGAACCGCTTTGAGAAGTCGATCATCGCCGTCAAGGACGTCAACGGCCTGACCATTCTCGACCGTGACGAATATCTGCGCCCCGGCACCGACATGGACTCGCTCTCCGGTCTCAAGCCCGCCTTCAAGGAACAGGGCGAAGTCATGCCCGGTTTCGACAAACTTGCGCTGATGAAATATCCGCATCTCGATGCAATCAACCACATCCACCATGCCGGGAATTCCTCGGGGATCGTCGATGGCGCCGCGGGTGTGCTGATCGGCAACAAGGAATTCGGTGAGGCATATGGCATCAAGCCGCGCGCCCGCATCAAGGCGACCGCCAAGATCGGCCTTGATCCGACCATCATGCTGACCGGCCCCGTGCCCGCGACCCAGAAGATCCTGGCCGATAGCGGCATGGCGATCTCCGACATCGACCTGTTTGAGGTCAACGAGGCCTTTGCCTCCGTGGTGCTGCGCTTCCAGCAGGCGTTCGACGTCGATCCCTCGATCGTCAACGTCAATGGCGGCTCCATCGCTATGGGTCACCCGCTCGGCGCGACCGGTGCGATCATCATCGGCACGCTTCTGGACGAACTTGAGCGTCAGGACAAAGAAACCGGCCTCGCCACCCTCTGCATTGCGTCCGGCATGGGCGCAGCCACCATCATCGAACGCGTGTAAGGAGAGACAAGATGACCGAATTCCACTACGCGACCGACGCCGACGGCATCGCCACCATTACTTGGGACGTGCCCGGCAAATCCATGAACGTGATGTCCTTCGTGGGCCTCGAAGAGCTTGAGGCCTGCTTTGACAAGGCTCTGGCCGACGACGCTGTCAAAGGCATCGTCATCACCTCGGGCAAGGACGGCTCCTTTGCCGGCGGCATGGACCTCAACCTCCTTGCCGTGATGAAGGAACAGGCGGGCGACGATCCGGCCAAAGGCCTTTTCGAGGGCATCATGAAGATGCACGCGCTCTTGCGCAAAATCGAACGCGCGGGCATGGACCCCAAGACCAACAAAGGCGGCAAACCCGTCGCTTGTGTGCTGCCCGGCACCGCCGCAGGCATCGGCCTTGAACTGCCCCTCGCCTGTCACCGCACCTTTGTGGCCGACAATCCCAAGGCCCGCATTGGCCTGCCGGAAATCCTTGTCGGGATTTTCCCCGGCGCGGGCGGCACCACGCGGTTCGTGCGCAAAATGGGCGCGATGGCCGCCTCGCCCTTCCTGCTTCAAGGCAAGATGGTCGACCCCAAGAAGGCCAAAGCCGCAGGCATCCTCGACGAAGTCAGCGACGACCCGATGGCCGCTGCGCGCGCCTGGGTTCTGTCCGAGCCGAAGATCGTCAAACCCTGGGATGAGAAGGGCTATAAAATGCCCGGCGGCGATCCCTATCACCCGGCTGGCTTCATGACCTTTGTGGGCGCCTCCGCGATGGTCAATGGCAACACATGGGGCGTCTATCCGGCGGCCAAGGCCATGCTCTCGGCGATCTATGAAGGCGCACAGGTGCCCTTTGACACCGCCCTCAAGATCGAGGCGCGCTGGTTCACCAACGTGTTGATGAACCCCTCGTCCTCGGCCATGATCCGATCGCTCTTCCTCAACAAGGAAGCCTTGGAAAAAGGCGCCAACCGCCCCGACGTGCCCGATCAGCGCGTCAAAAAGGTCGGCGTGCTTGGTGCGGGCATGATGGGTGCGGGCATCGCGCTGGTCTCGGCCAAGGCGGGTATGGATGTGGTCCTCATCGACCAAACCCAAGATGCCGCAGACCGTGGCAAGGCCTACTCCGAAAGTTTCATGGACAAGGGCATCGCCCGCAAGAAAGCGACGCCCGAGAAGAAAGAGGCGCTTCTGGCCAAGATCAACGCCACCACCGACCTTGACGCGCTCAAGGATGTGGATCTCATCATTGAGGCCGTGTTCGAAGACACCGGCGTCAAGGCCGAGATGACCAAAAAGGTCGAGGCGATCATCCCCGAAGATGCGATTTTTGCCTCCAATACCTCAACCCTGCCGATCACCGATCTGGCCAAGGCGTCCGTGCGCCCGGATCAGTTCATCGGCATCCATTTCTTCTCGCCGGTCGAGAAGATGGCGCTGGTCGAGATCATCAAGGGCAAGGAAACCGGAGATCGCGCGGTGGCCAAGGCGCTCGACTATGTGCGCCAGATCCGCAAGACGCCGATTGTCGTCAACGATGATCGCTTCTTCTATGCCAACCGCTGCATCATTCCCTATATCAACGAGGGCGTGATGATGGCAGGCGAAGGTGTGGCGCGTCCGCTGATCGACCACGCGGCCCAGCTTCTGGGCTTCCCCGTTGGCCCGATTCAGCTTGTCGATGAAACCTCGCTTGATCTCGGGGCCAAGATCGCCAAGGCGACGATGGCCGCGATGGGTGATGCCTATCCGAAATCCATCGCTGACGACGTGACCTTCTGGATGGTCGACGAAGGTCGCTTGGGTCGCAAATCCAAGGCCGGGTTCTTTGACTATGACGAGAAGGGCAAGCGCCTTGGCTACTGGGAAGGCTTCAACGCCAAATTCCCGCTGGCCGAGGAACAACCCGAACTGACCGAAGTGCAGCACCGCCTGATCTTCTCGCAGGTGCTCGAAGCCGTGCGCGCGCTTGAGGCCGGTGTTCTCGAAGACATCCGCGAAGGCGACGTGGGCGCGATCCTAGGCTGGGGCTTCATGCCGTGGTCGGGGGGGCCGTTCTCTTGGCTCGACATCGTTGGCGCGCCTTGGGCCGCCGAGCAATGCGATGCGCTTCAGGCCAAATTCGGCGACCGCTTCGCTTGTCCGCCGCTCCTGCGCGAAATGGCCGACAAGAACCAGAGCTTCTATGGCCGCTTCGGCCCCGAAGCCTCCGCCGCCTAAGCGCGAGAGCGACGCCAAAAAAACAAAACGCCCGGTCCTTGCGGCCGGGCGTTTTTCGGTTCAGGCGCGCCCCGTCAGGACATCACGCCATGCAGTTGTCAATATTATCCGGCATGTAGCTCTCTTCAAGAAGCCGCGCCGCAACGGTCAACGGCAGCATATTGTAATTCTGCGCCGCGCCATTCTTGGGCACATAGCCCACGGCAACGCCCCAATGGGCCTGACAAAAGGCCAACGCGCCGTGGTCGGTAAAAATCATCTGATCTTCTTCGAAAATCGGCAATACGACCTCGACCGTCCCAAAAGGCTCCTGCCGTTCCACCCCGTCAAGCACCGCCAGCGCCGCGCCGGGCACAACGGCAAAAGGGTCGCCCCATTGATCCGTGATCTCGTCGCTTTCGATCAATACGCCTTGGTTCGGCATCACAAGCATGTCCAAGGCGTTGCCGACCGTGCCCCGCGGCACATGCAGCGGCCAAAGATGCGCGGGACACGCGCCAATCCCGCCCCAAATCTGATCCCGGATCACCCCAATCACCCGCTGCGCACCGCCATCAAACGTCAGCACGCTCTCGCCCTTGCGCAAGGTTTCCACCGCGCGCCAACCGTCCTGCGTCGCCACGGTCGTCCCCACGACCAACCCGCACCCGGCCCCATTGAGAACCGGGTCTTGGTAGCGTGTCGCGCTACGTCCAGGCCGAACCGGATCCGGCCCCGAAGTCACCCATCCAAACATGTTTTCCCCTCAGTCTGGTCATTGGAGGTTGCAGCAAGACAATTTGTCTAAAAGTGTAAGGAACTCTCATGCCGAAAAAACGGTCCTTTCAGGGCATTGTTTCCCAAGCCCGCAAAATGCAGGTCAAATCGCGCCATCTCCGCTCTGGCAGGCGCAAATCGTGCAGGTTTACGCGCGCCCCTCGCCCGACCGAAGCGCGATCACAAGCCCCGCCACCACGATCAGCACGTTTCCCGCCACTTGCCAGCCGCCAAGCGCCTGCCCCCAAAGCAGCCACGCGAAAACCGGGCCAAACCCCATGACGGCATATTCAAACACGGCCACGTTGGTGGGAATATCCATCTGGTAGGCCCGAATGATCAAGAAGACCGCCGCCAGCGAACAGACTGCCTGTAATGCAATCCAACCAAGCGCCGCGTCAAACGCCCACGTCCAGCCACGCAAGAGAAACCCCGCGCTCTCGCCCCCAATCCCCGACAACACGACCGAGACCCCAAGGCCAATCCCGCCCAGCATCGCCATGTTCACCGCCAAAAGGGACACCGCACTTTCTCCCGCGCACCAACTGCGCGTCGCAAGTGCCGACACCGCATAAAAGAACCCCGCCGCAACCGGCATCAACATGACGGGTCCGAACCCGTCCGTGCCCGGCTGCAACACAAAAAGAATCCCCAGAAAGCCAAGGAAAACCGCCCCCACGCGCCAAATCCCAATCCGCTGCCCCATCACCGCCACGTTGATCAGCAGGACAAAAATCGGCGAGGTGAACATCCCCGCCAAGGCCTGCGCCACCGGCATCAGGCCCAGCGCCCCGAAATAGAGCATCATCGAGGTCGACAAGACCGCCGAGCGCGCCAGAACCCGCCCCCACCGCCGGGGCCTCAATGCCCCAAGACCAAGCAGCGGCATCAAGATCAAAAGCGGCGCCATCATCGCGCTGCGCATGGCATGAAACTGCCAAAGCCCAACCGTCTCTGCGATCTTGCCAATGAACGTATCGACAAAGCCGATGACCGCCATCGCGACCACCATCGCCAGAGCCGCCGCAATCGGCCTGTTGCCTGCCTCGTTCACCTGTGCATTCTCCCCAAAAGACGCGCCTGGGGCGCACTACGCACTATCCCCCCTGCGCGCTTCTGTCGTAAAACCGACAAAATACCCAAGAATCAAGGGAGGAGGCTCCGATGGGCTGGATGGCTGATGAAACCGGGCTTGAGAAATGCGCTGCAAACTATGCACCGCTGACACCGCTGACACATCTCAAACGCGCCCGAGACGTGTGGCCCGACCACCTCGCCGTGGTCTATGGCAAACACCGCACGACCTATGCCCAACATTACGAGCGCTGTACGCGCCTCGCCTCGGGCCTTGTCAAACTCGGGATTGCCCCCGGCGATGTGGTGGCCACAATCCTGCCCAACCTGCCCGCCCATGTCGAAGCCCACTTCGGCGTGCCTGCCTGTGGCGCCGTGCTCAACGCGATCAATATCCGCCTCGATGTCGATACCGTCGCCTATATCTTTGAACATGGCGGGGCCAAGGCCGTTCTGGTCGACCCGCAATTCCTTGATGTGGCCGAGGCGGCGATTGCCAAACTTGGCGATACCGGCCCGCGCATCATCGAGGTGGCCGATGATTTTGACGGCTGGCACGCCTCGGGCAAACATATGACCTACGAAGACCTGCTCGCCTCCGGCGATCCCGACTTTGACTGGATCATGCCCGAGGACGAATGGGAGAGCCTCGCCCTCAACTATACCTCCGGCACCACGGGCCGCCCCAAGGGCGTCGTCTATCACCACCGCGGCGCCTATCTCAACACAATGGCCCAGGTCGTGAGCTGGCGCATGGTGCTGCATCCGACCTACCTCACCATTGTGCCGCTGTTTCATTGCAACGGCTGGTGCCATAGCTGGATGATGCCGCTCCTTGGGGGCACCATCGTGTGCTGTCGTGATATCACCGCCCAAGCGATCTACAACGCAATCCACTACGAAGGCGCGACCCATTTTGGCGGCGCGCCCATCGTTTTGAACATGCTCGTCAACGCCCTCGACGAGGAACGCCGCACCTTCGACCATACCGTCGAAGTCTTTACCGCCGGCGCCCCCCCCGCCCCGGCAACCCTCAAGGCGATTGAGGCGCTCGGCTTCAATATCACCCATGTCTATGGCCTGACCGAAGTCTACGGCCCCGCCACCGAATGCACATGGCAGGCCAAATGGGATCCCCTCCAAGGCGACGACCGCGCCGCCGTCAAGGCGCGCCAAGGCGTGCCCATGCCCTGTATGGAAGAGTTGCGCGTGACAGATTCCAATCTCAACGACATCCCCCGCGATGGCGTGGCCCAGGGCGAGATCATGTTCCGTGGCAATGGCGTGATGAAAGGCTATTACAAAAACCCCGAGGCCACCGCCGAAGCCTTTGAAGGCGGCGTGTTCCATTCCGGCGATATCGCCGTGCATCACCCCGACACCTATGTCCAGATCGCCGACCGCGCCAAGGACGTGATTATCTCGGGTGGCGAAAACATCTCTTCGGTCGAGGTCGAAGGCGTCTTGATGGCGCATGAGGCGATTTCGCTCGCCGCCGTGGTCGCCAAACCAGACGACAAATGGGGCGAAGTGCCCTGCGCCTTTGTCGAGCTTCTGCCCAACAAGGACATAAGCGAGGCCGAGGTCATCGCCTTTGCCCGCGCAACGCTGGCCGGGTTCAAAACCCCGAAAAAGGTTGTATTTCAAGAGCTTCCCAAAACCTCGACCGGCAAGATTCAGAAATTCGAACTGCGCGAACTGGCCAAAACCCTTTAATCAAAGAAGACGGACGCAGACGGTCCTTCTACCGCCTGCGTCCTGATCCTTACGCACCATGCCGCTGGATGGTGAACCCTTCTTCCGGCGCGGGCGGGACAAAGTGGTTTGAGATCATGCGAAACTGCGCTTCGGTGGCGGCAAAATCATGCGCCCCCGAAGCATTACGCGCCCGCAAGCGCGCCAGACAGACCGCATCCTCCACATCCAATACATGCAGCACATGCGCCGCCCCGCTCTCGTCAAGGATGCCGCGCAGCCAAGCCCGCGACTCCTTGGTGTTGGCCTGAAAATCAAGCACCACGGACAGCCCATCTCGGAGAAGCGCCACGACATGCGGGCCCATCATCGCCCGCAGCCGCGCCGCACAACGCACATAGTCCTGAAGGCTGGTCATCTCCTCGCCATAAAGCCCCGAGAGCCACGCATCCTCTGACAGATACACATGCGCCGGTGCCTGCGCCAACGCGGTGCACAAGGTGGATTTCCCGGCGGCAATCTTGCCGCACACCATATGCAATGTGGGTTCATTTTCAAACATTGAAAAACCTTTGCTTTGCGCCTAAGCGATTGAAATTGCGCCCGAATACCCCGGCCCGGCGGTTCAGACCGGGACCGTAATTCGCGCCCCAAGGCGCGCGCGCAATATCAAAACAAGGGTCTTCATGACCCTAAAGTATCAATCCCACACGCCCTTGCCAATCCTGCATCACGTTGCGTTGCCGCCGCCCCCCGCCTCGTGCTATCCTCTCCGTCTCAAAGAGGCAGAGCAGCCCGCGCAACACCCATGACAAAAACGGCCCTGACAAAATTCGAACGGCTCGAGGCTTCCGGCCTCTGGCGACCCGACCCGGAGGCCCAGCGCCGGGACGTCATCGTTTCTATTGGCGAGGCGACCCTGACCATTTCCGATCTTCAGGACCGCCCGCTGGCGCATTGGTCCCTGCCCGCCGTGGCGCGGCTCAACAAGGGCAAGCGCCCGGCGATCTACGCCCCCGATGGTGATCCCAGTGGCGATCCCGGCGAGACGCTGGAGCTTGACGAAAGCGAGGCGCATATGATTGACGCCATCGAGAGCCTGCGCGCCGCCATCGACCGTGGCCGCCCGCGCCCCGGTCGCCTGCGCCTTGTGACGCTGAGCGTTTCTTTTGCCTCTGTCGCCGCTCTGGCGCTGTTCTGGCTGCCCGGTGCGCTTCTCGACCATACGCTTGGCGTCGTGCCCAAGGTCAAACGCGTCGAAATCGGTCGGACCCTGGAAACCGAACTGACCCGCCTGACCGGAAGACCCTGTCGCGGCGTGCTGGCCTCACCCGCCCTCGCGCGCCTTGCAACGCGGCTTGATGTGCCGCGCCTCGTCGTGTTGCGCGGCGGTGTTCAGCAATCCCTCCACCTTCCCGGTGGGACGATCCTGCTCAACCGCGCCATTGTCGAGGATTTTGAGGAACCCGACATCGCCGCCGGATATATCCTCGCCGCCAAGGCCGACGCGGCCCAATATGACCCGCTGCGTGCCCTGCTTGAAAGCCACGGCCCCCTGACAACGCTGCGCCTTCTCACCACGGGAACCCTGCCCGAAGCAACGCTGCGCGCCCATGCTGAGGAAATGGTCCTGCGCGCGCCGACCTCGCCAGATCCCGAACGCCTGCTCGGGTTGTTTCGTGACTATGATGTGAAATCAACGCCCTACGCCTATGCGCTCGACCCTTCGGGCGAAAGCACCCTGCCGCTGATTGAGGCCGATCCGTATGAGACCTCGCCCCGGCCTGTGCTCTCGGATGGCGATTGGGTCGCGCTTCAGGGGATTTGCGGCGGCTGATTGGCCCGGCAGTCAAAGACCCCGGACCCATCGCATATCTTACTTGCGCAGCACCGCACCGGCAAACCCGGCCTGCCGTGCCTTGGTCAACGCGCCTTGTGCGGCCTGTGGGTCGCCAAACGGTCCGGCCAGCACCATGCGCCGGGTCTCGCCCTGACGCTCATAAGTGCCGATGCGCACCGACATCCCAAGCCCGCGCACCTTGCGCGCCGCGCTTTGCGCCGCGTCATAGCTGGTATAGGTCGCCACTTTGACATACCCCTGCCCGCCAATCCGCAACGCCTTTTTGGCGGGCGCGCTCTTGCTTGCAACAACCGACGCGCGACCCTTGGTCGAGACGACCGCAGCCCCCTCAACATTGCCCCGGCGCAGCTTATGCGGCACACCATCGTGCCAAATCCGATCCATCCCGGCCTTGCCGCCAAAGGTCTGTTCGCCGCGACGCGGGTTTAGACGACCATCCTCGAAAACCCGCACATAGCCTTCAGGCGGCTCAACCCGGACCATAGCAAATTTCCGCGCTTCATAAACATGGCGCGGCACGACGCGCACATTCGGGCCAACCTGCCCCTCGCGCACGACCTGCCCCTCCGAAACGCCCATATAAGACGCGCCCTTGCGCTCGATACGGATCACCGGCGCGGGCGCGGTTGGATTGCCCGTGCCCGGCGTATACGGCAACTCCGCCTGTGGTCCACACCGCACCGCAAGCCCCTTATGGGTCTTGGCACCGCCCCAACAGGGCGCGGCTACACCGGCGCGACGCGGCACTTGCTCAAGGCTGCGACGGGGCCGCTTTGCGGGCGACATCGTGGTCGATTTCGGCTTGGCAACGGGTTTCCGTGCCGGTTTCACAACCGGCGCCGCAGGAACGGCCGCGACACGCTGCGGCTTGGCCTTCGCCGTCACCGGGCGCACTTGGCGCGCAGGGTTTGCCTTAGGAGTCGTGCGAACTGCCGTGCTTGTGGCCTTCGGCGCGCCCTGCTCGGGCTTGGCCGCCTTGAGCATGACAACATTCTTGTCCATCCTCGGAGCCGCCTGTTGCTTGGTCGCTCCGGCAACCTGTGTCGGCTTGAACCCACAAAGAACCTTGCGGTCCCGGTTCATGCGCGGAATCCAAGACACAGTTCCATCAATCCCGGCCCGAATGTAGACGCATCCTTTGCTGTCCACATATTGACGCGCCTTATAGGACGCGGGCGGAAACTCGTTCGGTTGATCGACGTTCTTGAGGGATTGGGCCTCGACGGCAGCGCCGACGCCCATAGAACCCGCAATAACAGCAATCGCAATTGCTCGTGTAATTTTCATTGTGCCCCCACAATATCTGGGGGAAGCATAACCGCAAAACTCAATATGAGTAAACCACCCATAAAGGTAGCGGGGCGGGTTATTTCGTCCCGTACATCCGATCCCCGGCATCGCCCAGCCCCGGCAGGATATAGCCCATCTCGTTGAGCCGCTCATCAAGCGACGCGGTGACGATCGGCACATCCGGGTGCGCCTCCTTCATCCGCGCAACCCCTTCCGGCGCGGCCAGCAGGCACAGGAACCGAATGTCCTTTGCGCCCTGCTCCTTCAATAGATCAATCGCCGCAACCGAGGAATTGCCCGTCGCCAGCATCGGATCGACCGTGATCACAAGGCGTTCGTCCAATTCGCTCGGGGCTTTGAAATAATACTGCACCGGCTTGAGCGTTTCTTCGTCGCGGTAAAGCCCGACAAACCCAACCCGCGCCGAGGGGATCAATTCAAGCATCCCATCCAAAAGACCGTTGCCCGCCCGCAAGATCGACACCAGGGCAAGTTTACGCCCCGCCAACGCGGGCGCGTCCATCTCTTGCATCGGGGTTTGGATGCGCTTGGTCGTCATCGGCAATTCGCGCGTGACCTCATAGGCCAAAAGCTGGCTGATCTCGCGCAGCAGCCGCCGAAACTCCCCGGTCGAGGTATCGGTCTGGCGCATAATGGTCAGCTTGTGCTGCACGAGCGGGTGTTCGACGACGGTCAGGTGATCCATCAATTTGTCTCCAGTTTCTTCATGATCCGCGCGCGCGTCTCAGCATTGCAAAAGGCAGCTTCGGCAGCCGTGTGATTGAGGGCGCGAAAATCGGAATCGTCCCAGCCAAAGCTTTCGGCCAACATGTCATATTCCCGCACCAGATTGGTATGGAAAAACGGCGGATCATCGGTTGAAACCGTGATTTTTACCCCCGCCTCGCGCAACTGCGCAATCGGATGGGCCGCGAAATCCTTATAAAGGCCCAGCGCGACATTCGACCCCGGACAGACTTCGAGCGTGATCTGGCGCGCCACTAACGCGTCGACAAGCCGCGCATCCTCGATCGCGCGCACCCCGTGGCCGATCCGCTCAACGCGCAAATCCATGATCGCCTCCCAAACGCTCTGTGGGCCGCCAAATTCCCCCGCATGGGTCGTTAACTGCAATCCCGCCTCACGCGCCTGATCAAAGGCATAGGCAAAATCGCCCTGATGGCCCTTCGTCTCGTCGCCGCCCATGCCAAAGCCGGTGATCCAATCGCCCGCCGTTTCCGCCGCGCAAAGGCTGCTACGTTTGGCTTGGTCGGGGCCAAAATGGCGCACCGCCGTGACAATCCCGCGCCACATGATTCCATGCACGGCCTCGGCCTCTGCTGCCGCTTCGGTGATCGCGGCAAGATACTCGCGCCACGCCCCCACATCGCCCCCGCCACAGAAATCCGGGCTAAGAAACGTCTCGCAATAAATCACGCCCTCCTCGGCGCGATCATCCAAAACCGCCCGCGTCAGCCGCGCGTAATCCTGCGGGGTCTGTAGGACACTGGTCGCCGCCTCATAGACCTGAAGGAAATGCGGGAATCCATTGAACGCATAGCCGCCGTCCGCATCAAACACCTGCGACAGGTCCACATGCCGCTCCCCCGCCAATCGCCGGATAAACGCAGGCGGCGCCGCGCCCTCATGGTGCAGGTGCAATTCGACCTTGGGCAATGCCTTCATAGAAACGATGTCCCCTCGCCACGCGCCTCAAGTCCAAGATGATCCGCCACGCTCGCCGCGACATCGGCAAATTTGATATGGCCGAGCGCCCTGCCGCTCACACCACCACTTACACCAGCACAAAGCACCGGCACCCGTTCGCGCGTGTGCTCGGTCCCGGCCCATGTCGGATCATTGCCGTGATCGGCTGTGAGGGTCAAAAGATCGCCCTCCCGCAACCGGTCCAAAACCTTGCCGATCTCGCCATCAAACCATTCCAACGCCGCCGCATAGCCCGCCGGATCGCGCCGATGGCCATAAAGACTGTCAAACTCGACAAAATTCGCAAAGGTGAGACTGCCCTCCTCGGCCCCATCAACCTTGTCCTGCAAGGCCCGCATCAACGCGGCATCGTCGCCCTTGACGCAAGCCGCGATCCCGCGCATCGAGAAAATATCCCCGATTTTACCAATCGCATAAACCATCCCGCCTGCCGCAGTGACCCAATCGGGCAAGACCGGCGCGGGCGGCTCCATCGCATAATCCCGGCGGTGCCCCGTCCGCACAAACCCGTCCTGCGCGTTGCCGACAAAAGGCCGCGCTATGACCCGCCCAACCCGGCGCGCATGCAACATCGGCGCGATCGTCTCACAGAGGTGCAACAACCGCTCCAGCCCAAAACCCTCTTCATGTGCCGCAATCTGCAACACGCTATCGGCACTTGTGTAGCAAATCGGCCGCCCGGTGCGCATATGCTCTGCGCCAAGCCGCGCAATGATCTCTGTGCCCGAGGCATGACAATTGCCAAGCACCCCCGACACCCCCGCCGCCGCGCAAATCGCGTCGATCAGGTCGTCGGGAAAACACGGCACGGTTTGAGGAAAAACGGTCCACTCAAACGGAACCTTATGCCCCGCCAATTCCCAATGCCCCGAGGGCGTGTCCTTGCCCGGTCCCTGCTCGGTCGCCGCGCCCCATGCCCCGTCCGGCACCGCGCCCAACCCCGGCACCTCCCGACCGCTGGCAAGCCGCACCGCCGCCCCAAGGCCCAGCCGGTCCAGATGCTGCAGCCGCAACACCCCCTCGGGCCGCGCCCGCGCGCACCAGTCGGCAATATGGCCAACCGTATTCGCGCCCGTATCCGCCACGCCGCCGCTAAAGAACCGCGCCGCATCCGGCGCACCGCCGATCCCGACGCTATCCATCACCACAAGAAACGCCCGCGCCATCAGCCAATCCTCTCATGGACCAAATCCGGCACCACCGGCGCCTCTGGCCCAATGCGCACCGCCGCAAGAACCGCCGCCTGCGCCGCATCCGCCGCGCTTTCCCGCGCCGCATGGATCCGGCACAGGGGCGCGCCTTTCTCGACCCAGGCCCCAAGCCGCACCATATCCGAAAGCCCAACCGCCGGATCAACCGCGTCGCTCTCGACCTGCCGCCCGCCGCCAAGGCGCACAACCGCAAGGCCCAACGCCTCGCCCTCCATCGCCGTGACATAGCCCGCCTGTGGCGCAGCAACCTCGCGGATCACCGGCGCCTCCGGCAAGAACCGCCGCCAATCCTCGGCAAACCGAAGCGGCCCGCCCATCATCGCCACCATCCGGCCAAATCGCTCTGCCGCCGCCCCACTGTCCAGCGCGGCCCCTATCTGTGCCGCGCCCGCCTCGGCATCTCTGGCCAATCCGCCGCCCTCAAGCAGCATCCCGCCAAGCACCACCGTCAAATCGCGCAGCGCGCCCCTAGCCCCGTCGCAAAGAACGTCCATGCTCGCCGCAACCTCAAGCGCATTGCCAAGACTTGCCGCAAGCGGTTGATTCATATCAGAAATAACCGCCTTCGTTGAGCATCCCGCGCCATTGGCGGTTGTGACCAACGCCTCGGCCAAGGCCCGCGCCGCCTCGGGCGTTTTCATAAACGCGCCCGAGCCGCATTTGACATCCAACACCAATCCCTCAAGCCCCGCCGCAAGTTTTTTCGACAGGATCGACGCCGTAATCAGGTCGACGCTCTCAACCGTCGCCGTGACATCGCGGATCGCATAAAGCCGCTTGTCCGCCGGGGCAAAATCGGCGCTCGCGCTGACAATCGCACAGCCCACCTCGTCGACAATGGCGCGAAATCGCGCTTCGCTGACCCCGGTCACAAGCCCCGGAATGGCCTCCATCTTGTCGAGCGTGCCGCCCGTATGCCCAAGCCCCCGCCCCGAGATCATCGGCACATAAGCACCACACGCCGCCAACGCGGGCGCAAGCACAAGGCTCACACAATCGCCAATGCCGCCCGTGGAATGTTTATCAAGAACCGGCCCCGGCATATCCCATGCCAGACGCGTGCCGCTATCGCGCATCGCTTGCGTAAGCGCCACACGTTCCGCCTCGCCAAGCCCGCGCAGACAAACCCCCATCGCAAACGCCCCGGCCTGCGCATCGCTCACAGTGCCATCGGCCAGACCTTGCGCAAACCAACGCAGCGCCGCCTCGCCCGGCGGCTCTTCCCGGCGCAGCCGGGCAATAACCTCGCGCGCATCCATCGCCGCTTACCCGTGCCCCGTGCCAAGATGATGCTGCCCGAACGCGCCCGGAAGCAACTCCGCCAGCGTCATCGCCTCGGTCATCCCCTCCAGCGTCGCCAGCGTCACCACGACATCGCCCGTGCCGAACTCGGCCAATTTCTGCCGACACCCCCCGCAGGGCGTGACCGGGTGCGGGCTATCGGCAACGACATAAACCTCCGTAAGCCGCGTCTCTCCCGCCGCGATCATCGCCGCAATCGCCCCCGCCTCGGCACAGGTGCCTTCCGGGTAGGCGACATTTTCAACATTGCATCCCGCATAAACCGCGCCGCTTGCGCCTCGGATCGCCGCGCCAACCCGGAAATTCGAATAGGGCGCATAGGCGTTGTCCCGCACATCGCGCGCCACTTTTTCAAGGCTCATCGCCCCACCTCTTCGCTGTAGTATAAACTTGCCCCCAAGAGTGCGGCGGCAGGCCCAAATTTGCAAGCCATCGCACTTCTGAAAACTGGCCATTTTCACGTTGAAAAAAACAGTTTAAGGCTAAACTATAGAGAGACAGGAGATATAAGCATGTCCGACACAACCAGAGAATCCCTGCGTCAGGCGGCCCTTTTTTATCACGAGCACCCCAAGCCGGGGAAACTTGAGATTCGCGCGACCAAGCCCTTGGCCAATGGCCGCGACCTGTCGCGCGCCTATTCTCCCGGCGTCGCCGAAGCCTGTCTCGAAATCAAGGACGACCCCGCCAACGCCTCGCGCTATACCGCACGCGGCAACCTTGTGGCCGTGGTGTCCAACGGCACTGCCGTGCTCGGCCTTGGCAATATCGGCGCGCTCGCCTCAAAGCCGGTGATGGAAGGCAAAGCTGTCCTGTTCAAGAAATTCGCCAACATCGACTGTTTCGATATCGAAGTTGACGAAAACGACCCCGAGAAGCTCGCCGATATCGTCTGTGCCCTCGGCCCGACCTTTGGCGCGATCAACCTCGAAGACATCAAAGCCCCCGATTGTTTCATCGTTGAACAAATCTGCCGCGAGCGGATGAATATCCCCGTCTTTCATGACGACCAACACGGCACCGCCATCGTTGTCGGGGCCGCCGCGACCAATGCGCTGCGCGTGGCGGGTAAATCTTTTGAGGATATCAAGATCGTCTCGACCGGCGGTGGCGCAGCGGGCATTGCCTGCCTCAACATGCTTTTGAAACTTGGGGTCAAACGCGAAAACGTCTGGCTCTGCGACATTCACGGCCTCGTCTATGAGGGCCGCACCGAAGACATGAACCCGCAAAAAGCCGCCTTCGCGCAAAAGACCAACCTGCGCAGCCTCGACGATGTGGTGGACGGGGCCGACCTGTTTCTCGGCCTCTCCGGTCCCGGCGTTCTCAAACCCGATCACGTCGCAAAGATGAGCGACCGCCCGATCATTTTCGCCCTCGCCAACCCAACCCCCGAGATCATGCCCGAAGAGGCCCGTGCCGTGGCCCCCAACGCCATTATCGCCACCGGCCGAAGCGATTTCCCCAATCAGGTCAACAACGTCCTGTGCTTTCCCTTTATCTTCCGCGGTGCGCTGGATGTCGGCGCGACCGAGATCAATGACGACATGTCCCTCGCCTGCGTGGCCGGGATTGCCGAGCTTGCCCGCGCTACAACAAGCGCCGAAGCCGCCGCCGCCTACAAGGGCGAGGCGCTGACCTTCGGGGCCGACTACCTGATCCCCAAGCCGTTTGATCCGCGCCTTGTGGGCGTAGTGTCCGCCGCCGTCGCCAAGGCCGCTATGGAAAGCGGCGTCGCGACCCGCCCCATCGAAGATATCGACGCCTACAAGGCCCGCCTCGATCAATCGGTGTTCAAATCCGCGCTCCTGATGCGCCCGGTCTTTCATTCGGCCCGCACCGCATCGCGCCGCATCGTCTTTGCCGAGGGCGAAGATGAACGCGTCCTGCGCGCGGCCCAGGCCGTGCTTGAGGAAACCACCGAAACCCCGATCCTCATTGGCCGCCCCGAGGTCATCGAGGCGCGCTGCGAACGTATCGGCCTCGACATCCGCCCCGGCAAGGATGTGCAACTCGTGAACCCCGAGAACGACCCGCGCTACCGCGACTACTGGACCTCCTATCACGAGATCATGCAACGCCGCGGCGTGACCCCCGATCTCGCCAAGGCCATCATGCGCACCAACACAACCGCCATCGGCGCCGTCGCCGTGCACCGCGGTGAGGCCGATAGCCTGATCTGTGGCACGTTCGGTGAATACCGCTGGCATCTCAACTACGTGAACCAGATCCTCGGTGATGGCGATTTGCGCCCGCATGGCGCACTGTCGTTGATGATCCTTGAGAATGGCCCGCTTTTCATCGCCGACACCCATGTGCACCAACTCCCCTCGCCCGAACAACTCGCCGAGATTATCCTCGGCGCGGCCCGGCATGTGCGCCGCTTCGGGATCGAACCCAAGATCGCACTCTGCTCACAATCGCAATTCGGCAATCAATCCGAAGGCTCTGGCAAACGTCTGCGCGAGGCGCTGAAAATCCTTGATTCCAGCCCCCGCGACTTTACCTATGAAGGCGAAATGCCCGTCGATGTCGCCCTTGATCCCGAATTGCGCAGCCGCGTCTTTCCCGCATCGCGCTTGCTTGACGAGGCCAACGTGCTCATCTTCGCCCATGCCGACGCGGCCTCTGGCGTGCGCAACATCCTCAAGATGCGCGCCGACGGGCTTGAGGTCGGCCCGGTGTTGATGGGCATGGGCAACCGTGCCCACGTGGTCACGCCCGGCATCTCTGCCCGCGGACTGCTGAACATGGCCGCCATCGCTGGCACCCCGGTTGCGCATTACGGCTAAGACAGGACGGTAACCGGGTCGCAACTGGGCGGCGGCGGGTCAAATCCGGGATCCCCCCGCCCCAACGCCAAGCCTCTTTGCAGGCTAAATATTTGCAATTTTGCAAACCCCTAAATATTTTCAGGAAAAACTCAAATTTGGGCAGGGTTTGCAAAAATTTGCAAAGCGGTTTTCCGCCAAACTGCAAAATATGCGCGATAATCTGACGCTACGTCGTGAAAGAGCCTTGCCGCAAACCGCTCCTCTCTCGTAACACCATTACAACGCATTTGGAGGAGAATATCATGGCATACAAAGACGTATACGCCGCTTGGCAGGCCAATCCCGAAGGGTTCTGGATTGACGCGGCCAAAGCGATCGACTGGGATGAGGCTCCGTCGAAGGCGCTCTTTGACAAGGGCGACCACCTTTATGAATGGTTTGCCGATGCCAAGGTGAATACCTGCTGGAACGCCGTTGACCGTCATGTGGAAAACGGGCGCGGCGAGCAGACCGCAATCATCTACGATAGCCCCATCACCCATACCAAGCGCGAAATCTCCTATGTCGAGCTGCGCAACCGCGTGGCCATGCTCGCCGGTGCCCTGCGCGCCAAGGGGATTGAGAAAGGCGACCGCGTCATCATCTATATGCCGATGGTCCCCGAAGCCCTCGAGGCTATGCTCGCCTGCGCCCGCCTTGGCGCGGTGCATTCGGTGGTTTTTGGTGGCTTTGCCGCGCATGAACTTGCTGTGCGTATCGACGATGCCCAACCCAAGGCCATTATCGCCGCCTCCTGCGGCGTCGAGCCGGGGCGCGTCGTGCATTACAAACCGCTCCTTGATGACGCCATTGACCAAGCCACGCACAAGCCTGACTTCTGCGTCATCTTCCAACGCGAACAGGAAGTCGCCGAACTGATCCCGGGCCGCGACTACAACTGGCACGGCTTTCAATACGGGGTCGAACCCGCCGAATGTGTGCCCGTCGAAGGCAATCACCCCGCCTATATCCTTTACACCTCCGGCACCACCGGCCAACCCAAGGGCGTCATCCGCCATACCGCCGGTCATCTTGTGGCGCTCAACTGGTCCATGAAAAACATCTACAACGTCGATCCCGGCGATGTGTTCTGGGCCGCCTCCGATGTCGGCTGGGTCGTGGGCCACTCCTATATCTGCTACGGCCCGCTCATTCACGGCAACACCACCATCGTGTTCGAGGGCAAACCCGTCGGAACGCCGGATGCCGGCACCTTCTGGCGCGTGATCTCCGAACATAAGGTCAAGAGCTTCTTCACCGCGCCGACCGCCTTCCGGGCTGTCAAACGCGAAGACCCCAAAGGCGAGTTCGTCAGGAAATACGATCTCTCCTGCCTCAACGCCATCTACCTGGCAGGGGAGCGGGCCGACCCCGACACGATCGTGTGGACGCAAGAGATGACCGGCAAGCCGGTCTATGACCACTGGTGGCAGACTGAAACCGGCTGGACAATCGCCGGAAATCCCGTGGGAATCGAGGCGATGCCGGTCAAACTCGGCTCGCCCACCGTGCCGATGCCCGGCTATGAGATCGAAATCCTCGACGAGGGCGGTCACCCGATGAAACCGGGCGAGTTGGGCGCCATCGCGATCAAACTGCCGCTGCCGCCGGGCACCCTGCCGAACCTGTGGAACGCCGAAGAGCGGTTCAAGAAATCCTACCTGTCGCATTTCCCCGGCTACTACGAGACCGGCGATGCGGGCATGATCGACGAGGACGGCTATGTCTACATCATGGCCCGCACCGATGACGTCATCAACGTCGCCGGACACCGCCTCTCGACCGGCGCGATGGAGGAAGTCCTCGCCGCCCACCCCGATGTCGCCGAATGCGCCGTGATCGGTGTGACGGACCAACTCAAGGGCCAAATACCGGTCGGCTTCCTGTGCCTCAACGCCGGCGCCGACAAGGCCCATGACGCCGTGGTCAAGGACGTGGTCAAGATGGTCCGCGATCAAATCGGCCCGGTCGCCGCCTTCAAACTCGCCGTCGTGGTCGACCGCCTGCCCAAAACCCGCTCAGGCAAAATCCTGCGCGCGACTATGGTCAATATTGCCGATGGCACCGCCTACAAGATGCCCGCGACAATCGACGATCCGGCGGTCCTCGACGAGATCAAAGAAGCACTTCAAACCATTGGCTACGCCAAGGACTGAGCCATCACCAACACTTAAGAAAGGCTCCGCCCCGCGCGGGGCCTTTTCTTTTTGTTAACGGCGCACGCTGCGTTACCCCCGCTGATCGCACCCCCTCCACCGACGCGATACAGACGCAATACCGACGCAATACCGACGTGGCATTCTCCGGCCTCACAGCGCGTTAACCTTTTTCACCTTTGTGAAAATACTCCCGCCGGAGGCACCCCCCCGCAGGCAGCGGTCCCTGAAAAGGGGCCGATGACGAGACATCCTGCACGCCTCCCCACGGGCGGCGCTCCATCAAACGAACTGCTCGCGGATCAGACGTTCTTCCAACCCATGCCCCGGATCAAACAACAACCGATGCCGCACGCTTGGCTCGGAATGGATTTCAACCGACACCACATCCTCAACCGACCGGCTATCGGCATCCGCCATCACCGGGCGCTTGGCGGCGTCCAATACATCAAACCGGACCTTGGCGGTCTTGGGCAGCAACGCCCCGCGCCACCGCCTTGGCCGGAACGGCGCAATCGCCGTCAACGCCAAGACATCCGACCCAATCGGCAGGATCGGCCCATGCGCCGAATAGTTGTAAGCCGTTGATCCCGCAGGGGTTGCCAGCAATGCACCATCGCACACAAGCGCCTCCATCCGAAGCCGCCCATCGACCGTGATGCGCAGTTTCGCCGCCTGTGGCCCGGCCCGCAAAAGCGAAACCTCGTTGATCGCCAAGGCCTCATGCACTGTGCCATTGGCGCTGGTCGCCTTCATGCGCAACGGGTTGATGACCTCCTCTTGTGCCGCCTCAAGGCGCACAAGAAGATCCGTCTCGCTGTATTCGTTCATCAAGAACCCGACCGTGCCGCGGTTCATTCCGTAGACCGGCGTATCAATCCCGATGGACCCATGCAGCGTCTGCAGCATGAACCCATCGCCGCCCAAGGCCACGATCACATCGGCCGCTTCCGGGACGCAATCCCCATAGCGCGCCACCAACGCAGCCCGCGCCACCTGCGCCACCGCCGCTTCGCTCGCCACAAAGGCAATTGCCTTGGACATGGTTTTGATCCCTGTTTCCGATCTTGTGCTTCGTGTGCCCGATGCAATCACATCTCCCCCCCCTGCACCAGCCCCGTCGCACAGACAAGCCCACAAGTCGCTTAATGGCCTTTTACCCAAGGGGTAATTCCTTTAGGAACTCGGCATCTGATATTCTCTGATCTGGAGCACTGCCAAATGACCGCGACTCGCGACCCCGGCTTCTTTACTGAATCTCTCGCCACCCGCGACCCTGAACTCTTCGGGTCGATCACCGATGAATTGGGACGTCAACGCGACGAGATCGAGCTGATTGCCTCGGAAAATATCGTCTCTGCCGCCGTGATGGAGGCGCAAGGGTCGGTCATGACCAACAAATACGCCGAAGGCTATCCGGGCCGTCGCTACTATGGCGGGTGCCAATATGTCGACGTGGCCGAAAACCTCGCCATCGACCGCGCCAAAGAGCTGTTCGGCTGCGACTTTGCCAATGTACAGCCCAACTCCGGCTCGCAGGCCAACCAGGGCGTCTTTACCGCGCTTCTGCAACCCGGCGATACCATCCTCGGCATGTCGCTCGACGCCGGCGGTCACCTGACTCATGGCGCCAAGCCGAACCAATCGGGCAAATGGTTCAACGCCGTGCAATACGGCGTGCGCAAACAAGATAGCCTGCTTGACTACGATCAGGTGCAAGAGCTTGCGACCGAGCATAAGCCCAAGCTCATCATCGCCGGTGGCTCCGCCATCCCGCGCCAGATCGACTTTGCCAAGTTCCGTGAAATCGCGGACTCGGTCGGCGCGTTCTTGATGGTCGACATGGCGCATTTTGCCGGTCTTGTCGCGGCAGGCGAACATCCCTCGCCCTTCCCCTATGCCGACGTCGCCACAACAACGACCCACAAGACCCTGCGCGGCCCGCGCGGCGGCATGATCGTGACCAATGACGAGGCGATCGCCAAAAAGGTCAACTCGGCGATCTTCCCCGGCATTCAGGGCGGCCCGCTGATGCATGTCATCGCTGCCAAGGCCGTGGCATTTGGCGAAGCCCTGCGCCCGGAATTCAAAGCCTATCAGAAACAGGTCCGCGCCAACGCCGTGGCTCTGGCGGATCAACTGATGAAGGGTGGCCTCGACATGGTAACCGGCGGGACAGACACTCACGTCATGCTCGTCGACCTGCGCCCCAAGGGCGTCAAAGGCAACGCCACCGAAAAGGCGCTCGGTCGTGCCCATATCACCTGCAACAAGAACGGCATCCCGTTTGACCCGGAAAAGCCGATGGTCACATCCGGTATCCGTCTTGGCACCCCCGCCGGCACGACCCGTGGCTTTGGCGAGGACGAGTTCCGTCAGATCGCCGACATGATTGTCGAAGTTGTGGATGGGCTTGCCGAAAACGGTGAGGAAGGCAACAGCGCCGTGGAAGAGGCCGTCAAGGTCAAGGTTGCCGCTCTTTGCGCGAACTTCCCGCTCTACCCGAACCTCTGATAAAAGGTCGGTTTACGACCGTGCGAAAATGAGAAACCGCCGCCGATCCCGATCAGCGGCGGTTTTTCTTTGTGCAAACCCCGCACCACCGCAATACAGACGCAATACCGACGCGATACAGACACCCGTTTTTAGAGAAATCCACGCCACACAAGAACCACGATCAAGACCGTGAACACCGCGATCAGGTGGAACGAAACCATCCCCAACGTCGACAGGATTACCCCCTTTCGCATGTCGCCCGGATCCAGCGCCTCAAGGGCTGAACGAAGCTCTGTGTAGGCTTTCTCCACCGTCTCCGCCTTGATTTGCATACGAATTTTCGGGTGCCCCGCCTTACTCTCGGCATCAAGCAACGTCTTTGCATGGGCGTGCATTTTCACCGGCAACCGCCGCCCCACCTTGCGCATAGCGTGACGCAAGCCTTTGGCCTCAAACGAAAACGTCTTCGCCGCGAGCGCCGCAAGTGCCGCATTCTTGTGTTGAATATCCGCCGGATCAATCACGCCAAATCCCCCTGCCGTAAGACTACCCCACCCCAATGCCCCCCTCAACAGGGCTGGTGCGCTGGCCAGCGAATTGCTATCGGAGGGGTATGTTGAATACGCTCGAATACGGAACCCGCACCGACCTGCCCGATTTGCTGATCGTCCACGGCTTATACGGCTCAGGCCGCAACTGGGGCGCCATTGCAAAGCGCATGGCCCAAACCCGACGCGTGCTCTCTGTCGACCAACGCAATCACGGCGCAAGCCCTTGGTTTGAAAGCCATTCTTACGAAAATATGGCCGCAGACCTCGCCGAGGTGATCGCAGCCCAAGACGCACCAATGGACGTTCTTGGTCATTCTATGGGCGGTAAGGCGACCATGCTCCTCGCCCTCACGCGGCCTGAGCTCGTCAACCGTCTGGTCGTCGCCGATATCGCCCCGATCGCCTATACGCATGACCAGAGCCAACATATCAAGGCCATGAAGGCGGTAGACCTCACAAAGGTCGAAAAACGCTCTGACGCGATGACGCAACTCGAAGCCACCATCGACGATCCCGCCCTACGTAGCTTTTTTACGCAATCTCTTGATATCGAGAATAAGCGCTGGATGCTGAACCTCGACGTCCTTGAGCATGATATGCCCAAGATCATCGGATGGCCTAACATCACCGGGACTTTTAGCGGCCCAACACTCTTCCTGAGCGGTGCCAATTCGGACTACGTCACGTCCAAGCACCGCCCCGCCATTCGCGAGTTGTTCCCAAATGCTCGCTTTGCCAAAATAAATGGCGCAGGGCATTGGTTGCACGCCGATAAGCCTCGTGAGGTCATCAAGACCTTACAAGTCTGGCTAGGCGAGAATAGAGATCAAGCGCCTGACTCATAAAGCTTTTTGGCAACGAGATAGGACACCGGGAAAGATGCGATAAAGCCGACAATCGCCGACCACATCACTGGCATCAGGGTGTCATACCCCATCGTCAGTGCGACAACCATTGCGCTACCGGCGATCGTGGAGCCAATGAAAAGATGCAAAATAAGGGATAGACGAAACATGGTCCGGGCCTCTTGCTGGGACGATTATGAGTCTGATTTAACGCGATACTTCTGCATCCTGCTTTGATCTACGTCAGAAAGACACCTTTTATATATGCCTTTTGTAAGTCTATGTGTCAGCCGCTCTAGACCTCTGGAAAGCATCCGCAACCTATTGAAATCACGCTCGAGAGCATGGGGTCAGGATACAGTGGTGGTGCTGTGCATCCGACTACGCGCATTCCAATCAGAGGGAAACGGGACAATAACACTCCCATAAAACACGAAAAGCGTCCCAGAGGGACGCTTGTCATGAATGTTCATTTAGCATCGAT
>JAPHRE010000019.1 GCA_026195905.1 Pseudopelagicola sp. | reverse complement strand
TGGCGGAGACGAAGGGATTCGAACCCTCGAAACGGTTTCCCGTTTACTCCCTTAGCAGGGGAGCGCCTTCGACCACTCGGCCACGTCTCCGCCGACGCGTTTATCGTCCTGTCCAAACGGTGACAAGAGGAAATTGACTCTCTTTTGGTGAAACTCACAAGGACAGCCCGCAGCCCGACCACATGCGACTGACACGCCAAGCGCAAGCGACGTCCGGCATGAAGCGGCGATGCGGATCAGGTGTTGAACAGGAAGTGCATCACGTCGCCGTCCTGCACGATATATCCCTTGCCTTCGGCGCGCATCTTGCCGGCCTCTTTCGCGCCCTGTTCGCCGTTGCTGGCGATGAAGTCGTCAAAGGCGATGGTCTCGGCGCGGATAAAGCCCTTTTCGAAATCTCCGTGGATGACCCCTGCGGCCTGTGGGGCGCTGGTGCCTTGCGGGATGGTCCAGGCGCGCGCCTCCTTGGGGCCGACCGTGAAATAGGTCTCAAGATGCAAAAGCTCATAGCCCGCCCGGATCAACCGATCTAGACCAGCCTCTTCTAGCCCCATTTCCTCAAGGAACATCGCGGCTTCGTCCTCTTCAAGCTGGCTGATCTCTTCTTCGATCTGGGCTGAGATGATGACGTGGCTATTGCCTTGCGCCGCCGCCATCTCGGCGACACGTGCGGAATGGTCATTGCCGTCCGCCGCTTCGGACTCGCCGACGTTGCACACATAAAGCACCGGCTTGGTGGTCAAAAGCTGAAGCATTTTCCATGCTTTGGCGTCTTCGGCATCGACCTCGACAACGCGGGCGGGCTGACCGTTTTCAAGCACCTCTTGCGCAGCGGCGAGAAGGCGCTCTTGTTGGGCGGCTTCCTTATCGCCGCCCTTGAGCTTGCGCACGAGATTGGCGCGGCGCTTTTCGATGCTTTCGAGATCGGCGAGCATAAGCTCTGTCTCGATGACGTCGGCATCTTCGACCGGATCGACACGACCCTCGACATGGGTCACATCGCCGTCTTCAAAACAGCGCAACACATGGGCAATCGCATCGACCTCGCGGATGTTGGCAAGAAACTGGTTGCCAAGACCCTCGCCCTTGGACGCGCCCTTCACGAGACCGGCGATATCGACAAAGGTCATCCGCGTCGGGATGATCTGTTTCGATCCGGCAATCGCAGCAAGCTTGTCCAGCCGCGCATCGGGCACAGCGACCTCGCCCACGTTCGGCTCGATGGTGCAGAACGGGAAGTTGGCCGCCTGTGCCGCCGCGGTCCGGGTCAGCGCGTTGAACAACGTAGATTTGCCCACATTTGGCAAACCGACAATCCCCATCTTAAAGCCCATACCGGCCTCCTGTCACATGATCGTGCTGCGTTTTGATGCGCCCCAAACGACATTTTGGGCGCGAAAATGGCTCGCATCGCTTTAGGGAGAGATCGGGACCAACGCAAGCCGCCTCTTGCTCAACTGCCGCGCCCGCAGGCAAAAGTGCGCTGGAAACACACTTTTCCCAAGATTGCCCCCAAGAGCCGCGACATCTCTTGCAACCAATGGGGCGTTGCGATTTGGTGCGGAAAAGTAATTATTTGATTCCGGAGATTGGTCCATGAAAGCTGTCTGTCTCGCCGCCGCGTTCTGCGCCGCCGCAAGCATCGCCTCGGCGCAAGAAATCGTTGTCGGCGCAGGCGTCACTGAGTTCAAACAGGTTGGCGGCGAGAACGACGCCTATCTTTCGCTCGAATATCATGCCGCGCCCTTCTATGAGAACGGCGGCTTTGCCCTTGGTCTGGGCGGCGTAATGTCGATCCAGGCAGAGGGCGATGCGTTCCTCGGTGGCGGCCTTGTTGGCACCTATGCGGTCTCTCCTGAATGGTCGCTCGAGGCGAGCGTCATGCCCGGTGCCTATTTCGAAAGTAGCGCCGTAACCGACCTCGGTCATACGCTCGAATTTCGCAGCCTGATCGGTATCGCCTACCAAATGCGCTCGGGTGACAAGATTTCGCTGGCCTTGGCTCATAAATCCAACGCGGGCCTAGGGAGCATAAATCCCGGTGCCAATACGCTTATGCTGCGCTGGCATCGGTCGTTCTAAGCCCCGGCGGACCTTGCAGGAGCACCATTGCGTGCCGCCTCGCGCTTTTTGCGGCGTCTAGCCATTGATTCCGACACGGGTTTCGCGGCAAACCGGGCCGAGGAACAACAAGGACGCCCCGATGACTCGCATTGATGCCAAATTCGCTGACCTGAACGCCAAGGGCCAAAAGGCGTTCGTCGCCTATGTCATGGCGGGCGACCCGAATTACGAAACCTCCCTTGAGATCGTGAAGGGCCTTCCCGGCGCGGGCGTCGACATCATCGAACTGGGCCTGCCCTTTACCGACCCGATGGCCGATGGCCCAACGATCCAGCTTGCCGGTCAACGCGCCCTCGATGGCGGGATGACCCTGCAAAAGACGCTCGACCTTGCAACCGAGTTTCGCAAAAACGACAACACAACCCCGATTGTCCTCATGGGCTATTACAACCCGATCTATAACCGCGGCGTCGAGACCTTCCTCACCGATGCCAAGGCGGCCGGGATCGACGGCCTCATTGTCGTTGACCTGCCCCCCGAAGAGGACGAGGAACTCTGCATCCCGGCCCAGGCCGCAGGGATGAACTTTATCCGCCTCGCCACACCGACCACCGACGACAAACGCCTGCCCAAAGTGCTGCAAAACACCTCTGGCTTTGTCTATTACGTGTCGATCACCGGCATCACCGGCTCGGCCGAGGCCGAAGCGGGCGACGTGGCCCCCGAAGTGACCCGCATCAAGGCCAAGACCGACCTGCCGATCATCGTTGGCTTTGGCATCAACACCCCCGAGAAATCCGAGGCCATCGCCTCTGTTGCCGATGGTGCCGTGGTCGGCTCCGCCATCGTCAGCCAGATCGCCGCAGGCAAGCCGGTCGCCGAGGTGCTTTCCTTCGTCAAATCGCTCGCCGACGGCGCGCATCGGGCCTGACAGGCAATGTTTGCTCTCGCCCTCGCGATTCTGAAACGCAACATCGCGCTCTTTGCGGTGGTATTGCTCGCCGTGGTTATGCTCGAAAGCATCATGCAGGCGGTGGGCCTTGTCTCGCTCGCCTTTGCGGCGCTGGTCATGCTCTATACCCATCGCATGATCCAGATGGGCGAGACCCATCCCTGGTCCGATCCGCTTTCGACAAAGGGCATCGACGGGCGCAACGTGCCGATCTTTCGCTATGCGCTTTTGTTCGCCGGGTTCTTTATCCTGACTATGCTGACAGTGACCGGTGCCTTCATGGTCCTTTCCGTGACCGGCTTTGTTGATTTCGAAGACCCGAATACCCAAGCCCTCGGCACATTGCTCGGCCTCGCCCTCGCGCTGCCTGCTGTGGGGCTGGTGTTCGGGCTGTTTGGCACCGTGCTGCCTGCCTCTGCCGAGCGTAGCAAGGTCTCGCTGCGCCGCGCCCTGTCACAGGGCCGCGCCACGCTTGGCACCTTCCTGCCGCGCTTCCTCATTGGGCCGGGCCTGTTGACGTTGGCGGGGACCGCGCTCATGGCCGTGCTGCCCTTTGGCACCGGGTTGATCGGCACTACACTGGCGTTGATCCTGTCGACGCTCCTGATGGAGGCCGTCGCCCTTCTGACCGCCACCGCCCTGAGCCTTGCCTATACCGAAACCGAACGCGCCTAGAGTTTGCGCTTGAGGATCTGCGTCGCACGATAGCGCATCACCACCTCATCGCGCTGATTGACCGCCTCATAGAGAAACTCTGTTCGTCCCCGATCCGGGCGCGACGCCGATGGCGTCGACGACAGAACCTCGCCCCGTGCCCGTATCCGATCTCCGGGCCGCACCGGCACCTGCCAGCGCACCTCATCCAATCCCGAAGACCCCATCGAACTGTCGGCCCAGACGTTCATATCAAGCACTTGCCGCAGGGCGATGCTCATAGTCTGCAACCCGCTCGCGATCAATCCGCCATAGGCCGTCTCTTTCGCCGCTTCCGGGTCGGTATGAAACGGCTGCGGGTCCCACTGGCGGGCAAAGGCGATAATCTCTTCCTCGCTGACCTCATGCTGCGCCTCACCCTCAAACCGATAGCCCACCGGCAACTCATCGAAATACATCACACTCTCCTCTTTGCCGCAAAGCCTAGCAAGCAGACCGGCAATGGCCAGAGGGGTTCAGACAAAATGCCGTTGCGTCTCTCGCACCGCATTGGTAAAGAACATTTACCAATATAAGGGAAAAGTGAGCCTCTCATGCCCGTCATTACCTGCATCGACGATCTCAAACGCCTCCACGAGCGCCGCACCCCGCGCATGTTCTTTGACTATTGCGAAAGCGGTAGCTGGACGGAACAGACCTTCCGCGAGAACACCTCGGATTTCGACAAAATCTACCTGCGCCAGCGTGTCGCCGTGGATATGTCGGGCCGCACCACCGCGACCCAGATGATCGGGCAGGACATCTCGATGCCGGTCGCCCTTGCGCCGGTGGGCCTGACGGGGATGCAATGCGCCGATGGCGAGATCAAAGCCGCCCGCGCCGCCGAGGCCTTTGGCGTGCCCTTTACCCTCTCGACCATGTCGATCAACTCGATCGAGGATGTGGCCGAGGCGACGACGAAACCCTTCTGGTTCCAACTCTATACCATGCGCGACGAGGATTATGTCCGCCGCCTGATCGAACGCGCCAAGGCGGCGAAATGCTCGGCCCTTGTCATTACGCTTGATCTGCAAATCCTTGGCCAGCGCCACAAAGACCTCAAGAACGGCCTCTCCGCGCCGCCCAAACTGACCGCCAAGACCATCGCCAACCTGATGACCAAATGGTCTTGGGGCCTTGGCATGCTCGGCGCAAAGCGGCGCAATTTCGGCAATATCGTTGGCCATGTCGACGGCATCTCCGACGCCGCCAATCTCGGCGCATGGACCGCTGAACAATTCGATCCCTCGCTGGACTGGGGCAAGATCGCCAAGATCAAGGAACTCTGGGGTGGCCCGGTAATCCTCAAGGGCATTCTCGACGCCGAAGACGCCAGGATGGCGCTTCAGGTCGGGGCCGACGCGATCATCGTCTCCAACCACGGCGGCCGCCAACTTGATGGTGCGATCTCGTCGATCCGCGCCCTGCCCTCGATCCTCGATGCGGTTGGCGATCAGGTCGAAGTGCACCTCGATTCCGGCATCCGCTCGGGACAGGACATCCTCAAGGCCGTTGCGATGGGGGCCAAGGGAACCTACATTGGCCGCGCCTTTGTCTATGGCCTTGGGGCGATGGGCCAAAAAGGCGTCACCACGGCCCTTGAGGTGCTTCATAAAGAGCTCGACATCTCAATGGCGCTATGTGGACGCCGCCGCATTGAAGACCTGAACCGCGACATCCTCCTGATCCCCGAAGATTTCGAGGGCCGCTGGCAAGACTGATCCTTCGGCGCGCCCCCCTCTTTCGTGCCGAATCCCCTTTCCAAACAGCACGGACTGCGCTATAGGCGCGGCTTCACGCGGGGTGACAGCCTTGGAGGCACCCTGCCCTAAACATATTGGAGAATTCAAAATGGCTGGACAGATCCCTGATCTTCACGCCGAAGTCCGGACGGGGACAGGCAAGGGCGCCGCTCGTCAGGCACGTCGCAATGGTATGGTCCCCGGTGTTGTCTACGGTGGCGACACAGACCCCCTTGCGATTCAAATGCCTTTCAACACGCTTCTCAAGAAGCTCAAAGAAGGCCGCTTTCTGTCGACCCTCTTCAACCTCAAGGTTGAAGGCCAGGAAGACGTGCGCGTTATTTGCCGTAGCGTTCAGCGCGACGTTGTAAAAGATCTCCCGACGCACCTCGACCTGCTGCGCCTGCGCCGCACCTCGAAAATCGACCTCTTCATCCACGTTGAATTCATCAACGAAGAAGAATGCCCCGGCATCAAAAAAGGCGGCGTTCTGACCGTCGTGCGCCCGGACGTCGACCTTCGCGTGACGGCTGGCGATATCCCCGAAAAGATCACTGTCGATCTCACCGGCCTCGACATCGGCGATATCGTTCATATCTCCGACGTGACCCTGCCGGAAGGCGCCACGCCGACCATCGACCGCGACTTCGTGATTGCCAACATCTCGGCTCCGTCGGGTCTCGCGGCAAGCGATGAAGACGAAGAAGACGCTGGCGAAGAAACCGAAGAGGCGGCAGCGGAAGAATAATCTTCCCGCCCTTTGCGGCCTGTGTTTGAACGCGGCTCCCACGGGGGCCGCGTTTTTCGTTTGCTGCGCACCCAATTGATTCTGTGCCGCGCCCTGCTATAGATCACAAAGAACAGGACCATTGGGACGCAGCGCATGAAACTCTTCGTCGGCCTTGGCAATCCGGGGCCAAAATACGCCGGAAACCGCCACAATATCGGCTTTATGGCCGTGGAGCGCATTGCCGAAGATCACGGGTTTGGCCCGTGGAAAGGCAAGTTCCAAGGCGCGATCACCGAAGGCCGCCTCGGCACACAAAAAGTGCTTCTCCTGCGCCCGGAAACCTTTATGAACCTCTCCGGCCAATCCGTCGGCGAGGCCATGCGCTTTTACAAATTGACCCCCGAGGACGTGACCGTCTTTCATGATGAGCTAGACCTCGCCCCCGGCAAATGCCGGGTCAAAAAGGGCGGCGGCCATGCGGGCCACAACGGGTTGCGCTCGATCCATCAACACCTTGGCCCCGATTACGGCCGTGTCCGCCTCGGCATCGGCCACCCCGGCAACAAAAACGCCGTGGCCGGGTATGTGTTGCGCGATTTTGCCAAGGCCGATCAGGACTGGCTTGATGATCTCCTGCGCGGGATTTCCGACGGTGCACCGCACCTTGCCCAAGGCGACACCGGCAAATTCATGAACGCCGTGGCCCTGCGCGTGAACCCGCCCCGGTCCTCGACAACCAACCCCAAGGCCGCTGCTACCCCCAACGCCCATACCGCCGACAAACCGCCCCCCACGGCCAAGCCCGAACCCCGCCCCGCAGCCGAAGCCGAAGCCGAAGATACCCGTAGCCCGCTCCAAAAACTCGCGGACAAGTTTCGGTAACCCGCCCGCAACACCCGTTTCCGTTAAGAAAGGCTTGCCAAAGCGCCCTTTTCTCTGGCCAACTGCGCCAAAATGGAGGGGTCCTATGCGCACATTTGGAAAATGGCTCGGTCGGGTGCTGCTGCTGCTCATCGTCACAGCCGCAGTGCTCTACGCGTGGAAGCGCGATGAAATCACCCGGCTGATGGCCGTGAACTCGCTCTTTTCCGAGGAAAAGATCGTCCACAATTTCTCGCATATGGACACGTTGTTTCACACAAGCCCGGTTGATCGCGGCGACGGTCCGGTATCCGCCTTGCCCGTCGGCACCCCCATGACATTGCCGACCGGAAGCGCCGACTGGATTGATACCCGCTCCCTGACCGCGCTTGTCGTCCTCAAAGATGGCGCGCTCGTGCACGAAAGCTATCACCTCGGCACAACCCCAGACGACCGCCGCATTTCTTGGTCCGTCGCCAAATCCTACCTCTCGGCGCTGTTTGGTGTCGTCATGGCCGAAGGGCATATCGACTCGCTTGATGATCCGGTGGTGAAATACGCGCCCTCCCTTAAGGGCGGCGCCTATGATCGGGCGACAATCCGCAATGTGCTGCAAATGTCCTCGGGCGTGACCTTCGATGAGGATTATCTCAACTATGATTCCGACATCAACCGCATGGGGCGCGTGATCGCCCTTGGCGGCACGATGGACGGCTTTGCCGAAGGTCTGGCCGAGACGTTCACAACGCCGGGCGCACAATGGCAATATGTCTCCATCGACACCCATATCCTCGGCATGGTGATCCGTGGTGCAACCGGGCGCGATATCCCCTCGCTGCTGTCTGAAAAGATCATCGCGCCGCTCGGCTACGAAGAAAGCCCTTATTACGTGACCGACGGCGAAGGCGTCGCCTTCGTCCTCGGCGGCCTCAATATCCGAACCCGCGACTATGCCCGCTTTGGCCAGATGTTCCTGCAAGACGGCGCCTACAACGGCCAACAGATCGTTCCCGCCCCGTGGGTTAGCGAAAGCACCGTGGCCAGCGCCAAGACCGCGCCCGGAAAAATCGGCTATGGCTATCAATGGTGGGTGCCCATCGGGGCCGCACCCGGCGAATATCTTGGGCGCGGCATCTACGGCCAATATATCTATGTGAACAAACCGCTTGGCGTCGTCATCGCCTCAAACGCCGCCGACCGGCAGTTCCGCGAACCCGGCGCGCATGAAAGCAACATCGCCATGTTCCGCGCCATCGCCGCCGCCGCGCAATAGTCGCCTGCCATAACGCCGGGTTTGCCCCTGCACGCCCGGCGTGGCATCCTGTGCCGATGATTCAACAAGCCCCCTCCCTGAACGTTCTGGGCGATGCCCTATCGCCCTGCGCGACCGATCCCATGACCGGGTTCTTCCGCGATGGCCATTGCAATACCTGCGATGAGGATCAGGGCAACCATACGGTCTGCGCCGTAATGACCGCCGAATTCCTCGCCTTTTCGGCCTATGTCGGCAATGATCTCTCGACGCCCCGGCCCGACTTTTCCTTTCCCGGCCTCAAACCCGGCGATCGCTGGTGCCTGTGCGCCGCGCGGTTCCTTCAGGCCCATGATGAAGGCTGTGCCCCGCGCGTGGACCTCGCGGCCACCCATCAACGCGCGCTAGAGGTCGTGCCGCTGCCGGTGCTCATGGCCTGCGCCCTCGAAACCTAAGTCCCAGACAAAGAAAAAGCGCCCCAAAGGACGCCATTTCATCTCTCAAGTCCCGGCGGGTTTACTCCGCCGCACGCCCCTCGGTATCGCTCATGTCAAAGCCAAGATAGCGCGCCACGGTCTGCACGTCCTTGTCACCGCGCCCGCACATGTTCATCACCAGAACATGATCCTTCGGCAGCGTCGGCGCGAGCTTCATCACATGCGCCAGCGCATGACACGGCTCAAGCGCCGGGATGATCCCCTCATGGGCACAGGAGAACTGAAACGCCTCAAGCGCCTCCTTGTCGGTGATCGACACATACTCCGCCCGTCCCGTATCGTTGAGCCAGCTATGCTCCGGCCCGATCCCCGGATAATCAAGCCCCGCCGAGATCGAATAGCCCTCAAGGATCTGCCCGTCATCATCCTGCAAAAGATAGGTCCGGTTGCCATGCAACACCCCCGGACGCCCCCCGGACAGCGACGCGCAATGCTCCATCTTCTCGTCTACGCCCTTGCCCCCGGCCTCAACGCCGATGATGTTGACGCTCTTGTCGTCAAGGAACGGATAGAAAAGCCCCATCGCATTCGACCCGCCGCCAATCGCGGCGATGATCGTATCGGGCAACGCGCCTTCGCCTTCGAACTCGGGCAACTGCTGTTTGACTTCCTTGCCGATGATCGACTGAAAATCGCGCACCATCGCCGGATAGGGATGCGGACCCGCCACCGTGCCAATGCAATAAAACGTGTCGCGCACATTCGTAACCCAATCGCGCAGCGCATCGTTCATCGCGTCCTTGAGTGTGCCGCGCCCCGATGTGACCGGCACAACCTCGGCCCCCAAAAGACGCATACGGAACACGTTCGGTGCCTGACGCTGAACATCATGCGCGCCCATATAAACCACGCATTTGAGGCCAAATTTGGCACAGACCGTCGCCGTCGCCACGCCATGCTGCCCCGCGCCGGTTTCGGCAATGATCCGGTCCTTGCCCATGCGACGGGCTAGGATGATCTGGCCAAGCACGTTGTTGATCTTATGCGCGCCGGTATGGTTCAACTCATCGCGCTTGAGGTAAATCTTTGCCCCGCCCAACGTCTCGGTCATACGCTCGGCAAAATAGAGCGGACTGGGACGGCCCACATAGTGTTTCCAAAGATCATTCATCTCGGCCCAGAAGGTCGGATCGGTCTTGGCCTTTTCATATTCCGCCTCAAGATCGAGGATCAGCGGCATCAATGTCTCCGACACAAACCGCCCGCCATAATTGCCAAAGCGGCCCTTTTCGTCAGGTCCGGTCATGAAGGAATTGAAAAGATCGTTGGCCATTGGGTCGCCCTTCTCCTGCGCGTTCACATTACCTAGAACGCACTTCCTGACAGGGCAAGCTGAAACCGGACCAAAGCCCCTGTCGCGGCCTGCGCCGCAAGGTGTTTCGAAAGGTCGCCTAACGCAGCTTCGGCACCGCAGCCTCTGCGCCCGCGCCCGTGGCCGCCGCAACAAACGCCCGGATGAGACGGACCTCCTTGACCCCCGGCGCGCTTTCAACACCGGACGAGACATCAACCTGCCGCGCCCCGGTCATCCGCACCGCCTCGGCCACGTTCTCGGGCGTAAGCCCCCCGGCCAACATCCACGGACAGGGCCAGTATTTCCGGTTCACCAACCGCCAATCAAACGCCAGCCCATTGCCCCCCGGCAACACGGCCCCTTTTGGCGGCTTGGCATCGACCAACAACTGATCCGCCACCGCGCCATAGGTCTGAAGCGCCGCGAGGTCGGCCTCTTCGGCAATCCCCACCGCCTTCATGACTGGCAAGCCATAGCGCGCCCGGATCTCCGCCACGCGTGCGGGGCTTTCGTTGCCGTGAAGCTGCAACATATCAAGCGGCACCGTCTCGACCAGATGATCTAGAAACCCATCGTCGCCATTGACCACAAGTGCCACCTTGGCAAGGCCAACCGGAGCCGCCAACGCCAAATCGCGCGCCACATCGGGCGCGACGTATCGCGGGGATTTCTCAAAAAACACAAGCCCGACATAGGCCGCCCCCGCCTCAGCAGCAGCCACCACATGCTCAGGCTCTTTCAGCCCGCAAATCTTGACTCGGATATCCATGTCGGTTTTCTACCTGCCCGCTGCGCAGAGGGCGCGAACCGTCTCAGCTCGCCTCGTCAAGGATCGCAAGAACCTCATCTTGCGGCTTGCCTTCGCTGCCCTTGATGCGGCGCATCTCGCGCTTGGTCTTCTTGAGTTCGCGCTGCATCTGGCTCCCTGCCGCGCGAATCTTATGTTCACGAAGCCATTCCCAAATGAAGCCGATCAAAACCCCTGCGGCAATGCTGGCAAAAATCACCACATAAAGCGGCAGTCCCAAGGACCAACTAAACCCCGTCAGGTCCGCCAGCGCACCCGGCAAAAGGCTGAGCGTGACAAAGCCCCGGTTGGCCATAGCCACGGCAATAAGAACAACCGCTAAAGCGGCAAGAAAAGCATAGCGAATATAGCGCATGGGTTACTTCCCGTTGAGACGATCACGCAAGAGCTTGCCGGTCTTGAAGAAAGGCACGTGCTTTTCCTCGACCTGAACGGTTTCGCCCGTGCGCGGGTTGCGCCCGACACGTGCGTCGCGTTTCTTGACCGAGAAGGCGCCAAAGCCCCGAAGCTCGACCCGGTCCCCACGTGCCATAGCGTCGATGATTTCTTCAAAGATCGTGTTCACGATACGCTCGACATCCCTTTGGTAAAGGCGCGGATTGTCATCGGCGATTTTCTGTATGAGTTCCGAACGTATCATCGGTCTGGTCTCTCCCTGGGCGTGCAAGTCTTTGACGCGAGCATCGCCCCGACTATAGGAACAATCCGGCGAAACGGAAACAGATACGCGCCCCGAGGCCGGAAATTTCGGCAAAAATCCCCGGATTCGCCCGTGTTTCATGCCCGTTTTTTGGATTGGTTGGCGCATAATTAACAAGAACATCTCCGCCGCAGCGCAGAGAAGCCATTGATTCGGAATAAGAAAAGCGCCTCATTCTCGCCACAATGGTTAACGCCGTAGCGCCGGAAGCCCGCCCCCTGTGCTTTCAAACCGCCATCCGACGCTGATCCGATGCCGCGCGCGGCCCCGTAATCAATACCGTCTTCCAACTCATATCCCTCTCTCCGTTCTGATGCGACGCTACGGTCGCGCTGGCGGGCGTTGGACATGAAAAAACGGCCCCGCGCAGTACGGGGCCGTTCCTGATTTCAAGGCCGTTTCCGGCGGTTGGCTTACTCGTCGCCCTTGAGCGCTGCGCCAAGGATATCGCCGAGCGATGCACCGGAAGCAGAGGAGCCATACTGTTCGACGGCCTCTTTCTCTTCCGCGATCTCACGTGCCTTGATCGACAGGCCAAGACGACGGGTCTTGCTGTCCACGTTGGTCACGCGCACATCAACCTTGTCACCAACCGAGAAACGCTCGGGGCGCTGATCGGCACGGTCACGCGACAGATCGGACCGACGGATGAACGATTTCATGCCTTCGTATTCGACCTCGATGCCGCCATCTTCGATTGCGGTCACTTCCACAGTCACGATCGAGCCACGCTTCACGCCGCCAACGGCTTCTGCGAACTTGTCGCCGCCAAGCGCCTTGATCGAGAGCGAGATGCGCTCTTTGTCGACATCGACTTCCGAAACCACGGCCTGGACGACATCGCCCTTTTTGTAGCTCTGGATCGCATCTTCGCCGCGCTCGTCCCACGAAATGTCGGAGAGGTGAACCATGCCGTCGATCTCGCCTTCGAGACCAATGAACAGACCGAATTCGGTGATGTTCTTGACTTCGCCTTCGACCTCGGTGCCTTCCGGGTGGGTCTCTGCAAAGACTTCCCACGGGTTGCGCATGGTCTGCTTGAGGCCAAGCGACACGCGGCGTTTGGCCGGATCAATTTCGAGAACCATGACCTCAACCTCTTGCGAGGTGGACACGATTTTGCCGGGGTGCACGTTCTTCTTGGTCCAGGACATTTCCGAAACGTGAACAAGACCCTCGACACCCGGCTCCAGCTCAACAAATGCACCGTAATCGGTGATGTTGGTGACGCGGCCCGTGTGCACGGTCTCAAGCGGATATTTCGCCGCCACAAGATCCCACGGATCTTCCTGAAGCTGCTTCATGCCAAGGCTGATGCGGTGGGTTTCTTTGTTGATCTTGATGACCTGAACCTTGACGGTTTCGCCGATCGACAGGATTTCCGACGGGTGGTTCACACGGCGCCATGCCATGTCGGTGACGTGGAGAAGACCATCCACACCGCCAAGATCCACGAACGCACCATATTCGGTGATGTTCTTGACAACGCCGTCCACGGCCTGACCCTCGGTGAGGTTCGCGATGACCTCGGCACGCTGCTCGGCACGCGACTCTTCAAGGATGGCGCGGCGCGACACAACGATGTTGCCACGGCGACGGTCCATCTTGAGAATCTGGAACGGCTGCTTGAGACCCATGAGCGGGCCTGCGTCGCGCACGGGGCGCACGTCAACCTGGCTGCCGGGCAGGAAGGCCACAGCGCCGCCGAGGTCGACGGTAAAGCCGCCTTTGACACGGCCAAAGATCGCGCCTTCGACGCGGGCGTCGTCTGCGTATGCTTTTTCAAGACGGTCCCATGCCTCTTCGCGGCGGGCCATCTCGCGGGAAATCACGGCTTCGCCACGCGCGTTCTCTGCAGCACGCAGGAACACTTCAACCTCGTCGCCAACGGCGATTTCGGGGGCTTCACCAGGATTTGCGAATTCTTTAAGATCAACGCGGCCTTCCATCTTGTAGCCTACGTCGATGATGGCTTGGCCCGCTTCAATTGCGATGACCTTACCTTTGACAACCGACCCTTCAGTCGGCGTGTCCATTTCGAAGCTTTCATTAAGGAGGGCTTCGAATTCCTCCATAGTTGTGTTAGCCATGTGGCGTCTTTTCCTTCACAAAGTGCTTTTTCTGGCCGTGCGGTTGTCTCCGCCGGTCTTGGATTTCGTTGGTCAGCCGTCGCGCCCATCACGTAAAACAAAGAGGGCCGGTAGTGCCCGACCCTGCTCATCTCATTGTTTTATGGCGCTACTCGCCTTGTCGACAGGCGCTCTATAAGGCGCGCAGCAAGGGAAATCAACCAGATTCGCCCCGGCTCCCCATCTGACCTTCCCGCGCAAGCATTCCCGCCTCGACCGCCGCAAGGCGCCGCAGCGCCGCCTGCGTGTCGCCGTCGCGGCGCGCCTGCCGCCAGATGCGCAGCGCCGATTTCGCGCTCCAAGGCAGGGCCGCCTCGCGCAGCCATGCCCGAAGCGGCGGCGGAAGCGCATCAAACTCCCGCATTGGATTGCCCGCCCGCCGCCGCACTGTCCCGGCTCGAAGATTGCGCCGCGTCATCAGGCCGCCTCCCGCCCCCAGCTCGGAAACGGATCGCGCATCCCGACCCAGCGGTCTGGCCTGAAATCGCTCTCTTCAACAAGACAGGCATCAAGCCGCGCTTCAATCCCGGCCCGGTCAAACCCGGTGCCGATAAACACAACCTCTTGCCGCCGGTCGCCCCAAGGCTCTTGCCAATTGCGCAGGCGCTCGGCCTCTGCTCCCGGATGCGTTGGCCAGAACCGCTCTGGCACCCCCGACCACCATCGCCCGAGGGGCCGCACCATCGACACCGCCCCGGCAAGCGAAAACTCCGCCGCCCAATCGGGCCGTGTCGCGATCCAGAAATGCCCCTTGGCCCGGATCACTCCCGGAAGACCGCCATTGAGCACCGCATGTATTTTGACCGGATCAAACGGGCGTCGCGCGCGATAGACAAAGGATGAAATCCCGTATTCATCGGTTTCCGGCGTGTGGTGTTCAAACCCATATAGTTCTTTGGCCCAGAGCGGATGCTCCTGCGCGCGATCAAAATCAAACAGGCCCGTCTCAAGAATGTCGCCCGTCTCGACAACGCCATGATCGGCAAGGATCACCGTTGCATCCGGGTTCAGCGCCTTGATGATCGTGCGCGCCGCATCAACCTTGATCTCCCCCGCATCCCGCGCCTTGTTGAGGACGATGACATTGGCAAACTCGATCTGATCGGTCAGCAGGTCCACAAGCGTCCGCTCATCCTCCGGCCCAAGACTCTCGCCCCGGTCGCCAAGGAAATCATGACTGCTGAAATCCTTCAAAAGGTTGATCGCATCCACGACCGTGACCATCGTATCAAGCCGCGCAATATCCGAAAGGCTCTGCCCCGCCTCGTCGCGGAAATCAAACGTCGCCGCAACCGGAAGCGGCTCGGCAATGCCGGTGCTCTCGATCAATAGGGCATCGAACCGCCCCGCCTCGGCCAAACGGCGCACCTCCACCAATAGATCGTCGCGCAGCGTGCAGCAGATACAGCCGTTGGTCATCTCCACGAGCTTTTCATCAAGATGCGACAGCGCGCCATCCTCGCGCACGAGATCGGCGTCGATATTGACCTCGCTCATATCATTGACGATCACCGCAACCTTGCGCCCCTCTCGGTTCTGCAAGACGTGATTGAGAAGCGTGGTTTTGCCCGCACCAAGGAACCCCGACAAGACCGTTACCGGAAGCCGCGCGTCAGTCATGGTTTGTCTCCGTTTTGGAATTATATGTTATAACATAACAACCATATCCAAAACCCAGAGACAAGCCCCAGCGGCGCAAAATCCGCACCGACGCAATACCGACGTAATACCGACGCGATACAGACCCTTGTTTTCGCCGCCGGAAAGGGCGTCGTCTAGGCTTTGTGGCGGGCCTCGATCGCGGCAATCGCCTGTGCAATCGCCTCTTCAATGCTCAAAGTGCTGGTGTCGATCACAACCGCGTCCGCAGCCGGTTTCAAAGGCGCTTCGGCGCGTTCCATATCCCGCGCATCGCGCTCTTTCACATCCGCCAGAACCGCCTCGCGACTGGTCTCATGCCCCTTGCTGACATCCTCAAGATAGCGCCGCTCGGCCCGCACTTCGGCGCTCGCGGTGACAAAAATTTTGGCCTCCGCATCGGGACAAATCACCGTCCCGATATCGCGCCCATCCAGCACCGCACCGCCCGACCGCCGCGCAAAGGCGCGCTGAAAATCAACCAACGCCGCCCGCACCTCGCCAAGCGCAGCGACTTTGCTCGCCGCCTGCGCAACCTCCGGCGCCCGCAAGTCATTTCTTTCAAGGTCTTGTGCCAAAAGGCTTTTTGCTGCCTCTACCGGCTCAACCCCGGCAAGGACCTTCGCACCAACCGCACGATAAAGCAGCCCCGTATCCAGATGCGCAAAGCCGAAATGCGCCGCGACCGCCTTCGAGACCGTGCCTTTGCCCGCTGCTGCCGGCCCATCAATCGCAATCGTAAACGCCATCACGCGCCCCCTTGCGTCAGGGTCGCGCCAAGCCCGCCCATAAGCGTCTCGAAGATCGGAAAGGAGGTCGCAATCGGCCCGCCATCGTCAACGCTGACCGGCTTCTGCGCCGCCATTCCCATAATCATGAAGGACATGGCGATCCGGTGATCGAGGTGGCTCTCACAGGTCGCGCCGCCCGGCACATTGCCATGTCCGCGGCCCTTGACGATCCACCAATCCTCGCCCTCCTCGACCTCAACGCCGTTGAGCCGAAGCCCCTTGGCCATCGCATCAATCCGGTCGCTCTCCTTGACCCGCAACTCCTTCACCCCCCGCATCACCGTGTCACCTTGGGCAAACCCCGCAACCACCGACAGAACCGGATATTCGTCAATCATGCTCGCCGCCCGCGCCGGATCAACCTCGATCCCCTTGAGGTTGGGCGAAAACTGCGCCCGCAGATCGGCCACCGGCTCGCCGCCCTCTTCGCGCAGGTTTTCATAGCTGAGATCCGCGCCCATCTCCTTGAGCGTGGTGAACAAACCTGCCCGCGTGGGGTTCAACCCGATATTGGGCACAAGCACATCCGACCCCGGCACGATGAGCGCCGCGCAAACCGGAAAGGCCGCGCTTGAGGGATCACGCGGCACAACGATGGTCTGCGGCTGCAACTCCGGCTGTCCGGTCAGCGTGATAACACGGCCCTCTTGCGTCACCTCGGTCACAATCTCGGCCCCGAACCCCGCCAACATCCGCTCGGTATGGTCGCGCGTCGCTTCCTTTTCGATCACAACGGTCTTGCCCGGCGCATTCAACCCGGCAAGAAGCACCGCCGACTTGACCTGCGCCGAAGGCATCGGCACCTCATAGCGCACCGGCACAGGGCTTTGCGCCCCCACGATGGTCATCGGCAACCGCCCCCCGGAGCGCCCCACCGCCCGCGCCCCGAAAAGCGCAATCGGATCCGTAACCCGCGCCATAGGCCGTTTGTTGAGCGAGGCATCGCCGGTAAAGGTCGCGCTGATCCCCGTGGTCGCCATCGCTCCCATGATGAGACGCACGCCGGTGCCGGAATTGCCGCAATCAATGACAGTGTCAGGCTCCGAAAACCCACCGACGCCAACACCATGCACATGCCACACGCCCGCCTCATCGCGCATGACCTCGGCCCCAAAAGCCCGCATCGCCTTGCCCGTATCCAACACGTCTTCGCCCTCAAGAAGCCCGGTGATCTTCGTCTCACCCACAGCCATCGCGCCGAACAATAGCGCACGATGCGAGATCGACTTATCCCCCGGCACATGCGCCTCGCCCTGAAGCGGGCCACAAGGGCTTGAGGTCATCGGGATGGGGGGGCCGTGTGCGGACATGGGCAATTCCTCTTTTGCGCTTGCCCCAAGCTGTTACCGCAACACCACCGAGCCGTCCATGCCACAGGAGACCCATAGCTTCTTCTTGGCGAAAATACCTTGGGGTGAATTGCCCCGCGAGGGGCAAGAGGGGCAACGCCCCTGCCGCCTGTCCCTCGGGACGGGCCGCTTTTCCCGGCCCCTCCGCGGGGGCGGGCAAAGCGTCTTACTTGCGCCGGAAGGTGAGGTAATGCGGCACCCGCCCCTCGCGAAAAGCCTTTTGCTCATAGCGGGTCGAGATCCAATCTCCCCACGGCGCGCGCCAATCCGTCGGCCCTTCTGCGAGCCACTCGAACCCGTGCTTGGGCACCTGCTCCAACGTCTGACGCACATAGTCGGGAATATCCGTCGCGACCCGAAAAATAGCCCCCCGCTTGAGCACCCGCGCCAGCGGCTCAAGATGTTCCGGCGTGACGAACCGGCGGCGGTGATGACGTTTTTTGGGCCAAGGATCGGGATACAGCAGAAAGGCGCGCGAAATACTCGCCTCCGGCAACACGTCGAACATATCGCGCGCATCACCCGGATGAACCCGGATATTCTCGGCCCCCGCCTCGCGGATTTTACCAAGAAGCATCGCAACGCCGTTGATGTAAGGCTCACAGCCGATGATCCCGACATCCGGGTTGTGCATCGCCTGGTGCACCATGTGCTCGCCACCGCCAAAGCCGACCTCGAGCCAGACATCCTTACCCGCGAAAAGCGCGTCAAGATCAAGCGTCTCGCGCTCGGGGTTGGCCTCCCACGTAACCTTGCCCGGCGACAACGCCGCAAGGTCTTCGTCTAGATAGGCCTCTTGCGACTTGCGCAGGCCTTTGCCCTTGAAGCGACCATAGAAATTGCGCCACGGAGCGCCCGAAGGATGTTGCCGGTCTGTCATGACGCCCCCTTTTGGAAATCGGCTCCGCATCTGCCCTGTGTGGCGCGCGCCGTCAAGCCTCGGCAAAAATCTTGCGCAAAAGGAACATGCCCGGAATGGTCACGAGATACATCGTAATCCCGTAAACCGCTGCGGGTATCGCAAATTCGGGAATTCCCCCGACCTGCGCCACAAGCCCCGCAACCGTGATGCCCAGCGCCGCGTTCTGTACGCCCATTTCAATGGAAATACATATCCCATCTGCCCCGCCAAGCCCGATCAACCGCGCAATTCCCATCCCAAGCACAAGCAAAATCGCGTTCATCGCCACAAGAAGCGGCCCAAGATGCCCGATATGCGCGACAAACAAGGCCCAGTTCGTCGCCAGTGCCGCCACAACAATCACCACGAAAAGAACCAAGGCGATCTGCGAAATCAACGCCTCATTGCGAGCTGCAAACGCCTCTGCCAAATATCGCAGCAACAGGCCCAAAAGGACCGGCACCGTGGTGATTGCAAACATCGACACGGCAATGGCCGAAACATTGATCGCCTGTGTGCCCTCACCAAGAAATACCGTCGCGGACCAGCCAACCAAGACCGGCACCGTTAGCACCGACAAAAGGCTGACAACCGCCGTTAACGTGATCGACAACGCCACGGTGCCCCCTGCGATCTTGGTCAGAATATTGGACGTGACTCCCCCCGGACAAACCGCAAGGATCATCACGCCAAACGCCAAAGCAGGCGGCAGCTCCACCACCTGCAAAAGCAAGAACGCCACAAGCGGCACACCAAGAACCTGAAGCACGATCCCCAATACCGCCGCGCGCGGCATCGCCAAGACCCGCCCAAAGTCTGAAAACCGGAGGCCAAAGCCCAATGAAAACATAATAAAAGCCAGAGACAATGGCAGACCGACATCCAATAGCATGTGCGTATTCCTCCCGTTCGTCACGCAAGACTGCCACAGCCCACACAAAAGGCCAAAGCCCTCTTGTGACAGAAGGCTTTGGCCTATCATTTCAGATCAACAGGCGAACCTAGACAGCGCGTTTGAGCGCCTCCACAAGGTCCGTTTTTTCCCAGCTAAATCCGCCATCGGCTTCCGGTGCGCGCCCGAAATGGCCATAGGCCGCCGTGCGTTGGAAAATCGGTTTGTTGAGTTCGAGTTTCGTGCGAATCCCGCGCGGCGTCAGGTCCATCACGCTGCGGATCGCCTTTTCAATCTCGGCATCGCAAACCTCGCCCGTGCCAAGCGTGTCGACATAGACCGACTGCGGCTCGGCAACACCGATCGCATAGGACAGTTGCACGGTGCAGCGGTCCGCCATACCAGCGGCCACCACGTTCTTGGCAAGATAGCGCGCGGCATAGGCCGCAGAGCGGTCAACCTTTGTCGGGTCTTTGCCCGAGAACGCGCCGCCGCCATGCGGTGCCGCACCGCCGTAGGTATCGACAATGATCTTGCGTCCCGTCAGGCCCGCATCCCCATCGGGGCCGCCAATGACGAATTTCCCCGTTGGGTTCACATGCCAAACCGTGTCGGCATCAATCCATTCTTCGGGAAGAACCTCGCGGATATACGGCTCCACAACGGCACGGACATCCGCCGATGTCATCGCGGCATCAAGATGCTGCGTCGACAGAACAATAGACGAAATGCCCACGGGCTTGCCGTTCTCATAGCGAAGCGAAAGCTGCGATTTTGCGTCCGGTCCCAAGGTCGCCTCGGTCCCGTTTTTGCGCACCTCGGCAAGACGCCGCAGGATTGCATGGGCATACAGGATCGGGGCCGGCATCAGCGCGTCGGTCTCATTGGTGGCAAAGCCAAACATGATCCCCTGATCGCCCGCGCCTTCATCCTTGTTCGCGCCCGCGTTTACGCCTTGGGCGATATGCGCCGATTGTTCATGCAGCAGGTTGGTAATTTCTACCGTCTCGTGATGAAACTTGTCCTGCTCATACCCGATATCCTTGATACAGGCGCGGGTGATGTCTTCAATCCGGCCCATATAATCGTGAAGTTTGTCCTTATCGGACAGCCCCACCTCTCCGCCAATGACGACACGGTTCGTCGTGGCAAAGGTCTCGCACGCCACGCGCGCTTCTGGTTCTTCGGCAATAAACGCGTCCAACACGGCGTCGGAAATGCGGTCACACACCTTGTCAGGGTGTCCCTCGGAAACCGATTCCGAAGTGAAGGTGTAGGTCTGTCTGCTCATGGGATGCTCCATTAAAGTCATGTCGCCACGCCAGGAAGCCGTTGTGACGACAGGTGCCTCGGGGCTTACGCCCCCTGTCTCTGCGGGTCAATCGCTTTTGGGACGCCGCCACCACAAGAGGGACGCGACAAGAAGCCCCAGAAGCCCCGCAATCGGTAGGTCGCCCGATGTCGCATAGACGGTTTTGGGGTGTTTTGGCGGCAAAGTCGCATCAAGATACCCCGCCCGACCAAGCCCAAGCTGCGCAACCACACGTCCGCGCGCATCAACCACCGCTGAAATTCCCGTGTTGGCCGCCCGCACAAGCGGCAGGCCGGTTTCGATCGCCCGCATCCGGGCCTGTTGCAAATGCTGGTAAGGGCCGGAAAAACTCCCAAACCAGGCGTCATTGGTCATTTGCATAAGGAAATCTGGCCTTTCTGATACGTTTCGCACATCCTGAGGAAATACCACCTCATAGCAAATCAACGGTAGCGCCCGGCCCACCGCGCCAAGCTCAAGAAGGCGCGGCCCCGGCCCCGCCGAATACCCGGCCCCCTCGCGCGCCGCGAGGCCATGTATGCCAAACCGCGCCAAAACATCGCCAAACGGCACATACTCGCCAAACGGCACAAGGTGATGCTTGTCATAAACCCCGGCGACCTCGCCCTTTTCGTCAAGAACCACTGCGGAATTGTAAATGCGCCGCCCGGTGGTCCGGTTCATCCCAAGAACCACCGGTACGCCCTTCGCAGCACCGGCAATCGCTGCAAGCGCATTTTGCGCCTCGCCAAGCCGGGTCGGCACCGATGTCTCGGGCCATATGATAAGGTCGGGGCGCGCCTCTCCTGCGCGTGTGGCCTCAATCGCGCGCCCAAAATGTTTCCAGACATGATCCGGGTGCCATTTCAGATGCTGTGGCGCATTGGGCTGCACAAGCCGCAGGAGTGGCCCATCGCCCGTCCCCTGCTGCGCCGCGGACACCGGCCACAGCACAAGCACCGCCAAAACAAGCCCGGCCACGCCCACGATCGGTCGCACCCACAATTGGGAAAGCGCCGCAACAATGGCCAGAAAAACAAGGTTGAGCCCGTGCGATCCAACCCACGCGGCCCCCTGCCCGCCAAGCCCATCCACAAACCCATAGGCGGGCATCGCCCACGGAAAGCCCGTGAAAAGATACGCCCGTCCCAGTTCCGCAAGCGCAATCAACGGCACCAACGCCCAAGCCGACCGCCCGACCCAGCGCGCAGCCGCAAACGCGCCCCCCCAAAACAACGCCAACCCAACCGCGATCAGGATTAGGGCAAAGGGCGCCATCCACCCATGTCGGGCAATATCGACAAGAAAGGGCTGCACGATCCAATGCAGCGCAACTATGAAATACCCGCTGCCAAACGCCAGACCACGCCAGAACGCCGCGCGCGGCGTCGTCATCGCCGGAAAAACACCGAAGGCAAGCGCAAACCCCAACAGGCTGAGCGCCGGTAGGGAAAACGGCGCCTGCCCCAACGCGCCCAACGCACCAAAGCCACAGATGAGCGCAAGCTGAGCACGCCAGCCCCGCGCCAGCCAAAAGCGCCCAAGCGCGCCGTTAGCCGCCGGTGGCATCGGCAAACCGTACCCGCAGCCTCTTGATCCGGCGCGGATCGGCGTCGACAATCTCGAACTCCGCCCCATCTGGATGGCTCACGACCTCGCCACGCGCAGGCACGTTGCCCGAAAGCATGAACACCAACCCGCCAAGTGTATCAACCTCTTCGGTATCCACCTCGGCATGCGACGTCAGATCGCGCCCGATCTCGGCCTGAAACTCATCAAGCGGTGCCTTGGCCTGCGCCAGATAGCATCCCGGCTCTTCCTGAACCCAGAGCTTATCCTCGTCGACATCATGTTCGTCCTCGATCTCGCCAATCACCTGCTCGATCAGGTCTTCGATGGTCACAAGGCCATCAACCCCGCCATATTCATCAATCACAAGCGCCATATGCCGCCGCCCGGCCTGCATTTTGGCCAGCAAGACCCCAATCGGCATCGAAGGCGGCACATAGAGAAGCGGGCGGAGCATCGCCGCAAGGTCAAAACTCCCGTTCTCGGCGGCAAACCCGTGTTTCAGGGCAAAATCCTTGAGGTGAATAAACCCAAGCGGCGTATCAAGCGTGCTCTCATAAACTGGCAAACGCGACATGCCGCTGTCATGAAAGACGGTCACAAGCTCGTCCTTGCTGATACTGCTGGGCACCGCGACAATATCGGCCTTGGGAACCGCCACATCCTCAACCCGCATCCGGCGCAGATTCATCATGCCACGGGTGCCGGGCATCTGTGGGGGGCGTTCGCCTCCCCCGTCACCGATCTCTGCCTCGCTTGGGCTGAGTGCTTCAACGATGCGGCCAAAAAAGCCGCTGCTCTTGTGTGTGTCGCCCAACGGCTGCGCGCTTGGCGCTGCGTTAGAAGACCCGTCCTGACTGTCGCCCATTTCACCTTTCCAAAGGGGATACGCCCCGTTTCAATCCCTATATGGGTTAGCAATCCCCATTTTGCCAAGTATCGCGACCTCATGCGCCTCCATCAACGTGGCATCCTTGTCACGGATATGGTCATAGCCAAGCAGATGAAGCACCCCATGCACCATCAAGTGCACCACATGATCGGCCATCGGCTTGCCCGCCGCCTCTGCTTCGCGCGCACAGGTTTCATAGGCAATCGCAATATCGCCAAGCTCCGGGTCGAATCCCGGTTCCGGCAGTAAGGGATGCGCCCCGTTCTCCTCTGCCCCCCGTTCTTCTGAGGGCCAAGACAAAACATTCGTCGCCGACGGCTTGTCGCGAAAATCGGCGTTCAACTCGGCGATCCGCGCATCATCGCAGGCCAGAACCGCAATCTCCCACGCATCGGGATCAAGCCCGAGATGCGCGCAGACCGCAATCGCCGCCTTTTCCGCAAGCGCCTCGAAACCAAGCCCCTGCCAACGGTCATCTTCCAAAACCACATCGGTTAGCATATCGCGACCCGCGTGGGCGCGATCGGCCCCCGCACCCCCAAAAGTAATTGCCCCAAACCGCGCCTCTAGCCTTTGGCCCGCTTGACCATCTCATTTTCCGCATCTGCGTCATAGGCTTTGATAATCGCCGCCACAAGCGGGTGGCGCACCACGTCGGCAGCCGTGAAATAGTTGAACGAGATATTGTCGATCCCGTGCAAGAGGCGCTCCGCATCCTTGAGGCCCGAAGGCACCCCGCGCGGCAGGTCAACCTGACTTCGATCGCCGGTAATGACCATGCGCGATCCCTCGCCAAGGCGGGTCAGGAACATCTTCATCTGCATCGTGGTCGCGTTTTGCGCTTCGTCCAAAACAACAAACGCATTGGCCAGCGTGCGTCCGCGCATGAAGGCCAATGGGGCGATCTCGATGCGTTTTTCCTCGATCAACTTGGCAAGCTGCTTGCCCGGCAGAAAATCATTCAGCGCATCATAAAGCGGCTGCATATAGGGATCGACCTTGTCCTTCATGTCGCCGGGCAGATAGCCAAGCTTTTCGCCCGCCTCGACCGCCGGACGTGACAGGATAATCCGGTCCACATGGCCCTCAATGAACATCGACACGCCGACAGCAACCGCAAGATAGGTCTTGCCTGTCCCCGCCGGACCAATGCCAAAGGCCAATTCGTGATTGAACAGCGACAGCACATAGGCCTTTTGCGCATCGGTGCGCGGCTCCACGAGCTTTTTGCGGGTCTTGATCTCGACCGGCCCGCCCTTGAACATCTCAAGCTGATCCCCGGCCCGCGTGCCGGTATCCGCCTCCGAGCCGCCCATACGCAGCTCACGATCAATATCGCCCGACTCAACGGATTTGCCCGTCTCAAGCCGATGATAAAGCGCCTCAAGCACCTCAATCGCTTCCTTGCGGGCCGGCTCCTCGCCATGAACGGCAAGCTGATTGCCACGGCGCAGAATCTGGACCGAGAGTTTTTGTTCGATATCGGCCAGGTTGCGGTCATATTCACCGCAGAGGTCGATCAGCAATCGGTTGTCCGGGAACTCGACAAGGGTTTCACCGAGGGATCCGGACGGGGACGGCGGGGTCAGCACACCTATGGCCAATCAATTCTCCTGCTCATGCGAGTTTACCCTCCAAACGTGCCAACTCGCGCGCCCGGGCGCAAGCCAAAGCAGGGCGGATTTCACAGCAGTGTCACAAAAAAGGGCCGCGTGGTGAAACACGCGGCCCTTTCTATGCGGTAAATCTTGGATCAGATCGAATCTTTGAACTCCGAGCCCTTCTTGAACGGCCCGGTCGCCACGCCCGGAGGCGCCGCACCAGAGCAGACAGGCTTGCCATAAGGATCAAGCCGCTGCGACAGGTAGCCCTCAACGCCATCGTCGATAATCCAATGGTCACATCCGTTAGGATCGACCCAGATACCGGCCTTGAGCTGGCTTAAATGTTTGCTGTCAAAGCCACGGTCAACGGTCTTGTCGACCTTATTGTCGACACAGCCCGCTACGGACGCAGCCAAGGCGAGGAAAAGGAGTCCCCGAGAGAGTTTCATGTCCATTCCCCCTTAACGGATACAGATGATTTCGACGCGGCGGTTCTGCGCCATGCCCGAAGATGATCGGTTTGTCGCGCGCGGCATCCGCTCGCCATAGCCCCGCACGTCCACAACGCGCGCGCCAACCGAACGGGCCACCTTGGCAACCGCGTTGGCGCGGTTATAGCTCAGGCGCATATTATAATCGTCGCTGGCGCGGCTATCCGTATGGCCCGCAATGATAAAGGCCGACGCGGTCGCGTTTTGAAAGAAGCTGGCAAGGCGCTGACGGTTGGCCGCGTTGATCGCATAGCGATCCGTGGCAAAAAACTGATCCGATGGCATCACACCACAGACATTGCCGCGCCGACATACCGGAATGCCCTGACGGTTTACGTGCGGCGACATATAGCCCTCGACCCCGTCATCCATCACCCAATGCTCACACCCATCCGGGTCAACCCAGATCGTCGGGATGTATTCCTGACCAAGCACAGTTCTCTGGTTCTGTGCCGCTGCGGGCTGCGCGAGGGACACAAGCGCAAGACATACCGCCGCTGCGCCCCCCATAACGGCCCGGATCATGCTTTTACTCTTATCCGCCACAGCAATATCCTCTGCCTAAATCCGGCCATGCTCGCACAAACGCGCGCCGCGTGACCGATTTCGTAATATCGGTCACTGTAGCAAATTTAGAGAACCTGTGAAGTGGGTTTCACAATATCTGGTAGGCAATTATGGCGAGAATGTGTTTTCGGGCACAGCGCGCCACAAGGATATGCATCATTGCAGGCGCGCTTGGGAACAACGCCCTAGCTCACCCGATGATTGTTTCACCCATAGCATCAATCGCCAATAACAACCCCGGCAAGCGAATTTGCCCCGCTCTCGACGATTCTCACCCGGCGCAAATCGCCGATCCCGGCGTCTGTATCCTTGACATGCACCGCGTGAAGGTAATCGGACTTGCCGACCATCTGGCCTTCAAAACGACCGGGTTTCTCAAACAAAACCCCGACCTCGCGTCCGACCATGCTGTCTTGAATGGCGCGTTGCTGCTCGGTGATAAGCGCCTGCAAACGATAAAGCCGCTCGCTCGCCTCGGCATCATCAACAAGCGCCCGTTCTGCCGCCGGTGTGCCGGGGCGCGACGAGTATTTGAAGCTGAACGCCTGCCCGTATTGCACCTCGCGAATAAGGTCCATCGTGTCCTCGAAATCCTCTGCCGTCTCCTCCGGGAACCCAACAATAAAATCGCCGGAAATAAGGATATCAGGCCGCGCCGCGCGGATTTTCTCGATCAGGCGCAGGTAACTCTCGCGGTCATGGCTGCGGTTCATCCGCTTGAGAATCTTGTTGCTGCCCGACTGCACCGGCAGGTGAAGATAGGGCATCAGCTTGGCACATTCCCCATGTGCGGCGATAAGGTCATCGCTCATGTCATTGGGGTGGCTGGTGGTAAACCGAATACGCTCCAACCCGTCAACCTTATCAAGCTCCCAGATCAACTTGGCCAAAGACCACACATCGCCCCCCGGTCCCGCGCCATGATAGGCGTTGACGTTCTGCCCCAAGAGCGTGATCTCGCGTACGCCGCGTTCTACAAGGTCGCGCGCCTCATCAATGATCCGGCCCACGGGGCGGCTGACTTCTGCGCCGCGCGTATAGGGCACCACACAGAACGCACAAAACTTGTCACAGCCCTCCTGCACCGTCAAAAACGCCGTCGGGCCGCGCTTGGCCTTGGGCCGGGCTTTCAGCTTTTCAAACTTGTCTTCCTCAGGGAAATCCGTGTCGAGCGCCTTCTCGCCGCCCTGTGTCTTGGCCTCCATTTCCGGCAAGCGGTGATACGCCTGCGGGCCAACCACAAGGTCGACAAGCGGCTGGCGACGCATGATTTCCTGACCCTCGGCCTGCGCAACACATCCTGCAACACCGATCTTGAGGTCTGGATTTTCCGCCTTGAGCCCCTTGAACCGGCCCAATTCGGAATAGACTTTCTCGGCCGCCTTTTCGCGAATGTGACAGGTGTTGAGCAGGATCATATCCGCATCATCCGGGCTGTCGGTGGTGACATATCCCGCACCGCCCATAGCCTCGGCCATGCGCTCGCTGTCATAGACGTTCATCTGGCACCCGTAGGTCTTGATGAAGAGCTTTTTCGTATCAGCTTTGGTGTTGTCCATATGCCCGGTCCTGTCACGGTTTCAGGCCGCGTCTCTACATGAAAACCCCTGCCGCTTGCAATGCCCGGCGATTTGACGGAATTTGAGACCAAAGAGCAGATCAGTATCACATACGTATCACACAGGGCGCTTTATGACCTACGACTCCCTCTCCGCATTCCTGCGCGATGGCGCGACCCATCTGGCCAAAGGGCCGGTGGCGCTCATCTTCATTGAGGACGAGATCGAGATTGAAACAACCCTGCGCCACCACGCGGCGCTTGGGTTCAAGAAAATCATCGCCCTGATGCCCGCCGCCTTTGCGCTCTCCGAGGAAATGGCCGAGACCGTTGTCCGCATCACAACCGACCGCCCCACCGGCCAGCCAATGATCGACGCCATCAACAAGATCATCGACGCCGCGCCGGGGCTTTGGCTGTATTACTGTTTCAACGGCGAATACCTCTTCTACCCTTTCTGCGAAAACCGCACAGTGGGCGAGATGACGACCTTTCAGTTGGAAGAACGCCGTTTTGCCATGCTGAGCTATGTGGTCGATCTCTACGCCAGCGACCTCACGACCCACCCCAACGCCGTCTCGCTTGACGATGCCATGCTCGACAAATCCGGCTACTACGCGCTCGCGCGCACCGATCCCGAAAACCACGATCACCCCAAAGAACGCCAACTTGATTTCTTCGGCGGGCTACGCTGGCGCTACGAGGAACATATCCCGACGGAACGGCGCAAGATCGACCGCATTGCCCTCTTTCAAGCCAAGCCCGGCCTCAAACTGCGCCCGGATTTTACCTTCAATGACGAGGAAATGAACACCTATAGCTGTGAGTGGCACAACAACCTGACCACCGCGATCTGTTCCTTCCGCACGGCCAAGGCGCTCAAGACCAACCCCGGCTCGACCTTCGATATTCATAGCTTCCGATGGCACAACTCGGTGCCTTTCGAATGGCATTCGCGCCAACTTCTGGACCTTGGTCTCATGGAGCCGGGGCAGTGGTTCTGATCCCGGCACGCAAGCGGGTCGAAACGCGTTGAACAAAGTCTTTCCAAAGACCTTGCCCCTCAAAATCCAACCAGAACCGCCCCGTCCCGATGACCGATTTCCACGGCCTCATGCGCCTGCGCGGCGTCCTGCGGCGCAAAGACCTTGGCCACCGGCACATGCAGCGCCCCATCCGCCAACGCCGCGTGCAGCCGGGCAATCGCCTCGTCCCGCTCGGCCTCCGGCAAGATATAAATCAACACAACATCAAGCGTCAGCGCCTTGAACAGGATCGGTCCAAACGGGATCGTCGGCACCATATCCTTCGCCGACCCATAGATCGCCACCCGCCCGTTCGGCGCCATTACCTCGGCCAGCATCGCGATGTTCTGACCAAACTCGACCTCGATCGCCATATCCACGAGGCCACCGCCCGTGACCGCAAGCACATCTGCGGCAAGCGTATCGCTCCGGCAATCCACAACATGATCGGCCCCGGCGTTGCGCATCTTCTCGAAATTCTTGGCCGAGCCCGTGGCGACAACCTTGGCACCGCCCCATTTGGCAAGCTGCACAGCAAGAAGACCCACGGTCCCGGCCCCGCCGGAAATCAGCACGGTCTTGCCGGTCACATCCCCGCCGCCAAAGACACAATGCGCCGCCGTCAGCCCCGGAATACCCAACACCGCACCCACTTCGAGCGACACGCCCTGCGGCAGGTCCACCGCCTGCCCCTGTGGTAGCGCGATATACTCGGCGCAGGTGCCAAAACCCCGCTGCCACTGTCCGTTCCAAATCCAGACACGCGCCCCCACGCGGGCCGGGTTCACCCCCGCCCCCACGGCCTCGATCACCCCCGCGCCATCGCTATGGGGGACTATCATCGGGAAGGGGGGCTTGGTCACGCCCGGTCGCGTCCCGGCCCGCGCCTTGACGTCGGACGGGTTGACCCCCGAAAACGCCACCCGCACCAAAACCTCGCCCGGTCCCGGCTCGGGCGTGGCTATCTCGTCAAGGGCCAGAACGTCCCGCGCCGCCCCAAATGCGCGATATATCACTGCTTTCACGATATCCCTCCTCGTTATGCATCTCTGGTCGTCAGACATAAAAAAGGGGCCATCCGACCCCTAATTCTACCGCTCTGTCGATAGTATATTTACCGATGCCTTACTTGCGGCGCAAACGGATCACCACATCCACTTTGGAAATCTCTGCCCCCTCCGGCAGGTCCGGGAGGCGGCGAATTTCAAGCTGATCCACCGGCGCATCGGTAAGCTTGCGCTCATCTTCCCAAAAGAAATGCGGGTGATCGTCCATGTTGGTGTCGAAATAGCTCTTGGAGCCATCGACCGTGATCTCCTGCATGAGACCGGCATCGCAAAAGGCGCGCAGCGTGTTGTAAACCGTGGCAAGCGATACGCTCTCTCCGCCTGCCTTGGCATCGGCATAAAGGCTTTCTGCGGTGACGTGGCGGTTTTGCCCATCCCCGACAAGCAGCGACGCAAGCGCCAAACGCTGGCGCGTTGGACGCAATCCTGCATCTGCAAGCCAATTTGATCCGTTTTCAATCGCAGTCGTCATGATTTAGTCGCGCCTTATACTTCGCTGACAAGCATATATGAAAAAGACTCTGTTTTTCAATTGAAATTCAATCGCAAACCATCTTCCGCGCCGAATGGCACCAAGGGGCGCTCCAATGCCTGCCCGACCATGCCCACACTTGCAGGACCCTTCGGCAGGATGATAAGAAACCCTAAGCAATAGAACGATTATCAAAAGGGGCATGCCTGCATGGCCGACTATCCCACCAGCTTCGACAAAGATGACCTGCTCAAATGCGCCCGCGGCGAGCTTTTCGGCCCGGGCAACGCCCAGCTTCCGGCCCCGCCGATGCTGATGATGGACCGGATCACCGAGGTCTCGGGTGATGGCGGCGCACATGGCAAAGGCCATATTGTAGCAGAGTTCGACATCACACCCGACCTGTGGTTCTTCGACTGCCACTTCCCCGGCAATCCGATCATGCCCGGCTGCCTTGGCCTTGATGGCCTGTGGCAGCTCACCGGCTTCAACCTCGGCTGGCGCGGCTGGCAAGGGCGCGGCTACGCGCTCGGCGTTGGCGAAGTCAAACTGACCGGAATGGTCCGCCCCGACCGCAAGATGCTGACTTACAAGATCGACTTCACCAAAGCGATCCAGACCCGCCGCCTGACAATGGGCGTCGCCGACGGCATCGTCGAGGCAGACGGCGAAGTCATCTATCAGGTCAAAGACATGAAAGTCGCCCTCTCCGAGAGCTAATCCTGTAGGGTGGGTTTCCAACCCACCATTCACAGACAGCAAAGAGGCCCACGGGCCTCTTTATTGTTGGGCTTGCGCCTTGACCGCGCTCTTTGCCCCCTGTTTGACAGACCTCCCCCCTATCAACACCCCAGATCGCAGCTTTTTTAGCCTGGGTCTTTACGACGCCCCTCCCCCCAACCGCCTTGCACCACTCCCTCACAACCCCTACTAAGACTCTAAGCAAATAAGGGAGACCACACATGCGTCGCGTCGTCGTTACCGGACTCGGGATTGTCTCATCCATCGGCAACACTGCCGAAGAGGTTCTCGCCTCTCTCAAGGCCGGAAAATCCGGCATCGAAGCCAGCCCGGAAATGACCGAGCATGGCTTTCGCAGTCAGATCGCAGGCACCCTCAAGATCGACCCCAAAGAACATATCGACAAGCGCACGCTGCGCTTTATGGGCGATGGGGCGGCCTATGCCCATATCGCCATGAGCCAGGCAATTGCCGATGCGGGCCTCACCGAAGACCAGATCGTCAATACCCGCACTGGCCTTGTCGCAGGCTCCGGTGGTCCCTCGACCTCGGCCATGTTCGCCGCGCATCAGGTGGTGCTGAAATCGGGCGCGACCAAACGGATCGGCCCCTTTGCCGTGCCAAAATGCATGTCCTCGACGATCTCGGCCAACCTTGCGACCGCGTTTTCCATCAAGGGCATCAACTATTCCATTACCTCAGCCTGCTCGACCTCGCTGCATTGCATCGGCAACGCCGCCGAACAGATCATGATGGGCAAGCAGGATGTGATGTTCGCCGGGGGGGGAGAGGAACTCGACTGGACGCTCTCCTGCCTGTTTGATGCGATGGGGGCCATGTCCTCCAAGTATAACGACACGCCCGAAACCGCCTCGCGCGCCTTTGACGAAAGCCGTGATGGCTTTGTGATCTCCGGTGGTGGCGGCATGGTGGTCCTCGAAGACCTGGACCACGCCCTCGCCCGCGGAGCCAAAATCTACGCCGAAGTGACCGGCTTTGCCGCAACATCGGACGGCCATGATATGGTGGCCCCCTCCGGCGAAGGCGGAGAACGCGCCATGCGTCTTGCGCTCGAAACGCTGCCCAAAGGCCGCAAGGTCGGCTATATCAACGCCCACGGCACCTCAACGCCGGTGGGCGATGTGGGCGAAGTCGAAGCCGTGCGCCGCGTCTTTGACGGCATCGACCAACCGCCGATTTCCTCGACCAAGTCGATGACCGGCCACGCCCAAGGCGCGGCTGGCGCGCTTGAGGCGATCTTTTGCCTGCTGATGCTCAAGCACGATTTCATCACCCCGTCGATCAACGTCGAAACGCTCGATCCTGCGATCAACGAGGGCGAGATTGCCACCGCGCTGGTCGAAAACGCCGGGCTGGATACCGTGATGACCAATAGCTTTGGCTTTGGCGGCACCAACGGCTCGATGCTGCTGTCGAAATATACCGGCTGAGCCGCCACTGAGCCGCTGCCGATACTATCCTAATTCAGGGCGCCCAATGAGGCGCCCTGTTGCGTTTAGGGCAAGGCTTGCGCCAAGCGCCACAACGGCCGCCGCCAATAATGCGAACTTCGCCACCGCCGCCGCCGAATAGGGCCACGCGATCCAATCGGCAAACCCCTGCGGATTGGCCAGCATGACAAAAGAGACCGCGTTCTCCATCGCATCCATCGCCGCACCGGCCACGGTGAAAAACGCCGCCGCGCGGGCCGCCTTGCGCGCATGGCTGTTGGGCCGCGCCGCTCGCGCGCCCAGCGTCGCAAGCCCCCACCCCAGACCCAAAATCGCAAGCAAAAAGCCACAGTCCAAAACCTGCGACCAACGATAAAGCCCAAGCCCGCCCTCTGCCTGCATCTGCGCATAATAGCCTTTGATCGCCGCCGCGCTAAACGTCACCTGCCCTGCGGCATGGCCAACCGGATGACCGCTTGCGCCATACGCGGCCTCAAGCGGGATCAGCAACGCCCAAAAGCCACAAAAGCTCATCCCGACAAGCACCCCATGCCGCCAAAGCGCAAGCGAAAGGGTCTTTTCAAACAGGCGTTACAAACCGAATCTCCCGTGGCCGGACCCGTTCATAGAACCCGCATGAGCATTCGCAAACAAGGTCATCTTCCGGCGCGCGGCACCGGCTCTGACTTGACCTAGCGGAATAAAACCTTCATTTGAAAACCAATCTCAAAGGGACACGAAATGCAGCAACTTTCCGGAAAACGCGGCCTTATCATGGGCGTCGCCAATGAACGCTCTATCGCTTGGGGCATTGCCAAGGCTATGGCCGAAGCCGGCGCGGAACTCGCCTTCACCTATCAGGGCGAAGGCTTTGGCAAACGCCTCGCCCCCCTCGCCGCAAGCGTCGGCAGCGACTTTATGGTCGATGTTGACGTCACCGACGACGCCTCCCTCGACGCCGCTTTTGCCCAATTGCAAGACCGCTGGGGCACGATTGATTTCGTCGTCCACGCCATCGCCTATTCCGACAAGAACGAACTGGGCGGGCGCTTCATGAACACCACCCGCGCCAACTTCAAGAATTCTCTCGACATCTCTTGTTATTCCCTGATCGAAGTGGCCCGGCGCGCGCATCCCATGATGAAAGACAACGGCGGCACCATCCTGACCCTGACCTATCAAGGCTCAAACCGCGTCACACCGTTCTACAACGTCATGGGCGTCGCCAAAGCCGCGCTTGAGGCTGCAACCCGCTACCTCGCCAACGATCTCGGCCCCGATGGCATCCGCGTCAACGCGATCTCGCCCGGCCCGATGAAGACCCTCGCCGGGGCCGCCATCAGCGGCGCGCGCAAGACCTTCCGCCAGACCGAGGAAAACGCCCCGATGCGCGCCAATGCCACGCTCGATGCCGTGGGCGGCACCGCCGTTTACCTCGCCTCCGACGCGGGTGCCTGCACCACCGGCGAAATCATCCGCGTCGACGGCGGCTACCACATCCTCGGCATGCCACAGCCGGAAAACCTCTGATCGCTTCCGGGAGGACTGTGGTCGCACCCCCATAGCCCCTAAAAAGCCGCCCGACGCTCGATGGAACGTCGGGCGGCTTTGCATTTGGCCATCTCCCACCAAACCGCCTATGAAAGGGCGCGGCGGCTTAAAAGAGCACAAAACCCTTAATGTTCGTGCGGATCATTCTCGGCATCGGCCTGGGTTGGATGCACCGCGCCGTGAAGATGGTCGGGCGGACCATAAATCGCATAGAGTTTCATTGGCTCATCGCCAATATTGGTAATATTATGCCAAGTGCCCGCCGGCACGAGCACGGCCCAATCATCACCAACCTCTTCATCAAAGGTCAGTTGATCTTTGCTTGGCCCCATCTGAACACGTCCCTTGCCCTGTTCCAGGCGCAGGAATTGGTCATTGGCCTCATGCACTTCCAACCCGACATCGCCACCGACCGGAATCGTCATCAAGGTCAACTGGAGGTTTTTGCCGGTCCAGCGCGTGGTGCGAAAATTGGAATTTTCGAGCGTATCTTTTTCGATATCCACAACATAAGAGGCCGGGCCATAATCGGTTGTATCAGTCATCACTATCCTCTCTTATTTTCACTTCCGCCTTTTGGCGCAGCCAGGGTTTCCAAACGGGTTTCAAGGCCGCGCCGAGCCGCATAGATTTGTGCGGCCCGCGCTTACTGAAAGCGCGACATGGCCTTTTTCATGGCGCTGCTCAAACTGTCCCAAGATCTGTCGACGCCTGCCTTGAGATCTTCCCAAGCTGTTTCGCTGGCGTTCTGGAGGTCGCTCATCTTTTTCTGCGCTTCCAACTGCTCTTCTCGAAGAGCGTCGATTTGCTCAAGATACTCGATCTTTGCATCGGCCTCCTTGCTCTCTGCCTTAGCCTTGAGCTTGTTGATCTGTGCACTCCACTCGTCCATCTGCGCTTTCAGTTTCTGCACATATGCGTCTTTCATACTCATGGTCGTTGCTCCTTCATCTGTTGTCTGCGGCCCCGTGCACACGGACACCGGCAGCACCAATGGCACCGCCCGACAAGCGTCACACAAGCTGACTTTCCACGGCACGGCTCTCCTTATGTGGGTATTTCAGGCCGACTCTTCAACACTACCGGTAGGACAAAGCGGCCCCGTCAACCCGTCCGCGACCCCTCCTTGCGAAGCTTGTTGCGGGACGCCGCGACACCGGCCTCAAACCCCTCGCCATCACCAAATTCAATGAACCCGGCATAGTGGGCATGTGTGCCATCGACCCGCGCCGCGTGTTTGATCGGGCACCAATAGGCCTCGGTCCGCCCCGCGATCTCGCGCACATAGGCCACGACCCCGTTGCAATAGCCGCAATAGACACAGTTCAACTTCTGCAACCCGTTGAGATAGGCCAGATGATGCCGGTCGATACGGATATGATCGCGCCGTTTGACCTTGGGAATCCCATACACCGAAAAACAGATCGCCTGATAAATCGTCACGAAGATATCAAGGATCACGAACGGAATAATAAGCGAATAAATCACCGGCGCGGTCAGAACGACCATAGGCCGCGTGCGGCGTATGAAAACAAGGAACCGAACCCGCAGCTCACGATGCCGCCGCCGGGCTTCGTCCTCAAACACGATCCTGCCATTTTCGACCTGATACCGAAACGCCTCCCGGCGCTTGCTAATCTCTTCCTCAAGCTGATCCTGCAACGCTTCGATCCGCTGAAGAATCTCCTGCATCGGGTTGGTCATGGCGCGCCTCCTGACTCCGCTTATCTTTTCCCTGACAAGTCTACGCCCATGCTACCCATCTCGGCAACGGCGCAAAAAGAAAGGCCCGCAGGGGCAATCCCACGGGCCAATCCAATACAACGCTGTGACCGGCTTAGCCGATCGACACAAGCTCAAGCGCAAAGGTCAGGTCTTTGCCTGCCAGCGGGTGGTTGGCATCAAGCGTCACCGCCTCTTCGGTGATCTCGACAACCGTCACCGGCACAACCTGCCCCGTAGGCGACTGCATCTGAAGCTGAATACCAACCTCAAGCGGAATTTCCGCCGGAATTTGTGCGCGCGGCACGTCCTGACGCGCCTCTTCTTGCACGGGACCATAGGCATCATCGCTGGCAATCTCGATGGTCTTGGTCTCGCCCACTGTCATGCCCGTCACACCCGTGTCAAAGCCGGGAATGACCTGCCCCGAGCCAAGCGTAAACTCAAGCGGATCACGGCCTTCGGAACTATCAAAAACCGATCCGTCGCTCAGGGTGCCGGTATAGTGGATACGGACGGTGTCGCCCGATTTTGCAGCAGTCATAGTCTGTCCAATTCTGTATCGCTCTCGTCCGGGCGACCCGGTCGAATGGTAAAGCGCGCACCCTAGTGATTCGCGCCCCGGATTGCAAATACCCCCCTTCCCGTTTGACAGCCCCGCCCCGCCTGTCACTATGCCGCCAAGGGAGGACCAAACATGGCCATCACAACCTGTATCTTCGACGCCTACGGAACGCTGTTTGACGTTGCCGCCGCCGCCCGCGAGGCCGCTTCTGAACCGGGGCGCGAAACCTTCGCCGCCCATTGGCCGCAAGTCGCCGAACACTGGCGCCTGAAACAGCTTCAATATAGCTGGCTGCGCGCCGTGACCGGGGCGCATACCGATTTCTGGGAGGTGACGCAAAACGGCCTCGACTGGGCACTTGAGGCCAGCGGCCTTTCCGGCGATGCCGCCCTGCGCGAACGTCTCCTGCAACTCTACTGGGAACTCTCCGCCTACCCCGAAGTGCCGGCCATGCTGGCGGCGCTCAAATCCAAGGATTTCAATACCGCGATCCTCTCCAACGGCTCGCCCGCCATGCTTGATGGCGCGGTGCAAAGCGCCGGGGTGGGTGATGTGCTTGACGATGTGCTGAGCGTGGAAAGCGTCGGCATCTTCAAACCCGCCCGTGCCGTCTATGACCTTGTAGGCGACCGCTTTGGCTGTGCCGCCGACGAGGTGCTCTTTGTGTCTTCCAATGGCTGGGACGCTGCGGCGGCCTCTGGTTATGGATTTACAACCGCTTGGGTCAACCGCGCGGGCGATCCCGTAGACCGCCTGCCCTGGACCCCGCAGCATATCCTTTCCGATCTGACCACTATCCCCAACCTCGCAGGAGCCTGAATGCCGACCTATCCCTCCTCTGATGGCCTTGCCCTCCACTATACCGACGAGGGCGCGGGCATTCCCGTGCTCTGCCTCTCCGGCCTGACCCGCAACGGCAGCGATTTTGATTACGCCCTGCCTGCGCTCAAGGGGGTTCGCGTGATCCGCCCCGATTATCGCGGGCGTGGCAAATCTGACTGGGCCGCCGATCCCATGACCTACACCATCCCCCAAGAGGCACAGGACATCCTCGCCCTGATGGATCATCTCGGCCTCGAAAAAGCCGCCATCTTGGGAACATCCCGTGGTGGTCTGATCGCGCTGACGCTGGCCGCGATGGCGCGCCCGCGCCTGCTTGGGGTCTGTTTCGTCGATATTGGCCCGGTGATCGAAACCTCCGGGCTTGAGGTCATTATGGGCTTTCTCGGGCGCAACCCGACCTGGAAAACCCATGACGAGGCCGTGGCCGTCTTCGGCGCGCGCATGGCCGGGTTTGAGGGCGTCCCCGCAAGCCGCTGGCGCGAAGAGGTCGAAAAACACTTTGTCGAAACGCCGGACGGTCTCTCGATCAACTACGATCCGAAACTGCGCGATGCCGTCGCCGCAGGGTTCGATCCCACCGCCGAAGCCCCCGATCTCTGGCCGCTCTACGACACACTCACAGACCTGCCGCTGGCCGCGATCCGGGGCGCCAATTCCGATCTCATGAGCGCCGAAACCCTCGCCGAAATGACCCGCCGCGCCCCCGGCCTTATTGCGGCCACCGTGCCGAACCGGGGCCACGTGCCCTTCCTCGACGAGCCAGACTCCGTCGCCGCCCTGCAAGACTGGACCGCCGCCCTGCAAAAGGCGCGCCCATGAACATCGACATGATCCGCGCCGCCGCCGCACGCCTTGACGGCCACGCGCGCCGCACGCCGCTTTTGACCTCGCCCTTCCTTGACGACATCGCGGGCCGCCGTGTGATCGTCAAACCCGAATGCCTGCAACACACCGGCTCGTTCAAATTCCGCGGTGGCTGGTCCGCCGTCACCGCTCTGGACACTGAGACCCGCAAACGCGGTGTCATCGCCTATTCCTCCGGCAACCATGCCCAAGGCGTCGCCTTTGCCGCCGCCCAACATGGCGCGCCCGCCGTCATCATCATGCCCAATGACGCCCCGCGCCTGAAGGTCGAAAATACCCGCGCCCTCGGGGCCGAGGTTGTGCTCTATGATCGCCCCGGCGGCGAAGCCCGTGAAGAGGTCGGCAACCGCATCGCCTCTGAGCGCGGGTTGACCCTCATCAAACCCTATGACGACCCCGAGGTTATCGCCGGCCAAGGCACCTGCGGCCTTGAAATCGCCGCCCAAGCCGCCGAGATGGGCATCGACCACGCCGACGTTCTGACCTGCTGTGGCGGGGGCGGGCTGACCTCCGGCATCGCCCTCGCGCTTGAGGCCGACGCCCCCGGCCTGCGCGCCCGCCCCTGTGAACCCGAAGGCTTTGACGACACCGCCCGCTCCCTGCGCTCGGGCCGCATCGCACGCAACGCCAAAACCTCCGGTAGCCTCTGCGACGCCATCATCACCCCCGCACCGGGAGAGATCACCTTTCCGATCCTGTCCCGCCTCTGCGGCCCCGGCCTTGTTGTGACCGAGGACGAAGCGCTGCACGCCATAGCGCTGGCCTTCCTGCGCCTGAAAATTGTCGTCGAACCCGGCGGCGCGGTGGCGCTGGCCGCTGCGCTGTTTCATGGTGACGAGATCGACGGCGACGCCGTGATTGCCGTCTGCACCGGCGGCAATGTCGACCCGGATGTCTTCAAGCTCGCCCTCGACCGCTTCGCCTGACCCAGCCCAAGAGATCGCCCATGACCCGCTTCACCATCGCCTCTTTCAACGTCAAAAACCTCATCGGCCCGGATCGTGAATTCTACGAATTTCAATCCTACACCCCCGAGGAATACGCCTGGAAAGAGGATTGGATGGCCCAGCAACTCTTTTCTATGGACGCCGACATCATCGGGTTTCAGGAAATCTTCGAGGAAGACGCCCTACGCGATGTCATCGCCGAGGCCGACCGTATCGGGCTTGAGAGCAACGACGCCGTCCTGCCCTCGAAATCCAAAAGCTACCGCAAAAAGGCGATCTTTCGAAAGCTCGGTTATACGTCTTATACCGGAGCCGCCCTCGCCTTTGCCCCCAATAGCAACGACACCGGCCTTCCCGGCAAACGCCGCCCCGGCGTTGCAATCGTCTCGCGCCTTGGCTTTGTGGGGGTACCCGAGATTATCCAAGACCTCGAAACCCCGCTTGAAATTCCCCTGCGTGACCTGACCGGCGAAGGCGCGGGGCATTTCCGCCTGCCCCGCCTGTCGCGCCCGATCCTCAAGGCGCGTATCCCCGTTGGCGCACATGTTATCACCGTCTTCAACTGTCACCTGAAATCGAAACTTGGCGAATTTATTACCCCCAAAGGCGCGTCCTACGCCCCCGAAGCCGACCTGACTCACTACGATCCCGTTGGTCGCGCTATGGGCGCTCTGCGCTCTGCCTTGCGCCGCATGGCCGAAGCCTGGGTTCTGCGCCGTGAAGTCGTGGCCGAACTGCAAGCGGGCCACCCCGTCATGGTGCTTGGCGATTTCAACGATGGCGAACATTCGGTCTCTTCGGAAATCGTGTCCGGCGAACAACCCTTCCACAATTACTCCTGGATGCTGCGCCACGATGCGCGCGACTATAACGACCGCTATTCCAAAGAAGAAAACAAGGCCATAACCGAGGCCGTTCTCGACCATCTCCTGACAAGCGCCGAACGCCTCTTCGTGCGCAAATCCCTGCGCGACATGGTCTATACGGCAGCGTTTGGTGGCATCTACGAAAGCCTCGACGAGATTTACCTCTCGCGCCACTTCCATCCTGACAATCCCGCCCGCATCGGCGACATGGAATATTTCTCGGTCTTCAACGATCACCTCACCGACGGAAGCCACGCCGAAGCGCCCTATAACAAACTTGCCTCCGACCACGGTCAGATCATGGCCCATATGCACCTGCGCGACTGATCGCTTGCACCTCCCCAACTGGCACGGCACTTTGACGACCACTCAGCAAGACAAGAACGGAGCGCGCCCATGAAGATCGCAGACCTCGGTGATGTCCGCCTACACTACCGGATCGACGGCGACCCCTCGGGCGCGCCCATCGTCTTTGCCAACTCTCTCGGCACCGACCTGCGCCTGTGGGATCCGATCCTGCCCCACCTGCCCGCTGGCCTGCGCATCATTCGCTTTGACAAACGCGGCCACGGCCTCTCGTCCTGCCCGACCGGCCCTTATTCTATGGGTGCGCTGGTGCGCGATACCGAGAGGCTTCTTGATCTCCTCAACGTCACCGACGCAATGTTCGTCGGCCTTTCCATCGGCGGCATGATCGCGCAGGGTCTCGCGGTCAAACGGCTCGACCTTGTGCGCGCTATGGTGCTGTCGAACACGGCGGCCAAGATGGGCACCAAGGAGATGTGGCAAGAGCGCCTCGAAACCGTGCGAACCCACGGCATAGAGGCCTTGGCCGATCCGGTCATGGAGCGCTGGTTCGGGCGCGATTTTCGCGCCACCGCCGATCTGGAGCTTTGGCGCAACATGCTCGTGCGCCAACCCGCCGAAGGCTACGCCGGATGCTGCGCCGCTATCGCCGGAACCGATTTCTATACCCCCACCTCCGGCTTGCGCCTGCCGACGCTCGGCATTGCAGGGTCCGAAGATGGCGCCTCTCCGCCCGACCTCGTGCGCGAGACCGTGAACCTCATCCACGGCTCAAAGTTTGAACTGATCCGCCGCGCCGGACATCTGCCCTGCGTCGAAAAGCCCGCCGAATATGCCGCCCTTCTAACCACCTTCCTCAAGGAGACCGGCCATGTCTGATATCCTTCTCGTGCACGGCTCTTGTCACGGCGCATGGTGCTGGCGCGATACCATCCCGGCGCTCAAAGCCCTGGGCCACACCGCCCGCGCCATCAACATGCCAAGCCACGGCGGCGACCCCACCCCCCTAAGCGACGTCACACTTGCAAGCTGCGCTCAATCCGTGGCCGACGCGCTTGGCGAAGACACTGTGATCGTCGCCCATAGCTGGGGCGGCTTTCCCGCCACGCTCGCTGCCGACATCGCCCCGGCCAAGGTCAAACGCCTGATCTACCTCTGCGCCTATGTCCCGCGCGAGGGGCATTCCCTCGTAGATATGCGCAAACTCGCCCCACGCCAGCCGATCCTCAAGGCCATCGCCCGTGATCCCTCGGGCTTTTCATACGGGATTAAACCGGAATACGCCCAAGAGGTGTTTTACGCCGACTGCCCCGCCGGGACGACCGAATACGCCCTTGCCCATATCTCGCAACAGGCAACCTTGCCCCAAACCACCCCGGCCAAACTTGGCGAGGGCCATAAATCCGTCCCCAAAAGCTATATCCGCTGCCTCCACGACAACGCCATCCCGCCCGAGTTTCAGGCCGAAATGACCGCCGATTGGCCGCCCGAAGATGTTTATGAAATGCCAACGAGCCATTCGCCGTTCTTCACCGACCCGACCGGCCTCGCAGCACTGATTGCCGAAATCCTGAGCAAACCATCCGACTAATCTTTTGATATGTAAATATTTCATTAATATTTATTCATATCGGTCAGTTATATGTGCGACACTCTGTCATCGAATCTCTTTTTAGATATACAGTTTCCCACATATGACCCCTCAACAGATTATTCATGCCACTTTTCGCGCAGGTCGCAAATTAGCGCTGCTCGTCTTTGCACTTTTACTTCTGGTTGCGCTGCTCGATCTATTTGGCATCGCTCCGGCTTTCCTCATGCCGCTGACCGCCCATCTTGGCACATGGCTGGCACTATGCGCATTTGTCGCGGCCCTGTTCTGGGGTGTGGCATTCGCGATTGACCCCTACCGCACCGGCCCTGTGCCGGTCGACGCGCTTTTCGCCAAGGCCCAGCGCAAGCTCAAATGGCATCGTCGCCTAAGCCGCGCTGAAAAACTCTGCTACGATGCGTTGACGCTCTATCAACCCATTTCCGACCACGGGCTTGCGCAAGCCATTCCTATCCTTGGCCCGGAACGCGCCCGCGCGGCGCTCTACGTGCTCCATGAAACCCACCTGGAAAAGGCGCATTTCACCCTTGAGAAGGCGTTGACCCTCTATGACGACGATCCCGAAGGGTTCGCCGCCCAAAGCGCCGATTTGGACAAGATGCTTGATGAGGCCGCCTTTCAACAGCTTCCCGGCCGCCTCAAAACACGGCTCGAGGAAATCATGCGGCGCCATTGACGCCCGCTCGCCACGCCTTGCCCTAAAAATCCCGGCTGACTTTGCCATCAAAGACCATTACCACGGGCCGCAAACACCGATAGCCCGAAGGATGCAACTATGGCCGCTTCCGTCTTTGATAGCCCGCATTTCGCCCGCCTGTTTCCAACCGGCGAGGCCGGACGCCTCTTTACCGATACCGCCGAAGTGCGCGCCATGCTGCTCGTCGAAGGCGCGCTCGCCAAGGTGCAGGGCGACATGGGCCTCATCCCCAAGGAAAGCGCCTATTTCATCCACCGCTCCGCTATGGAAGTGCAGGTTGATCCCTCGGGGCTTGCCGACGCCACCGGCACCAACGGCGTCTCTGTGCCCGGCCTCGTATCCGCGTTTCGCAAGGCAATGGAAGCCCCCGAACACGCCCAGTATATCCATTTCGGCGCAACCTCTCAGGACGTGATTGACACCGGCCTGATGCTGCGCCTGCGCTCTCTGCTGACACTCTGTGAAAAAGACCTGCGCGCCACGCTATCCGCCCTCGCCGCCCTTGCCGAGGCCCACGCCGACACCCCGATGAGTGCGCGAACCTACGGACAACACGCCACCCTGACGTCCTTTGGCGCGCAAGCCGCCGAATGGGGCCGCCCGCTGCTTGGCCTGCTCGATGAGTTGCCCGCGCTGCGCGATGCCTGCCTCATGGTGTCGCTCTCTGGCGCGGCCGGAACCTCCGGCGCGTTCGGCCCGCAAGCGCCCACCATCCGCGCGGGCCTTGCCAAAGACCTGAATCTCGCCGACCCCGGCCAGAGCTGGCACACCGACCGCACACCCATCCTGCGCATTGCCGACTGGCTGACCCGCATCTCGCTGGCGCTGGCCAAACTGGGCGAAGACCTGATCGCTATGGCCATGTCCGGTATTGGTGAGGTCGATCTTGGCGGCGGCGGCGGCTCTTCGACCATGCCGCAGAAACAAAACCCGGTCGCTCCGTCCGCCCTCGTCGCCCTCGCCGCACAGGCCCGCAGCCATCTTCTGACCCTCCAGGGCGCCTCGGTGCAAAAACACCAACGCGACGGGGCCGCATGGTTTACCGAATGGCTGACCCTGCCACAGCTCTGCCTCTCCGCCGCATCGGCCCTCATCATCGCCAAAGATCAGACCGCCCGCCTCTCGCCCCGTATCGAGGCAATGGCGCAATCGGTGCAGGAACCGCTCGGCCTCGTCCATGCCGAGGCGCTGTCTTTCGCCCTTGCCGCAACCATGCCCCGCCCCGACGCACAGGCCGCAACCAAAGCACTCTGCCAAGAGGCGCTGGCCAGCGACACGCCGCTTGCAACCCTCGCCGCGCGTGATTTCCCCGCGCTCGACGCCGCAACCCTCTTCTCCCCGGCGCACCAGATGGGCCAAGCCCCCACTGAGGCCCGCGCTTTCGCCGCCACGGTGCGCGCGCGCTCCTGACGCGCGGCGCAACGCGTTTCAAAACCGCCTACCCCCGGCCAGGCAAAAGAGTCATTGCAAATTTCGCGCAACCGCCGCAAATCTTCCCGCATCGCCATCGCGGGATACCCCATGCGCCCCAACCTTCCGGTCCTCTTTATCTTCCTGACCGTTGTGATCGACGCCATCGGCATCGGCCTCATCTTCCCGGTCATGCCCGACCTGATCCGCGAGGTCACGGGCGGCGCGCTCTCGCAGGCGGCGATCTGGGGCGGTATCCTCTCTGCGGTCTTCGCCCTGATGCAGGTGCTCTTTGGCCCCGCCTTGGGAAGCCTCTCGGACCGCTTCGGGCGTCGCCCGGTGTTGCTCGTCTCGCTGGCGATCATGGCGCTGGACTATCTCATCATGGCCATCGCCGGGACCATCTGGCTCTTGCTGGCGGGCCGCATCATCGGCGGCATCACCGCCGCAACCCATTCCACCGCCGCCGCCTACATGGCCGACATCTCCGCCCCCGAGGAAAAGGCCCGCCGCTTCGGCCTAATCGGGGCCGCCTTCGGGGTCGGCTTTGTTCTCGGCCCGATCCTTGGCGGGCTACTGGCAGAGCTTGGCACCCGCGCGCCCTTCTGGGCCGCCGCCGCCCTCGCTGGCGGTAATTTCCTGCTCGGCGTGCTTGTGCTTAAGGAAACCGTAACCGATACCCTGCGCCGCCCCTTCACATGGGCGCGCGCCAATCCCTTCACCGCCCTGCGCGCCGTGAGCCGCCTTCCCGCACTTGGCCCGCTGCTTGGTGTGCATTTCCTCTATCAGGTCGCCGCTGCCGTCTATCCCGCGATCTGGGCTTTCTTTACCGTTGAACGACTCGGCTGGTCGCCGGGCATGACCGGCCTCTCTCTGGCGCTCTACGGTCTCGGCTTTGCAGTCGTCCAAGGCAGCCTCGTGACCCCCGCAATCCGTCTGTTCGGGCATCGTGGGACCGTGCAGGCGGGCCTGCTCATCGAACTGGCCTCGCTGATCTTCCTCGGCTTTGTCACAAGCCCGGTTCTGATCCTCGCGGCCATCCCGATCTCCGCTCTCGGGGCCGTCGGAATGCCCGCGCTTCAAGGCATGCTCTCGCGCCGCACCCCCGACAATGCCCAAGGCGAACTCCAAGGCGTCATGGCAAGCCTCACCGCCCTCGCCCTGATCCTCTCGCCGCTGGCCATGACCCAGACCTTCGCGCTTTTTACCCGCCCCGAAGCCGCGCTCTACGCCCCCGGCGCGCCGTTCCTTCTGGCCGCCGCCCTCATGGCCGGGGCCATCGTCGTGCTGCTGCGCACACCGCGCGCCTCCTGACGCCGCGCCCATATCACCCCACGAACAATTTGCCTTTTGCCTGCCCCTGCCCGAAGCTATCTCAAAGCAGGCAAAGGACATCCCATGCGATTGCAGGATCTTGATATCATCATCACCGCACCGCCCGCACCGGGCTGGGGCGGGCGCTACTGGATACTGGTCAAAGTCACCACCGACACCGGCATCACGGGCTGGGGCGAATGCTATGCCGCCTCGGTCGGCCCCGACACCATGACCCACGTGATCCGCGACGTCTTTGAACGCCACTTCTTTGGCGAGAACCCGGAAAATATCGAACGCCTGTTTCGCAAAACCTATTCCTCCGGCTTTACCCAACGCCCCGACCTGACCGTCATGGGCGCGTTTTCGGGGCTGGAAATCGCCTGTTGGGATATTCTCGGCAAGGACCGCGACCGCCCAGTCTATGCGCTCATGGGCGGGTTGATGAACGAACGCCTGCGCGCCTATTCCTATCTCTACCCGCTGCCGGATCATCCAATGGATACGTTCTGGACCTCCCCGGATATGGCCGCTGAGTCTGCCCTCGACCTCGTAGCACGCGGCTATACGGCGGTCAAATTCGACCCCGCTGGCCCCTATACGATGCGCGGCGGCCATATGCCCGCCATGTCCGACATCACAACCTCCACCGCCTTCTGCAAGGCGATCCGCGAGGCGGTGGGCGACCGCGCCGACCTCTTGTTCGGCACCCACGGCCAATTCTCAACCGGCGGCGCGATCCGCCTAGGCCAAGCCCTCGAACCCTATTCCCCTCTCTGGTTCGAAGAACCCGTGCCCCCTGACAATCCCGCCTCTATGGCCGAGGTTGCCCGCGCCGTGCGCATCCCCGTCGCCACCGGCGAACGCCTGACAACCAAGGCCGAGTTCGCCGCCGTCCTCGCCGCCGGGGCCGCCACGATCCTGCAACCGGCGCTGGGGCGCTCGGGCGGCCTGTGGGAGACCAAAAAGATCGCCGCACTGGCCGAGACCCATAACGCCCAAGTCGCGCCGCACCTCTATGCCGGCCCTGTCGAATGGGCCGCCAACATCCACCTCGCCGCCTCGATCCCCAACCTTTTGATGATCGAAACCATCGAAACCCCGTTCCACGATGCCCTTATCAACTCAAGGATTCGCGTCGAGAACGGCTTTGTCCTACCCCCCGAAGACCCCGGTCTTGGCATCGAGGTCGACGAGGCCCTTGCCCGCGCGCACCCCTATACCGATACCGGCTTGCACCTAGAGATGCGCGATGCGCCCTGCGACTATGCCAACGGCAATAATTTTCAGGGCGGTGCGCCGACGACATGATCTCGCCCTCGGCAAAAGACCGTGCTATATCTGGAATATCATGAAAGGATATCCCCCGTTGAAGATGGACGAGTTTCCCGCCCCGCCAACCGAAATGGCCCGTAGCGCCGCAAGTGCTGCGGCCTATCTCAAGACCCTCGCCCATGAGGGACGCCTGATGATCCTGTGCCATCTTGGGTCCGGCGAAAAATCTGTGGGTGAGCTGGAACAGCTCCTCGAAATCCGTCAGGCCGCCGTGAGCCAGATGCTCGCCCGCCTGCGCGAAGAAGGGCTCGTCCAGACGCGCCGCGATGGTAAAACCATCTACTATAGCCTCGCCGACGAGAGCACCGCCGAAGTTATCGCCATGCTCTACCGCCTGTTCTGCGGCCCCGACACGGACACGCCCGAGGCCTGATCCCGTGGCCAACCCGGCCCCGCTGCCCGCCCCGCTTGCCGACTGGTTCGCCGCGCGCGGATGGAAACCCCATCCGCACCAAATCGACATGCTGGCCCGCGCCGAAGCCCCCGCAACATTGCTCATTGCCCCAACGGGCGGCGGCAAGACCTTGGCGGGGTTCCTGCCAACGCTGGCTGACCTCGCCAAAGCGCCGCATGACGGGCTGCATACCCTCTATATCTCGCCCCTCAAGGCGCTTGCCGCCGATATCAAACGCAACCTGCGCCGCCCGGTCGAGGACATGGGCCTGCCGATCCGCATCGAAGACCGCACCGGCGACACCCCCCAAAGCCGCCGCAAGGCCCAGCGCGCCGATCCGCCGCATATCCTCCTGACAACCCCCGAGAGCCTCGCCCTCCTGACGTCATACCCCGACGCCCCGCGCCTCTTTTCCGGCCTCAAACGCGTGATCGTTGACGAGGTGCACGCACTGGCCGAGAGCAAACGCGGCGATCAGCTCATGCTCGCGCTGGCGCGTCTGCAAACCCTCTGTCCCGATCTCAAACGCACCGGCCTCTCGGCAACGGTCGATGACCCCGCCGCCATCGCCACCTTCCTCGCCCGCCATCCCGACCCCTGCGATATCCTCATCGCTGATCCCGGCCCCGATCCCGATATCACCATGCTGGAAACCGGCGCGGCCCCACCCTGGTCCGGCGGTGGCGCGGCCTATGCGATCCCCGCTGTGATGGACCAGGTCCGCCGTCACAAAACAACGCTCATCTTCCACAACACCCGCGCACAGGCCGAACTCTTTTTTCATAACCTCTGGCTCGCCAATGACGACGCCCTGCCCATCGCCGTGCATCATGGCTCGCTCGACCGCGCCCAACGCGCCCGCGTTGAGGCCGCCATGCAAGACGGCCAGTTGCGCGCCATCGTCTGCACCGGCTCGCTCGACCTTGGCATCGACTGGGGCGATGTGGACCTCGTGATCCAAGTCGGCGCCCCCAAGAACGTCAAACGCCTCGTGCAACGTATTGGCCGCGCCAATCACCGCTACAACGCCCCCTCCAAGGCGCTCCTCGTGCCCGCCAACCGCTTTGAGGTCGTCGAATGCGTCGCCGCGCTCGAAGCGGTGCGCGCCCGTGCCCTCGACGGTGCACCGCGCGGCCCCGGCCCGCGCGATGTTTTGTGCCAACATATCCTGCTCACCGCCGCCTCCGGCCCGTTTCACGCCGACACACTCTTTGCCGAGATGACAACCGCCGGACCCTACGCCGCCCTGTCGCGCGCTGATTTTGACGCCTGCCTGACTTTCTGCGCAACCGGCGGTTACGCCCTGCGCGCTTACGACCGCTGGCAACGCCTGAAACAATCCCCCGACGGCCTCTGGCACCTGCGCGACCCGCGCACCGCTGCCCGCATCCGTATGAACGCGGGCACGATCATCGACACCGAAACCCTCAAGGTCCGCATGACCCGGCGGCGCGGCGGCAAACCCTTGGGCGAGGTCGAAGAAGCCTTCGCCGCCTCCCTGACCCCCGGCGACACCTTCCTCATCGGTGGCAAGGTCGTGCGCTACGAAGGCCTGCGCGACATGACCGTCGAGGTCTCGCGCAGCGCCGCCCAAAGCCCCAAAATCGCCGTCTTCTCGGGCACCAAATTCGCAACCTCGACCCAACTTTCACAACGCATCCTGCGCCTCCTGCAACAGGACGATTGGCCCAACCTGCCCGACCACACCCGCGACTGGCTCGCCTTGCAACGCCGCCTGTCGCGCCTGCCCGCCCCCGACCGTCTCCTGATCGAGAGCTTCCCCCGCGATGGGCGCGAAAACATCTGCGTCTACGGCTTCGCAGGCCGCAACGCCCAACAGACCCTCGGCCTCTTGCTGACCAAACGCATGGAAGAGATCGGCCTCGCGCCGATGGGGTTTGTCGCGACCGATTACGCGACCCTGATCTGGGGGCTGGATGAAGTGACCGATCCCGCCCCGCTTTTTGCCCCCCAAGCCCTGCGCGATGGGGTCGACACATGGCTTGCGCAAAATAGCCTGATGAAACGCACCTTCCGCGCCTCTGCGACCATCGCGGGCCTCATCGAACGCAACACCGCAGGCCAGCGCAAATCCGGGCGACAGGCCACCTTCTCTTCCGACATCCTCTACGACACGCTGCTGAAATATGATCCCGACCACCTCCTGATGCGCGTCACCCGCCAAGAGGCCATGCGCGGCCTTGTCGATTTTTCCCGCATCGAAGACATGCTGACCCGCATCGACGGGCGCATTGATCTGTGCCGCTGCGATCACGTCACGCCGCTGGCCGCGCCGCTCTTTCTTGAGGCGGGCAAGGTGCGCATCGACGGGGCCGCCGAAGAACGCCTCCTCGCCGAAGAAAGCGCCCGCGTCATGGCCGAGGCGGGCGTTACCCCCTAACAGGACCGGCGAAAAACCGCACCGACGCAATACCGACGGTATACCGACGCGATACAGACCCGCGTTTTTTCTTGTGAACCGCCCCCGTTTGGCGCACCAATATATCATGCAAAGCGTGCCCTTTACCCTCGCCGGAACCCGCCTCGAAGCCCTCGGCTCCGGCGCGCTCTGGTGGCAAGACCGCCGCCTCCTCTGCGTCTCTGATCTGCATCTGGGCAAGTCCGATCGCCTCGCCCGCCAGGGCGGTGCCCCCCTGCCGCCCTATGAAACCCGCGATACCCTCCTGCGCCTCGAAGCGGACCTGACCCACAAAGGTGCCGGAACCGTAATTTGCCTGGGCGATAGTTTCGACGACCTTGCCGCCTTGGAAAGCCTTTCGGAAGATGATCGTCTCTGGATTGCACGGCTTCAGGCCGGGCGGCGCTGGGTCTGGATCGAAGGCAACCATGACCCCGGCCCTATCGCCCTCGGCGGAAGCCACCTCTCGGAACTTCCGATCCCGCCCCTGACCTTTCGCCATATCGCCAAACCGGGGAAAAGCGGCGAGATTTCAGGCCATTACCATCCCAAAACCACGATACGCACCCGCCACCGCACGATCTCGCGCCCGGCGTTTCTGTTTGATAGTGACCGGGTGATCCTGCCCGCCTATGGCACCTATACGGGCGGCTTGCAAAGCCACGATGCGGCGCTGACAACCCTGATGCGCTCCGAGGCCCGTGCCATTCTGACCGGCCCCACGCCGCGCCTCGTCGAGATGCCGCGCTAGAGTAGCCCCGCCTCCTCAAGCATCGGGCGCGCGCCACGGCTGACCGGCACCTGCGCGCCCGTCGTCAGGCGCAGGAAAAGCCGCCCCTGCTCACGCACAACCCCATCAATCGCCTCACGGGCAACCCAATGCGATCGGTGAACCCGCATCCCCTCAACCCCGTCCATCGCTTCAATCGCATCGCCAAGCCGCATCCGAACCGATGTCGTGCCGTTTTCTGTATGTATATCAACGTGATGGTCACAAACCGAAAGATGAAGAATCGTCCCCTCCCCCCCCTCCGGCAAGCGCCGCGCAAGGCGCGGACCCGGCGTCTCCGGGGCTGAATTGGCCCCTGGCGGCGTGGCGCAATTCCCTGAAATAGGGTCAGGCTGAAACGTCTGATCCGTCCCTTGCCGCGCGGGACGCCGTGTCAACTGCAGAATGATCCCAACGCCCGCCACAATCAAAAAGACATTGGCGAACAAAAACCATATCGGCGGCGGTTGCAGCACATGACCAAATCCAAATCGCGTCAAACCCCAAACCGCCGCGCTGATCCCCCCGGTCGCAAACATCGACCCCACAAAGGTATACCGCGCACTGTCCCGCTCATGCCCAATCATCCGCGCGATTTTGAATCCCGCGATACCGAGCAAAACAGACACAACCGAGATCAATCCCCAATAGGCAAACCGCCCGCCAAATCCCATAGCCGAATAGGTCCCAAACGGGCCCGTCACCGTGGCAATCAACGCCGCAATCCCCGCAATCGCGATTCCCTCAAGCGAGAGCGCCGTCCGATAAGTGCTGAGAATTTTTCTGGCCTTCCGCCTCACGCATGCCCCCGTTTCGTTACGTCTTTCCGACCGCAGCCCCTTGACGGGGTGACGCCTTAACTGAACCCTGAACTTGGCGCATAGCCACACCAACCAAAAGGGGAATTTATATGGCTTTGTCACCTGAAATCATGAAGAAAATCCAAACAAGCTTTGCCGCGCAGACGATGATGGATAGCCTCGGCGCCCGCCTGGAGAGCGTCGAGCAAGGCCATGTGGTGATTACGAGCGACATCCGCCCGACCTGCCTGCAACAACATGGGTTCGGACATGCTGGTCTGACATTTTCCATTGGCGACACTGCTGCGGGCTATGCGGCGCTCAGCATCATGCCGCCCGACGCCGAAGTCCTGACCACCGAGATGAAAATTCATCTCCTCGCCCCGGCCAAAGGCACCAGCCTGCGCGCCGTGGGTCGGGTCATCAAACCCGGTCGCCGCCTCGTCATAACCCAAGCCGACGTCTACGCCCGCGATGAGGCCGGGGCCGAGACCCATATCGCGCTTCTGACCGGCACCATGTTTCCCGTGCTGCCGTAAAAAAGGGCCGGTCCCGACGACCCGCCCTTCCTCTTTGTCAAAACCCGTTCGGCACAAGCGTCAGGCCGTAAGCCCTTCTGGCTCCGCCAACCCATTGGCCCGACAACACGCCGTAACGGTATTGGCCAAAAGACAGGCGATGGTCATCGGACCAACCCCGCCCGGCACCGGGGTAATCGCCCCCGCAGCCTCGGCACAGCTTGCAAAATGGCAATCCCCGACAAGCCGCGTCTTGACGCTGCCGTCTTCGTTGGTGCCTTTTTCCGGCGCGTCGATCCGGTTGATGCCGACATCAATCACCGTCGCGCCCTCCTTGATCCAATCGCCCGGCACCATCTCGGGGCGGCCTACGGCAGCCACGACAATATCGGCCCGCCGCACCACATCCGGCAAATCCTTAGTCCGCGAATGTGCGATGGTCACCGTGCAGCTATCACCAAGCAAAAGCTGTGCCATCGGCTTGCCGACGATGTTTGACCGCCCAATCACAACGGCATCCATCCCCGACAGGCTGCCGTGATGCTCACGCAGCATCATAAGACACCCAAGCGGCGTGCAGGGCACCATGCTCTTTTGCCCGGTGCCAAGCAGGCCCACATTGGAAATATGGAACCCGTCTACATCCTTGGCCGGATCAATCGCATTGATTACAAGGTCTTCATTGAGATGCCCCGGAAGCGGAAGCTGCACAAGGATGCCATGCACCGCCGGATCGGTGTTGAGCTTGTCAATGAGGGCAAGAAGGTCGGCCTCTGACGTGTCGGCCCCGAGCTTATGCTCGTAGGAATTCATCCCGACCTCGATCGTCTGTTTTCCCTTGGAGCGCACATAGACCTGACTCGCCGGATCTTCGCCCACAAGCACAACCGCAAGGCCGGGCGTAATGCCGTTCTCCTCCTTCAGCCGCGCCACATGATGCGCCACCTTTTCGCGCACAGTTCCCGCAAAGGCTTTGCCATCAATGATCTGTGCCGTCATGACCCGCGTTCCTTATCTGTTACGTGCTTTCCCGTGGTTTGATCCATTTAGGCCGCGTGTGCAAGACGCTTGCGGCCCGGAAAACCCGAGCCGCCAAGGTCATTTGCGGGTTTAGAACAAGCCCTCGATTTCGCCATCCGCGTTGAGACGGATGTTCTCCGACGCGGGTCGCGACGGCAAGCCCGGCATGGTCATGATCTCGCCGCAGACCACGACGACAAACCCCGCCCCGGCACTCAGCCGCACTTCGCGCACCGGCACGGAATGCCCCGTCGGCGCGCCGCGCAGGTTCGGATCGGTCGAAAAGGAATACTGCGTCTTGGCCATGCAGATCGGCAAATGCCCGTATCCCGCCTCTTCCCACTGGCGAAGCTGATCGCGGATTTTCTTGTCGGCCAGAACCTCATCGGCCCGGTAGATGCGCTTGGCAATCGTCTCGACCTTCTCGAACAGCCCCATATCGTCGCGATAAAGCGGCGCGAACTGGCTGACATTTGCATCTGCGATTTCTGCCACGCGGGTGGCAAGCGCGACCGTGCCTTCCGACCCCTTTTCCCAATGCTGACACAGGATCGCTTCTGATCCTTGGCCCTCGACGTAGTCCTTGATCGCCTGCACCTCGGCATCCGTGTCGGTAATGAAATGGTTGATCGCAACGACCACCGGAACGCCGAATGTCTTGAGGTTTCCGATATGGCGCCCAAGGTTCGGGCATCCATCCTGAACCGCCGCGACATTCTCCGCCCCAAGGTCCGCCTTGGCCACGCCGCCGTTCATCTTCATCGCCCGCACCGTGGCCACAAGCACCACACAATCGGGCGCAAGTCCCGCCTTGCGGCACTTGATGTTCATGAACTTCTCGGCCCCAAGATCGGCCCCGAACCCCGCTTCGGTCACCACATAATCAGCCACCTTGAGCGCCGTGGTCGTCGCCGCCACCGAGTTACAGCCATGCGCGATATTGGCGAACGGGCCGCCATGCACAAAGGCCGGGTTGTTCTCAAGCGTCTGAACAAGGTTCGGCTGCATCGCATCCTTGAGCAGCACCGTCATCGCCCCATCCGCCTTGATGTCACGGCAATAGATCGGGCTGCGGTCGCGACGATAGGCGACGATCATATCGCCAAGACGCTTTTCGAGGTCTTCAAGGCTCGTCGCAAGGCACAGGATCGCCATGACTTCGGACGCCACGGTAATGTCAAACCCGGTCTGACGCGGGAACCCGTTGGCCACACCACCAAGCGAGGTCACCACATCGCGCAACGCGCGGTCGTTCATGTCAAGAACGCGCTTCCACGTCACCCGGCGCTCGTCGATCTCAAGATCGTTGCCCCAATAAATATGGTTGTCGATCATCGCCGACAGAAGGTTATGCGCCGCCGTGATGGCATGAAAATCGCCAGTGAAATGAAGGTTCATATCCTCCATTGGCACAACCTGCGCATAGCCGCCCCCGGCTGCACCGCCCTTCATCCCAAAGTTCGGCCCAAGAGAGGCTTCGCGGATACAGATCGCTGCCTTCTTCCCAATCCGGTTCAACCCATCGCCAAGACCCACGGTGGTCGTCGTCTTGCCTTCGCCCGCCGGGGTCGGGTTGATAGCCGTCACGAGGATAAGTTTGCCAGTCTCGTTGCCCTGCACAGAGTTGATAAACTCCTGGCTGACCTTGGCCTTGTCATGGCCAAAAGGCAAAAGCGCCTCGGACCCAATGCCGAGCTTGGCACCGATCTCTTGAATCGGCTTCTTATTGGCTTCGCGGGCGATTTCGATATCCGTCTTATAGCTCATGGCGATCCCTGTTCAGGCGGGGTTGATTGATTTCTGCTCATTTGCATACCCCCTCATTACCGTGAATCGGGTCGCATTTCCGACATTTCCAACGCCGCTTGCGTCCAAAACCGCCACCGCTGCATGGGCCGCGTGGTTTGCCGCGTGGCCTTATTGCCCGCGCGCCTCTTCAAGCGCGCTCCAGATCCGCTGATCGGGCACATGCAACCGCAGGATATCCCCAACCTGCAAAATGCCCTCGCGCTCGACCCAACCCACAACGCCGCGCTTGCCGACGGCGGCGTCCTTAAAGGCCTTGCCCACGCCGGGATGCACCTTCTCAATGACGCGCCCCGGCAAAACGCAGGGCCGGTTCTGCATGTCGATGACGATGGTCGCCCCGCTATCACTCTGAAGCCGCGACGAAGGCGGCAGGTGGCTGAAATCCGGTAGCCCCCGCAGGATCACAGACGCCCCAACCCAAGCGGGATCAAACTCTTCGACGCCAATCGCCTCAGCCACCTCTTCAAGCTCCTCCGCCGACAAAATCGAAAGCTGGCGACTATTGGCGATCTCCGTGCCGCGCGGGTGCTGCGCCAGAACCCGGCTACACGAGGCCCGCGTCAACCCACTGTGGCATTCCCCCTCAACGCCCGCAAAGCCAAGTGCCATCTCGTCCAACGGCTCTGCTCGCAAGTCCTCAACGCTGTCGGCAACCCGGCCAAGCCAGAGCACTTCAGCATAAAAATCGGTGGGTTTCAGGGCGGGCATGGCTTTCCCTTTCTTCAGGACGGCGACCGTCGCAGGACAAAGAACATCCGCCGAAACGGGAACAAAACGGACCCGTCTTCGCAGCGCGGATAAGCCTTTGCCATACCCGCTTCATACGCTCCGATCAAGCACCGCCCCAATCGCCCATGTCGTCTCTCGTGAGATGCAAAAGGCCGGGGTCTCCCCCGGCCTTACTGTATCTTTATGCTGTGGGTTCCGGCTCCATGCCGCCGTCGCCCTCTGGCTTTTTGCGCGGCTTGGTTTTCGGGATCGCCGTGACGCTTGGGGCGTTGCCTTCGCCCTCGTCCCCGGCGTCATCCTCGCCATCATGCGGCGGCTCGCCACGCATCACGCGCTTGATCTCGTCCCCTGTAAGCGTCTCATACTCAAGAAGCCCCTGGGCAAGACGTTCCCACTCTTCGCTCTTCTCAGTGAGAATCTTGTGCGCGCGCTCATATCCTGTCTGGATAAGCCGCTTCACCTCTTCTTCAATAAGCTCTTTGGTGTGGGCCGAGACCGAGAAACCGCCGGTGTTGCCCTGATAGCCTTCATGCGCTTCGGCATAGTCGATATTGCCAACCTTGTCCGACATGCCCCAGCGCATCACCATCGCGCGCGCCAATTGGCTCGCCTGCATGATGTCGCCCGCCGGACCGTTTGACACATGATCCTCGCCATATTTGATGACCTCGGCGGCCTTACCGGCCATTGTCATCGCAAGTTTTTGCTCACACTCATCGCGGTGATAATTGAGGCGATCCATCTCCGGAAGCGACACCACCATCCCCAACGCGCCACCGCGCGGAATGATCGTCGCCTTGTAAACCGGATCACAGAGCGGCAACTCAAGACCAACAACCGCATGCCCAGACTCGTGGTAGGCGGTTTTTTCCTTCTGGTCCTGCGTGAGCACCATCGAGCGACGCTCGGCCCCCATCATGACCTTGTCCTTGGCGTTCTCGAAATCTTCCATCGTCACGAACCGACGTCCCACGCGCGCCGCCATAAGGGCGGCCTCGTTGACGAGGTTGGCAAGATCCGCGCCCGAAAAGCCCGGTGTGCCGCGCGCGATGATGCGCAGGTCAACATCGGGGCCAAGCGGCGTCTTGCGCGCGTGCACCCCAAGGATTTTTTCGCGGCCTCGAATATCCGGGTTGCCGACGGTGACATTGCGATCAAAACGGCCGGGACGCAGCAGCGCCGGGTCAAGAACGTCTTTGCGGTTGGTCGCCGCAAGGATGATCACGCCCTCATTGGATTCAAACCCATCCATCTCAACGAGAAGCTGGTTGAGCGTCTGTTCGCGCTCATCGTTGCCGCCGCCGATACCAACACCGCGCGACCGGCCCACGGCGTCGATCTCGTCGATAAAGACAATACAGGGTGCGTTTTTCTTGGCTTGCTCGAACATGTCGCGCACACGGCTGGCACCGACACCGACAAACATCTCAACGAAATCCGACCCCGAAATGGTAAAGAACGGCACGCCCGCCTCGCCCGCAATCGCACGCGCCAAAAGCGTTTTACCCGTGCCCGGAGGGCCAACCAAAAGCGCGCCCTTGGGGATCTTGCCGCCAAGACGCGAGAATTTCTGCGGGTTGCGCAGGAATTCAACGATCTCTTCAAGCTCTTCCTTGGCTTCGTCAATGCCCGCCACGTCGTCAAAGGTTACGCGGCCCTGCTTTTCCGTAAGCATCTTGGCCTTGGACTTGCCAAAGCCCATTGCGCCGCCTTTGCCGCCGCCTTGCATCCGGTTCATGAAATAAATCCACACCCCGATCAAAAGCAGGAACGGCAACAGGCTCAGGATAAAGGACTGAAAACCCGATTGCTCTTGGCTCTCGGCCTTCACCGGGATGCCCTTGTCGATAAGAAGATTGGTTACTTCTGCATCTTCGGGTTTAATGGTGACGAAATCGCCGCCGCTTGTGGTGCGGTAGCGCACTTGTTCGCCATCCAGCGTCACATTGGTGACATTGCCTTCATCCACGGCCTGCACAAATTCCGAATAGCCGATCTCACGGCTTTGCAGGTTGCTGTTGCCACCGCTGAACAGGTTGAACAGGGCAAGGATCAGCAGAAACAGAACCACCCAGAATGCGATATTGCGTGCGTTGCCCAAGGCAAAATCTCCCAATCGTCCAATTCCGCCGTTCCTAGCACGGCGGGCTTTCTTTCTAAATAGAGATCAGAGCGTCATGTTCAATGCGTTATTCGCCGGTTTAATGCCTGCGAAGGGGGAATCCGGCCCGATCGGCACAAAGGCGCGCCTGCCAGCCCTCTCCATACCCGGCAAGCGGCGCGCCAATAAGCTGCCCCTCGCGCCAAACCGATGGCGAGGCAAGAAGGCTCTGTCGCGGCACCCCCGCCGCGCGCCAATCCTTGATCTGCCCAAGCCCCTCTTCGCCAAGCGCCCGCAGAATCTCTCCGCCTTGCCAAGGCCCCTCAACCTGCCAGCGCCCGTCCCAAACCGGGCCTGTGCTTTGGATATCGCTGACCGCTGCCGGTTCGCGCGCCACGCGCACCGCCCCGTGGCGCACCGTCAAAACACAGCCCGCAAGGGTGCCGCCGCGTCCCTCCCTGAGATCGACGAGCATCCGTTGAACCGGCGCGCGGCGCGGCGCATAGGCGCCCCCCGCGACCCAAAGAAGCGCGGCAACGATCAACCGCCGGGCAATTTCTTCCGGCACGGCCGCAAGCGCCGCCAGATCGATTCGCAAATCGCCCGCTTCGATCTCGACGGCCTGCGCCGCGATCTGCGCCACTTGCCAATCCAGCGCCGCACGCACATCCGCCATGTTCTCGCTCACGGTCGACAACGCATGCGCATCAATGCCTATGTCTGCCAATCCGCCAAGAACCGCGCGGGTCTTGACCCTGTCAAACCGCGCATCCTCGTTCGAGGGATCGTCGATCCACCCCACGCCCCGCGCCCTGAGCGCATCGCGCAACTCCTCGCGCCGCTGCCCAAGAAGCGGGCGGCCAAACACCTGTCCATTGCGGTTAAACCGCGCCGCCATCGCCGCAAGCCCATCAACCCCGGCGCGCCGCGCAAGCCGCATCAAAAACGTCTCGGCCTGATCGTCCATCGTATGCCCCAACAGGACATAATCGAGACGCGCGCGCGCGCCCCACTCGGCAAGAAGGCGATAGCGCGCCGCACGGGCTTCGGCCTGCACATTTCCCGCCCCGTCCCAGCCGCGCCATTCAAGCACCGCATGCTCAACCCCAAGCGACCGGCACAAATCCCCGACCGCCTCGGCCTCGGCTTCTGCCGCCGCTCGCAGCCCATGATCGACCGTTGCCGCGACAAGCCGCGCGCCCGCCGCCCCGGCCCATTCCGCCGCAAGATGCAAAAGCGCCGTGGAATCGCTGCCGCCGGAAACGGCAACGCCCACAGCGCGCAAACTCTGTCCGTTGAAAAAAGCGTCTAAGGCCGTCTCAGGCGTGTTCAATTGCACCCCAGAGATTGCATTTCCGCCTGTGCCGGTCCGATCATGCTCGATCCAGGATGGCGCGCCTCAACCTCGCCAAGCGTCACACAGGCTTCGCTCACCTTATCAAGCATCCCAAGCGCACGGCCCAAATGATATAGCGCCTGATCCGCGACATCGCTCTGGGGGTATTGCGAATAGCTATCAAGATAGGCGCGCGCCGCCGCGGTTTCCCGCTCCAACGCCTCAAGCGCCTGTCCGCGCCGCAGATAGGCCTTGGCCTCAAGCGGGCTACCGGGGTAGGTCTCTAGAAACGCCTCGAACTGATCCGCCGCGCTTTGCGCATCGCCCGCGTCAAGCGCCGCCTCTGCGCGCTCAAAATCGGCCCGTTCGCCAACCGCAAACTGGCCGCCGCTATCGCCACCCCCATCGCCAAGCGACGGCACCGCCGGGGCCGGGGTTACGCCCTGATCACCGCCAAGCGTCGACGTCTCGCCAAGCGTGCTCACGTCGCCGCCCTCAAGCTCGACAAGCCGGAACTCAAGATCGCCAATGCGGTTCGTCCCGTCCTGCACCACGCGCTCAATGCGCTGTTCAAGCCGCTCTGTGCGTCCCGTTAGGCGTTGAACCTCGGCCTCAATCGCGTCGATCCGCTGTAAGGTGGTGCCGCTCGTGGTGACGCCTGCGGGTGATCCGGTCGTGGACAATTCCCGCTTGAGGCTCAGCACTTCGACAAAAAGGACCGAAAGCTGCTGGCGAATATCGGCCAGTGTTTCGCTATCCTGTGCCAATGCCACACGCGGCCCAACGCCGACCATCACCACAAGGCACATCGCAATCAGGCGCATCTTCGGCTCCAGCTTAGAAATTGACATCGGCCTTGAGAACCGTCACCGCGCGGCGGTTCTGGGCATAGCACGCTTCCGCCGAACAAATCTCGATCGGGCGTTCCTTGCCATAGCTCACCGTGTTCAAACGCGACGCCGCAACACCGCGCGATACAAGGAACTCCTTGACCGCACTCGCCCGCCGCGCCCCAAGCGCGAGGTTATATTCCCGCGTGCCCTGCTCATCGGCATGGCCCTCGATCACCGCGTTATAATCGTCGTTCTCCAAGAGCCAATTGGCCTGCCCAAGAAGCGTCAAACGCCCCTCTTCATTGAGCGTCGATTGGTCGACGGTAAAGAGAACCCGGTCGCCAACCTGTTCACGAAAATGCGCCACCGACGTGGGATCATCGACGCTACCATCTTCATATTGGCCGCTGCCCGGTCCCCCGGCGGACGATCCGCCAAGCCCAAAGGCACCCGAATTATCACACCCCGCCAGCGCGAGCGCCGCGACAAGAAAGCCGATCTTGGTCAGTCCGTTCATGTTCTGCCTCGTTCCTCAATGCCCGTTGAATTCTCTTCTTATGGGCCTGTTCTATCACATCCGGCGCGTCTTGAAAACGCGCGCGCCTTATTCCTGCAACGGCGACCATGCCGGGTCCGACCCGCCGCCGCTTATTTTGACCTTGCGCAGGTTGCGCCCCGAGACATCAACCGAGTAAAGCGCCGACGCCCCGCTCGCGCCTTGGGTTTCGCGCGTGAACATAATCACGCGGCCATTGGGCGCCCATGTCGGCCCCTCATCAAGAAACGACGCCGTGAGAAGCCGCTCTTCGCCGCCATCCGTGCGCATCACACCAATATGGAACCGGCCCTTGTTCTGCTTGGTAAACGCAATCAAATCGCCACGCGGGCTCCAGACCGGGGTGCCATAGCGCCCTTGCCCGAAACTGATCCGCTTCGGCTCGCCGCCGCCCGCAGGCATCACGTAGAGCTGCTGCGTGCCCGACCGATCACTCTCAAAAACGATCTTGCTGCCATCGGGGCTAAAGCTCGGCGCGGTATCAATCGCGGGCGACGACGTAAGCCGCTGCGGCCGCCCGCCGGATAGGCCCATGCGATAAATATCGGTATTTCCGTCCCGCGTGATCGACAAAAGCAAGCTCTTGCCATCAGGCGCAAAACGCGGCGCAAAGGACATCGTGCCTGCTTCGCTATTGAGAACCCGGCGCTGCACGCTGCCGACATCAAGGATATAGACCTGCGGAAATCCGGTCTCATAGCTTGTATAAAGCACCCGGTCGCCCGTGGGCGAGAACCGCGGCGCAAGCACGATCGAGCTTGAATCCGTCAGATACTGAAGGTTCGCCCCGTCATAATCCATGATCGCAAGACGCTTTTGACGGTCGTTCTTGGGGCCGGTCTCGCTGACGAAAACCACGCGGCTGTCGAAATATCCGCCCTCGCCGGTGATCCGGCTATAGACCGCATCGGCAACCTTATGCGCCATGCGCCGCCAGCCCTCGACCGTGCCCTTGAACCGCAGACCATTGCCAAGCTCTTGGCCCGCGAACACGTCATAGACCCGGAATTTGACCTCAAGCTGACTGCCCGAAACCGACACCGCCCCGGTAATAAGCGCCTGCGCGTTGATCGCTTTCCAATCGGCAAACTGCACGGGAGCCGAGAAATTGGTGATCTTGGCAATATGCGCCTTTTGCGGCACTTCGCGGAACAATCCCGTTCCCGAAAGGTCCGACGCAATCACCTGCGCCAATTGCGTGGCATAGCCCCCCGCCGCACTATTCTCGGCAACGAAATCAGGCACCGCATAGGGCAGTGGCTCAACCACACCATCGGTAATCTCGATCCGAAGCGGACCGTCTTGAGCCATCGCCATATGCCCCAGAACCGTCAGTCCCATAAGCAGAGCTGTGAAAAAACGCATCATTTCAGCCTCATTTTCTCCGGATTAAACGTGATTTCGATCTCACGCCAATGATCATATTTGTCGATCGGCAGTTTATAGCCACCTTTTTGACACCGCAGGACCGCCCGCCGCGCCGCCTCGAACGCCGCTTTCGTGGCCTGTTCGTCGCCGCCCTCGGCCCCAATCAGCGAAATGGCCCCGTCAACTTTACCCTCTCGGGTCATCTTCATGCCAACCGTGACCGTGACATTCGCCGCCTGGCTGCCTACATCCACGACCCAGCAATTTTGAACCGATATCCGCAGCGCATCCTTTTCGCCGCGCGTCATGGGCGGACCGCTTGGCGCGGCGCGTGTCTCGGCCTGCTCTTCGGCCCCCGCCTCTACCCCCGCCTCTGCCAAAGCCGCCGCAATGGCGTCATCTGTATCGGCCTTCGGTTCTGTCTGCACCGCCGTGCGCGGGCGCAGCTTGGGCCGCACCGATGTCGTCGGAGCGCCGACCTTGGCCTCGGTGGCAATCTCGGTGCTCGCTGCTTCCGGCGCGGTGGCTTCCTGCGGCTCTTGCGGGATCGCCTCGGTGCTGTCTTCCGGCACCACCGCCTCTTGCGCCACATCGTCAATCTTGATGTCCGGCTCTGGCGGTGCGACCGGCTCGGGCGCAACACGCGGGGCGGGCTGAACCGTCTCCGGCTCGGCCTCACGCGGCTGCAACGCGGCAATCTCTTCGCTCGGCGGAGTCATGTCCGGCACGGAGTCAATCAACTCCGCAGGCTCTGGAACCTCTGCCGCGCTCAGGTCTGGCGCATCCTCCGCCTCAGCCGCCTCGGCGCTTTCCGGGCGGTTCCGGTCCGGTGCCTCATCCGGCTCTGCGCCAAGAAACGGCGCCGCCTCCGAAAGCTCGGGCGCGACAGGCACCGCCACATTCGTCTCCGGCGCGGGCATCTGATCCGGCGCGCTCAACGCGGCAAACTCCGCCTCGCTGATGACCGCCACACCCGAAATCTCAACCGGCTCCGGCTTGCCCTGAAACACAGACCCAAGCAACGCCCAGCTGATCAGACCCACATGAGCCGCACCAGATATATAATGCCCGATATGCACCGCGCGCCTCAGTTATCACCCATAGCCGGGCCACCGATATCCGTCACCAATCCGATATCCGCGAATCCGGCGGCATTCAGCGCGCCCATAACCTGTACCACCATTTCATAGGGCAACGCCCCATCCGCCCGCAGGTAAATACGCTGCGACGCGCGTTCAACCGCCACCGCACGTAACTTGTTCACAAGCTCCTCAGGGGCCACCGGCGCATTCATGATCGAAAGCGCCCCATCCGCCGCAATCGTGACCGACAGCGGCTCTTCCTGCTCGCCCGGAAGCGGGTTGGCCGCCGTCTTGGGCAACTCGACCGGCACACCGACCGTCAAAAGCGGGGCCGCCACCATGAAGATGATGAGCAACACAAGCATCACGTCGACAAACGGCGTGACGTTGATCTCGGCCATCGGCTGGCTGCGCCGACGGCTCCTGCGCCGCCGCTTGTGCCCGCCGCCTTCGGCACCTTTCATGACCCCGGCCCCCATATCAGGCGTCCAACTGGCGGCTGAGGATAGTGGCAAACTCGTCGGCAAAGGCCTCATATCCGGCAATGATCCGATCACTGTCCGCGCTGAGCTTGTTGTAGAAAATCACCGCCGGGATCGCCGCCAAAAGACCAAGCCCCGTTGCCAATAGTGCCTCGGCAATGCCCGGCGCGACAACGGCCAGGTTGGTGTTCTGCTGCGCTGCGATTTCGATAAAGGCATTCATGATGCCCCAGACCGTGCCGAAAAGCCCGACAAACGGCGCGGTCGACCCGACCGTCGCCAGGACCGGCAGCCCTTTCTGCAAGACTTCCGCCTCCTTGACGATCGCAACATCCATGCTTCGGTCAATCCGACTTGTGGCATTGGCAATAAGCCCGCCATCCTGCCGATGACTGCGATGCCACTCTGTCATCCCGGCGGCAAAAATCCGCTGCGCCCGCCCCGTCGGCGTCGGCCCGATCTCTTCATAAAGCTGATCCAGCGGCTCACCGGACCAAAACGCCCGATCAAACTGCGCCGCCTCACGCCGCGCATTGCGGAAAAGAATGTGTTTTTGAATGATGACCGACCAAGACCAGAACGACGCCCCCACGAGGAGCACCATCACAAGTTTTACGGTCAGGGTTGCGCGCGCGAATAGCGCCCACATCGAAAAATCGACTGCTGCTTCCATATGCCTGCTCTGCCTTTGGGCCGTCTTGTTGCGGCCATCTGTTTGGCAGAAACCTACAGGAAAGATACGGGGAAAGCCATCAAATAGGCGTCATTGGCACGTTACAGCCGCCCCTAATGCACCATCTGGCGGATATTTGCCGGTAGCCGCACCGGCTGACCGGCATCGTTCATGCACACCACCGTCACCATCGCATGAAACAAGATCTCTTCGCCCCGCTTGACGCGCTGCTCCATAAGAAGCCGCACCCCAGTCACGTTCGCAACCTCGGTCTCAACAACCAACTCATCGTCAAGCCTGGCCGAGCCAAGATAATCCGCCTCAACCCGGCGCACCACGAACACAAGCCCCTCATCCTTCATCTTGAGCTGATCCATACCGATCTCGCGCACCCATTCGCTGCGCCCGCGCTCGATGAACTTGAGGTAATTGGCGTAATAGACGATCCCCGCCATATCTGTGTCTTCGTAATAAATGCGAATGGGTAGGGTATAGGTCACGGTCCGTCTCCTCACGGCTCAAATCTCGCGCCACCAAAGCAAGAACACCCGCCAGACGCAAGCAAAGCTCGTATCAGCCCTCCGTATCAGTCCGCTGTATCCTCAAGCCGAAGCCGCGCAAACAGGCGCAGCGCATGGCTTGGATCTTGCGCCGCCACCGGCATCATCCGATCATACGCCGCCGCCAACACCGCCGCGATCTCCGGGCGCAGCACCGTCGCGCCGCCCTCCGGCAAAACCGCCAAAGGCGAGGTCTCGACAAAGGCGCGCGGCCCCCAAAGCAGCATCACCTGCACCGCCTGCGCAAGTGCAATGCTCTCAGCCGAAAGTTCCGCCATCACCCCCGCCATACGCACAAACACAAACGCCGCCTTGATCGCGCCGTGCTCATCAAACCGAAACGCCCGGTATTGCGTCGCATCCGCCTCCTTGAGACGCCCGAGCAAAGGCTCAAGCTCGGGGATCAACCGATCAAGGTCCGGCACCGCCGCCAACTCATCCCAATCGCGCAGGAAAAAAATCATCAGGTTGACGCCAAGTTCCGCATCCGTCTCGGCCATCTGGTGCCCGACAAGCGTCACCACCGCCTCCACCGCGCCCTTGACGACCGAAAGCGTTTCTTCCTCGACTCCGAACACAATCGGCGCAATAGGCCGCCCCCAACGCGCAAAGGCGTATGCGCCATCCTCGAGGGTGAACAACTCCTGAACCTGTTCGGGCGTCATGGCGCTCTCCTTATTTTCAGCGCGCGCCTGATCCCACGGATCACCGCCGCTTGGCAAGCCCTCCCGCCCCTTCGGCGCGCGGCAAGCCGCGCTTTGAAGCGTTGGGCGTGGCTGGGGGGCCAGCCCCCCAGACCCCCCGGAGTATTTCCTTCCAAGATGAAGACAATAGCACGCGCCCGGCTTCATCTTGGCAAAAATACTCCCGCCGGAGGCACAAAATCTATTTCCCGAACAGGTCCGTCTGATCCGCCCGTTTCGGTGCCTCAAGACCAAGGTGACGCCAAGCCTTCTGCGCCAGCATCCGCCCGCGCGGCGTGCGCTGCACCAGCCCCTGCTGTAACAGGAACGGCTCGATCACCTCTTCGATGGCATCCCGGCTCTCGCTGAGCGCCGCAGAAATCGTATCAATTCCAACCGGCCCCCCGCCATAATTCTCGGCAATGAACAAAAGATATCGCCGATCCGCCCCATCAAGCCCAAGATGATCGACCCCAAGCCGCGTCAGGGCGCTATCCGCGATCTCTCGGCTCACCGTGCCATCGCCTTCCACAAGCGCGAAATCCACCACCCGCCGCAAGAGCCGTCCCGCGATCCGTGGCGTCCCGCGCGACCGCCGCGCGATCTCGCGCGCGCCGTCGCCTACCGCCGGCACGCTGAGCTTGGTGGCGTTGCGCGTCACGATCTCGTTCAACTCATCCTCGGTATAAAACTGCAATCGCGTTGGAATGCCGAACCGGTCGCGCAACGGCGTCGTCAAAAGCCCAAGCCGCGTTGTCGCCCCCACAAGGGTAAAGGGCTGCAATTCGATCCGCACCGTGCGCGCCGCCGGCCCTTCACCAATCACAAGATCAAGCTCGAAGTCCTCCATCGCCGGATAGAGCACTTCCTCGACCGCCGGGTTGAGCCGGTGAATCTCGTCAATGAACAACACATCACGCGCCTCAAGATTGGTCAGGATCGCCGCAAGGTCGCCCGCCTTGGCAAGCACCGGCCCGCTAGTCATGCGGAAACTGACGCCCAATTCGCGCGCCATGATCTGCGCCAGCGTTGTCTTGCCAAGTCCGGGCGGGCCATGAAAAAGCGTGTGATCCATCGCTTCGCCGCGCCGCCGTGCGCTCTCGATAAAGACCTTAAGATTGGCCCGCGCCTCGGCCTGACCGATGAAATCGTCAAGCGCCTGCGGGCGCAACGCGCGATCCGCATCTTCCGGGCGCGGCTCTGGCCGCAATGTCGGGTCCGGCTGATCCATCCCTTACCCTTTCGGCGCAAGCAGTTTAAGCGCGGCCCGGATAAGCACCGCCGTATCCGCCTCCGGCATGTCGCGCGCGGCCTCGGCCACCGCTGCCGCCGCTTCGCCCGGACCATAGCCAAGATTGCCAAGCGCCGAAAGCGCCTCGGCCTGTGCCGCCGCCGATGATCTGCCGCCGGTTTTGGCTGCGGCCTTGGGCGCACGGGTCGCTGGGCGCCCGTCCTCCGAAACATCCTCCACAACGTCCCGCGCGGCCCCCTCGCCCAAGGCGTCGGCCATCGTCCCGCCAAGCGCCATGACCCCCGGCGCCTTGTCTTTCAACTCGATCACCACCCGCTGCGCCGTTTTCGGGCCAACGCCCTTCGCCGCCTTAAGCGCGGTGGCATCGCCAAGGCTGATCGCCCGCCCAACGCCATCCGCCCCAAGCGCGCCCAGAATCGCCAAAGACGCCTTCGCCCCGATTCCCTGAACACTCATCAACAAGCGGTGCCATTCCTTCTCGACCAGTGTCGTGAACCCGAACAACTGCATAAGGTCTTCACGCACCAGAAGGTCCGTATAAAGCGCCGCAACCTCGCCCTGCCCCGGCAAGGTCGCCATAGTGCGCTCGCTGACATACACGATATACCCGACGCCGCGCACGTCGATCAAAACGTGATCCGCCGCGCGATATTCAATCCGGCCTGAAATCTTGCCAATCATGCGCCCACCTTCCGCATTGCGGCCTCTATGCCGCGCCCTGCCCGTGCATAATGCGCATGACAGATCGCAATCGCCAGCGCATCCGCCGCATCCGGCCCGTTGATGACAACCCCCGGCAATTGCAGCTTTACCATATGCTCGACCTGATGCTTCTGCGCATGTCCCACACCGACCACCGTCTTCTTGACCTTATTGGGTGCATATTCGCCAATCTCAAGCCCGGCCTGCGCCGGCACCAAGAGCGCGATCCCTCGCGCCTGACCAAGTTTCAGCGTGCCAACCGCGTCCTTGTTGACAAAGGTGTTCTCGACCGCCGCCTGATCAGGCTGAAACCGCGCCACAACCTCGCTGAGCTGCGTATGCAATGACAAAAGCCGCGCCGCCAGCTCTTCTCCGACGGAATGACAAATGCCGTTGCCCACATGGCTGATTCGGCTGCCCTCGACGTCGATGACGCCCCACCCCATGTTGCGCAAACCGGGATCAATTCCCAAAACCCGCATATGTCTGCCCCGCTGACCTGCAAATGTTGCTTTTTTGAACCACTAGCACAAAACCGGAACATCCGCCAAGAGCCTTGCGAAAACCGCATAACCAGAGGCGAGCCATGCCGCTTTTGCATCACAGGTGCCAAAACCGACACCTGCTCAAGCGATAACGACCGTAATTACTTTGATTTTTTAACTATTTTTCAGACCGTTACGCAAAATTGACCTATGCAATTCCGTCATGGCACCCATGCATTTTTGTCTGCTTGTTTCATAGGCAAACCGCCTCTAGTTGCCGCTTATTGAAAACGCCGACCATAGCTCGAACAGAAGGAACACTGACATGGCCGCATTCGACACCAACCGCTTCTCGACCTCCCCTGCCGGGTTTGCCGGTCATATTGGTCAGACCTTCGTCTCTATGACCGCATTTGACGCCGCAACGCCCGCCTCAACCCGCGTTTCCCTGGCCGATCGTATCGTCAACGCCAAGGCCCGTTTCGTCGCCGCTTACGCCAACTGGCAAGACCAGCGCGCAACCCGTGCGGCGCTTGCCGCTCTGTCCGACCGTGAACTTGACGATATCGGCCTGTGCCGTGGCGATCTCGACGGGATTCGCTGACACCATTCCAAAGCACCGAAATCGTCGTTTTCGGATCTTCGGATCGGATAGGCCGCGCCTCCCTCGGGGTGCGGTCTTTCCTTTGTCCATCGGACCTGTCGCACAAAAGAAAACGGCCCCGGGAGAGAGACCGGGGCCGTTGGCTGATTTGGAGGGATCAGCTTAGAGATTTGATCTGTCGCGCAACCCAGCTTGAAATCGGGTCCGGGCGCATCGTCCATGCACCGACCTGTTCAAGGACTGTCGACGGCATAAGCCGCCCAACCTGCGCCTTGTAGAAATCCGGTCCCAACCGCGCCATCACGGCTCCTTTGAGCATGAAGACCGCCACCAGAACCATCAAAATTCCGGTCCAGGGGATACGAAACCCCGGTCGCGCCCCGCGGATCACCAGATGACCGTCACGAGTCGTTCCATAGGAGGCAGGCGACGAACCGTCTTTCGACGCTTCATCCTTCAACGCATAAATGCGGGCCACACGTGCATGAAATTCGTTATAGGAGTCCGTCATGGTAAAATCACCGAAAGTCTGGCCCCCACCAAACAAGGCTTGAATGGCGCTGAAATGTGGCGAGAATATGGCAAACCCCTCGAATTTAGGCCAAATCCGCCCAATTCTGGCGAAACCGCCACAATTCGATTTCCTCAATAAAAACAATAAACTTCACAAGGCGCAACTGTCTCCAGACGGGAAATTATATCCCGAATCGATTCCGCTTTCCCTTTTGTGAAATATCGGCGCGCGACCTTGGCCGCGCTCCTGTCAGCGCCGTGTGAGGGTCAGGGTGGTCCATTCGCCGATTTCTTCGCGGGTATGAACCTCGAACCCCGCCGCGTCATAGGCCGCGATCACATCGTTGGCCTGCTCGTTGAGCAGACCCGACAGGATCGCATGACCGCCCGGCGCGATCTGTGCGCCCATATCCGGCGCAAGCTCGATCAACGGTGCCTTGAGGATATTGGCAAAGACAAGATCATAGGGCGCGCCCGCCGCGAGATCAGGATGGTCAAAACCCGCCGCCTCAACGCAGATGATCCGCCCCTCAAGCCCGTTGGCCGCCGCATTGGCCGCTGCGACCTCAACCGCGACCGCGTCGATATCACTTGCGAGAACCGTCCCCGGCCAAATCCGTGCCGCCCCCATCGCCAAAACCGCCGTGCCACAGCCGACATCGGCCACGCGCTTGCCCACAAACCCGTCATTCGCCAGCCGATCCAACGCCTTGAGACAGCCGAGCGTGGTGCCGTGATGCCCCGTCCCGAACGCCATCGCCGCCTCGATCAAAAGCGGCTCGCACCCCTCGGGCACCTTGTCGGCGTCGTGGCTGCCATAGACAAAGAACCGGCCCGCCGCGACCGGGGCCAATTCGCGTTTGACCTTGGCGACCCAATCGGTTTCCGGCAATTCTGAGATCACAAACGGCTTGGCGTCAAAAGCCGCCGCCAAAACCGCCAGCCCCGCATCGTCCGGCGCTTCGGTGAAATAGCCGCCCACTTCCCAAAGCCCCGATCCATCCTCAATCTCGAAGACACCAACCCCCATAGGCTCCGGCTGAATGCGTTCCAACGCTTCGCCAAGGGCATCGGCGGGGGCTTTGCCCGTAAGGGTGGTGAAGGCTGTAAAAGTCGGCATGTCAAAGGCTCCTATGCTCTGCCAAGCGGCTTAAAGCGTTTCGAAATTAGTTTGAGATACAAGGTGATTTCGAAACGCCCACAACATCAACAGGTTCCGCGCGTTTCGAGCCAAACCCGTGAGACAAGTTTGACCCAAAACGCTTTAGGACCAAGCGCCACCCCCGTCAAGAGTGCGCCGCCGGGACGCCTTGTGTCTCCGGGGTGCCGATCCGTGCAAGGTAGGCCCGGCTCCACGCCGCCGCCACAAGCCCGACCATGCCCCCGACAACGGCCTGCGCATAGACCACACCGACCGCCCCGAACCGATCCGCAAAAATCCATGCCACCGGCAGGATCAGAACCCCGTCACGGGTCCAATTGATCAGGGTCGACCGCCCCGGCCTGCCAAGATTGTTGAACGCCGCATTGGCCACATAGGCCGCCCCGACGAACACAAACGCGCCCGCGCCGATCCGCGCAAACCCAAGGTAGACCGCCTCACCAACCCCAACGAGGCCAAACCCATCAACCACCGCCTGTGCCGTCGTCGCCAAAAGCGCCCAAGCCAAAAGCGTGTATCCGGCGCAGAAAATCAACGCATCCCGAAAGGTCGAGCGCAGCCGGTCATGCAGCCCAGCGCCGAAATTCTGCCCGAAAATGCCGCCAATCGCCCCCGAGAGCGAGAAGATACCGCCAAAGGCGACAACCGTAAGCCGGTTGACCACCGCCCAGGCTGCAACCGCATTATCGCCAAACCCCGATATCACGCCGGTGAGCATGTAATTGGCAAACGGCGTCGCCATCTGGGTCAGGATCGCTGGTGCCGCCACAACCGCAAAAGGCCGCGCCGCGCGGCGCACCGCCCATGCTTCGGGCCATGCAAAAAGATCATGCACCCGAACCGCAAACAAAAGCGCCATCCCCGCCATGACGAACCGCGACAACACCACGCCAAGCGCCGCCCCATCAAGCCCAAGGCCAAGCGTGAGGATAAGAAACGGGTCCGCCACCATCGCCACAGACCCAGAGGTCAGCGTGACAAGCATCGACCGCCGCCCGTCGCCCTCTGCCCGAAGCGCCGCCTGCCCCGCAAGCCCGATCCCCATAATCAAAAGCGACGGCATGGAAATCAGCACATACCGCCCCGCAAGCCGAAGCGTTTCGCCCTCGGCCCCCGCAAGGCGCAGCATCGGCTCGCGCATCAACACCACGGCAAGCGCAACACTCCCCTGCACAAGACAGGTCAGCACAAGCGCCCCGGTCGCATCATGACGCGCCCGCTCGGTCTCGCCCATACCGATGCGGCGCGAGACGGTTGCCGTGCCCGCGATCATCAATCCAACACCGACCGACACCGCAAAAAACTGTATCGCAAAGGCATAACCAATCGCCGCCACAAGCGTCGGATCGCCAATGCGCGAAATCCAAAACAGGTTAGCCAGATCGACAAGGAACACAAAGGTGATGCCCGTCGCCCCGGCAAGGGTCATGCGCACCACATGCCCCATAGTTGATCCGTCAAGAAACCTGCCGCGCCGCGTTGTTCCGCTCATGCGTCACTCCGCCGGCGCCACGGGGGCCGCAAATCGGCTCAACCGCGTCTCATTGCCCTTCTCCGGGTGACGTGGAACCAAAAACGAAAGCCCCAAAGACACAAGCGCCATGCCCGCCGCCAAAAGGAAAACCGCCCCCGGCGACACAAGCCACAACAGCCCAAGCAGCACCGGCAGGAACACCGCCGCAATATGGTTGATGGTAAAGGCCACGGCGGCGGTCGGCGCGATATCTTCAGGGTCGGCGATCTTCTGGAAATAGGTCTTAAGCGCCAGCGCCAGTGCAAACAGCATGTGATCCACCACATAAAGAACCGCCGCAAGAAAGACCCCCCAGCCAAAGAAATAAATGCCCCCGTAAAGCAGGAACACAACCGCCAGCCCGGCATATTCGAAAATCAGCGTGCGCCGCTCTCCGAACCTGGCCACCGCTGCGCCAAAAATCGGCGCAAGCACCATATTGGCCACAAGGTTAATCAGGAAAAGCGCGGTGATCTCATGCACCTCGAACCCGAACCGCTCGACCATCATGAACCCGGCAAAGACAACGAAAATCTGCCGCCGCGCGCCCGCCATGAACTGCAATGCATAATATAGCCAATAGCGTTTCTTGAGCACCATCTTGCGCGCCTGCGGCGTGCGCTCTTCGAACTGCGGATAGGCGACAAGGGCAAAGACCGCAATCGCCGCCGTAACCCCGCCCCCGATAAGGTAAACCACGTTATAAGACAGGTCGAACGCCCGCCACGTCAGCACAATCGCGCCATAAGCGACCAAAGTCGCCGCCGACCCGGCGGCCAAGAGCCAGCCAAGGACTTTCGGCGCCCGCGCCTTGTCGAGCCACTGAAGCTGCAAGGACTGGTTCACCGTTTCATAATAATGAAACCCGATCGAACTCAACATGGTGATGGTCAAAATCCCCGCCAGCGACGGGAACCATGCCGTCATCGCCGTCGCCACCCCCAAAAGGATAAGCGACACCACCCCAAGCACCTGTTCGCGGATCACAAGAAGAAGCGCGATGACACCAATGGCGAAAAACCCCGGTATCTCACGAACCGTGTGCAAAAGCCCGATATCGGACCCATCAAACCCCGCCACCTCGATGACAAAGTTATTGAGCAATGCCGACCATGTGTTGAACGCAATCGGCATCCCCAACGCCATGAGGAACAAAAGCGCCACCGGCCTGCGCCAGACCGGCAAGGTCTGCGCCTCATCTAGACTGATCTTGCGAAACATAATGTGCGATTACGCCCTTCGCTTGAAAAAGGCGAGATGTTTCGACCCTTTTCGTGATCTGAATCAAGGCACATATCTTGTCCAAAGCACTATATCCTCGCAATCGCGAATGAGGAATTGGAAACGTCATGGATATGCTGACGCTCGTCGAACGTATCGGAGAAGCGCCCACAGCCGCCCTTCTTGGCCTTCTGACCGGGGTTATTTTCGGGGTCGCGGCACAACGCTCGCGCTTTTGCCTGCGCGCCGCTACCGTGGAATTTGCCCGTGGCCAACTCGGGGATAAGGTCGCGGTGTGGCTCTTGACGATCTCGACCGCCATCGTCTGGGTGCAGGGCGCACAGGCGCTTGGCCTGATGCATTCCGCCGACGCCCGCATGATGGCCGTCCCCGGAAGCTGGTCCGGCGCAATCCTCGGCGGGTTGATGTTCGGCGTCGGCATGGTGCTCTCGCGCGGCTGTTCGGGCCGCCTTCTGGTGCTGGCGGCCAATGGCAACCTGCGCTCGGTCGTCTCCGGCCTGATCTTTGCCGTCGTCGCCCAGATGAGCCTCAAAGGGATTCTTTCTGGCCCGCGCGATTACCTCGCAAGCCTCTGGATTACCTCGGGCGGGCGCAACCTCGACCTCATCGCCTTTTTCCGCTTGCCCGAAATATCGGGCCTGATCTTTGGCGTCTTGATGGCCGTGCTGGCCCTCATCATCGCCCGCAAGAACCGTATCGGCTGGACCCGCCTGTTCTTTGGCGCGGGCGTTGGCTTTGCCGTGGCCGTGGGATGGGTCGCAACCTATGCCCTCGCCCAGGTCGCCTTTGAACCCGTCCAAATCGAAAGCGCGACCTTCTCCGGCCCGTCGGCGCATACGTTGATGTTCTTCCTCGACCGCGACTCGGTGCTCGAATTTGATGTCGGCCTTGTGCCTGGCGTGGTGATCGGCTCGTTCATCGCCTCGCTCGTCACCCGCGAATTCAAATTCCAAGGCTTCGACACCGAAAGCAACATGCGCCGCTCCATGTTCGGCGCGGTGCTGATGGGCTTTGGCGCCATGCTCGCAGGGGGCTGCGCCATCGGCGCAGGCGTCACCGGCGGCTCGATCTTCGCGGGCACCGCTTGGCTGGCCCTGTTCTGCATGTGGCTCGGCGCTATGGCGACAGACGTCCTTATTGACCAAAGGGGCCGCGCCGCCGCAACCGCCTGACCGCGCGATGTGACAGAGTTGTAAACATCGCCCGGTGCGCCTAAACTTCTCGCATGGTGGCGATGACCGAAACCGACCCGCGCCTTACCCAAAAGGCCCAAGCCTGCACCGCCCGCGTGAGCAAGCTGGAACATCAGGGCCAATTCTACTGGGTCAAGCGCGAAGAAAAGCTGAGCTTGCGGCTACGGCTACAAAAAGGTGCCTCGGCCAGCGCCTTTGAACGCGAGCGCGCCGCGCTACACCAACTGGCCAAGCTGCGCGCCCCCGTGCCCGCCATCGTGGCCGAGGGGCCGGATTTCTTTGTTATCCCCGATCAGGGCGCGTCCCTCGATGCCATCTTGCGCGGTCGCAATAACGAGACCCCGGACCTCAAGGCCCGCGCCTTTGCGGATACCGCCAAAGCTCTGGCCGATCTGCACGCACAACACCTCAGTCATGGCCGCCCAAGCCTCAAGGATATCTGCTGGCAAGATGGGCGCGTGACATTCATCGACTTTGAAAACTACAACCCCGCACGCAACACCCTTCAGGGCTGCGCCCGCGATGTTGTCATGTTCTTCTTCAACGGCCTCGCCTTTGCCGGACGCCCCGTGCGCGAACTCGAAATCGCCCGCGACACCTACCGCGCCCACGATCCCGGCAACGTCTGGCAGGCGGCTCAAACCTTCGCCCGCCGGATGCGCTGGACCAACTGGCTCACCAAACCGATCCAGATGCGCCCCGAAGGCAAGGCCAAGGAATTCAAAGCCATTCCCCTGACGCTGGCATGGTTCGCAGAGTGACGGCGCGGCGACCACATTAACCAATCCGCCGCCCCGGAGACCCCCACCACCGCGATACAGACGCAATACCGACGTGATACCGACATGCGTTTTGGCCTGCGTTTCGGCGTTAATAAAAGCTCTGCGGGTCGATATCGACGGCAAGCCGGATATCTCCCTTGAGGCGGAATTGCCCGACCCATTCGGCCAACGCGGGCTGGAGCCGCACCCCCTTGTCCGCCTTAACCAAAAGCCGCACCCGATGCCGCCCGCGAATACGCGCAATCGGCGCCGGGGCAGGCCCATAAACCTGCGCGCCCACCGCCCTCAACGGCCCATCCTGGCGCGCCAACGCATTGCCAAGATCAAACACCTGCTGGACATCCGGCGACGACAATATGATCCCCGCCATGCGCCCATATGGCGGCACACCCGCCGCTTGTCTCTCATGCGCTTCCGCGCTCCAGAATCCCTCTTCGTCCCCCGCCAGAATGGACCGGATCACCGGATGTTCGGGTTGAAAAGTTTGCAACAATGCCAACCCCTTACGCTCTGATCGCCCGGCCCTCCCGGCGACCTGCCGCATAAGCTGAAACGTGCGCTCGGCCGCGCGCAGGTCCGACCCCTGAAGCCCAAGATCCGCGTCGATCACCCCCACCAGGGTAAGCAGCGGAAAGTTATGTCCCTTGGCGACAAGCTGCGTGCCGATGATGATATCCGCCCCGCCTTCGGCAATGCTATTGATACCCTCTTTCAAGGCCCGCGCCGAGGCAAAAAGATCCGACGACAAAACCGCCAACCGCGCCTCCGGCCAAAGCGCTGCCGCTTCCTCCGCCAACCGCTCAACCCCCGGTCCCACCGGGGCCAGCGTATCTTCCTTCTGGCACGCGGGACAGACCTCCGGGATCGGCTTGGTCTCACCGCATTGATGACAGACCAAACGCTTCAGAAACCGATGCTCGACCATCGTCGCATCACATTGATCACAATTGATTTTTTCGCCACAAGCCCGGCAAATCGTGACCGGCGCATAGCCCCGGCGATTGATGAACAAAAGGGACTGCTCACCCTTTTCGATCCGCGCCGAAACCTCGCCCTGAAGGGTCGGTGAAATCCACCGACCGCGCGGCACCTCTTCGGCCCGCATATCAATTGCCCGCATCTCCGGCAAAACTGCGTCGCCAAACCGCGAGGTCAGCTCCAACCGCTGGTATTTCCCGGCCTGCGCATTGGCCCAACTCTCAAGGCTCGGCGTCGCCGACGCCAGCACCACCTGCGCCTCACAAATAGACGCCCTGAGAACGGCCATATCCCGCGCATTGTAAAGCACCCCATCCTCTTGTTTATAAGACGTGTCATGCTCCTCATCGACGACGATCAACCCAAGGTCGCGAAACGGCAGGAAAAGCGCCGACCGCGCCCCAATAACCAACTCCGCGCCGCCCTGTCCGACCATCTTCCAGATGCGCCGCCGCTCGGTCATCGTCACGCCCGAATGCCATTCGGCAGGTTTGGTGCCGAACCGCGCCTCAACCCGCGTCAGGAACTCCGCCGTAAGCGCGATTTCGGGCAATAAAACAAGCGCTTGGCGCCCCTTGCGCAACGTGTCCGCCACCGCCTCAAGATAGACCTCCGTCTTGCCCGATCCGGTCACGCCGCGAAGCAAGGTCGTCCCATAGCGCCCCGCCGCGATCCCTTCGCCAAGCGCTGCTGCCGCCTCCGCCTGATCCTCGGTCAGCGCCCGCTTGGCATATTCGGGATCGAGCCGGGCAAAGGGCAGATCGCGCGGCGTGTCTTCTTCACGCACCACACCTTGTTTGACCAACCCTTTAACAACCGATGACGTGACGCCTGCCATCTCGCTCAACTCCTTGAGCGTAAAGGCCAATCCGCCATAGTCCTGAAGCGTCTCAACGACCCGTTTGCGGGCATCTGTCTGCCGGTCCGGCGCGCCTTGGCCAAGCCGGTAAACCTTGCGCATCGACGGCGGGTCGGACAACCCCGGTGCCCGCATCGCAAGGCGTAGCATCGCATGCAACGGCGTTAGCGTATAGTCCCCCGCGCGCTCAAGAAACGCCGCCATCTCGCCCCGCATCGGGGCCACATCCAGAACCCGGTTCACTGCCCTGATTTTCGACCGGTCATAATCCCCGCGTCCCGGTCCCCAGACAACGCCCGGAACCTTCCGAGGCCCAAGCGGCACCTCGACAAAAGCACCGCGAAAACAGCCCCCCTCCGGCGCTTTATAGTCAAGCGCCCGGTCAAGCGGCTGCGTCGTCTGCACCGCCAGCAAAGACCCAGCCTCGAAGAAATCTTGCTCCGTCACACGCCAACCTGTCTGAATACCGCTCCGCCACCCTGCGCTGCGCACCCCGCGCGCCGCATGAGGGGTTTCAGCATCGCAAAACTTACGCTAAACGCAAGCCGAACCAAGGCAAGGCCAGAAAAGGACGCGCACCCATGAAATTCTTCGTTGATACCGCCGACATCGACGCCATCGCCGAACTCAATGCGCTCGGCATGGTCGATGGTGTGACCACCAACCCTTCGCTGATCAAAAAGTCCGGTCGCAACATCATGGAAGTGACCAGGGAAATCTGCGACCTTGTCGATGGTCCGGTCTCTGCCGAAGTGACGGCAACCGACGCCGACACCATGATCGCCGAAGGCCGCAAGCTGGTGCAGATCGCAGGCAATATCGCCGTCAAGGTGCCGCTGACATGGGATGGGCTTAAGGCCTGTAAGGTGCTGACCGACGAAGGCCATATGGTCAACGTGACGCTCTGCTTTTCCGCCAATCAGGCACTTTTGGCCGCCAAGGCAGGCGCAACCTTCATCTCGCCCTTCATCGGTCGCCTTGATGACATCAACCTTGATGGCATGGACCTGATCGGTGACATCCGCGCGATTTACGACAATTACGGCTACGAGACCCAAATCCTCGCGGCCTCGATCCGCACCGTGAACCACGTGACCCAATGCGCGCTGATCGGCGCTGACGTGATGACCGCACCGCCGGGCGTCATCAAGGCGATGGTCAATCACCCCCTGACCGACAAGGGGCTCGACGCCTTCCTCGCCGACATCAAGGCCGCCGGAATCAAGATCCTCTGACCCGGCCTTCTTCTCTGTGAATAATACTCCGGGGTGAATTGGGTCGCTGACCCAAGAGGAGCAGCGACCCTCCCCCTCCCCTCTGCCCGCTAAAATGCAGGCCAAAAAAGGGGAGGCAATCGCGCACCACCTCTGTTAAACTCCCGCCAAGTCCCCGGTTAGAGGTCCGCATGAGCAGCAACGCCAAAATCGACGATTCGCTTCGCGAAAAGATCATCTCCGCGCCTGACATGATTCTTGACGATCAGGATGTCATGCACGCCCTGATCGCCGCCAATGAGAAATCTATGGGCGGCAATATCGTCGATCTGCGCGGTATCGCTATGGAACGGCTCGAGGCGCGGCTTGATCGCCTTGAAGATACGCATCGTTCGGTGATCGCGGCGGCCTATGAAAACCTTGCCGGAACAAATCAGGTGCATCGTGCCATTCTACGCATGCTCGACCCGGTTGAATTTGAACCGTTCCTGCATGATCTCGGCGGCGAAGTGGCGGAAATTCTACGTGTCGATTGTGTGCGCCTCGTGCTCGAATCGGCGCAATCTGACGACGAACCAACCATCCGCCGCCTTGGCGACGTACTTTCGGTGGCGGAACCGGGCTTTGTCGATGACTACCTGAGCGGCGGGCGCAACATGCCCGCCCGTCAAGTCACCCTGCGCCAATTGCAAGGCGGCACAACCGCGATCTACGGCGAGAAATCAGACTGGATTCGCTCCGAAGCCTGTCTCAAGCTCGATTTCGGCGAAGGCCGTCTGCCGGGTCTCCTCGTGATGGGCGCCGAAGACCCGCATCAATTCACCCCTCAACAAGGCACTGACCTGCTCGCCTTCTTTGGCGGGGTGTTCGAACGCGCCATGCGCCGCTGGCTGTCGTGATCTCACCAGCGGCCCGCGACACGCTTCAGGACTGGCTGACCTCGGCCTCTGCCCTTGATGGCATCTCTGCCAATACGCTGACCGCCTATCGCACCGATCTGGTCGATTTCCTCGCCTTCCTGACCGAACACAAGGGCGACGCACAGGGGCTTGCCCCCCTAACCCGCGTGTCGACCTCCGACATGCGCGCCTGGATGGCCCATCTGCGCCGCGGTGGCCTTGGCGCACGCTCCCTCGCGCGCAAACTTTCGGCAGTCAAAAGTTTTTATCGCTGGTTTTCTGAACGCGACGGGTTCGACGCCACCGCCGTTCTGGCGACCCGCGCGCCAAAGTTCCAAAAGAAACTGCCCCGCCCCCTTACCGCCGACGCCGCCCGTGCCGTCATCGACACCGCCGAACTACAAGCAAGCGAGCCGTGGATCGCCGCCCGCGATGTCGCGGTGCTGACGCTGCTCTACGGGTGCGGGCTACGAATTTCCGAGGCGCTCGCCCTCGACGGCCAGGACGCCCCGCTCCCCAAGACCCTGCGCATTCTCGGCAAGGGCGGCAAGGAACGCATCCTGCCCGTCCTCGACGCCGCGCGCGACGCGGTTGAGACCTATGTCGCGCTCTGTCCCTTCCCGTTCGAACCAACCGATCCGCTATTTCGCGGCAAACGCGGCGGTCGCCTCTCGCCCCGAATTGTCTCTGGGATGATGGCCAATGTGCGCATGCAACTCGGCCTGCCCGCCACCGCCACGCCGCACGCCCTGCGCCATAGCTTTGCAACCCATCTCCTGGAGGCCGGCGGCGACCTGCGCGCCATCCAGGAACTCCTCGGCCACGCCTCTCTGTCAACGACCCAAGCCTACACCGCCGTCGACACCGCGCGCCTGATGGACGTCTACCAAAAGACCCACCCCAAGGCCTAACGCGTCCCCGCAAATCCCGCGCGAGAAGGTCAAACTTTCTACGAGGTCATCACGCTGACGGGCTGGAGACATTCATAATTGCGGCTTGAACACGGTCTCCATCAATTACCTTCACTGGTCCAACAGAGTTTGCATCCATTCCAATACGTTTCAGCCATCTCTTGAATATTGCGGGCACAATTCCGATCAAACCTGTCGCACCGACCGAACGAGCCGCCGTCGCCATCCCTTTCATGAGTTCAGCGTTAATTTTTGCGCGCTGACGGGCTGGCACACTGTCGATCACAAAAAGCCGGGTTGCCTCCCATATATCCGGGCGTACCGGGGCTTCTTCGTAGAGTAGGTCAGGCGGCAATCCCTTCAGATAACCCAGCTGGGCATCTCGAAGCATATAGGAGTGGTTGCCACAAACTGCGGTTGTAGGGGATATCCGAGCACCGCCAAGTATTTTGCCATTATCATGCACAACGATCCACCGGGCCAACGGCGTGTCATACTGGTCAAACTCCATGCCGTCCGTTTCCGGCAGCTGCCATCCCTTCTCTACAATGAACACCTGCCTTCGGGCGGCGAGATACTTCACGAAGAGATCGCCATACCTGTGCATATTCGTCATCGAAAGAATGGTCGTGGTCGCATTCAAACCCTTCGCGGCGTCGGCATCAGGCGCCGTCTTTTGCGAGAGTCTGCCGCGATAGCCGTAAATATTTAATAGGTTTTTGCGCAAGCCCGTTGCAGAGGGTCGATCCAAATCCTCCTGCGGAACAAGTGCAGGGAAAACCATGCGTGCCTTGCCTTCGTGAAGCTTATTCGTATTCTCTCCGCGACGCATTTCACCCACGCTCCGATCAACAATCTCCCGCAAAATGACACATTGTTGCCAGAAAGAACAACTAAAAAGTGTTTCTGAGGCTAGATCAGCATGCCAAGGTGGCCCGCATGCCTCGCAACCCAATCGGCGCTCATGCGCACCTTGATACCGGAGGAACACTTCGTTGGCAGACACAACCGAACATACGGTCGCATTGAGTGCCGACGGAAGAACACCTTTGGCGCGTCAAATAAAAGACTATTGTCAGGTGGGGATGGACTTGGTGTGGCAAAGGCAGCTTATTTTTGCCGCTGCACTTATCCTTGCGGCCTTCTACTACAATGCCCATCTGGCCCTGGGAATATTGGGCATCGTCATGATCTCAGAGCTTTATGACTACTGGGTCTTCAAAAACGCCATGCGGTGGGATGGCCGCGGCATATCCAAAGAAAAAAGCTTCATGCGCCAAATATATTTTGGCACGCTCCTTAGCTCTTTGGGCATCTCAACCTATGCAATATCAATCGCGATTTTGCAGGGTCATACAACGCATTTTATGCCGTTGTTCTTTCTATTCGCCGCGGCACTTTTTGCGTCGATGAACAACCATCAACTCAAGTCCGTGTTGGTAATTCGCCTCGTAATATACGGCGCGACATTTTTGTTTATACCACTCAGAGACATTACGTTGACGAATGCCCCCTTGGAATCTGAACTTTGGGCGCAGTTGTTCACGAGTGTTTTTGTTATGTTCTTTGTAATTGATAGCTCCAGGCACTACATGACGCTTTATCAGACTCAGCTTAGTCAAATGCGACAGTTGAGGGCCGAACACAAAAAGTCGCAGATGGCATATAAGGCCAAGTCGGAATTCGTTTCGACAATGAGCCACGAATTGCGCACGCCTTTAACCTCTATCAAGGGTGCGGTGGATCTTTTGTATTCTGGGGTTTTAGGCCACCTTACGGAGCCAGCCACCAATACGATTTCCGTCGCGCAACGCAATTGTGATCGCTTGCTCAAACTCATTAATGAAATACTTGATCTGCAGAGCGTTGAGAGCGGCAGAATGTCCTTTACCACCATTAAACTGGACCTTGTCGAGGCCACCTCACAAGCCGTCGTGGACAACAAGCCTTACGCATCCCGGCTGAATGTCGATATCGCTTTTCAAAGACCTGACACACCGGTTTGGGTGATGGTAGACAGTGACAGGCTCCAACAGGTGTTTTCCAACATACTTTCAAATGCTGCAAAGTTCTCCCCAGCGGGAAGCACAGTAGAGGTATTTATTGAACCACACGAAGACTACGCTGACGTAATGTTTAGCGATGCGGGCGTGGGTTTAGATGAAAACGACCATGACAAGGTCTTTGACCGGTTTACGCAAATTGACTCGACCGATACCCGACAAATCGGAGGTACCGGTCTTGGTATGAATGTGTCCAAGCGGATTGTCGAAGCTATTGGAGGATCAATCTTCTACAAGCGCAATGAAATGCAGGGAACGACCTTTACGGTCAGACTACCATATGCCGAATAAGGGCCAGAGAGTGCACTCGTCATCTATCAAAATGAATATCACTCCGCATGTAAAACACTCAGCAATTAAGTGTAGCCGCTGGTCAGGTTTGCGACCACAACGGTGCCCAAGTACGCATGAATAGCCCCCAAAACCACACGAGATTCTCTGTCGCGTTGCTTCCGCAGCGCTACGGCAAAATTTCAGCGCGATATCGAGCAAAGATCACGCACCACAACTCACTGATTAGAAATAATAAAATGGCGATCCCTGAAGGACTCGAACCCTCAACCTGCTGATTAGAAG
>JAPHRE010000061.1 GCA_026195905.1 Pseudopelagicola sp. | reverse complement strand
TTCGCGTTTTCCTCGGCGGTGTGCCTTGTGGCGGGGATTTTCCTTGTCACGCCGTCGCTGTTTAATTTCGACGTGGCGGATATCAAGCTCGTGATGAAGCAGAAAAAGTCGATCTGGGCGAACCTTTGGATCAACTACCTGTTGATGCCGGCGGCGGCGCTTGTGATCGGGTTTTTGAGCCGCGATATCGCGATTGCCGGGGCGCTTTTGCTTTTGGCGCTCTTGCCGGGGGGCGGCATGGTGATGATGTGGATCAAGTCCTCGGGGGCGAACCCGAAACTTGGCTTTATCATCTTCATGCTCAATCTGGCGCTCTTGCTGCCTGTGACGCTTGTTTTCGGGCAGTTCTTCGGGTTTGCCGCGCCGTTTTTTCCCGCGCCCGATCTTGGGGGGGCGCAAGGGCTTGCGCCGGGGCGTCAGATCAAGCCCTTCGCGCCGTTCATGATCCTTGTGGTGATCCCGTTCCTTGTCTCGCGTGTGGCGCGGATGTGGTTGCCGGGGCTTATTGCATTCAAGGAAAAGCACATGCCGGTGATTTCCAAGCTGACGATGTTTGGCATTGTGTTCTACCTGTTTAGTCTTTCGACCTCGCAACTGTTGTTTTCGGTGTCGCTCTCGGCGGCGCTTGTGGCGGTTGTGGCCACGGCGGCGTTCTACGGCGTGGCGTTTACGGCGGCGCGGTTCCTGACCGAGAATGATGCCGAGGGGCGGTCGGTCTATTGGCATATTGCGACGCGCTATATCACGCTGGCGCTTATCTTGGCGGTGTTCTCGCTTGAGACCTATGGGGCGACGTTCATTTTGCCGGTGATGATTGCCTATTTCATTCAGATCGGATCGGCGGGCATGTTGCGCACGCGGATGTTGGCGCGCTCGTCGCAGCCTGCTTAGGGCGAAAGGCGTTCGGCGCGGCGCATCCAGAGCATGACCGAGAAGGCCAGTATCGAACAGGCGCAGACCCCGAGCGCCAGCGGCAGGGGCGTGCCGTCGAAGGCCAGCCCGATGGGCACTGCCAAGGTCACGCCACAGATCGTTGCAATCGCCCCCATGACAGAGGCGGCGGTTCCGGCCATGTGACCGAGCGGTTCCAGCGCCATCGCGTTGAGGTTGCCGAGTGACAGGCCGACCTGAAAGAACAGCGACGTGTTCCAGACCAGAAAGACCGCAAAGAGAAACGTGCCGGTCGGCAAGGTCAGGTCCGCAAGGATCATCAGCGACGACAGCAGAACCTGTGCGCCGAGGGCGAAGGTCACGATATAGCGCATACCAAGCCGCATCACGACGCGGGCGTTTACAAAACTCGCGGTGCCGGACACCAGCGCGATGCCGCCAAACCAATAGGGAAATTCATCGCCGCGCCCAAAGGTAATATCATAGATTTGCTGCACCGATGAGATGGTCGCGAAGAGGACCGCAAAGCTAAAGCATTGCGCGATCACCGAGGCGCGCACGACGGGCAGGCGGATCATTTCCTTCAGGCCATCCCAAAGCAGCACAAGGCGCAGCGGGCGGCGATCTTTGCGCGCCAGCGGTTCGGGCAGACGCAGGCCGAGCCAAAGGATCGAGATCATCGAGAAGACGATGAAGGCAAAGAAGATACCGCGCCAGCCGGTCAGGGCGATAAGGCCCGCGCCGAGGGTTGGGGCGATGGCGGGGACGAGGGTAAAGACCATCATCACGAAGGACACGATCTTGGCCATTTCGCGGCCTGAAAAGAGGTCGCGGATGATGGCGAGGGTGACGACGCGCGGGCCAGCGGCCCCGATGCCCTGAAACAGGCGCGCGGCAAGGATGAGTTCAAGGCTCTCGGCTTGTGCGCCGAGGAAGGCACAGATCGAGTAGAGCAGCGCGCCCGCGATCAGCACGCGTTTGCGCCCGAAAGCATCAGAGAGCGGCCCGGCAAAGAGCGTTCCTAACCCCATGCCGAGGACAAAGCTTGTGATGATGAGCTGGGCGCGGTTGAGGTTGTCGGGGCTGAGGGTCCGGCCAATCTCGGGCAGGGCGGGCAGCATCGCGTCGATGGAAAAGGCGATGGTGGCGAACATCATCGCGCAGAGGGCGATAAATTCAACGCGCGCGATGGGCAGGGTGGACATGGGATCACTCGTGACTAAGGGGCTTTGGACTCGCTTAGCCCTTGCGCGTGGCAAGGAAAAGTCCGGTCACGGCAGTGTTACTTGTTTGCGGCGGGCGGATGGCCGTCGTGGTCGGGTTGGGTATCGGCGTTGTCGGCGTGGGGCTCGTGATGGGCTTTGTGATGGCCGAGGCGCGCAATCAGCCATTCGGAATGGGCGGCTTGTTGTTCGGCGGAGAGCTTGCCGAATTGTTGGATCACATAGGCAAAGATGCCGAGGCCGAAAAAGATAAACACCGTGGTGCCGATCTTGCCCGCCAGGGTCACCGGCACGAGCGAGCCGTAGCCGACCGTCGAGAGCGTCACCACTGAAAAGAAATAGGCGTCGATCCAGCTCCAGCCTTCAACAAAGTGGAAAAACACCGTGCCGACGCCGATCGTCGGCGCGATCAGGAGAAACAATTGCAGAAGGCGTTCTGCGGGGGTCATTCTCTGGCTTGCTCCGCTTTTAGTTCGCCAATCACCTTGAGCCAGAGATCGGTCGGTTGTGCGCCGGGCACGGCGTGTTGATTGGCGACGATGAAGGTTGGCACCGAGGACACGCCCATCTCGCGGCTATGGGCGTCGCGGCGTTGGATCATCTCGACATCTTCGTCGGTTTGCAGAAGGCGCGCCGTAACGGCGGCGTCCAGCCCGGTGCTATCGGCGATGTCGCAGAGCACCTCGGCGTTGCCGATGTCGCGCCCCTCGCGGAAATAGGCGGCAAAGAGCGCATCCACGACGGCATTTTGTTTTTGCTCGATCCCGGCCCAATGAATTAGGCGGTGGGCGTCGAGGGTGTTTGGGGTCCGCTGGATCGCGGCAAAGTCGATGTCGATGCCTTCTTTGCGGGCATGGGCGTCAATCTCGCCGTAGACTTTGACGGCGTTTTCTTTGCCGCCGAATTTTGCCTCAAGATAGGCGCGCCGGTCCATGCCGTCGCGGGGCATGTCGGGGTTGAGTTGGAACGGGTGCCATTCGATGACAAAGGGATGATCCGGCACTTGGGCCAGCGCCTTTTCGAGACGGATTTTGCCGATATAGCACCAGGGGCAAATCGGATCGGAGAGGATGTCGAGCTTGGTCATGGGGAGGCCTTGAAATTCTCGCGCAGGGCGCGGCGGCTGAGTTTGCCGTTGGGATTTGTGGGCAATGTATCCATGTGGCGATACAGTCGAGGTTGTTTGTAGCGCGCCATGTGCTCGGCGGCAAATGCTGCGAGGTCTGCGTCATCAAGGGCGGCGGGGCCGGTGTAGAACGCGGCGATGATGCGGGTGTTGGCTTTGATCTCGACGTCCGTGACGGCGACGGTCTCGATACCGGGGTGGCGCGAGAGCACGGCCTCGACCTCAAGCGGTGAGACACGAAAGCCGCCAGCGTTCATCATGTCATCGTTGCGCCCGGCGTAGGAGATATAGAAATCCTCCGCCATAGTGCCGCGGTCGCCGGTCAGGAACCAATCGCCCATAAAGCGCGCTTCGGTGTCTTCAGGGGCGTTGTAATAGCCAAGCATGAGGCCGGGATCGTGGCGCGAGATGGCGATAACGCCTTCCTGGCCAATCGGCACGGGCGCGCCATCCTCGTCCAGGATCGCGACGCGGCGGCCGATCTGTGGGCGGCCAAGGGTATGGGGGTGGGCCGGGGCAGAGGGGCTTGCGGAGATGAAGGTCGAGCATTCGGACATGCCGTAGGCTTCGTAGAGGGCGGTGTCTGTGGCGGTGAACCAGTCTTCGCGGGTTGTTTCCGAGAGCTTCTCGCCAGCGGTCAGCCCGTGGCGCAGGTCGGGGAGGTGAATGTCGGGATGGTCCGAGAGCATCTTGCGGTAGACCCCCGGCGCGGCGGCGAAGATCGTCGCCTTATGCGCCGCCAGAAGCCCCGGCAGGGCGTTGAAATCGACGCCTTTTGCAGGGATGAGGGCGGTGGCGCCAACGGACCACGGGTCCATCAGGCCGGTGCCGAGGGTAAAGGTCCAGTTGAAGGCACCGGCATGCATCAGGCGGTCCTCTTCGTGCAGCCCATACCAGCCCTCGTGCATCATGCGCCGCGCCCAGATGGCGCGATGCGCGTGGCAAACGGCGCGCGGCGACCCAGAGGTGCCGGAGGTGTAGATAATATAGCCGAGCCGGTCCGGGTCGCCCATGTCATAGGTGCAGGGCGGCAGGGCGCGCATGGTGTCGAGCGCGTCGGTGGTGATGTGTGGGATCGAGGGCGTCTCGGGGCAGGCAATCGCCGGGTCGCGCAGGATGGCGCCGGGCGAGAGGTCTGCCACCATCTTGGCAACCTCGGACGCGGTGAGCTGTGAGGAGGTCGGCACGGGGATGATCCCGGCGGCAATCGCGCCGAGATAGGCAATCGGGAATTCCACGGTATTGCCAAGGCGCATCAGCACGATATCGCCGGGTTTGAGACCAGCCTGCAACAACCCGGTTCCGGTGCCGCGCACAGCGGCCTCCATCATGGCATAGGTCCATGTTTCGGCCCCTTGCGCGCCCATCACCACGAGCGCAGGTTTGTCAGCAAGCCGCTCGGCGTGGGCCAACACATGAGCGGCCATGTTGAACGGGGTGGGGGCGGGGGCAGGAGCGCCATGATCGAATAGAGACTGCATGGCGTCTTGGTAGGCCCGCAGGGATGCGGTTGCAAGGGGGGGAGGCGGCGCTATAACTGCTGTTCATGACAGATAGAGACCCCAAGAGCCTGATCCGTGTGGCGCGCGAAAGCGGGCAGCAGGAATTGGCCGAGCCGCTCGACCTCGGGCAGCGCGTGCGCGAGTTGCGCAAGGCGCGTGACTGGACGTTGGAACATGCGGCGCGCGAGGCGGGGCTTGCACGCTCGACGCTTTCAAAGATCGAGAACGGTCAGATGTCGCCGACCTATGAGGCGCTCAAAAAACTTGCTGTAGGGCTTGAGATTTCGGTGCCGCAGCTTTTCACGCCGCCACGCAAGACGCAGGTCAATGGCCGTATGTCGGTGGTCAAATCCGGCGAGGGTGTGCAGCAGACGACAACGACCTATGAGCATGAACTGCTGGCCGAGACGCTGACCAAGAAAGCCATGCTGCCGTATCGTGCGCGGGTGCGGGCGCGCAGGATTGACGAGTTTGATGGCTGGGTGCGCCATGATGGCGAGGAATTTCTATATGTGCTCACGGGTGTGATCCGGCTTTATACCGAGTTTTACGAACCTGTTGAGATGCGCCGCGGCGACAGCGCCTATTACGACGCCTCGATGGGGCATAACGTGGTGTCGGTCTCGGACGAGGACGCGACGATATTGTGGGTCACATCTCTGGTGTGAGGGGATGGGTCTTCTCCCGTGTGATGCGAACGCCGCCTAGATTCCTTGAAAAATGCCGAAACTTATGGTCAACATCTCTTATTGATTGTGTTTTTTGCGACGGTTTTGCACCAAGAAATTTTATTGGAAGGTGACGGAATGCCTGATTTTTCACAAACGCCGCGCGCTCTGAAATTCGCCCTTAGTGGAACTGTCGCGGCTCTACTTATCGGCTGTGGAGATGTTCAAAGCGTCAACACGCTTGATGGGCTGACGACGAGCAGTGGTTTTGACGGAAGCTACCGAAAACCCATTAACCTCGGCTATCCGAGCCAGACTCGGTTCCTGGCGTCCAACGGGCTGTTGCCGGTCAATGGTCCGGGCGACACCTGCCTAGCAAGTGGATTTCGTCCGGCCAGCGGTTTCCTGTGTTTCAGCCCGACGGGACGGACCGAGGTTTCCGTGCGTCGATTTAAGTTTAGTGGAGATTCCGAAACGCTCAGGGGTATGCGGGCGTCTCTACAGAAGTTGCAGGTCGACATCGTAGAGCTTGCGGCATTGGACGCGGCGAAGACGGACGAAGAGGAGACGCCGCAGGAAAAAGCGGAGGTTCAGTCCAAGGCGGACGAGATCAAGACACAGGTCGATAACGTCGGTAATCAGCTCACCGCGAACAACTTCTTCATATTCCGCTGGAGTGGGCAGGATCAGATCGGAGGCGGCGGAAATGTCGGCTCTCCGTTGAGGGGACGGGCGGGCGCAGAGCGTGAGGAAACCGGACTCGTGATCGTCGGGGGCGTGACAGTGGCACATCTCCGTCTCGGACTCGCAGATGCAGAGCAGACGCTCGGTGGCTATCCGAAGGCGAGCAAGATCGCGACATTCACAATGGGGGCAGAGCATCTACTTTATTTCTCGGGTCTCGATCTCAGCGCGGCGCTCAGTGCAAAATTCGATGGCAGCTTGGAGGATTTGAAAGGGATATCATCCTCGACCAAGGCCGTGCTTGATGCTTATGCATCCCTTGGACGTGCATACGAGACACAGGGCGCGTTTTCCGCGACCGAAGTCGAGAGCTTGACCCCGCTCGAATACAATCTCAGATACGGCGACCAGCATGTCTTCTATTCGACGATGACCGATGTGGAAACGCTCTTGGAATCGCTTGATAAATAAGTGCTTCAGAGGGGCTTGGCCTTTGAACCTCAGACGCCCCGCAGTGCCGTTTCAAGATCGCCATAGCCGGTAAAGCGGCGCTCAAAGGCGAGGCCGAGGCGGTCGGCGCAGGCGCGGGCTTTTTCGGTCAGGGCAGGGTCGTCGGTTTGGGCTTGGTAGACGAGTTTGCGGTAATGGGCGAAATACATGTCGCGCAGCTCGGGGTGGCGGTCGAGGCCCATAGGACGCCAGACAAAAGCGTCAAACTGGCGGACGAGGAAATCCGTCAGGTAGAAGGCATCGAATTCGTCCTCGGAAATGTCGGCAAACCGGTCGAGCCCTTCAAAAAAGGCATAACAATGCGGGCCGCGGATTATTTCGACGCCCATTTCGGCGCAGGCGGTCTGAAGCGTGCCGCCGGTGCCGCAATCTGCATAGGCGACAAAGATCGTCTCATAGGCGGCGCGGTGTTCTTTGACGGCGGCGCGCACGGCGTCTGTGATGCGTTCGGGATGATTGTGCAGGATCGCGGGCAGGCAGGTCAGCGCGATATGGTCCCAGCCATTGGCATCGCGCAGGGCGATGATTTCACGCGCCAGCGCCCCGCAGGCGATGACCAGCACCTTGCCAGTTGCCCTATCCAGCGAAAGCCCGTCGCGGGTCAGGGTTGTGTCGGAGAGAGGGTCCATTTGGGGCGCTCCTGAAATGGCCCGACCCGCCCGCGTAAGGCGGACGGGCCGGGCGCCTATATTCCGAGAGCGGATCAGGCGTTCATCTGGTTGTGCTTACGACCAACGAAATCCTTGGCGGTTTCCACGGCCACGGCAGCATCGCGGCAATAGGCATCGGCGCCGATGGCTTTGCCGAACTCTTCGTTCAACGGCGCGCCGCCGACGAGCACGATGTAGTCATTGCGCTTGCCCTGTTCCACGAGCGTGTCGATCACGACCTTCATATAGGGCATCGTGGTGGTCAAAAGGGCGGACATGCCAAGAATGTCCGGCTCTTCTGCGGCGAGGGCTTCGAGATATTCCTCCACCGGCGTGTTGATGCCAAGGTCGACGACCTCGAATCCGGCGCCTTCCATCATCATCGCGACAAGGTTCTTGCCGATGTCGTGGATGTCGCCTTTGACGGTGCCGATGACGATCTTGCCAACGCGCGGTGCGCCGGTTTCAGCGAGAAGCGGTTTGAGGATGGCCATGCCGCCCTTCATCGCATTCGCCGCCAGAAGCACCTCGGGCACAAACAGGATACCGTCGCGGAAATCCGCGCCGACGATTGTCATGCCGCCCACAAGCGCCTCGGTCAGCACCTTGTAAGGTGCCCAGCCGCGCTCGATCAGGATATTAACCCCTTCTTCGATCTCTTCGCGCAGACCGTCGTAAAGGTCGTCGAACATCTGTTGGACAAGTTCTTCGTCGTCGAGTTCGGACAGGACGATGTCGTCTTCTTCTTCGGACATGGGCGTTCCTCTTTTGACCGGCCGCCGCCGGAATGATCCTGATCCACACATGCAAACAATGTTGGAATCACACTGTCATAATTGCGACATGGCTCATGCTGAGACCGACTTATAGCGACAAAATGAAGGATGTGGCGTGAAACTTGTTCATGCAAATGGTGAGGCGCGTTGCAATTGTTCGTGTTTTGTTCGCGCTTTGGGCATGCAGGATGGCCGACGAATGACACGCAGGGGATGTGCCGCGACAGGCGGCGCTTCGTGTCCTGATTGTCTTGGTCAGAGCGCGCTGCGTTCGCGATGCACGTAACGGGCCTTTTCGATGGCCAATTGGGCAAGGCAGTCGTCGTTGTGACAGTCGGCAATCTTATTGTCATACGCCTCGCGGGCCTTTTCAAGCGCGCTGCGTTCGGTTTCCAAGACCTCGAACGCGTATTCAAGCGGGGCATCCGGCGCGAGGATACCCTCGGCGCGCAGCTTATCCTCGGCCCGTTCCCGTGCGGTTGGGGTCATCTTGTCAAAAAGGATACTCATGGGGGTCTCCCTCTCGGTGTCGGGCGCAGGCGGCGGCAGGCCGGACCCGCGCGGATGGGTGGATAGGGTTTGCGCCGATTGAGCAAACCCCCTTTATACTCCATTCCTTAGGGTCAAGCGGGGCTGGGGCCGTGATCTAGGTCAATATGCGACGTTTTGGCCGCAAAAAAGGCCGATCCCCGGTTGTGTCCCGGCGGAATCGGCCTTCAGATGCTTAGGTTTTGGGCAGATTAGCCGCGCCGACGGCGTCCTCGGCGGGCCGGGGCGGCGGTATCGTCGCCTGTGCCATCTCCGGTCGAGGAGAAGGGACCGAGCACTTCGGTGATCGCCTCAAGGGTGGGGCGGGGACCACGCGGGCGGGTTTCGAGCGCCTCGCGCATTGCGGCGAGATGTTCGGGCATGGTGCCACAGCAGCCGCCGATGATTGTTGCGCCGCAATCGCGCGCCATGACGGCATATTCGCCCATCAGTTCGGGCGTACCATCATAATGGATATGGCCATCGACATATTTGGGGATGCCGGCGTTGCCTTTGGCGATAATCGGGCGTTCGTTGCCCTGTGCGGCAAAGCCAAGCACGGTGCGCAGAAGGTCTGATGCGCCGGTGCCGCAATTGGCACCATAGCCCAGCGGCGGGTTGGGCAGGCTCTCGACAAGCTGCACCATGTCCTGACTTGTGAGGCCCATCATGGTGCGCCCGGCGGTATCAAAGCTCATGGTGCCGCACCACGGCATACCGGCAAGGCCAAAGGCTTCGGCGGCGGCGCGGTATTCTTCGGGGGCCGAGATGGTTTCGAGCCAGAGCACGTCGGCGCCGCCTTCCTTGAGACCTTCGGCCTGTTCATGGAAGATTTCGACCGCATCCGCATGCGAGAGCGTGCCAACAGGCTGCATGATGTCGCCGGTCGGGCCGACAGACCCGGCCACGATGATCGGGCGGTTCGCCGCATCCGCGACCTCGCGGCCAAGTTCGGCAGCAATGCGCGACAATTCGCGGGCGCGGTGGCCTGCATTATGCAGCTTGAGGCGCGAGGCGTTGCCGCCAAAGGAGTTGGTCAGGAACAGGTCCGAGCCATTGTCCACGGCAAAGCGATAGAGCTTTTTGATGCGGTCGGGATGGGTTTCGTTCCAAAACTCCGGCGCATCGCCGGATTCAAGGCCCATGTTGAACAGGTTGGTGCCGGTTGCGCCATCGGCCATGATCCAGTCACGGCTTTCCAGCATCTTGCTCAGTGCGTCGCTCATCGGGGTCTCCCTTGGCGGGTCAAACGGAAATCGCGCGCAGGAATGTCACGACGCCCCTCTGGGGGCAATGGGTTTTTCCTCATGTTGATTATGAGGCGAGGGTTCGCCGGTGGCCGGTGCGCGCCGGACAGCGCGGGCAAGGTCGCAGGCGGCCAGCAGGAGATGTGGACGGGTGGGCGCGGCCATGTAGAGGCGCTGCCAACGGGGGGCAAAGCTGGTTTTGAACTGGCGCAGGCCGGCACCGCCTGAGGCGCGGTCAATCAGGCGGCGCAGGTGCGCGTGGGGGCTTTGGCGTTTGGGCGCGGCGAGCGGCACGGCGGCGAGGCAGAGCGTTGCGACGCCTGCGATTCTGGCGGCGAGGATGGCATCGTGCACAAGGGCGTGCATGGTGCCGTCCGGCGCGTCGGGCATGGTGCGCATCAGGTCGAGGCACCATTCATGCGCGGCGCGGTGCAGCGATATAAAGCCGACGAGCCGCCCTTCATGCCAAGCCAGGATCACGCATTGATGCCGCAGGTAGCCCGCCTCGAACCGCCCCATCGTCAGGCCGCGCGCGATGCCGTGGGTGGTTTCCCATGCATTGGACACCGTGGTCATCGCCTCAAGGGGCAGGTCGGCGGCGTGTTCAATGCGAAGTCCGGCATTGGTCGCGTGGCGCAGTTTGCGGCGCAATTGCCGGTAGGCCGGGCCTTGCAGATCGTGGCGCGCGGTGTCGATCAGGGCTTCGTTGGCCACATGCAGCACCGCCCATCCGGCCCGGCGCGCATGGGCGGCGTGGCGCGCAGATATTTTATAGGTGCAGGCGATGCGGTTTTGATTGCGCGCCATCGCGCGCAAGGGCGCGGCAAGTTCTCCGGTATGGGCACCGCAGGGATCAAAGAGGGCCACGAGGGTTTGGCCCGTGGCGACAAGGCCGCACAGCCCGGTGCCAACCGGGGTCAAGGCTCCGCCGTTTTGACGCAAAACGCCAAGTTCGGCACGGGACAGGCCGGGCGAAGGCGCGGGCGGAGCAGGATGATGGCAGGCCAGGGTGGGCGCGGCCCCGGTTTTGGGGCGGCGCAGAACGACAATGGCGGCAAGGATCGCCGGGACGGCGTAATAGACGATGCGAAAGGCGAGAATAGCGGCCAGAAGATCGGTCTCGGCCGTATGTGGCAAGAGCGCCAGCAACGTCAGTTCAAACGGGCCAACCCCGCCCGGAGTGCCCGACAGGATCGCCGCGCCAAGGGCCAGAAGGAACGGCGGTAGCAGGGTTGCAAAGGAAAGCGCCGCGCTCTCGGGCAGGAGCGTATGCAGCGCGAGACCGGCCATCACCGTATCAATCGCGCAAAACAGTAGCAGTGCGGCAAGCGCCGACAGGCTTGGCAAGGTCAGGCGGTGCCGCCCGATCCGCAGGTCCGGCGCGAGGAAGGCCGTGAGGGCAAGCAGGCCCGCGCCCGCGATGATGAGCAGGTTGATCCAAGTCGGAAAGGGCGCATTGGCAAAGCACAGGCCGACAAGCGCCAAGGTGACAAGAAGCGCGCCAAGAAAGCTGGCGGCGACAAAGAGTGACAGGCGCGCCGCCGTGGCAAGGCCAATCTGCGGGACAAGGCACCAGCGCACGAACGTGCCGACCACGACCCCGGCGCCGAGCGTCTGACCCAGGGCGACGGCGGTGGCCCCGGCCAATGTGGCCCGTGCTGGCGTGCAGCCGGTGGCAAAATGGCGATGTGCGACAACGTCATACCGGGCCACGGCCAGAAAGCTCAGCCCCGAGGCCAAGGCCGCAAAGGCCCATTGGGCCAAGGAGACCCGGCGAAACGCCGCCCCGAGCGCCGATATATCCAACCCCTCAAGCCGGTGCGCCAAGAGCGCGGCGCAGATCAGAAGGATGCCACCGATGAGCATTGGGCGCGGTATGATGCGCGCAAGCCGCGCCGACGTCTGTTGCGGGGTCTGCTGAAGAGTCTGTTGCGCAGCCTCCACCCTCGCGGCCTTGGCTGTTCTGATCCGGTCCTTATGCACAGCTTCCCCCTCAACACCTCAGGGGGAGGCTACGCCACAGGCGTGAAGCGCGGCTTAATAGCTAAACTGCAACCAAAAAAAACGCGCGCAGGAGGCCCGGCGCGCGTTTTAGGTCATGATCGTTCAAAACGATGTCAAAAGGCGATTATACCTCTTGCATCACCTGTTCTTTGGCTTTGACCATAAGCTCTGCGCGTTTGGCGCGAATGGTGTCGGCATCGGCCTTGCCTTCGAGATCGCCTGCGACTTTGCGCACCACGTCTTCATGGCCCGCCTCTTCAAAATCGGCGATGATGACCTCTTTGGCATAGGCCTCGGCATCGCTGCCGGACTTTCCAAGGAGTTCAGCCGCCCAGAGGCCCAGAAGCTTGTTACAGCGCGCTTCTGCCTTGAATTTCATCTCTTCGTCATGGGCGAATTTGTTTTCGAAGGCGTTTTCACGGTCGTCAAAGGTGCTCATCCGCATCAATCCCTTTGCAAATGTTGGCGTTGCGTCCTTCTTGCACAGGTCTGTGCACCGCCGCAAGAGGCTGGCTGTGCTTGCGACAAAGGCAGCCATAGATTAAGAGGGCGCTGACAGGCGGGGAGTCGGCCCTGCGACAAGAGAAAGCGATCCCAGATGGCGCGTGGTAAGAAGATTTACGAAGGCAAGGCCAAGGTTCTATTCGAAGGACCAGAGCCGGGAACGATTATCCAGTATTTCAAGGATGATGCCACAGCTTTCAACGCAGAAAAACGCGACGTGATTGACGGCAAGGGCGCGCTCAACAACCGTTTGAGCGAGTATTTCATGACCGGTCTCAATCAGATTGGCGTGCCGACGCATTTCCTCAAACGTCTGAACATGCGCGAACAGCTTGTGCGGTCGTGCGAAATCATTCCGCTTGAGGTTATCGTGCGGAATTTCGCCGCCGGGTCGCTCTCCAAGCGGCTTGGGATCGAAGAGGGCACGCAATTGCCGCGCCCGATCGTCGAGTATTGCTATAAAGATGACAGTCTTGGCGATCCGCTCGTCTCCGAAGAGCATATCGCGGCCTTCGGCTGGGCCAGCCAGCAAGATATGGACGACATCCTTGGGCTTGCGCTTCGGGTCAATGATTACATGTCGGGCGTGATGTATGGCGTCGGGATCAAGCTGGTGGATTTCAAGATTGAAATCGGGCGCATCTATGAGGGCGACTTTCAGCGCCTCGTGGTCGCCGACGAGATCAGCCCTGATAGCTGTCGTCTTTGGGATATGGAGACGGGCCGGAAGCTCGATAAGGACGTGTTCCGGCGCGATCTTGGCAATCTGACGGATGCCTATGCCGAAGTGGCGCGGCGTCTTGGGGTTATGCCCAAGGGCACCGGGCCGAAGCCGACGCTCGTCAACTGAGGCGGCGGCGCCCGATGGCGGGCGGGGATTTGAGTATTTTTGCAGAGAAGAAGCCGGGGCGGTTTCTTTCGAACTCGGAGAGAAGACAGATGAAAGCGCGTGTCTATGTGATGCTGAAAAACGGGGTTCTCGATCCGCAGGGTGAAGCGGTGCGCCACGCGCTTGGGTCGCTTGGCTTTGACGGGGTTGAGGGCGTGCGACAGGGTAAGGTCATCGAGCTTGATCTCGCCGAAGGCACAACCGAGGCAACCGTGACCGAGATGTGCGAAAAGCTCCTCGCCAATACGGTGATCGAAAGCTACAAAATCGAGCTTGGTTAAGCGATGCGTGCGGCCCGCCTCACAGGGTTTCGAGCGCCTCTTGAGGTGAGCAATGTGCCGGACCCGACGCCAATGGCGGGGGGCGTGGTGCTGCGGGTGCTGGCCTGTGGGGTGTGCCGGTCGGATTGGCATAGCTGGACGGGCGCGGATGCGGATGTGGTGCTGCCGATTGTTCCGGGGCATGAATATTGCGGGGAAGTCGTGGCCGTGGGCGCGGGGGTGACGCGGTGGGCCGTAGGCGACCGGGTGATTGCGCCGTTTATTCTTGCCTGTGGGCACTGTGGCGATTGCGCGTCAGGACATCAGACGATTTGCGCCGATCAGGTCTTGCCGGGGTTTACCTGTGACGGGGCGTTTGCGGAATATGTGGCGGTGGCGCATGCGGATGCCAACCTGACCGCGCTTCCCCAGAGCATGGCCCCAGAGATCGCGGCGGCGCTTGGCTGTCGGGTGACGACGGCGTGGCAGGCGCTTGTGGGCCGGGCCGCGCTTCAGCCGGGCGAATGGCTGGCCGTGATTGGCGGCGGCGGGGTCGGCGTTTCGGCGTTGATGCTCGGCCGGGCGCTTGGGGCGCGGGTTGTTGTGGTTGATGTTGTCGACGACAAATTGACCTATGCCACGCAGATGGGGGCGGATGCGGTTGTCAATGCGGCGCAGACAGATGCGGCAGAGGCGATCCGCGAGATCACCGGCGGCGGGGCGCATGTGGCGATTGAGGCGCTCGGGGTCGAGGCGACGACGACCACGGCGATGCGCTGTTTGCGCAAACTGGGCCGCATGGTGCAGGTCGGGATGCCGGCGGGCGCACATGCGACCATGACATTACCGATGGATGTGCTCTATTCGGGACAGCTTCAGGTGATGGGCACGCGCGGCATGCCGAGTTGGCGCTATCCATCGCTTCTTAATCTTCTGTCGGGGGGGCATGTGGATCTTGCGCCGCTTGTGACCCGCCGGATTGCCCTTTCACAGGCGAGCGATGAGCTTGCCGCGTTTGATCGCCCCGCGCCTCCGGGTGTGGCGGTGATCACTGATTTCGAGACCTAGGAGTAAGCCAGGATGCGTGCTGCCGTTATTGTTTTCCCCGGTTCCAACTGTGACCGTGACCTTGCCGTGGCGTTTGAGCGCGCGGGTGCCGATGTCACTATGGTCTGGCACAAGGATACGGAGCTTCCCAAGGGGCTTGATTTCGTAGGGGTTCCGGGCGGGTTTTCATTTGGGGATTACCTGCGCTGTGGCGCGATTGCGGCCAATTCACCGATTTGCAAATCGCTGGTCGCCCATACGGAGCGCGGCGGCTATGCGCTTGGGATCTGTAACGGGTTTCAGATCCTCACCGAGACGGGCATTTTGCCCGGTGCGTTGCGGCGCAATGCCAACCTCAAATATATCTGCAAGACGGTTGGACTTCGGGTTGAGAATGCGCAAACGCCGTTCACCGCAGGCTATGAGCTTGGGCAAGAGATTGACATTCCCATTGCGCATCACGATGGCAATTATTTCGTCACCGATGAGAAACTTGCGCAGTTGCGGGATGAGGGGCGTATTGCGTTCACCTATACCGACAATCCCAACGGGTCCGTCGCCGATATCGCGGGGGTGATTTCCAAGAACCGCCGTGTCCTTGGTATGATGCCACACCCAGAGCGGGCGGCGGATGAGGCGCATGGCGGCACCGACGGGGTGGCAATGTTCCGCTCGCTTATGGACTCGTTGGCGACGGCGTGACTTGAGACCCCAAGCGGGGCGTCGTAATCTGGGCGGTATGGATGCCACGCCGCCCCTTTCAAGTGAGCCGGAAGACGCGCCCGGATGGCGGGCGCGGGTTGCGCTTTTGCTGTTGCTTGTTGTGGCGTCGGTCACGATCTGGATCACCAATTCGTTTCTGACCGACCGATTTACCGCCAATACGCGCAACCGGGCTGAGCTTCGGCTGGCGCTTTATTCGGGAAACCTCATGGCTGAACTGCGGCGCAATGCGATTGTGCCGCAATTGTTGGCCAAGGATCCGGCGTTGATCGCGGCGTTGGAGACGGGGGATTTCTCGAAATCGACGGCACGGCTTATTTCTTATGTGGAAGAGATCGGCGCGGCGTCTTTTGTCATGCTTGATGTGGATGGGCGCGCCGTGGCGTCAACAGAGCGCACGGAGATCGGCAGCAATTACCGCGAGGCCGAGCTTTTCCTCAATGCGATGCGGTCCAATATGACCATATTTTCCCTCGAGCGCGGCCCAAGCGGAGCGTTTCGCTTTGCCTATGCGCGCCGGATCGAGGCGCAGGGGCAGGTGCTTGGGGTGATTGCCGTATTGGTCAACCTGCAACAGTTTGAGCGGGCATGGGCCGGGATTTCAGATGCGCTTTTCGTGACCAATAGCGAGGGGGTCATCATTCTTGCGACCGAGCCGCGCTGGCGTGGATTGACAGAAGTCGAGGCGCTTGCGCGACAGCCCGCAGAAGGGGCGATTGATCGCGCGATTCAAGCCACGGCAGATTGGACGCAAATTCCGGCAGACGCCTATATTCAGGGCGAGGGCGTGATGCGCGAGGATGCGCGGATTCCGTTCCGGGGGTGGCGGATGACGTCATTTACGACCTATACGAGCGTGCGCGAAAAGGTGAACGCGGTTTTGGCGCTTGAGATTATGGGGTTTGCCATTCTGGTTGCGCTGGCGTTCTACCTTTTGAGCCGCAAGACCGCGCTACGCATGGCGTTGTTTCAGCAGGAATCGGCGGGGCTTCGGGCGTTGAACCTGCGGCTCCAGCGGGAAATTGCCGAACGGGAGCGGATGCAGGAGAGCCTTGCCGTGGCGGAGCAATCGCTGGCGCAAAGCTCGAAACTGGCGGCGCTTGGCGAGATGTCGGCGGCGGTCAGCCATGAATTGAACCAACCCCTTGCGGCGATGCGGACGTATCTTGCGGGCGCGCGCCTGCTTGTGCGGCGCAATCGCCCCGACGAGGCGCTTTCGTCGTTTCAGCGTATTGACGATCTGATTGAGCGTATGGGGTCAATCACCAAGCAGCTTAAATCCTATGCGCGCAAGGGGGGCGATGATTTCGCGCCTGTGGCGTTGAATGCGGCGCTGGCGTCGGCCTTGTCGATGATGGAGCCGCAACTCAAACAGCGTCATGTGCGTATTAGCCGGATTGTGCCGGATGAGGATGTGCGGGTGATGGGGGATCGGGTGCGGCTTGAGCAGGTGATTATCAACCTGTTGCGCAATGCGCTTGACGCAACCGAGAGCGTCACCGACCCGGAGATTGAAATCCTTCTTGCGGCGGGGGAAACGGCGACGCTTACGGTGCGAGACAACGGGCCGGGGATTGAAAACCTCGATGACCTGTTCGAGCCGTTCTTTACCACCAAACAGCCCGGCGATGGCGTCGGTCTCGGGCTTGCGATCTCGTCGGGGATCGTCAGCGACCTTGGCGGTCGGCTTTCAGCGCGTAACGGACAGGATGGAGGGGCTGTATTCGAGGTTCAGCTTCCTATCTTGAGTGAAGACATCGAGGCAGCGGAGTAACAATAACAATGGCCCAAGGTATGAAAATCGCAATTGTCGATGATGAACAGGATATGCGCCAATCCATCAGCCAATGGCTGGCGCTTTCGGGCTATGACACCGAGACATTCGCCAGCGCAGAGGATGCGCTCAAGGCGCTTGGGCCGGATTATCCGGGGATCGTGATCTCGGATATTCGTATGCCGGGGATGGATGGAATGCAGTTCCTCAAAAAGCTCATGGGGGCGGATTCGGCGCTTCCGGTGATTATGATCACCGGGCATGGGGATGTGCCGATGGCGGTCGAGGCGATGCGGGTCGGGGCGTATGATTTCCTTGAAAAGCCATTTAATCCCGACCGGATGAGCCAGTTGGCCAAAAAGGCGACCCACACGCGACGCATGGTGCTTGATGCGCGGGCGTTGCGGCGGGAATTGTCCGATGGTGGGCAGTTGATGAAAAAGCTCATCGGCTCCAGCCCGGTCATGGAGCGTCTTAAAGAGGATATTCTCGATCTCGGTCAGGCCGATGGGCATGTGCTTATTGATGGGGAGACCGGGACCGGCAAGACGCTTGTCGCGCATGCGCTTCATGCCGTGGGGAGCCGGGCGGGCAAGAAATTCGTTCTGGTGAGCTGTGGCGCCTATGAGGAAGAGGCGCTGTCGCGGCGGCTTTTCGGGCCGATGCAGCCCGAGGACAGCCAGTTGCCCGCAATCGAAGAAGCACGCGGCGGGACGCTTGTTCTTGAGGATGTCGAGACGCTATCGGATGTGCTTCAGGCGAAATTGCTCAATGTCATCAATGAGCAGGGCGCGCCGGCAGAGACGCGGATCATCGCAATTTCCAACCTTCAGGAACAGGATCGGACCTGTGAAGATGCGCTGCGCCCGGACCTGTTTTATCGCCTTGCGTCGCTCAAGATTACCGTGCCGCCGCTGCGCCAGCGTGGCGAGGATATTTTGACGCTGTTCACGCGGCTTTCAGAGCAGTTTGCCGATGATTACGGGTGTGACGCGCCTAAGGTCAGCGCGCAGGAGGCCGCACAGCTTTTGCAGGCGCCGTGGCCGGGCAATGTGCGCCAGCTTATCAATCTTGCCGAGCGCGCCGTATTGCAGAGCCGCCGGGGCGAGGGCACGATTGCGTCGTTGTTGATGAACGATCACGACGAAATGCAGCCCCTGATGACGACCGAGGGCAAGCCGCTCAAGGAATATGTCGAGGCGTTCGAACGGATGCTCATCGACAATACGATGCGGCGTCATAAGGGATCTATCGCGGCGGTGATGGAGGAGCTTTGCCTGCCACGCCGGACGCTCAACGAGAAGATGGCCAAATATGGCTTGCAGCGGGCGGATTATCTCTAATCGCGCGCTGCGGGGGGCTTTATTAGGCAGGCGCGGCGCGCCAGGCAAGGACGCCGCTGTCGATATTGATCTCGGTGCCGGTCATGTAGCCTGCGCCTAGCCTGCACTGGTGACGACGTAGAGTTTATTTGTCAGGCGGTGCATGGGGAGGTGCATGGGGAGGCCTCAAACGCCGCAAAAAATGCCTACAGGATAGGCAGGGGATCAGGGAACCTCGCGGCGCTGCTGTGTCGCGTGTTCTCTGGTCCAGGTCCTTATCGAGTTGAAATCTAGTAGGAAACTATGGGCTTTGACGCAGGCCCGTCGCCGTGGCACGCAGGTCTACTCGCCCCGGAACACTCATGAAATGACGATAAGATGACGATGAGATGACCATGCGAAGCGGTATGTTTTAGGGCTTTAGCCATTGTAATTCCTGTGCCTGTGGTCTTATGTAGTCGGACGGACTTCTCGTTTACGGGTCGCTCCGCATGAGTTTCGCTGGAGCGGGACCGACGACGGTCGTATTCGCCCGACGCCCCGCCCAGACCGATTGGCCCCTTGTAAGAGGGGCAAAGAGACGCCCGACCCGCTAAGGCGGAGGGCATGTAACAGGCGCAAGACAGCGGTACGCCGTGTCGCGCGTCGGAGAAGAAACGTGATGACGCGCGCGACGATATTGATCGATTGGGACGAGGCCGCACGCGGCCCCCTCAGCCACGCGCCCGGACTCGCCCAGACAAGACACCCCGACATTCGATCCTGTTCCGGCCCTCCGCCGGGGCGCGCGCGATTGCGGCGGTGCGAACGGACAACATGGCAAAGAAAATGCTCATTGATGCCACCCACGCGGAAGAAACCCGTGTTGTGGTGGTCGACGGAAACAAGGTTGAGGAATTCGATTTTGAATCCGAAAACAAGCGTCAGCTTGCAGGAAATATCTATCTCGCAAAAGTAACACGGGTCGAACCGTCGCTTCAGGCGGCGTTCGTGGACTATGGCGGAAACCGTCATGGGTTCCTCGCGTTCTCCGAGATTCACCCCGATTATTATCAGATCCCGGTCGCGGATCGCGAGGCGCTTCTTGAAGAGGAACGCGCCTATGCCGAGGCGATGAAGGCGCGGGACGAAGAAGAAGAGACCAAGAAGCCGTCGCGCTCTTCTCGGTCGCGCTCTTCCCGGTCGCGGTCGCGCTCTAAGTCGAAGGATGACACGGCCACGACGGATGTGACCGAAACCGCCTCTGAGACCACGCCGGAAACCTTGGATGTGATCGAAGGGATGGAGACAATCGATCTTGGCGAAGACACGGTTGAGGGTCATGCTCCGGTTGATTTCGTCAAAGAGACGCCGGTTGAAGAGCCGGAAGAGGCCTCTGAAGCAAACACAGAGTCTCAGGACGCTGCGGCGGAAGAGACCGCTGAAGTCGACGCCAGCAAAGATGAAGATGGCGCTGGCAAGACTATGGCGATGGCAACCGAAGGCGAGGATGCGCTTGTGACCCGTGACCCCGAGACCGGGGACGAGACCGAGCGCGCCGCAGAGGACGCGGCAGAAGACGTGGTGCAGGGCGATGCCCCTGTTGAGGCGGATTCTGATGAGGTCAAGTCGGATGCGGCAGAGTCAGACAGCGACGAAAAGCCCAAGAAGACGGTCACGCGCAAATCCCGCGCCAAGTCACGCAAGTCGGATGCGACAGAAAAAGACGAAACGATTGAATCCGTGGCCGATGATGACGACCACGAGGACATTCGCCCGCCGCGCAAACCGCGCCCGCGCCGCTATAAAATCCAAGAAGTGATAAAAGTGCGCCAGATCATGTTGGTGCAGGTAGTCAAGGAAGAGCGCGGCAACAAAGGTGCGGCGCTCACGACCTATCTGTCGCTGGCCGGGCGCTATTGCGTTTTGATGCCGAATACGGCGCGTGGCGGCGGGATTTCCCGCAAGATCACCAACGCGGCGGACCGCAAAAAGCTCAAGGATATTGCCAACGAGCTGGACGTGCCGCAGGGCGCAGGGCTTATCGTGCGCACGGCAGGCGCCAAGCGCACCAAGACCGAGATCAAGCGCGATTATGAGTATCTTCAGCGGATGTGGGAACAGATCCGTGAATTGACCCTCAAATCGGTTGCACCGGCGAAAATCTACGAGGAAGGCGACCTTATCAAACGCTCGATCCGCGACCTTTATAGCCGCGAGATTGACGAGGTTCTGGTCGAGGGCGAGCGCGGCTACCGCATCGCCAAGGACTTCATGAAGATGATCATGCCGTCCCATGCCAAGAACGTGAATAACTATCACGACTCGCTGCCGCTTTTGGCGCGCTATCAGGTTGAGAGCTATCTTAGCTCGATGTTCAACCCGACGGTGCAGCTCAAGTCGGGCGGCTATATCGTGATCGGCGTCACCGAGGCGCTTGTGGCCATCGACGTGAACTCGGGTCGGGCCACCAAGGAAGGCTCGATTGAGGAAACCGCGCTCAAGACCAACCTTGAGGCGGCGGAAGAAGTCGCACGGCAGTTGCGTCTGCGTGACCTTGCCGGTCTGATCGTGATTGATTTCATCGACATGGATGAGCGCAAGAACAACGCGGCGGTCGAGAAGCGGATCAAGGATAAACTCAAGACCGACCGCGCGCGCATTCAGGTTGGGCGTATCTCGGGCTTTGGCCTGATGGAGATGAGCCGCCAACGTCTGCGTCCCGGTATGATCGAAGCCACGACGCAGCCTTGTCCGTCATGTCATGGCACCGGGCTTATCCGGTCGGATGATAACCTTGCGTTGTCGATCCTGCGCCAGATCGAGGAAGAAGGCACGCGCCGCCGTTCGCGCGAAGTTTTGGTCAAATGTCCGGTGGCGATTGCCAACTACATCATGAACCAGAAACGCGAACACGTGGCGCAGATTGAGGCCCGGTATGGTCTTTCGGTTCGCATCGAAGGCGATGCGCATCTGATTTCGCCCGATTTCACGCTTGAAAAGCTCAAGACCGCGACACGGGTTGTCGCGGAGGTCAGCGCGCCGGTTGTATCGGCGGATGCGGCCTTGATGAGCGAGATCGACAGCGAGGAAGAGGTTGAGGAGACACAGGAGGCCGCGGTCGAATCGCCACCGGCGGAGGACGAGGGCGAACAGAAGCCCAAGAAGCGCCGCCGTCGTCGGTCACGCAGCCGAAGCCGCAAGAAGCCCGAGGATCAGAACGGCGACGAGACCGGGGCGCAAGATGCGCAGAGCGAGTCGACGTCGTCCGATACCCCTGAGACGGCGGAGCAAGCGGCTCCGGCTCCTGCTGCACAAGAGCAGGATGAGCAGGATGCGGCCCCGGAAGCCAAACCTGCCGACGGCCCTGCTGAAGACACTCCGCAAGCCGCAGTTGACGCGCCTGAGGACGCGGCAGCACCGGAACCGGCGCCAACAGCCGCAGAAACGTCCGTGCCCGTGCAGGCATCGCCAGACGCAGAGACCCGTGAGAGCGCGCAAGATGCGGGTCCGGTGAATGGCGCAGTGCCAGAGACTGAGGCAGAGACCGAGGCAGAGGCGGAGGTGGCCCCGACGGAGGTCGCACCGGTCGAAGAGACGACACCGCCTGCCAAGCCCAAGCCGAAACGCAAGGGATGGTGGTCGATGGGCTAGGCCCAAGCGGCGATCTGGCGACATGTGAACAAGATGGAAAAGCCCGGAGGATCGACCTCCGGGCTTTTCCTTTGGTGGCTCAGGCGCGCGAGCGGCGTGTCGTGCCGCGCGGTGCCTGTGGATCTGTTGAGAGCCTCCGGCGGGAGTATTTTTGCAAAGGTGAAGACCGGGCGGGGCGACCGGGGTCAGGCAGTTTTTTCGACCACGAAGACGAGCATACCGTTGCTGTCCGTGCTCTCGATCAGGGTATGACCGGCCTCGGCGCAGAAATGCGGCACGTCGATGACGGCGGCCGGATCGGTTGCCAGAAGACGCACGCGTGCCCCTGCGGGCAGGGGTTTCATGCGTTTGCGCAGTTTCAGGACTGGCAGGGGGCAAATCAGCCCGATGGCGTCAATCTCTTCAGTCATGGAAATCACATATGCGCGAGGCAGGGCGCTGTCTACTGGGTTGTGACATGCAAGGCAGGTGACGGCGGCGCGTGGATGGATTAAGGGGAAGTTATGTTTGGAATCGATATCATCGACGCGAGCCTATTGCCCGCCATGTTTGTCGCCTTGGCCGCCGGGGTCATTTCGTTCTTGAGCCCGTGCGTTCTACCCGTGGTGCCGCCCTATTTGGCCTATATGAGCGGGGTTTCGGTCAGCGATGTTTCGACGGAGAGCGCGGCGCGCCGGAAAGTCGTTTTTTCGGCGCTGTTCTTTGTACTCGGCTTGTCGACGGTGTTTCTTTTTCTAGGGTTTACGGCCTCGGCGATTGGCACGGTTTTCCTTAAGTATCAAAGTGTTCTCAACACGTTGGCCGGGATTCTCGTCATGGTATTCGGGGCGCATTTTGTGGGTGTATACCGGATTGGGTTTCTTGATCGTGAGGCGCGGATCGAGGTTGGCGATAAGGGCGGAAGCGCCTTCGGGGCGTATATCCTCGGGCTTGCATTCGCGTTTGGCTGGACGCCTTGTATCGGTCCGCAGCTGGGGGCCATCCTGTCGCTTGCGGCGTCGGAGGCTTCGCTGACCAAGGGCACGGTTCTGCTGGGTGTGTATGCGATTGGTTTGGGGATTCCGTTCCTGCTTGTGGCGGCGTTCTTGCCGCGTATGGGCGGCTTGATGGGCTGGATGAAACGTCACATGGTGCAGATCGAGCGGATCATGGGGCTTTTGCTCTGGACGATTGGTCTTTTGATGTTGACGGGCGGGTTCTCGGCCATGTCCTACTGGCTCTTGGAAACCTTCCCGGCATTGGCGGAACTTGGTTAACCTGCGCAAGTGCCGGGCGCGGCGTTCTTTCATCTTACTTCGGGCGAAAAGCGGGGCTAAGGTCTTGCAAGCGAGGTAAGGCATGGGCCAAAGCGATCACAGACACGTGCGCCGTCGCCGGGTTTTCTACATTCCCGGGTATGATCCTATTCATCCCCGCCGATATCGCGAACTCTATCGCAAGGAAAGCGCCGCTCAGGCGCAGGTTTCGGGCTATGATATTGCGCTTTCGCCCAAGACAACGGGCGGGGCGTATGGCTGGCATGTGGCAGGCGACATAGAGGGCGCTGCGGTTCAGACCGATGTCGAGGTGCTTGTGTGGTCTGATATCGTGCGGGACAGCATGTCGAATTCCATCCCCGCCACCTATCACCAGCTTGTGCGCACGGCCTGGGCCTATATTGGCTCTGGCGCGTTGTGGCGGTTGATGAAATTGCGCAAAGGGCCGGTGATTGCGGCGCTTTATCCGGTCTTGTTCCTGATTGTGCAGCTGTTGGTGGCGCTTGGGCTGGCCTATGGGGTGGGGCGGTTGATTGCGCTTGTTGCGCCGGGATGGTTTGGGCTGGCGGGGCTTTTGGTTGTGCCGTTTGTGCTCGATTGGTTTCGGCGCAGGGACAACAAGTTTTTCGCCTATTACCTGATGCATGACTATGCGTATTCAGCGCGCTGGAAGGGGGCGAACCCGCCCGAGCTTGAGGCGCGGATGGCAGAATTTGGCGACCGCATCGCGCAGGCGCTTGAGGAAGCGTATGATGAGGTTTTGATCGTTGGGCATTCCTCGGGGGCGCATCTGGCGGTGTCGATACTGGCCGATCTAAGCCGGGCGGGGCGGGTGCCGCAGGAGGGACCGGCGCTTGGGTTCCTGTCGCTTGGGCAGGTGGTGCCGATGGTGTCGTTCTTGCCTAAAGCTCAACGCTTGCGAGCTGATTTGGCCTATCTGAGCGGGTGCGATGCGGTGACGTGGGTTGATGTCACGGCGCCCGGAGATGGCTGTGCTTTTGCGCTTTGCGATCCGGTGAGCGTCACGGGGGTTGCGCCCGAGGTTGGGAAACGTTGGCCTTTGGTGATCTCGGCAGCGTTTACCCAGACCCTTAGCCCGGCACGGTGGAAAGAGTTGCGTTGGCGGTTTTTTCGGCTGCATTTTCAGTATCTTTGCGCCTTTGACCGCCCCGGCGACTATGACTATTTCCGCATTACGGCCGGACCAATGAACTTGGCGGAGCGATATGCGGGCCGTTCGCCTTCCAAGAGCCGGATCGAGACACCGGTCAACAGATATCAGGACATGCAGCCATGACTGAGCCGCCCAAACCGCCATCGCGGCCTGCGAAAGTGTCGCTTTTCAAATACCTGCGGCTGTTTCGGGCCGATATTTTGTCAGCCCAGCCTGAGCGGCTTTTTCGGGCGTGGATGGCCGAGTTTCGCACCCCGTTTTTCCGCTCGTATCTGATCAACGATGTGTCGCTTCTCAAGACGGTGCTCAAGGAGCGGCCCGATGATTTCCCTAAAAGTGGCCGGATCAGCGAGGGGTTGCGGCCTTTGTTGGGGAATTCGGTATTCCTGACAAATGGGGCGGTCTGGAAGCAGCAGCGGCGCATTATTGATCCCGCGTTCGAGGGCGGGCGTCTGCGCGATACGTTTCCGGCGATGTGGGACGCGGGCGAGGCGACGGTGGCGCGGCTTGCGGGGATGAGCGATGCAGCGGTGGAAATCGAGGCGGAGGCGAGCCACGCGGCGGCAGATGTGATTTTCCGCACCCTGTTTTCGATCCCGATTGAGAATGCGGTTGCCGCGAAAGTGTTTGATGAGTTCCGGGACTATCAGCGCAGCCAGCCGATCCTCAATATCGCGGCTTTTGTGCGGTTGCCAAAATGGATGCCGCGGTTTCATCGGCGGCGCACCAAAGCGTCGGCCAAAGTCATTCGCGGGCTTATCAAGCAGCTAACGGAGGCGCGCATGGCCGAGATTGAGGCCGGGACAGCGCCCAATGACCTTGCCACAAAGATCATGACCACGCCTGATCCGCAGACGGGCGAGACCTTTACCGCCGAAGAGATGGTCGATCAGGTGGCGATTTTCTTTCTGGCGGGGCACGAGACGAGCGCCTCGGCGCTGGCGTGGACCTTGTATCTTATGGCAATCTACCCGGAGTGGCAGGAGGCGGTTGCCGCAGAGGCGCAGGTTTTGGGCGCATGTGAGTTCCCGGTGATGAAAAAGCTACGGGTGAGCCGGGATGTGTTTCGGGAGGCGCTTCGGCTTTATCCGCCGGTGCCGATGATGGTGCGCGAAAATACCTGCCCAGAGCGGTTTCGCGACCGTGATATCGCGGTGGGGAGCCAGATGGTGCTTTCACCGTGGCATTTGCACCGACATCAACGGCTTTGGGAGAACCCGGATGGGTTTGATCCGGCCCGTTGGGAGACGGAGAATGGCCGCCAGTGCGCGCGCGATGCCTATATGCCGTTTTCGCAAGGCCCACGCGTTTGCACAGGTGCGGGGTTTGCGATGGTTGAGGGGCCGTTGTTGCTTTCGATGATCCTGCGGCGGTTCCGTATCGAGGCCGTGGGCGACGCGCCGGTTCCGGTCGCCCATCTCACGGTGCGCTCAAAGGATGGGATTTGGCTTCGGTTTGTGGCGCGCGATCATTCCGTTTCGGACCACCAGACGCCAGGGAGCCATTCGACGCCATCGCCATAAAGCGGTAGGCGGTCGGGGTAGTGCAGGCGGCGATCGTGGGCGATGCGACCCACGGCGTAGGTCCAGATCGGGATCACGTAGCGCCCGGTCGTCAAGGCGCGGTCAAGCGCGCGGGCCGCGGTTTGGAACGCTTCGGGCGATTGCGCATTTGTAAGAGCGGCGATCATGGCGTCGATTGCCGGAGATCGAATACCGGGGACATTGCGCGAGCCTTCCTGCGCGGCGGCCTCGCTTCCCCAATAGAGCGCCTGTTCGTTGCCGGGTGAGAGCGAGAGCGCGCGGCGATAGTCGGTCATGTCATAGTCAAAGGCGTTGATCCGCTGGGTATATTGTGCGTTGTCGACCTCTGTCACAGTGACAAAAATACCAAGTTTCTCAAGCGATTTTCGATAGATATCGGTGATGGCCTTGTCCTGCTTGTCGCCCTGGCGCAGCAGGATTTCAAAGCTGAGGGGCGTGCCATCGGGGGCCGTCATGGTGCCGTTCTGGACCTCGTAGCCCGCGTCGGACAAAAGGCGCATGGCTTTGCGCAGGTTGCCGCGATTGCGGGCGCCGCCCTGTGAGGCGGGGAGGGTGTAGCCGTCGAGCGCATCGGGAGCGAGGCTCTCGCTGTAGGGTGCAAGCAGAGCGGCGACCTCTGGACTTGCGGGGCCGTCTTGCATCGCGAGAGCCGAGCCGGAGAAATACGAGGTGATGCGCGGCTGGCGTCCGCCGGTGAGCGTATCGGAGATAAATTCGAAGTTGAACGCATGCAGGAGCGCGTCGCGCACGCGGATGTCATCAAAGGGCGCGCGGCGGGTGTTCATCACCAAGCCGGTGATGCCGGACGGTTTGCCATGCGGGATTTCCGATTTCACGATCTCGCCTGTGGCGACGGCGGGGAAATCATAATGATTGGCCCAAGCCTCGGCGTTGAATTCGCGAAAATAGTCGATTTCGCCCGCTTTGAAGGCCTCGAAGAGGACATCGCCGTCGCCGTAGAAATCAATGCGAATCTCGTCAAAATTGGCGGTGCCTTGGCGCAGCGGCAGAGCCTTGCCCCAATAGTCGGGGTCTCGGCGCAGGGTCACATGGCGCCCTGCCTCGAAATCGGCAACCGTATAGGGAGCAGAGCCAATCGGCACCTCGTCGAGGGCTGTGTCGGTGATGTCCTTGTCCTGCCATTGCGCCTTTTGGAGGATCGGGCGTAGCCCCGCAATGAGCGCCAATTCCCGATCCGGCGTATTGAATGACAGGCGCACAGTGCGCGGGCCGGTGGCCTCGATCTTGTCAATCTTGGTCCAGAGCGAGAGGTAGCGCGGGTGCCCGCGCGTGCCGAGCGTCTCAAACGACCAGATCACGTCCTCGACCGTGACGGGGGTGCCGTCAGAGAAACGGGCCTCGCTGCGCAGGGTAAATTCGACCCAAGAGCGGTCCGACGCGGTGTCGACCGTTTCGGCCAAAAGGCCATAGAGGGTAAAAGGTTCGTCCCAGCTTCGGCCCATAAGCGATTCGTGGGTGAAGAATCGCAGCTGCCACGGGGCGGTGCCTTTGCGCACGAATGGGTTCAGCGAATCGAATCCCCCGGTGTTGCCGGTGACGATTCTGCCCCCCTTGGGCGCATCGGGGTTTGCGTAAGGCAGGGACTCAAACCCAGGCGGCAAGGCCGGATCGCCATACATGGCAATCCCGTGGCTTGGCTCGGCGTGTAGGCCTCGGACCAAGCAAAGAAGGGCGATGGCGGCGGTTTTGCACCGCGTTTGAAGGAAACTCACTGGCTCCATATCCGGAACAATCCCGCTCGGCTCTGTTTTTATTGAGGTTCAAGCTACTCGGGGATTCCAGTGATTTCAAACTTTTGGCTTGGAGGTCGGCGCTAGATTGCTTATAAAGGGGGCACTGCTCGATAGGTTTCTTGCCTGTATGAAACCTGCCTCAATGACTATACCCCGGCCTTGTGCCGGGGTTTTTTTTGGCCGGAGGTTTGGTCTGAAGTCTGGGGGCGGTCTGGGCGCGATGGGCGCAGCTCCGTAAGAATACGGATGACCGTCGAATTCCCTTATTTTGCGGACGCAGCATGTTAGGGTATGGGCGAACGCAAGACGAAAGAGGCATCACATGACACTCGCAGGGAAAACCGCAATTATCACCGGATCGAACTCTGGGATCGGGCTTGGAATCGCACGGGAACTGGCAAAGGCCGGGGCGGATGTGGTTCTCAACTCCTTTACCGATTCGCAGGATGACCACGCGCTTGCAGAAGAGATCGGCAAGGAATTCGGCATCACGGCCCGTTACATCAAAGCGGATATGTCCAAGGGCGACGAGTGTCGCAATCTGATCGAACAGGCGGGGGGCTGTGATATCCTCGTCAATAATGCAGGTATTCAGCATGTGGCGCCGGTTGATGAATTCCCGGTAGACCGCTGGGACGCGATCATCGCGATCAATATGAACTCCAACTTTCATACGATGGCCGCCGCGCTGCCGCATATGCGCAAGCGGGGCTGGGGACGGATCGTCAACATCGCCTCGGCGCATGGGTTGACCGCCTCGCCTTATAAGGCGGCCTATGTTGCGGCCAAGCATGGCGTTGTGGGCATGAGCAAGACGGTCGCGCTTGAGACGGCGCAAGAGCCGATCACCTGTAACGCGATTTGTCCCGGTTATGTGCTGACGCCTCTTGTCGAGGCGCAGATTCCCGACACGATGCGCGAATATGACATGACGCGCGATGAGGTGGTGAAGAACGTGATGCTGACGCGTCAACCGTCGAAGGAATTCGCCACCGTGGAACAGCTTGGCGGCACGACCGTCTTTCTTTGTTCGGATGCGGCGGCACAGATCACCGGCACCACGATCAGCGTTGACGGCGGCTGGACCGCGCTTTGATTGGCACCCCTTGAGCACAGAAAGAGCAGGCCCGTGGCAGATAAAAAGCGGATCAACCTAGCCCTTCAGGGCGGCGGCGCGCATGGGGCGTTTACCTGGGGCGTGCTTGATGTGCTCTTGCGCGACCCTGATATCGAGATTGCGGGTATGTCCGGCACCTCGGCGGGGGCGCTCAATGGGGCGGCTGTAAAATCGGGCTTGCTCTCGGGCGGTGCGGAGGGCGCGCTTGCCAATCTCGACGCGCTTTGGCGGCGCATGGGGGCGATTGGCGATATTCGCCTCGTCAACTGGATGACCAATTTCGGCCCTGGCGCGGCGAATGTGGCGCGGGCGCTTGAATATTCGCTTCAATATTCGGTGGCGGAAACGATGGCTCGGATCGTGTCGCCCTATGCCTATGGTCCGCTTTATAGCAATCCGCTGCGTTCCGTGGTGGATGCATTTGACTATGACGAGGTCTGTGCCGAGCAGGGGCCGAGGCTCTTTATCTGTGCCACCAATGTGCGCACTGGCAAGGCACGGGTCTTTACAGGCGATTCGATCACTACGAATGCCGTTCTTGCATCAGCTTGCTTGCCGACGATGTTTCAGGCGGTCGAGATCACCGACCCGGATACAGGCGAGACAGACGCCTATTGGGACGGGGGCTATACTGGCAATCCGGCGCTTTTTCCGCTTTATGACAAGGGCTTGCCCGATGATGTTGTGATCATCAATATCAACCCGCTTGAGCGCAGTGATAAGCCCGTCACGCCGCAGCAGATTCAGAGCCGGATCAACGAGATCAGCTTTAACGCGGCGCTGCTTGGGGAGTTGCGATCCGTGTCCTTTGTGCAGCGCCTGATCGCGTCTGGCGCGATCCGGGAGGGCGAGATGAAGAACGTCAAGGTGCACATGATCTCTGATGATGCGCTTATGAATGATCTTTCGGTGGCGACGAAAGCCATGCCGACGCCCTATATCCTTGCCGAACTTAAAGAGGCCGGAAAGGCCGCGGCAACGGCTTTCCTTGACGCGCATAAAGACGATTTGGGCAAACGTGGGTCAGTCGACCTACAGGCGATGTTCGCTTAGGCCTGTCCGGCGGGCGGACGGCTTGGGTCTTTGGCGTTTGGATACACAAGCCCCGCCGAAATCACCAGCTTGGCCGCGTCCTCGACCGACATGTCCAGCTCGATCACATCATGGCGCGGAAAGAACAAGAGGAATCCCGAGGTCGGGTTGGGCGTCGTGGGCACAAAGACGCTGACCATCTGGCCATCTCCATGCGCATGGCGGGCGATTTCGCCCTTGGCCTCGGTCGAGATAAACCCGATGGCCCATATGCCGCGACGAGGGTATTCGATCAGGCAGGCCTTTTCGAAGTTGCGTTCGGACTGGGCAAAGACGGTTTCCGCGATTTGTTTTGCACCCGAATAGATGGTACGCACGACCGGCATACGGTCCACGAGGCTTTCGGCAAAGCGGATCAGGGACCGTCCGATCAGACCCTTGGCGATCCAGCCGACCACAATCGTAAACAAGAAGAAGATGATCAGCCCGATACCGCGCAGGTTGATGCCGATATATTGCTCTGGGTTGAACCGGTTCGGCACAAGCGGCAACACGAAACCATCGACCCATCCCGTCATGGTCCAGATGAGCCAAATGGTCAGGCTCACCGGGGCGATGACGACGATGCCCGTAAAGAACGAGGCCCGCAGCCCCGCGAAGAGGCCAGGCTTGCGCACTGGATGAGGGTCGTCGCCGAAGGGAGTTGTCATGAGTTGGTCCGCCGATACTACCCCGCATAATTAGGCGCTGTTGCGCACGGGATCAACGGGTGACGCGCTATGGTGTGGTGCTTTTCCGCTGGTCGGTGATTTCGCGGGCAATATTTGCCGCCAATCGCGCGTTGTTGAGCACGAGGGCGATATTGGCTTTGAGCGACCGCCCCTCTGTCAGCTCAAACAGACGCGACAGGAGGAAGGGCGTGACCGCTTTGCCGGTCATGCCCTGGATCTTGGCCTCATGGTTGGCTTGCGCAATCAGCGGGGTGATGATCTCGGATGGGATTTCGGCCTTGCGCGGGATCGGGTTGGCAATCAACTGCCCGCCCGCAAGGCCAAGTGCGCCGCGCATCAGGTGCGCGCGCGCCATCATGGCCGGATCGTCCATTCGCAAAGGGGCCGGAAGCGAGGAGGTCGCGGACCAGAACGCGGGAAAGTGATCCTGCCCATAGGCGATCACCGGCACGCCGTTGGTTTCGAGAACTTCCAGTGTTTTGGCGAGGTCGAGAATAGCCTTGGCCCCGGCGCAGACGACGGTGACGGGCGTTTGGGCAAGTTCGGCTAGGTCGGCGGAGATGTCAAAGCTCTGCTCGGCCCCTTGATGCACACCACCAATGCCGCCCGTGGCAAACACGTCGATCCCGGCGAGATGGGCGGCGATCATGGTGGCCGCGACAGTGGTCGCGCCGGTGCGCCCCTCGGCCATGCAGACCGCGAGGTCGGCGCGCGAGAGCTTGGCGGCATCGGCTGTTTTTGCGAGGGTTTCAAGCTGGGCAGGGTCAAGCCCGACATGAAGCGTGCCATCAAGCACGGCGATTGTCGCAGGTGTGGCCCCATGAGCGCGGATTTCGGCCTCGACCTGTTGTGCCACCTCAAGGTTTTGCGGCCACGGCATGCCGTGGGTGATGATCGTGCTTTCAAGCGCGACGAGGGGCGCGCCGGACTCGCGGGCCTCTGCAACGTCTTTGGAATAGTGCGGACGTATCATTCGGGCTCGCCTCCAGAGACGTAATGTGCGGCGGCGGTGAGGGCGCGCGCGAGAGCATCTTCCCGGTTTGCCCCGGTGGCTTCGGCGGCGATATGGGCGGCCATGAAGGTGTCGCCTGCGCCGGTCACACGGGTGACACACACCTCCTGCGGTTTCAGGCGCACCGCGCCTTGAGCGGTGGCATCGCAGGTCGGGTTCGCGCCATCCGTTACCAACGCCCGCTGCGCGCCATGTGCAACAAGGGCGGTGGCCGCGTCCTTCGACGTTTCAAAAACACTCTCGCAGAGCAGTCCAGCCTCTTCGAGATTGACATAGAGCGTCCCGCGTCCATGCAACAGAAAAGGCCGCAGGCGGGTCGCCTTGCCGGGGCTGGCGGGAGCGACCCGTAGGTCCGCCGCCGCAAAAAGCGCATCCGAAGCGATATGGTCGAGGCGTTCAAGCGTCAGGTTTCCATCAAGCGCGATCAGCCCGCGATAGGGCGCATTTGCGCTGCCCAGGATGCCATTGGCAAGCGGGCGCAGGATCTTGTCGCCCGCCGCCTCAAGCGAATGAGCATCCGCAATCGCTGCAACCAGACCGCTGGTATCTTCGATGGCCATATATTGATCGGTCGGAAGGTCATCCGAGCGATAGACATGATCCGTGACCATATTCATCGCACGCGCCACCGCCATAAGCTCTTCGCCCTCCCGGTCGCGTCCAACAGCCGACAAAAGACCGGGCCGCAGGCCAAAGTGCGACAGGGTCATGGCAATATTCATGGCAACGCCGCCGGGCAGGCGAATAATACGGCCCGGCACGTCGCTCCCTTTGCGCTGATGCAGTGGCGCGCGGCCAATCACGTCCCATAGAACGGAACCGATGCAAAGGATGTCCGGATCATGAGCCATGAACGCTTTCTATGCGGTGGGATTAGCCGAAGGCGGCCCGGAAGGTTGCCAATTGAGCGACCGGGTCGTCCGTGCGCCAGATTTCTTCTCCGATGCCGAAGAAATCGGTTACGGGGGCGAGGGTGCGGATGGTGTCGATATCCAGCGCGCCTTCCGCGACGACCGGCAATTCAATCATCGCCGACCACCATTCAAAAAGGTCATGTTCCGCCCGGCTTCCGTCGCCAAGGGGCGTTGTGCCGACCGGGCCAAAAGACACGTAATCGGCCCCGGCTTCGCCTGCGCCCATACCATCATGGCGCGAGGTGCCACAAAAGGCACCGACAATCGCATCATCGCCAAGATCCTTGCGCACCTTGCGCACCGAGCGGGCCGCATCGGTCAGATGCACACCATCAAGGCCCAGCCGTTCGGCAAGCATGACATGTTCGCAAATAACCAGTGCCACATCACGGGCATGGGTCACATCGCGCAGGGCATCGGCGGCGCGCGAAATGCGATCTTCATCCTGCGTTGCCAGCGCCAGACGCACGCAGGCGATCTCGGTCGAATCGAGGACGCGGGCGAGCTGATCGGGGAAGCGGCCGAGTTCGATCTCGGGCGGTGTAATGAGGTAGATTTGAGGCAGCTCGGGTTCGGCCATTTTCGGGCTCCGTTCTTGGCGTCGTCTCAGGCCGCTATAACGCGGAAAAAGGGGCTTGGCTACGCCTTAGACGCTGATCCGGGGTGTCTTGGGCCGCATCTTGGG